>CAUSCE010000007.1:0-88240 GCA_963530215.1 uncultured Campylobacter sp.
TCGCTTCTTACACAAAGAACTAGGCTGTGTCCGCCTATTTGAAGGGCATTACTCATTTTTGGTCCTTTTCTTTATTATCTACTATAGAAATTAAGAGCATGTTTTAACCCTTTTTTGAAAAATATAAGTCGCAATGTCCGTTATCGCAAACGCTATGCGAGAATTCTTTGCATCTCCCATCTTTATATAACGCGGAATATCTCTGCCCTGCGATATACGAAGATCAAGAGTAGATACGCCGATGCCAAGAACCCCTGCGGTTTGCTTTCTGTCTAGAACTACCTTTCCTTTATATTGGCTAGATATGTGCTCAAGAAGCGTTTTGTACTCTACATCGTTATATAGTTCGTTAAGCATCCCATTTTCTCCTTATGCTTATTCTTATATAACTAATTATATGTACTTTTCATTTACTCTTGCTATTTTGAGTAGTTTTTGGATAGTTTTTGAAAAATTTTTAATACCCTATGATTCCTTAGGGTATTTTAGAGTAATTTAGGATAAAAAATATTTTCTTGTTTTTAAAAACAAAAATAAAGCATCTTAGATTGACTTAGAAAACATGGCGAGAAATTGGAATATTAAAAAATTTCGGGAACAAATAGGGAACAAATTTTATAAAACTAAGAAAACTTAAAGCTCTTGAAACATTGTAAAAATCGGGGTTTTAAAAGTATTTTAGAATATAAATGGCTCCGGATGCTGGGTTCGAACCAGCGACCAAGTGATTAACAGTCACCTACTCTACCGCTGAGCTAATCCGGAACACTTGAAAAGAGCTCGTATTATAGACGAAAAGATATATTTTGTCAATAAATTCTAGCTTAATTTATAAAAAATTACGCAGAGCCCAATAAATTTTTATAAAAGGCTAAAGCTAGCCTTTTATAAATCCACTTGCAATAACCTTATCGCCATCATACATAACACAAAGCTGACCTTGCGCCACACCAAGCGCATTTTGATTTAGCGTTAGTTTCGCTGTTTTATCCTCTTTATCAACCTCGACAAAAGCATCAAGTTTAGGGCTTCTATATCTTATCTTAGTTTCGCACTCAAATTTATCTTTATCTATAAATAAATTTACGTTTTCAAGCTCGACTACTTTTTGAGCCAGGTCATCTTTTGTTCCCACAACGATCTCATTTTTATCGGCATTTATCTTTATAACAAAATGTGGCTCATGGGCGCCGAAAACCTCAAAACCACGGCGTTTACCGATAGTATAGTGCATATAGCCTTGGTGGCGGCCGATTATTTTGCCATCTTTATCAACTACGTTTCCTGGTAAATTTGTATTGTAATGCTTATTTAAAACTTCGATATAGGTATCTTCCACAAAGCAAATTTCACTACTTTCTGCCTGCGTAGCAAATTCTTCAAGCACTTTTACACTTCTTGCAAGCTCTTTTATATCTTTTTTAAATTTATCCCCAAGCGGGAAAATAACATCTTTTAATATCTCTTTTGGCACTTGGGCTAAAAAGTAGCTTTGATCCTTGCTAGGATCTTTTGCACATGTGATAAATCCATCAATAACTTGCACATAATGCCCAGTAGCAAGCTTCTCACAGCCATTTGCCTTTGCAAAATCAAGCAGCGCACCAAGCTTTATAAATTTATTGCACAAAGCACAAGGGTTTGGCGTCTTGCCCTCTTTATAGAGCTTCACAAAAGGATCATAGACAAACTCGTTAAATTTATCCTGCAGATCCAAAATATGCACCTTTATGCCAAGATACTCGCCTACTTTTTTCACTTTTCTGATATTTTCTTCGTGATATCCTGGCTTTTGATGTAGCATCATATAGCAGCCTTGCACTTCATGACCAGCTTCTTGCAGAAATTTAGCCGTCATAGTGCTATCTACACCACCGCTCATTGCGACCATTATTTTCATATTTTTTACCTCTTTGAAATTTAAAAGCGGATATTTTATATCTTATTTTTAAATAGTCAAAATTTCGTTTGCGATAAGCTCTAAATCATCGGTGATTTTGTATAAATTTATATCTTCTTTTTTTATTGTTTTTTGGCTAACTAGCGTATTTTTTATAAATTCATCAAGCCCTTGCCAAAACTCGCTCCCAAAAAGAAAAATTTTTACTTTTTTACTACCAACTTGAGCAAGTACTAAAATTTCAAAAAGTTCATCAAGAGTGCCAAAGCCACCTGGAAAGACGACAAATGCGACTGAACGATCGGTAAGTGCAAATTTTCTTGGGCTTAAATTTGAAAAGAGATATTTTGCTGTGACGTAAGGGTTTGTATTTTGTTCAAACGGAAGTCTCACATTTAGGGCTACACTTGGAGACTTTGCACTGTCAAATGCGCCCTTGTTTGCAGCTCTCATTATGCCATCCCCGCCACCAGTTAAGATGGCATATCCTAGCTCGTTTAGCTTATAAGCTAGTTCATAAGCCTTTTTGCAGTAGAAATTTTCTTCATCAAATCTAGCCGAGCCAAAGAAGGTAACATTTTTATTTTTATATTTTAAGACGTTTGGAAAATTTAAAAGATCGCTAACTAATTCATTATTCATTATTTTAACTGTTGAAGCCTCTCACGTTTTGAGCCTATCTGAGTGATCTGGATGCCGAAATTTCCGTCTATTATCACCACTTCGCCAAGAGCTATTACCTTATCGCCGATCAAAATTTCTAGTGGATCGTTTGCTAATTGATTTAACTCGATAACTGAGCCAATATCCATGGTAAGTACATCTTTTAAAAGCATTCTTTTTGAGCCGATACGAACACGAATAGGCAGCCTAACGTCCATTATAAGCCCGATATTTCTCATCTCTTCAGCGCTAAAATCGCCCTTAGCTACGTGAGGGGTGCTTGCTGGTGCAGCTGGGGCTTCAGTCTTTGTTGGCTCAAAAAATTTCATCAGCGAATGATCGCAAGCAAAACCGATATGCTCACTTAGATCTTCGATTTTGACATTAAATAAAAATAGCTTTTCATAAACACTAAAATCAAGCGAAGAATTTTCATCTAAAAAATTTACATTTATTACTTCAAAATTTATCTTTGGCATGCCCTTTTGAGCGCCCAAAGATGTACTAAAAGCACTAAAAAGATTTGAAAATATCTCTTTTGCAGCGTCAAGCTCATCACTGCCTAAATTTTCATTCTTTGAAATTTCCTCTTCGCCCATCATCCATTCGCTAATGGCACTTATTAAAACCGGAGTGCATACTATCTCTGTTTTAGCATTGATGTCGCCACTTAAAGAGATATTGGCCATCACTACCGGCGGCTTTATGCCATTTTGTGTTGGTGCGTCAAATTCATTTCTTTCACCAACCTCTGGAGCTCTGCCCGTAAGTCCTTCGATAGTAGCTTTTAATTCATTAGAAAATATATTAAAAAAATCATTCATCATCTTCGTCGTCCTCTTCTTCTTCCATTTTGCGCTCATTAGCTTCATACGCCATTAGCTTTGCTTTTCGCTCTTCTTCGTATTTTTCTAAGATATTTTTGATCTCATCTTTATCAGAGCGTATTAACTGCTCAATCCTTATAGATTTTCTAAATCTATGAAGCCCAACTTCAGCTAAGAAAACTTCTTTTTTATCGATACAAACGATCGCCTTATCATCAGCTCCTCTATCAAGTCTTAAAATATCGCCTTCTTTTAAATTTAAAAACTCATTTACGCTGATGATCGATTTGCCAAGTATGGCTTCATATAAAATTTCTGCTCGTCCGATAAGTGTTTTTAGCTCTTTGTTTCTACTTTTTTTTGCACTCGTTTCACCAAGCATAATGTCTCTGTTTGCAAGGCGTGAGAGTATCGGTTCAAGGTAGATGACTGGATAGCATAAATTTATCATACCGCTTGATCCGCCAACTATGATCTCCATAACGACCATAATAACGATCTCATTTTGAGAGACGATCTGTACGACATTTGGACTGCTCTCCTTAGCTTCCACATTTGGATACATATCAGTTATCATCGACCAGCTCTCTTTAAGACGCTGCATGATCATTCTAAGCACCGCATCAAGTAAATTTACTTCAATGTCGGTTAGTTCTCTATTTGCCTCAAAATTTTCACCAGTTCCGCCAAGCAAACGATCTATCATAGGAAATGCAATACTCGGATTTATCTCCAAAACACAGTTTCCATCAAGTGGCTTTATAGAAAAGACATTAAAACTAGTTGGACTTGGCAAGCTCATTAAAAATTCGCCATAAGTCATTTGATCAACACTGTGAAGTCTGATCTCGACAATACTTCTCATAACGCTAGAAATTTGACTAGCCAAATTTCTAGCAAGCTTATCATGGATGCCTTTTATTGCACGGAGTTGCTCTTTACTAACGCGGTTTGGACGCTTAAAATCATAAATAATAATCTGTTTTTGTTCGCCTTGCGATCTCTCTTCGACTTCAATATTACTCGTATCGCCGTCTTCATCAACAACTTCAAGTAGCGCGTCTATCTCTTCTTGACTTAAAATATCAGCCATTAAACCCCCAAGCTACGCCTAATACGATCAAGCAAACGTTTATGAATTTGTGAAATTCTACTCTCGCTGATATTCATGATCTGGCTTATCTCTTTTAAATTTAGCTCTTCATAATAATAAAGCTGAACCAACATCTGATCTCTTTCATCAAAATCTTTTAAAGCTTCTTCTATTTTTAAAATGAGATCCTCTCTCTCAATGCTTTTCTCGACATCATTTTGACCAATTAGCTCCATTTGCTCGTCTATTGGCAAAATGGTGATGATGCCACTAACGCCTCTTGCCTCTCTTATCTTCTCAATATCTTCATTAAGCTTTTCGGCCAAATACTCATCACTTGGCTCTTCTTCAAATTCATTAAAGTAGTTATCTATCTCGCTATTTATGCTCTTTACTAGCTTTCTATCGCTTCTGCTAACAACATCAAGCGTCCTTAGATAATCAAGCATAGAGCCATAAATTCTCTTTTTGCCATAACCCCAAAAAGAGTCATTTTGCTCCTTGTCATACTTCCTACTAAGTTTTATCATCTCTTCAACACCAATGCTTATTAGGTCATTTGTATCTATACTTGATGGTAGCCTCTCTTTAAGCCTAAATGCCATTGCACGCAGTGCTGGCATATATTTTAAGACGATTTCGTCTTGTTCCTTTTTTATCGTATTTTTATAAGCGTTAAGCTGCTTTTGCTTTAACTCGTGCATTTCGTTTACCAGAATCAAAATTTTCAGCAGTCATTTTTACCATGATATTTTCCATACGCTTTTCTCTAGTATTTAGCTCAGAGATGAGATAGTCTGCGATCTCTTCGTGTTTTTGTTTGTCAAAAATTTTAGTTAAAGCCCTTTTCACATCGATGTAGTTCATGATAACAATGTGAATTATAAGATAAAAAAACAAAGTAATAACTAGTGTATAAACAAGCATTTCGATAGGCTCACTCATCTTTAGCAAGGTAAAAACTATACCTACAAAAAAACCACAAACTGTAAAAAATGCTATAAAATTTTCTGCACGCAAAGCTCAATCTCCATCAAAATTGTTCTATCAAACGCTTAAAGAAGCCCCCAAAGCTCCTGCTTTGCTCATCGTTAAGCACTTTTCGTTCCAACCTATAAAGTAAATTCGAAGCTATCTGTTTTATCTGAGCGCTAGGCTCAGCATAAGCAGCGTCGTCTGTAAAAAGCGTTCGTTGTTTTATACTTCTTGAAACATTCTTATCAGAAGCCACAAATCCTATAAGCTCTAAATTTAAGCTAGGCCCGATATTTGCATTAGCAACACGTTTGATATTTTCATAAATTCTAGTCGCCTCTGCTTCATTTTTTACCATATTTAAAAGCAAAAGCTCACTATTTTTAAACCTTGAAACGATCTTTATGACAGCGTATGCATCGGTTATCGCCGCAGGATCAGGCACAGTCACCACCACGACCTCATCAGCTGCCTCTAAAAATAGCTGCGTGCTACCACCTATGCCAGCTCCAGTATCGATGATCAAAAAATCAAGCTCATCAAGCTCGCTCGCCTCATCTAAAAACCTCTCAAATAAAAATTGATTGTTAAATTTTAAAATTTCATCGCCACTTTCACCAGGAATGAGGATCAAATTTTTATTTATAGGTATCAAGATATCTTTTAGGCTGCACTCGCCTTTTAGCACGTGAAGTAAATTTTTACCCATTTTTACATTTAAGATGACATCAAGGTTTGCAAGGCCGATATCAGCGTCAAATAGCCCTACTTTGTAGCCATTTTTTGATAAAACATTTGCTAAATTTGCGCTTATTGTGCTCTTACCAACTCCACCTTTGCCGCTTGTGATCGCTATAAAATGCGTATTTTTGCTCTTGTTTTGAGATTGGACTAAATTTTGTAGTTTTTGTGCTTGATTATTCATCGCTAGCCTTTTGCTTTGTAAAGCCGTCAAACACGCACTCTACTAAAAATTCGCTCTTTGCCTCCACAAGATCATCAGGCACCTCTTGGCCCACACTAAAATAGCTAACTGGCGTATTTGTCTCATATATCAGCGAAAAGACGTTACCAAAAATTTTTGTCTCATCAAATTTGGTGATTATCAGCGTGTCAATATCCAAAAATGAAAACCCATTATAAATTTCTATCAGATCCTCGACCTTCGAGCCAGCCGAAAGGACCAAATTTACATCAATCTTTGCACCGCTATGCTTTAAAAATTTATCAAGCCTTTCAAGCTTTTCTTTGTCATACTGTGAATTTCCAGTCGTATCAATAAGTATCACATCACAATAATTAAGCTGTTTGATAGCATTTTGAAAGTCATCTATCTCGATAACATCGAGAATAGGCAGCTTCATCATTTTAGCGTATTGAAATAGCTGCTCAACCGCTCCGATACGGTACGTATCAAGCGTGATGATGCCTGTTTTATAGCGCTTTTCATTGCCGTAAGCAAAACGAGCCGCTAGCTTTGCAAGAGTCGTAGTTTTACCAACCCCAGTTGGACCAACTAGCATCATGATACGTTGTTTTTTATCGCTTGGCTCTTTTCTGCAAGGCAACATATTTCGCAAAAGCGAATAAAAATATCTTTTTACTGCGGTTGGATTGCTCTTCATCGAAACTGGTAAATTTTCAAGCGTCGTTTGCATGATAGCCTCTAGATGCTCCTCTTTCATGCCGCTTTGTTTTGCGAGCTTATAGATGCTAGCAAACTCAGGTGGGATCGAAAGATTGTTGCGATTTGGGGCTTTTTCATCCCAGATCATGTCAGTTATGAGCCCTATTTTTTCGCTTAGCACGCTTACTTGCTTTGCCACATCGTCTATTTTTTTATTCACGCCGCTTGGTATGCTTGACTCTTTATCTTTGACATCATCGATGTTTACATTTGCTATTGTACTTATCTCTTTTGCAGCAGCTGAGATATTTAAAAGCACACTCTCGTTTGGATCGTAAGGCTCTGGCGATGCTGTCTTTGCCTCAAATTTAGCCGGTTCTTCTTTTATCTCAAATTTTGGCTTAGCAGGTTCATAGTTTTTATTAAATTTAGAGTAGGCATTTTCATAATTTATGGCTTTTGTATTGGGTTTTGGGGGTTGCTTCACGTCGTCTTCTTCGACACTTACTAAAATTTCATAAAGTGGCTTTTTATTTATCGTTTTGGCTTGAATCTGTTTTGTAGTAACTAGTATGGCCTTTTCGCCGCACGTTTCTTGAGCCTTTTTCAAAGCCTCAATGGTGCTCTCGCCTGTAAAAGTATGAAATTTTGTAGCCATTTATATCCTTTAACCTCTCATAAGCCCTAGTGGCACAATCACGCTAAGCCTCTTATCGGCTCCTGGGTGCGGGACGATAAGACGCGGCGTTTTATAGACTTTTTTACTAAAATACAAAATATCTAAATCAAGCGTACGTGGTGCATTTTTAAATGTCCTGACACGCTTAAATTTACTCTCATAGTGCCCCAAAATTTTTAGAGTTTCTCTAGGGCTCATAGATGTTTGTAAATTTATAACAGCGTTACTAAAGTCATCCTGTGCTTCGTAGCCAAACGCCGCATTTATAAGGATCGGCGAGACTTCAACTACATGAAACCTGCTATCACTTGTAATCGCTCTTATAAATTTATCAAACCTCTTTGCGCTATCACCGATGTTGCCACCCATGCCAACTAGCGCCTCATACTTAAACTCATCTCTTTTATGAAAAAAACTAGGGCAAAAACGGCTTTTTACGATCTTTCTTGCTCCAGCTAGCCTCATAAAATCTCGCACCCACCTTCTCTTGCGACCACCACGTCCTCGATGCGCACGCCAAATTCATTTTCTAGATAAATTCCAGGCTCTATGCTAAAGACCATGCCCTCTTTTATAAGCGTTTCACTTCTTGCTGAGATGACTGGAAGCTCGTGTATATCAACACCCACGCCGTGTCCTGTCGAGTGAAAAAAGGCCTTTTCGTATCCAGCCTTTGCTATCACGTTTCTTGCTGCAAGGTCTATCTCGCACGCCCTAACTCCAGCCCTTGTGACCTTTATAGCAGCAGCCTGAGCCTCTTTTACGATCTCGTAAATTTCTTGCATCTTTGCGTTTTTAAATTTTTGCTCCTTTGAGAAGTTAAAATTTTCATCAAAGCAAGCAGTTCTGGTGCGGTCAGAGCAGTAACGCTTAAATTTCACCCCAGCGTCAAGTAATAGCAAATCGCCTTTTTTTAAAATTTTATCTCCAGGCAGCGCATGCGCCTTTGCGGCGTTTTCGTTTATCGCTACGATCGGATCAAAGCTAAGACCTAGCTCGTTTTTTTGCCTAAAGATAAGCGAGGCGTTAAAATGAAGCTCTTTTTCGCTCATCCCTTCGCCATTTTCACGCACAAATTTAGCAAATTCATCAAAGCATTTTGCTCCAAATTCGCTAGCCTTTTTTAAAATTTTTATCTCATCTTCGCTCTTGCAAATTCTCTTTAGCCTAGAGAAATTTGCCTTTGGCTTGAAATTTATCTTAAAGCCCTTGCTAAGCGCGTTATACTCGCTTAAGCTTAACTCGTCAGGGTTAAAAACAAGGCTACTTGGCTTCATCTTTCTTAAAAATTCCCTAACCTCGCTTATTAAATTTCTCTGCGCTAAAAGAACGACTACACCTGCATTTACGTAGCTTTTTGCCTCGAAATAATACCTCGCATCCGTGAAAAAGTATTTCACGCCATCAACGCATAGCAAAAACTCATTGTCGCAGCTGTAGCCACACTCATAAAATACGGCGTTTTCGTCCTTTAAGATGAAATTCATTGTGCTTTTTGATTTGCTCTTACTGCTTTGATTTGTTCAAAAATTTGAAGCATGCCTATCATCGCCAAATGATAGCCAACTGGTCCGAAGCCCACGATCTGGCCTGCAGCAACCGGTGCAATGAGGCTTTTATGGCGAAACTCTTCTCTTCTATAAACGTTGCTGATATGCACCTCGATAACTGGCAACGCAACCGCACTTAGCGCATCGCGGATGGCAATAGATGTGTGAGTGTATGCAGCTGGGTTTATGATGATGCCGTCAGCATCGCCCAAGCACTCTTGTATCTTATCGACTAGCTCGCCTTCAAGGTTGCTTTGAAAAAACTCGATCTCAACGTCATTTTGATCGGCAACGATCTTCATTTGAGAGTGGATGTCCTCCATCTTCATAACGCCGTAAATTCCTGGCTCTCTAGCGCCAAGCATATTGATATTTGGGCCTTGGATGACCATTATTTTTAGCTTCTTGTCCATGTCACTCCTTTTTGATTAAATAGCTCAAATTATACATTTTCATTCCTAAATTTTCGCTACAATAACAAAAATTTAAGGCTCAAATGTGGAAATTTTAAAAGCAAAAAAGATCATCACTGGCGGAGAAAATCCAAAAATTTTAAGAAATTCTTGTGTTGTTCTCAAGGACGATAAAATTTTAGAAATTTTAAGCGAAAAAGAGGCGCAAAAGAAATTTAAAGAGGCGAAAATTTATGACTTTGGTGATAGCGTGATTGTCCCAGCCTTTATAAACTCGCACGTTCATTTGGAGTTTAGCTCAAACGTTAGCACACTAAAATATGGCGACTTCATAAAATGGCTTGGCTCTATCGTCGATAAAGGCGGCGAGCTAGCTAAAATGGACGCTAAAAAAGCGATGAATGAAGCCATAAATTCGCTGTTAAAAAGCGGAGTTTGTGCCATTGGCGAGATATCTAGCTTTGGCTCTGAGCTTGAAATTTTAGCTGCTAGTCCGCTAAAAGTAGTACTTTTTAGTGAAATTTTAGGCTCAAGCGAGCAAATGACTCACCAAAATTTACAAAATTTCTTAGCCAAATTTGAAAAAACAAAGGACTACAAAAGTAAAAATTTCACCCCAGCCATATCGCTGCACTCGCCCTACTCTGTGCATCCAAAGCTAGCTAAAGCTGCCCTTGAGATAGCTAAAAAAGACGATCTTCTTGTTAGCACGCACTTTTTAGAGAGCAAGGCTGAAAAGCAGTGGCTAGAGCGTGGTACAGGCGGCTTTAAAAAGCATCTTTTAAGATTTAATCCGGATCCAAAGCCGATGTATGACGCGGATAGCTATTTTGAGATGTTTCATGAGATAAATACGCTCTTTACGCACTGCGTTTATGTGAGTGATTTTGCTAAATTTAAGCCTCATCACAGCGTGACACACTGCACCGTTTCAAACAGACTGCTTGGCAAAAAGGCATTAAATTTAAAAGAAATTTTCAAAAACAACATTAGCCTAAACATCGGCACAGACGGCCTTAGCTCAAATATCAGCCTAAATTTTTGGCATGAGCTAAGAGCCGCCCTATTTACCCACGCTAGCCTTGATCTAAACGAGCTTGCCACCAGACTTTTTGTCGCTGCAACGCATGGGGGCGCAAAGGCACTTAGGACAAATAACGGTGAGATAAGAGCTGGACGTGCGGCCGATCTAGCCATCTATAACGACCTAGAGTGCGATGACAGTGAGCTAATATTACAGCTCATACTTCACACAAACGAGGCTAAAAAACTATATATCGGAGGCAAAATTTGCAAATTTTAAGGCTTATTTTTAGAGGAATTTTGGGAATTTTTAAATTTATCAATAACTACTTTAAAGCGCTCATATTTTTACTCATCTTATTTTTCGTATTTGCGCCAGATGGTAAGATGAAAGAGCCAAATTTAGCCCGCATAGACATCACCGGCACGATAATGGATACTAGTGAAATTTTAGAAGCGCTAGAAAAAGCAAGGCTTGATAGCAACATCAAAGGCGTGCTACTCTACATCGACAGCCCAGGCGGCGCGCTAAGTCCTAGCGTGGAGCTAGCCATGGCAGTCAAGCGACTAAAAGAGAGCAAAAAAGTGCTCGCATACGCAGCTGGCAACATGGCAAGCGGTAGCTACTACGCTGGCGTAAATGCTGATACTATCGTAGCAAACCCGGGCGCTTTCATCGGCTCGATCGGCGTCATCATGCAAGGGGCAAACATCGAAAATTTAGCCAAAAATTTAGGCGTGAGCGAGCAGGTGGTGAAGGCTGGTGAGTTTAAAGAGGCTGGCACCTTTATGAGGAGCTGGAGCAAGCAAGAGCGCGAGAGCTTGCAAGGGCTCGTAAATGACGCTTACATGCTCTTTGTAAGTGACGTGGCGGAGGCTAGAAATTTAGATATCAAGAAAAAAGATGAGTGGGCAAACGCAAGGGTCTTTTTGGCACACAATGCCCTAAAGATGGGGCTAATTGACAGCCTTGGTAGCTACATAGACGCTCAAAACGAGCTAGCTAAGATGAGCCTCGTAGATGAGCCCATCTGGCAAGAAAAACCACAGCTTGAAAAGATAATGGAGAAATTTACAAAGCAAGGCATAAACTCGCTTTTTAACGCATTTTTCGAGACAAAGCTTAAATAATCAAAGCAACACATGGCTATCAAAACAAAAGATCAGGGCGGGGGCAAACTGCATATATAGTATAAATTTAGCTCATACTTTGCAAAAATTTTTTGGCTATATTTTTTAGCTTAAACTCATAAAGTAGATTTTGGATTTTATCTGCTGATCTTAAATCTAAACCAAGATCATTTGCCAAAATTTTGTAATAAATTTGCGGGCTATCTTTTAGATTAATTGGCGGTGATTTCGAGCTTTTTGAGAGCTTTTTGCCATCTTTTAAAAGTAGCTTATGATGAATAAAATTAGCATTATAAAAGCTAAAATTTAGCCTTTTTGCAAGGTATCTTTGAGCTAGCGTGCAAGCCTTTAGATCCTCACCTCTAACAACCAAATTTATACCCATATCCTCGTCATCTATCACGCTTGCAAAGTTGTAAGCTGGCGTAAAATCTTTTTTGTAAATCACAAAATCGCCCATTTGCTCTGCCACAAGCTTACCAAGAGGATCACCCTCATCCACGCTTAGTCTAATAGCGGTCTTGTCTTTTATAAATTTTAGATTTTTATTTTTACAAATTTTAGTGTAAATGCCGTTTATGTAGGCATTTTTTGTAGTCCTTGAACATTCGCAGATATAAATTTCATTAAGCTTTTTTAGCACATTTTCATATCTTTGCGATCTCGTTTTAAAGCTAAAATTACGCTCAAAGTCACTTACACTAATTGGCCCTTTATCGTAATCGATTTTTAAAAAATCTAAAACATCAAAGATATTTTGAACAAATTCTTGCCGGTATCTACCAAGGTCATAGTCATCGATACGTAAGTGCAAAACGCCACTTACCGAACGTGTCAAAAGATAAGTTAGGATGAAGTTATAAGCATTACCAGTATGCAAAAACCCACTAGGCGTAGGAGCTATGCGGGATGCTATGCCACCACTTGGTGGCAAATAGTCATTAATCTCTTGGTCTAGCCTCATTTACCCTTAAAGTACGTCCGCCTAGTTCTTTTTCATTTAGCGCGTCTATAGCCTTTTGTCCCTCATTTGCATCGTCCATTTCAACAAAGCCAAAGCCTTTTGAGCGATCAGTTTCTCTATCTTTTACTATTTTTGCTCGCCTTACTTCACCAAATTGTGCAAAGGCTTCCTTTAATTCTGCCTCTGTCGTTCTATACGACAAATTTCCTACATAAATATTCACAGGAGTGTTCCTTAAAAAAATTACCGATTTATTCGGTTAGTGTGATAATAGCTAATTTTCGTCAAAAAGATGTAAAAAATCAAAAATTTATTATATTTTTTTGAAAAATATTCTTAAAAGCTACAGACTCGTATATATAGAGTTTTTATAACTATCACTAAACAAAATCTAACCTTAAGTTTAAAAAGAATAATTAAATAAAAAATTATTTTATATTTATAAGCTATTTATAAAGTAAATCATTCTTTACTTTAAGATACGCTTCATCGCCAAGTAAATTTTTAACTATAAAAAGTGCAAATTCCATCGAAAAAGCAGGACCTTTTGCTGTAATAATATTTTGATCTTTCACTACACTCTTGCCGTTATCATAACCCCTTTTATCACTTCTTACATTTTCTTCAAATCCTGGATAACAAACAAAATGATCTTTTAGCACACCAGCACTCTCAAGCACCATAGGAGCAGCACAAATGGCACAAATAAGCTTATTGCTTTTATCAAAATTTTGCAAAATTGCTTTGAGCCTTGTATCGTTTGCTAGATTGCTAGCTCCTGGAAGTCCACCAGGAAGGACGATCGCATCGTAGTCTAGCTCTTTCATCTCGCGAAGTGTCACATCAGCTTTTACACATATATTGTGGCATCCTTTAATGTTTACGTCATTTAGCCCAACAATAGAAGCTATCGCTCCAGCTCTACGTAAAACATCAACAGAAGTTAGTGCTTCTATCTCCTCAAATCCTTCAGCTAAAATCACAGCAACTTTTTTCATGAATTTATCCTTTAAAATAATATGTTTTATTTGTTAAGTAAAATTCTATATAATGTTGGCTTATTTCACAAGAAAGGACAGAGCATGCAAGTAAAAATTATTTACTGCAACTCTTGAAACTATCGTCCGGTAGCTTCTCGTGTAGAAGATGAAATAAAAGCGAACTTTAGTGATGCAAGAGTCGAAAAGGTTATAGGTGATGGTGGAAATTTCATCGTCGAGGTTAATGGAGATGTTATATTTTCTAAGAAAGATCGCATCGGAAATGATGAAGCGAGATTTCCTCACGGTGAAGAGATCACAACTCTTATAAACAAATATCTCAAAGAAAAGTCGGCTTAATGCTAGCTACCGAGACGGGAAACCGTCTCGTTTTTCCCCTGTTTTTGACTTACGGTTCTACTATCCTAATATAAAAATTTTATAGTTAAAACATTTGCTTATCTCGCTAAGAATTTTCATTTTTTTATATATTTTTTGATTTTTGAAGATTTTATGAGCTGATATTTGGCTATATTTGGATTTTTATAAAATATAAAAATTTTGTGTATTCTAAGCTAACACTGTTTGAAATTTTACAATGTAGAAATGAAGTTTTTGCTAAAGCCAATACTTTTTAAATAGTGACTTTAGCTAAGCATTAGGCTTACTAAACGTTTTAGTAAGAAAGATTAAACTGCATTATTTATTATTCGCACGCTCGATATACTCGCCACGAACAGTATCCACACGGATAACCTCGCCCTCAAGTACGTGAAATGGTATCTGAACTACCGCACCACTCTCAAGAGTAGCTGGCTTTTTACCGCCTTGCGTATCGCCCTTGAAATTGGGTGGAGTCTCAACTATCTTTAGCTCAACTACTTGTGGCACTTCAACGCCGATCGCATTGCCATTGTGAAATAAAATTTCAACCATCATGCCATCAATCATCCATTTTTTAACATCACCCACATCCTCATCGCTAATAGCAACTTGTTCATAAGTAACCGTATCCATAAACTGACAATATTCACCATCATCATAAAGATACTGCATCTCTTTTTCTTCAAGATGTGGTTGCTCACATTTATCGCCTGCGTGAAAAGTCTTTTCAAGCACTTTTCCATCGATAAAAGATTTGATTTTTGCACGAACAAAAGCTGCACCTTTGCCCGGTTTAACGTGTTGATATTCTACGATTTTATAAGGAACGCCATCGATCTCGATCTTTAGCCCTTTTTTTAGATCGCCCATTGAATATGAAGCCATTTTTTATCCTTTCAAAATTTTATATAACTGCGTATTGAGCCCAAACGCAAGCTTCAAGTGCGTTTAGTCTCTCTAACGTTTCTGCTTTTATATGTTCATCAACCAAAATGACAGCAAGTGCCATATTGTGATCATCTCTACCAAGGCGGAAGTCTGCGATATTGATCTTTTCATCAGCCAAAATTTTACTGATCTGAGCGATAACGCCTGGCACGTCATGATTTTTAAAGATGATCATCTTACCTTTTGGTTTAAAGTCGGTCTTAAAACCATTTATCGTTACGATGCGTTGCTGATTTTCACCAAATACCGTTCCACCAACGGTTACAATGCCATTTTCAGTAGTTAAGCGAACTGTGATTTTATTTTTAAAAATGCTATCTCCGCCAAGGCTAGTTTCAGTCACTATTCCTTTTTCATCGCATAAAAATTTAGCATTTACGTAATTTATCGCATCACCAAGACTCTCTTTTAAAGCACCTACGATTGCAAAAGTTAGCATTGAATTTGCATATTCGCTAATCTGACCGTGAGTCTCGATACGAATGGCCTTGATAACGCTTTTATTTATCTGTGCAGCAAGAAATGCCATCTTGCTTGTAAGATCGATATAAGGCTCAACAAATGGCGGTAGATCTTCTGTTTTTATAGGTAAATTTAACGCATTTGGATAGCTTATACCACGAGCTGCTAAAATAGCTTGTTCGACTGCCTCTACTGCGATATTTCGCTGCGATTCAAGCGTATTTGCTCCAAGGTGTGGGGTGACACTTACATTGTTTAGATCAAGAAGTGGATGATCAGTTGCTGGCTCTCTTGTAAAAACATCAATACCAGCAAATGCTATCTTGCCACTTTTTAGTCCTTCATAAAGCGCTTCTTCGTTATAAAGACCGCCTCTAGCGCAGTTTATAAGTCTTACGCCATCTTTCATTTTTGCGATCTCTTTAGCGCCGATCATATTGGTCGTCTCTTTAGTTTTTGGCGTATGTATCGTGATAAAATCACATGCTAAAATATCATCAAAATTTTTAGTATAAGTACCGCCCATATCGATAACTTTAGATGGATCAATATATGGATCATAAGCTATGATCTCCATACCAAAAGCTTTTGCACGAACAGCTACCCTTGAGCCAATATTTCCAAAGCCGATCACGCCAAGTTTTTTCTTAAAAAGCTCAACCCCATACCATTTCTCACGCTTCCAAATTCTATCTAGCTTTAGATCATTATGAGCGTATTCAAGAGATCTAGCTGAAGCTAGCATATGCGCCATTGTCAGCTCGACCGCGGCAATAGTGTTTGCAGTTGGAACGTTCATAGCTATTATGCCACGCCTTGAGCATCCTTCTATATCGACATTATCTACACCAACACCAGCTCTAACGATGGCTTTTAGTTTTTTACCAGCGTTTAAAAAGGCCTCATTTACTTCAGTTGAGCTTCTTGTTATAGCAACATCAGCCTCGCCTAAAATTTTTAAAAGTTCATCTTTGGGAGTATTAACTGCGTCTATTACGTTTATATCTTGCTCTTTTTTTAAAAGTTCAAAACCTACTGGATGTATCGCATCGCAAACAATGATAGTTTTCATAATTTTACCTCTCTCACACTTGAGTGGATATCATAAACTCTTAGTTCTAAAATGATATTTTGTAGAAGTTTAGAGTCTTGAGTATTTAAAAATATCTGGCTTTTTGCACCATCTTTTACAACAGTAAAATCGACCTCGCTTTTTCTTAAAGTCTGCATCAAACAAAACATTGAATAGATATCATTTTTATCTATCAAAAGCTCATATGCAGTAATCTTTGGCTTTTCTATTTTGGGTCGGTTGTATTCTATAAAAATTTCATTTACAGGCAGCACATAATCTTTTTTTCTAATAGTTGCTAACTCACTCATCCAGTTGGTATTGCTGGTCGTGTTTTTGGTTAAATTTTGCTCATTTGTGATATTTTCTTCATGTATCTGGCTAAAATTTACACTTGCAAATTTAACAAGAGAAATTCCAACCAAACCCAATATTACAAATAGCAGGACAACTACTAATAAAAGTACGCGTCTGCCCATTTAAACTAAAGTAATTGTTCTTTTATAATATCGCCGAGTGTTACTTTATCATCATTATCATTGATCTCATTTAACACTTCACGCTCTTTTTGTTTTGCTAAACGGCGTATGCTAAGGCGAATTCTATTTTTCTTCTCATCGATAAATGCGATAGCTGCTTCAATCTCATCACCGATCTTAAGTATACTAACATCTACACTACCTAAATCTTCTTTGCGGATCAGCGCATCAACGTTATTACCAAGCTCTACAAACACGCCAAAGTCTTTAATGTCGCGAATTGTTCCTTTTACGATATCGCCTACATTAAATTTATCAGCAAATGCTTGAACTGGACTTTGTTTTAGGTCTTTTAGGCTGAGTGAAACTTTTTGTTCAGCGCTATCGATTTTGATGATTTTTACTTCAAGCTCGTCGCCAGCTTTAAACATGTCTTTGCATTTATCGTTTCTATCCCAAGATGCGTCTTCGTTATGCAACAAGCCTTCAACACAACCTACTCTAACAAATGCACCAAAATTTGTGATAGTTGTCACAACGCCTTTAACAACATCACCCTCTTTAAATTTAGCTTTAAACTCATCAAATGGCTTTGGAAGTAAATTTTTAAGGCTTACTCTTAGGCGGTGTCCTTTAGCATCTATCTCAATAACCTCAACATCAATCTCTTGACCTTCATTGATGTGATCTTTTGGATTTTTAATATTTTTGTCCCATGAAATTTCAGATATATGTAAAAATCCTTCAATATCATTTCCAAGATCAACAAATGCGCCATAAGGCTCGATATTACTAACTGTAACTTTGATAGTGTCACCAACCTCTAGTCCATCATTTATGATCTCTTCCCAAGGATCTGGAGTAGCTGCCTTGATAGATAAAGATAGGTGGCGTTTTTCGTTGTCATAACTGATAACTTTAACTAAAACTTTATCGCCTTCTTTATATAGTGAGCTAGGGTTTACTGGGCCTTTATAACTTATCTCACTGTAATGCACAAGCCCATCGACCCCACCAACATCAACAAACATGCCATAAGTTGTGATTTTTTTAACTGTGCCCTCTATAACGCTATCATTTTCTACTATGCTTGATAGAGCTTCTTTACGTTTTTTGCGATCATCATCTAAAATTTTCTTTCTAGAGACAACTATGCTATTTTCTTCTTTATCAATTTTTATAACTCTTACTTTATATGTTTTACCAATTACTCCTTCAGCATTTTTAAAGCCACTGTGAGTTTTTGGTAAGAAAAATTCCACCCCATTTACATCTTGAGTTATAAAGCCACCTTTATTTTTTCCAACTACTTTTACGTCGATTTCGCCAGAATTTTCAGGATCGTAAGCTTCGATAAAAGCTTTAACTTTCTCTTTTCTAAGTGCTTTTTTGTGCGACACTATAGGTCTTCCATTTCTTGATCCAGTTATTACAACTTTGATCGTATCGCCAACTTTGTGTGTCAGGTTACCATTAGCATCAGTGATTTCAGAAATATTTAAAATGCCTTCTGATTTCTTGCCAACGTCAATTAAAACCTCATCGCCATTGATACTGACGATCTTTGCGTCACTATCTTCTTCAGTCTTTTTAAAAGACTCCTCTAACATCGCAGCAAAATCGATATCTTCGATATCTTCGTCTTTTGCTTTTCCTAATTGAACACTTTTGTTCACAGCCATCTTGATCCTTTAAATTTTATTATGCCAGTAGAGGCAAATTGGCTTATTATAGTTAATTGTGGCTTTAGCTAGGATAAATTTTATACTTTTTTGATTCTGTCAACGACTTTTTGTATGATCCAGTCAGGCGTACTTGCACCCGCACTTATGCCACACAAATTTTTGCCATCAAACCATGACTTTTCAAGCTCTTCTTCGCTTTCTATCAAGTAGCTATCTTCGCAGAAATTTTTAGATATTAGGTAGAGTTGTTTTGTATTTGAGCTATTTTTTCCACCAATGATTATCATCACGTCAGCCCTTTTTGCCAAATTTTTAGCAGCCTCTTGGTTTTCAAATGTTGCGTTGCAGATGGTGTTAAAAACACGCACCTCTTTTACGTGAAGCATAAGGTAGTTTGCGATTTGCATAAATTTCTCGACTTTTCTTGTCGTTTGACTAACAAGTGCGACCTTTTGTTTAAATTTAATGCCCTCTAATTCGCTCTCATCAAGCACGACATAGACGTTACCCTTGGCGTATGACTTCACGCCCTTTACCTCAGGGTGGTGCATGTCGCCATAGATCACCACATCATAGCCCTCTTCGCTCATTTTTTCACAAATTTGCTGTGGCTTTGTCACAAATGGGCAAGTTGCATCGATCACTTTTATATCGGTTTTTTTTAGCTCCGCAAGGTCATTTTTAGTAATACCATGAGTGCGGATGATAGCCTTTTTCTCATCTTTTAGCTCGTCTATACCCTCAAGTGTTTTTACATTGTAGTTTTTTTCAAGCCTGTTTATCTCTTCATTGTTATGAATTAGGGGCCCAATGGTTGCAGCATCTCCTGCATTTTCAGCAATCTTTATCGCCCTTTTTACACCAAAGCAAAATCCATAACTACTAGCAAGCTCAATCTTCAACTCTAGCTCCCATTTTCTTTAGAATTTCAGCAAAATTTGGAAACGATGTGGCAATAAATTCGCTCTTTTCTATCTGCATGCCACATTTTAGTCCAAGTATGGCAAAGCTCATCGCGATCCTATGATCTCCGTGGCTATCTATCGTGGCAAATTTAGCCTCAGATCCATTTATAACAAAACCATCTTCAAGCTCGCTTGCCTCGATACCGCATGCTTTTAATGCATTTATCGTGACAGCTATCCTATCACTCTCTTTTACGCGAAGCTCTTTGGCATTTGTCAGCTTGCTTTGGCCTTTAGCGCAGGCAAATGCGATGGCTAAAGCTGGAGCTTCGTCGATGAGCCACGAGATATTTTCGCTAACTTCTACACCTTTTAAGTTTGGTGAGTATTTAACCTCGATATCACCGATATCTTCGTATTTGCTTGAGGTTTTGTGAAATTTTATCTCAGCACCCATTTTTTCTAAAATCCTGTAAGCTTCGATGCGAGTTTTATTTAGCAAGATATTTTTTAAAATGATATGCGAATTTGGGATGATTAAAGCTGCGACCGCAAAGAAAAATGCCGAGCTTGGGTCATTTGGCACGTCTATATCAAGTGGCGCAAGTGGAGCTTTCATCGGCTCTAAAGTGATCTCTAGGTCGTCACGCTTTATATCAGCTCCCATGCCAGCTAGCATACGCTCAGTATGATCTCTGCTTAGCTCTGGCTCACTAAATTTGTAGCCATTTGAGTAAAGAGCCGCCAATAAAAGCGCACTTTTTACCTGGGCTGAGGCGATCTTGCTTTCAAAACTAAATCTTTCAAATTTCGTCCCTCTTATGCAAAGAGGAGCGTTGTTTGCGTTGTTTGCGCCATCTATCTTTGCACCCATATCGTTTAGAGGTTTTGCTATTCTAGCCATTGGACGTGAGTTTAAATATCTATCACCACTTAGCACGAAAAAACCATCCTGTGCAGCTAATAATCCCATAAAAAGCCTCATCGCCGTACCTGAGTTGCCACACTCTAAAATTTCATTTGGCTCTTTTATCTTTTGTGGTGGCGTGATCGTTATTTCGGAACCATTGTCCTCAACTTTTGCGCCTAAAAGCTGGACTATCTTTAAGGTATTTAGCGTATCGCCAGCTCTTAGATAGTTTTTAATGCGAGATGGCTTATCGCTCAAAAGCGAAAAAATCGCACATCTATGCGAGATTGACTTATCGGCTGCGATATCATTAATAGTTAAATTTAGACTTTTTTCTAATGGATAAATTCTCATCTTATTCCGATATTTAGTTTCTCTTTTAGCTCGCTTAAAATTTTATCCATAAGTGCGTTTATATCGTCATCCTCGAGTGTTTTTTCCATATCTTGGAATGTAAATTTAAGGCTAAGACTGATCGAGCCATTTAGCTTTGCATCTTTGTAGATATCAACTGGTAAAAATTCCTTTAGCTCTTTTAGATTTAGCCCTCTTATGCACTCATAAATTTGTCCAGCCTCGAAATTTTCAGGCACAATAAGGCTAAGATCCCTTGTTGTGCTTTGAAATTTAGAGTAAGGCACTGCCAAAATTGGCTCAAATTTAAGCTTAGCAAAATCAATCTCGCAAACATATGTTCTTGGCAGATCTCTCTTTGCCTCAACTCTTGCGTCAACTCTACCGATATAGCCGATATTTTCGCCATTTTGATAGATGTGTGCTTGCTCGTATGGGCTAAGATATGAGATGCCCTGGCAAGGTTTTAGTTCAAATTTGCCTATGATATTTTGCACCATCGCTGCAAATGCGTAGAAATTCGCCTCCTCGCCTTTTGCGCCGTTTATTAGTGTTGGCTCTTTTAAAAGTCCAGACACAACAAAGCCTAGATTTAAGCCCTGATTTGCATTTTCATCAAAAATTTCTCCAAGCTCAAATAGTCTAACTGAGCGTTTTGAGTTTTTGATATTTTTCTCGCTTGAGCTTAGAAGGTGATTAACAAGTGTCGGTCTAAGCGTGTTTAGCTCGTTGTTTATAGGATTTAGTATCTTGACTTTGCATAGCTTAAAATTTAGCTCACTAAGTTCATCCTCACTATCAAAGACATAGTGTACGCTTTCAAAAAAGCCATTATCAGCTGCTCTACGCCTTAAATTTAGGGCGTTTTTATAGTCAAAATATGTCTTATTTAGCCTATTTTTCTCAGAGAAATTTAGTGGTTTTGAGGCGATATTGTCTATGCCTACTATCCTTACGATCTCCTCACAAACATCGTGAGAATTTACTATATCATGGCGAAATAACGGTACTTTTACGTTAAAGCTTTCTTGCTCAACATTTACTGCGATCTCAAAGCCAAGTTTCTTTAAAATTTTAACGACATCATTTCTAGCAATATCTTGACCGATCATATTTTTAAGCTCAAAAAGAGAGATGCTTAGTGTTATAGGCTCGGTATTTAAAAGCGACTGCTGTGAGCCAGCAAAGAGATTTAGAACATCTTTAAAACTAGCAAGTCTTTTAAATAAATAATCCGCACCATAAGCTAAATTTGGCTCACTGCCACGACTTGAGCGATAAATTTGATCACCCTTTGGTAAATTTTTATTTTCAAAAATAGCTTTTGAAACAATATCTGGCTTTACGTAGCTAGCTTCTACTAGGATCACTTTTGACTTCTCATCTACCCTTGCTATGTCACTTTGGTAAATTCCGGCAATGCCTAAATTTTTATCCCCGCAATAAACGACACATTCGCCATTTTTGCCATTTTTTATATCAAAAACAGCCTTTTCACCTTCACTTACAAGTTTAGCGTGATCATAAGCTCTAAATAAAACACCCGTGCAAAATGTTGCGTATTCAAGCAGTCTCTCCACTAAATTTATCTTTTGACACTCTATTAATGCTAGACGCATGCGAGTTATTAGATTTTCATATAGTCCCTCTTTTAGTTCAAAAGCCTTATATAAAAATGACCCATTTACTTTATCCTCTGCTCGCACAGAAGCTATTCTGCCAATACCTAGTAAATTTTCGCTCTCATCGTCTTCGTGACTATCTTTCATATTTAAATCAAGCGCTGCACAAATTTCTCTTGCGATGCCATGTAAATTTTGGCAATCACCTCTATTTGCTGTGACATCAACTTCGATTATCGTATCTTTAAATATCTCAAATTCGCTAAGACTTGTACCAAGTTTTAGCTTGCCGATACTCTCATCAAGTGGCAAAATTCCATCATTTACCTTTGGAAGTCCCAGCTCGCTTGAAGAGCAGATCATACCACTTGACTCGATACCTCTTAGCTTTGCTTTTTTTATCTCAAGACCATTTGGCATAGTCGTACCAATAAGTGCAACTGGCACAAACTGGCCAGCTTCAACGTTTTTAGCTCCACATACGATCTGAAGCGTCTCTCCACCAACATCTACTTGACAAACGCTTAGTTTATCGGCATCTGGGTGCTTCTCTCTACTTTTTATGTAGCCAACCACAATGCTCTTTGGTAAATTTATCTCTTTATAGCTATCAACCTCTAGCCCGATAGAATTTAATGTCTTTGAAAGTGTCTCGCCACTAACGTCGCTAAGGTCGATCCACTCGTTTAACCAATGCTTTGAAATTATCATTTAAACTGCTCCAACAATCTTAAATCTCCCTCAAAAAGCGACCTTAGATCAGGCACTCTATGAAGCAACATCGCAAATCTCTCAACGCCAAGGCCAAAGGCGTATCCACATACATTTTTATAGCCAACTGCCTTAAATACATTTGGATCAACGACACCACATCCAAGTACCTCAAGCCAAGTGGTCTGCTTGCACACTCTGCAGCCCTTGCCGTGGCAGAATATACAACTAATATCAACCTCTGCGCTAGGCTCCGTAAATGGGAAAAAGCTAGGGCGAAAACGTACTTCAACATCGCCAAACATGTGCTTTAAAAAGCCCTCAAGCATTGATTTTAAATTTGCAAAGCTAACTTTCTCAGCATCCTCCACCACAAGGCCCTCAACCTGGTGAAACATCGGTGTATGAGTTAAATCCATATCACGTCTAAAGACCGTGCCAGGCGCTATCATACGAATAGGCGGCTTTTGATTTAGCATAGTTCGCACTTGAACTGGGCTCGTATGCGTCCTTAAAAGTCTAAAATCATCTAGGTAAAATGTATCTTGCATATCCCTTGCTGGGTGGTATTTTGGTAAATTTAGCGCCTCAAAGTTGTGAAAATCATCTTCTATAAGCGGTCCAGTCTCGAGCGAGAAATTTAGCGCTAAAAAGTATTCAATTATCTTATCCATCGTAGCCATCACAGGGTGCAGAGCTCCGCTAGCAACAGGCTCATTAAATAGCGTGATATCAGCGGCCTCTTTTTTCATCTTGTTATCTATCTCTTGCTCGCTAAGCTCAGCCTTTTTAGCTTCTATTAGCGCGCCAAGCTCATCTCTTTGCTTATTTAAATTTGCTGCAAATTCCTTTTTCTCATCTTCGCCAAGCTCTTTTAGCTTTGCAAAGCCTTGCGCCAAGATGCCCTTTTTGCCAAAAATTTCTACCCTGACCTTCTCAAGATCGTCAAGCGTTGAAATTTCATTTTTGATTTTATTAACGAAATCTTGCAATTTTTTACCTTTATAAATTTTTGAGTTGATTTTATAGAAAAAGAGTTAAAATCAAGATAAAGAGCACGAAATTTAAGCACACTTTGATATAATTTTGCAAAATTTCAAAGGAGCTAAAATGACCATATTTGAAAAGATCGTAGCTGGTGAAATCCCTTGCAACAAAGTGCTTGAAAGCGAGAAATTTCTAGCTTTTAACGACATAAACCCAAAAGCACCGATCCACATCCTAATCATCCCAAAAAAACACTATAAAAATTTCCAAGAGATGGATCCGGTTTTAATGGGAGAGATGACAAAATTTATCCAAGAAGTGGCGACCTTAATGGGCGTTGATAAGAGCGGATACCGCCTTATAACAAACTGCGGTGAAAACGGTGGTCAAGAGGTTATGCATCTACATTTTCACCTGCTTGGTGGAGCGAAGCTTGGCTGGAGCGAAGGCGTAGCTGATCCACAAAGCACATTTTAATAACTTCTAAATTTTAGACTCAAAGCCTGAGTCTAAAATTTTATTTTCTTGCAGACTTAATAGCTTCAAGCAACTCTTCAAAACCTACTTTACTTGAGTTTTCAACATCTTTTAATATTTCAACGCCAGGTAGATTTCCTTTGTCTTTATCAGCAAAAATAACCATCGCTTTTTCTAGACCATGATGAACATTTTCATGATGAGCTGCGATACTTGAGAGAATTTTGGCATCTTTTACAAGAGTATTTTTCACATCTTTTTCATACCATTTGCCAAATCTACACTCATGAACATCTTGAATCTTATTAAACTCATTTAAAAGTACGCCTCTATATCCATTTAGCTTCATATTTATATGATCTATTTTTCCATTACTTACATAGACTTCATTTGTAACATTTAAAGCCTGATTTAGGATATTTTGCGTATTTGCGTTTACGCTTGAGATATTTCCTTCAAATCCACCTAAAATTTTCATAGCATTTGCAGAAATTTTTGAAAAATTCTCACTCATTTCGATCATCGTGTTCGCACTTTGCTTAAGGCCATTTATATTTACTTCTACTTCAAGTGTCGCTTTTTGAGTACGCTCGGCTAGCTTTCTAACCTCATCTGCCACGACAGCAAAACCTCGTCCATGCTCACCAGCACGGGCCGCCTCGATAGCAGCATTTAGAGCTAGTAAATTTGTCTGATCTGAGATGTCTTTAATTAGATTTATAATCTCAACAATCGAATTTACGCTTCCATCAAGTGAAGATGCGTCATTTGAAAGGTCATTACTCATCTGGCTTACTTGCTCGATCGAGTTTAAAATTTCAGCCGTTTGCGACTTGAGTTCGCCCGTCTCTTTGAAAGTCTTTTCATTTAGTCCATTTATACTTTCAAGCATTTTTAGGTTTTCTTCCATTGTTAATTGCAAGAAATTTATACCATCTTGATAACTTGAAAGCAATAAATTTACAGCCTCTTGCTTATCCTTAGCTTGCTCTTTTGGTTCGCAAGTTTTAACGTTTTTTAGCTCCTCTTTAAGTGCTAAAATTTCAGCCTTTAAAGCTTCATTTTCTCTCTCTAAAGCTTCATTTTTACTAGAAAGCTCTTTATTTTTGCCATCAAAAAACATTTTTCATCCTTTAAAATTTGTAGATTTTGCGTAATTATAACTCTTTTTTCTTGAGCCAGTAATCTAAAATTTCTATCTGCTCATCAACGCTTTTATTTGCCGTGCCGCCTTTTGAAGTGCGTGCCTCTTTTGAAGCGTAAAGATCTAAAAATTTAATAGCATTTGCATCTAAATTTTCATCCACACTTTTTAGCTGCTCTTCGTTTAATTCACTTAAATCAAGTCCCAAGTTTTCAGCCTTTGCGACAGCTTTACCTGTAATAAAATGTGCTGTTCTAAATGGGATGTTTTTTTCACGCACTAGATAATCAGCCAAATCAGTAGCACTTAGATGCCCAGTTTTTGTCGCTTTTAGCATGTTTTTTTCATTAAATTTAGCCGTTTTTATCATCTCATTTAGGATCGTTGCCGAGCTTAAAATGGTAGTAATACTATCAAACACGCCCTCTTTATCTTCCTGCATATCTTTATTATAAGCAAGTGGCAAGCCTTTCATCGTTGTCAGAAGCGCCACTAAATTTCCATTTACACGTCCAGTTTTGCCACGGATGAGCTCGGCGACATCTGGATTTTTCTTTTGCGGCATGATGGAGCTGCCTGTGCTGTAAGCGTCACTAATACTTACAAAGCCAAATTCTTGCGAGCTCCAGAGTATGAGCTCCTCGCAAAGTCTAGAAGCGTGCGTCATAAAAACGCTAATGTTAAATAAAATTTCAAGCGCAAAGTCGCGGTCACTCACACTATCCATCGCATTTCGCGTGCAACCTGCGAAGCCAAGCTCACTTGCAACGATAGTTCTATCTATCTTATGAGGAGTGCCTGCAAGGGCTGCTGAACCAAGCGGACTAAAGTTATTTCGCTCATATGAGCTAACAAAACGCTCGAAATCTCTTTTAAACATAAATGCATATGCTAGCAAGTGATAGCTAAGGCTTACTGGCTGAGCGTGTTGAAGATGTGTGTAGCCTGGCATTAGCGTATCTTTGTGGTTTTTTGCCAAATTTGTAAGCGTAGTGATGAGCTCTTTGATGAGAGATGAAATTTCTAAATTTTTCTTCAATACGTAAAATTTAAAATCAAGCGCAACTTGGTCGTTTCTACTTCTAGCTGTGTGCAGTCTGCCTCCAAGCTCGGCGCCGATGATCTGGCTAAGGCGCTTCTCAACTGCCATATGTATATCTTCATCTTCTAGCTTAAACTCGAATTTACCTGCTCTTATCTCAGATAAAATCTCATCCAGCCCCTTTATAATCGCCTCTGACTCATCTTCTTTCAAAATTCTGCAAACCCCAAGCATCTTTGCGTGAGCCTTACTTCCAGCGATATCTTCCTCAAAAAGATTTTTATCAAAATTTATAGAGGCATTAAATTCCTCAAGTAGCTTCGAACTAGCCTCGCTAAATCTACCCTCCCACATCTTTTTGTGTGCGTTTTTCTCTTCTTTCATAGCTTTGCCTTTAATTAGTTTTGCGTGATTTTAACAAAATAGCACTTAACTGGGTATTTTAACTATAAAGTTGCAAAAAAAAATTATAAATATAATTTATCTTTAAGGATATGGAAATATAATTCAAAATATAACTTTTTAAAAACTATTTTAATTTTCTATTGAATATAGTTTAAAATAAAAATAACCTATAAGAGGAAGGATGATATGCAAATAGATGCGAATATGAACTCAAATATTTTCTATCATGATGGCTATACATCTATCTCTTCAAATAGTTCAAAAACAAGTATGCTAGTATCTTCTGGCTATGACAAGAAAGATATTGTTAGAAGCAATGAAGTACATGTAGAACAAAGAGAAGATGCTAAAATTTCCCCTATAATTATTAATAAGGCGAGTGCCACACAGTTACAAAAAGACTTAGAAAAATTACAAGATCAAAAGCTAGATATTTCACATCAAATTTCAAGCATCCAAAGCCTAAAAGATCGTAATTCTATGCAAATGCTTCATTACTTAAATTTAGAGCAGTCAGCCATTCAAAATAACATTTTAAGCATTAAAACTCAAATGATAGAAATGGCACAGGCTTAAAACTAAGCCTTGCCAATAATAGTTTCTAAAACTAGGCAAAAATCCTCTAAAAAATATCCCATTGATTTATAAAAATTACTAGTTGCGTCTTTTTGGATATCTCTTGAAAGCTGTTTAGCATAAGGCAAGAAAAATGAGACACTAAAAGCTGCAAGAAGTCTCATAGACTCCTTAGATGCTTTGCTTTTTAAAATATTTGCTATTAAAATTAGCTGATTTGAGATGCTATCAATCTCGCCCATTTTTGGCTGAAAATTTATAGCCTTATAAAATTGAGCTAGATCATCTTTTGCAGAAGAAAAATAGTAACTTGCCTCAAATTTTGACTTTAAAATGACAAAATCGTCACATAAAGCAGCACTACTTTCATCTTTGATAAATTTGGTATAAAGCTCATTGCCTTTTTTATTTGCTTCGTTATTTGTCTGCGTTATCCACGCATTTGTCTTTTTGATACGCATAAAAGATGAAACGTCTAAAATGCCACTAAAATTTGCAGCAAGCGCAGCCGCTACAACGCTATAAAGTTCTCCAAGCCTCAATTTTAATCCTTAAGTCGTAGATATCTAAGTCTAAGTGCGTTTAAAACGACAGTAACAGAGCTAAGACACATCGCCATTGAGCCATAAACTGGGCTTAAAAGTAGCCCAAAGACAGGGTAGAGCACGCCTGCAGCCACTGGGATACAAATCGCGTTATACATAAATGCCCAAAATAAATTTTCTTTTATGTTTGCCATAGTAGCATTTGCTAATCTAACTAGTCCAGTCACTCCACGCAAATCATTTTTAATAAGCACGATATCTCCAGCACCTTTTGCTATATCTGAGCCCGAGTTCATAGCGATACCAACACTTGCCTCTTTAAGCGATGGTGAGTCGTTTACGCCATCTCCAACAAAGATAACGCCACCATGATTTGTAAGCTCTTTTATCTCATTAAATTTATCTTCAGGCAGCATATTTGCGTGATATTTACTCACATTTAGCTTCTTAGCGATGCTTGCAACTACTTTCTCATCATCGCCTGAAAGGATCACACTTTGTAAATTTAGACTTGTAAGCTCGTTTATAACATCGCTTGCCTCGTCTTTTAGCTCATCACTAAGCGTTAAAAAACCAACAAATTTTTTATTTATAGTACAAAGTATGACGCCGCTTCCATCGTTTGTAGCCTCTTTTATAGCTTTACTTTCATCCGGATTTAAACTCACTTCATTTGCCAAAAGCAACTTTTCGTTTCCGATTATTATCTGATTATTCTCATCCTCATAGATGATGCCTTGCCCGACAACATTTTGAAATTTTCCATTTAGCTTTTGTAAATCTATACATTTTTGCTTTGCATATATAACGATAGCTTTTGAGATGAGATGCTCACTTAAATTTTCAGCAGAAGCGATAAGAGCTAAATCTTGCTCGCTTAAATTTGAGCTTTTGACGCTGATTTGTCCTTTACTAAGTGTGCCTGTTTTGTCAAATGCTACGAATTTAGCATCTTTTATTAGCTCTAAAACTTCTGGATTTTTTACTAAAATTCCAGCTTTTGCACCACGTGCAAGCGCGCTTACTATTGCTATTGGCGTGGCAAGTCCTAGTGCGCATGGGCATGAGATGATAAGCACGCAGATCGCGCTAGAGATCGCATAGGCAAAATTTCCATCAAAAATGATCCAAGCCAAAAACGTGAGCACTGATATCGCTACCACGCTTGGCACAAAGATGTTTGCTATCTTGTCAGCCAGCCGTCCGATAGGCATCTTTTTAGAGCTAGCGTCGCTTAGTAGGTTTAAAATTTGAGATAGCAAGCTCTCGTAAGAGCTCTTTGTCACCTTGACGCTTATGTAGCCATTTGTATTTAATGTGCCTGCAAATACATTGTCGCCCACCTCTTTATAAACCGGCAAACTCTCGCCTGTTAGCATTGAAGCATCGATTTCAGCTCCGCCTTGGACTATCACACCGTCACATGGAACATTGTAGCCATTCTTTACAACGACGATATCACCTATTTTTAGCTCATTTACATTTACCTCTTTACTATGTCCATCTGGCATGACCAAAAAGGCGGTCTTTGGCGAAATTTTAAGTAGCGTCTTTAGGTAGTCGCCTGCCTTTGCCTTTGAGCGCTCTTCAAGATACTTACCTAGCAAAACAAAGGCTATTATCATCGCTGCGCCCGAGACATAGACATTTTTTAGATCATCTGGGATGAAATCTGAAAAGATCACAACAAAAAGCGAGTATAAAAATGCACTGCCGCTTCCAAGAGCTACAAGCACGTTCATATCGTAGTTTTTGTTTTTAACAGCCTCTATGGCGTGAGCAAAGAAGTCTTTGCCACTAAAAGCTAGCACCAAAAAGCCAAGCGCTAAAATGGCTAAATTTACAACCACGCTAGGCCTTACAAACATCTCAAGCGCCATGATGACCATGCTCGCTAGAAATGCAAATATAAATTTATTTCTGATCGCAGTTATATGCTCGTCTCTTTTGGCTTCAAATTCATCAATATTTGTCGCCACAAAATAGCCAAGCTTCTTTATCTTTTGCTCTAAAACTTCACGCACGCTAGCGTCTTTTAGGACAAATTCGCCGCTTGCATTTGCAAAATTTACATTTGCTTCAAGCACCCCATCTATCTTTTTAGAAACTTTCTCGATAGCGTTTGAGCAATTTACGCAGCTCATTCCCGCTATATTTAGCTTGACTTTTAAAGGCATATCAAAGCTCCTTTATAACGTCAAATCCAAGATCAGCCATTTCAGATTTAAATTTTTCAACTTCACTATCTTTAAGATCAACCCTAACTTGTCTTGGCTCTTTGCTAAGATCAACTTCTATCTTGCCAAAGTCATCTTCAAGTGCGTTTTTTATAGTGTTTGCGCAGTTTTGGCAGTGGATATTGTTTGCTTCAAATGTTTTCATATTATCTCCTTTATCATATGGTCGTATTCATGTAAATTTACAATTTTCTTGACATTAAATTTAAAGCCCAAACTCTCGTAAAATTTACGAACTTTTGGCTTATTTGTATCTACTATTAATGAAACCTTTTTATGCCCTAGTTCTTTTGCCTTGACAAATGAATACCTTATGAGCTCTTTTGCAAGCCCTTGGCCTCTAAAATTTTCATCAACAGCGATACTATCTATATAAAACTCATCATCAAAACACTCTTTTTCTACCTGGGCGTCTTTGCCAAGCGCCTTTAAATGCTGCAAAATTTCTATATCAAGTTGTTCCGCGTCGCCACCAAAATATACACACATAGCAGCGATAATTTCCTCATTATATTTATAAACAAAGACATTTTTATAGCTTAGTCTATTTGTCTCACTTTTGAAAAAAATTTCTAAAATTTCATCACTTTTAATAGGATCGTCGTAGCCACTTAGCTTGTAGGCGATATCTTCCATTGCTAGATTTAGTAGTTTTATGCAGCTTTTTGCATCTTGTTTTTGAGCATTTTGTATCATGTGCGTCATTATAAAACTCTAGCTTAAATTTTTACCAAATATCAACCTATGATTTACAAATTAATAACCCGCAATAGGTAAACTAAAAATGTTTTAAAAAAGTATAAAATTTTTTTAGTTATAATCCGTAAAAAATTTATTTAAGGATATTTATGGGACGAGCATTTGAGTACCGAAGAGCGGCAAAAGAAGCTAGATGGGATAAGATGAGCAAGGTATTTCCAAAACTTGCAAAGGCTATAACAGTAGCGGCAAAAGATGGCGGATGTGATCCGGATATGAACCCTAAACTTCGCGCAGCTATCGCAGCGGCAAAAGCTGAAAATATGCCAAAAGATAACATCGACGCTGCCATAAAAAGAGCAAATGGCAAAGATAGCGCCGATATTAAGACTATTTTTTATGACGGCAAAGCAGCTCACGGCGTGCAAATCATCGTTGAGTGTGCGACCGACAATCCAACAAGAACGGTTGCCAATGTTAAAGCGATATTTAGCAAAAATGGTGGAGAAATTTTACCAAGTGGCAGCCTTAGCTTTATGTTTACAAGAAAGAGCGTTTTTGAGCTTGAAAAGCCAAGCACAGACGTTGAAGAGATCGAGCTAGAGCTGATAGACTACGGCCTAAGCGATATCGAGGCTGACGATGAGACGCTATTTGTATACGGTGATTATGCAAATTTTGGCACACTTCATGAAGGTATCGAAAAGCTAAATTTAGTGGTTAAAAAAGCTTCACTTCAATACTTACCAAATCAAACCGTGAATCTAAGCGAAGAGCAAATGCTTGAGGTTGAGAGACTTCTTGATAAGCTAGAAGATGATGATGATGTTCAAGCAGTTTATACAAATATCGAATAAAAGGGAAATACATGCGTTTTGATGAATTAAAAGTTTATGATATAAATTTAGATGAACTTAAAAAAGATAAATTTGTAGTTTTAGAGACAGACAAAGGCGAGATAAAGCTTGAACTTTTTGCCGAAGAAGCTCCACAAGCTGTCGCAAATTTTATCCATTTGATAAAATCAGGCTTTTATAATGGTCTAAATTTTCACAGAGTTATACCAAATTTTGTCATCCAAGGCGGTTGTCCAAATGGCACAGGTACAGGCGGTCCTGGCTGGAGAATAAAATGCGAATGCGACAACCAAAAGGTAAAACACGAGCGCGGTAGCCTAAGCATGGCTCACGCGGGGCGTGATACTGGCGGATCACAGTTTTTCATCTGTCATAGCAAACAACCTCATCTTGACGGCGTGCATACAGTCTTTGGAAAATGCGTTGATGAAGAGAGCCTAAAGGTGCTTGACGCTATAAGACAAGGCGATAAGATCATCTCTGCTAAGATCAGAGAAAGCCTATAAAGGGGAAATTTATGAATAATACTAAAAAGCAAGGAAATCTTGCTCTAAGATTATTTACCAATCTTGCCTTTTGGGTTGTGATCGGTATTGTTGGTGGCGTTATCGTTGGCATGGTCGCACCTGAGCTTGGTATAGCAAGCAAGCCAGGCATTGATTATTTTATAAAAGCACTTAAAATTTTAATTGGTCCTATTATCTTTTTAACGATAGTTTCAGGTATCGTTGGGCTCGAGAGTCTAAAAGATCTTGGATCTATTGGATTAAAGGCATTTATCTATTTTGAGATAGTTAGCACACTTGCGCTTGCTGTTGGTATCATCTTTGGCGAGACACTTCGTCCGGGACATGGCATGAATCTTGACTACACTCAGCTTGATGCCTCAAGCGTAGCTAAATTTACATCTCAAGCTGCAAATATGGACGCAAATAGTGGGTTTGTAGCACATACACTTCATCTTTTAAGAGGTGCAGTGCCAGTAGATGATATCTTTCCTTATGTGCACATACTTGATCCATTTATAAAATCAAACACACTTCAAGTGCTTTTTATGGCTATTATCGTTGCCATCGTGCTTTCGCTGCTAGCTCATGATAAAAAACAAGCTTGCCTAAAGCCACTTGAATTTATTCAGCACTATGTCTTAAAACTTCTTAGTTGGCTTATGCTCTTTAGCCCGGTGGCTGCATTTTCAGCTATGGCTTATCTAATCGGTAAATTTGGTATCGGAACGCTTCTTGGCATGATGGAGCTTTTGGTTGTTATGGCACTTGCAAGCTGCTTTTTCATATTTGTGGTACTTGGCGTTATTTGCTATTTTGCAAAAATCAATGTCTTTAAATTTATGCGTTTTATTTCAAAAGAGGTCTTGGTAGTCTTTGCGACAAGCTCGAGCGAAACAGCTCTTGCGCCACTTATGCAAAAGCTAGAATCAGCTGGTATAAATAGAGGTGCTGTTGGCCTTATCATTCCAACTGGCTACTCATTTAACCTTGACTGCACAAACATCTATCTAAGTTTAAGCGTTATTTTCCTAGCTCAAGCATTTAACATCCCGCTAAGTTTTGAGCATCTAATAAGTATACTAATCGTACTAATGATCACAAGCAAAGGTGCTGTTGGCGTGACAGGATCAGGCTTTGTCGTCCTTGCTGGAACACTAAGCGCACTTCCGAGCACTGGCATACCAGTCGTCACCGTGGCTGTGCTACTTGGCGTTGATAAATTTATGTCAGAAATGCGTGCTGTTGGCAATCTCTGCGGTAATGCCGTTGGCTGCATGATAGTTTCTATCTGGGATAAAAAAGTCGATATGGATAAATTTAGATATGCGCTAGATCATCCAGAAGAATTTCACTTTCACTCATAATATACATTTATAACTATAAGGGCAACTTTGCCCTTATTTTTTCTTTTTTTATTCTAAATTTATGCGATCTATCTCCTCCTCAAACCTATAAAAATTTTTAAAAACAGCATCGCAATAAATGATATTTGATAACTGGTTCAAGCACAAAAAGAAAAACTAGAGGCTAATTGTAATAGGAAAATTTTATTAGTAACTCATATATTTGTATCTAATATTTTGTTACTTACTAGAATAAATTTACAAATGTAATACTTGAGATTAGAATTTAGAAGAGAGATACTTTAAATTTAGTCATATCAAAAATATCAAATAAAAAGACTAGCCTTGCAAGAAGCTTTGCAAGGCTATACAAATTAAGCTTTTGGACCAGCTTTAGCGTACTCAACGCCCTCTTTTACATCTTCGTAACGTTTGAAATTTTCAACAAACATTTTAGCAAGTTTATCGCGTGAAGCGTTATACTCAGCCGGATTTGTCCATGTGTTTATTGGATTTAGCAGTTTTGTCTCGACACCATCAAGCTCTTTTGGGATAGCGAAGTTAAATTTATCAAAATTTTCAAATTCGCATTTTGTGATGCTGCCATCAAGGATCGCATTTATGCAAGCACGAGTTGCTTTTATGCTCATACGCTTGCCAACGCCGTAAGCACCGCCGCTCCAGCCTGTATTTACAAGATAGACATTAACGCCGTGTTTATCGATCTTCTCACCTAGTAGTTTTGCATAGACAGTTGGGTGAAGTGGCATAAATGGCTCGCCAAAGCAAGCACTAAAAGTAGCGACTGGCTCTGTTATACCACGCTCTGTGCCAGCAACTTTCGCTGTGTAACCACTTAGAAAATAATACATCGCCTGCTCTTTTGTCAGCTTTGCAACTGGAGGAAGCACACCAAAAGCGTCAGCACTTAAAAAGATGATATTTTTTGGATGGCCAGCGCTTGAGCTTGGCTCATAATTATCGATGTGATAGATCGGATAGCTTACACGCGTATTTTCAGTCTTTGAGCCATCTTTGTAATCAACCACGCCATTTTCGTCAGCCACAACATTTTCAAGTAGCGCATCACGTCTGATCGCTGCATAAATTTCTGGCTCGCTACTTGGATCAAGGTTGATACATTTTGCGTAGCAGCCACCCTCAAAGTTAAACACCCCATCATCGTCCCAGCCGTGCTCGTCATCGCCTATTAGTTTGCGTTTTGGATCGGTTGAAAGTGTCGTTTTACCGGTACCAGATAGGCCAAAAAATAGCGCCGTATCACCCTTCTCGCCTACGTTTGCAGAGCAGTGCATGCTTAGCTTGCCCTCAAGTGGCAACCAGTAGTTCATCATAGAAAAAATGCCTTTTTTCATCTCACCGCCGTACCATGTGCCGCCGATCACTGCGACATTTTCCTCGACGTTAAAGATAACAAAGACATCTGAGTGTAGCCCATCAGCCTTGTAGTCCTCATTTTTTGTTTTACAAGCGTTATATACTACAAAATCAGGCTCAAATTTAGCTAGCTCTGCCTCACTTGGACGGATGAACATATTTTTTACAAAGTGCGCTTGCCACGCTACTTCGGTGACAAAACGGACTGATTTTTGACTCTTTTTACTAGCTCCACAAAATGCGTCTTGGATGAAAATTTCTTTACCGCTTAGCTGCTCTTTTGCTTTTTTAAGAAGCTTATCAAATAGCTCTTTTGTGATAGGCTGGTTGATCTTGCCCCAAGCGATATACTTTTGACTTGGATCTTGTTTTACAAAGTACTTGTCTTTTGGGCTTCTTCCAGTAAAAATTCCTGTATCAACCATAAATGTGCCGTTACTTGAAACCCTACCCTCGTTATTTGCCTTTTCAAGCTCAAAAAGCTCGTCGTAGCTTAGATTGTGATTTATCTTCTTGATCTCTTTTAGACCTAGTTCGTCTAGTTTATTTATCATGTTATTTCCTTTTAAAATTTTCATTTTTTATAAATTCTGACCTAAAAGTCATCAAAATGTTAATCAAATTTCGCTTAACACTCTCTTTTTAAAATGGGCAAATTTATTTAAATTTAGCCACCACTTGATTGTTCGCGACACTTTGACCTTTGCTAACTTCAATAGAGCCTATCACACCATCTTTTGGGGCTTTGACCTCTATCTCCATCTTCATTGCTTCAAGTACGACTACAGCTTGCCCTTTTTTGACATGGTCTCCTGCGCTTACTAAAATTTTATGCACAGCGCCCGGCAAGCTTGCAACGATATCATTTTCAGTTGCGCCTACTGCTACACTTTTGGCATTTTTTACACTCTTGCCTTCAACTTCGGTGATTGATTTTACTTGGATGCTGTCGTTAAAACCTTCGCTTACTTCGACATTGTAGCGGCTACCATTTACAACGACACTATATCTGCCACTTTGAGTTTGTCTGCATTCATTTGCCTTAGCGTTTGGATCGATCTTTCTTACATTTACTTTGGCTTCGCCTTTTAAGAATGCGATACCCTTTTCTTTACAAGCAGCTGCTATAAATATATTTTCTTCGGTAGTTTTTATATTGTTTTGCTTTAGAATTTCTTTTACATGAGCAAGCGACTTACTCTCATCTTTATCAGCTATATCAACTGCGTGTTTTGTAGTTGGTTTTAAGCCTAGTTGCTCGCTAGCAAGCTTGATGATCTCTTTATCAGGTGTGACCGGAGTCTTGCCAAAGTAGCCAAGCACCATTTTGCCGTATCCCTCAGCGATCTTTTTCCACTTGCCAAACATTACATTATTAAACGCTTGTTGGAAGTAAAACTGGCTAACAGGGGTCACTGAAGTACCGTATCCACCCTTTTGCACTACCTCGCGCATCGCAAGAATGACCTCTGGAAATTTATCCAAGATGTTGTTATCTCTCATCATCTGGGTATTTGCAGTGAGTGCGCCACCAGGCATCGGTGAAAATGGTATAAGTGGGCTTACTTGTACAGCTTCAGGCGGTAAGAAATACTCTTTTAAACAATCATTCAAAACGCTTTCGTATTTTAAAATTTTCTCCACGTCAAGTCCGCCAAGATCGTAGTTTTTGCCTTTTACTGCGTGAAGCATGGTTAAGATATCTGGCTGGCTTGTACCGCCACTTACTGGGCTTGCAGCTAGATCTATGCCATCAACGCCAGCTTCAAGCGCTGCAAGATAGCAAGCCACACTTACGCCTGCGGTTTCATGAGTGTGAAGTCTGATGTGAGTTTTTTCTGGGAGTAGTTTTCTAGCCATTTTTATGGTTTCATAGACCTTTTGCGGGCTACTTGTGCCACTTGCATCTTTGAAGCAAACGCTGTGATAAGGGATATTTGCATCTAAAATTTCTCTTAAAATTTTCTCATAAAATTTAACATCATGAGCTCCCACACAGCCACTTGGCAAGTCCATCATAGTAACGACGACTTCGTGTTTTAGTCCGTGATGAGCGATCCTCTCGCCTGAATATTTTAAATTTTCAACGTCATTTAGTGCGTCAAAATTTCTAATGGTGGTGGTTCCATGTTTTTTGAAAAGTTTTGCGTGAAGGTCGATAAGTTCGCGGCTACCAGTATCAAGTGTGACGGTATTTACGCCCCTGCTTAGGGTTTGAAGATTTGCTTTTGGTCCTACGATGCTTCTAAATTTATCCATCATCGCAAAAGCATCTTCATTAAGGTAAAAATAAAGGCTTTGAAATCTCGCTCCGCCACCAAATTCAAAATGCTCTATGCCAGCCTCTTTAGCCGCTTCAAGCGCAGGCAAAAAGTCGTTCATAAGCACTCTAGCGCCATAAACTGACTGAAAGCCATCTCTAAAGGTCGTATCCATAACATCGATAAATTTCTTCGCCATCACCCACCTCATTAATTTTATAAATTTATTTAAAGAATTCATAGAAAATGGCTAAATTGGTTAGAAACTCAAATTAGCCATTTTGCTTGTTTTTTGGTATTTTACAACCAAAAACTTTTATATCATTTAAAAAGTGAGAGTAAGAAGTTTAATAATCCACCGTGGCTCGCATCAAGCATTGGCTTTAATTCCATTAGAAAGACGCAGAAAAATACAAGCACAGCAAGTTGAATAAAAATATAAGGCACAACGCCTTTATAAATAGCAGTAGTTTTTATCTCAGCTGGTGCGACTGACCTTAGGAAAAATAAGCTAAAACCAAATGGCGGCGTCAAAAATGAAGTTTGTAAATTCATAGCAACTAAGATTGCTAGATAAATTGGATTTATACCAAGCTTTGCGGCTATTGGCACCAAGATAGGAAGCACAATGTATGAAATTTCAACAAAGTCGATAAAAAAGCCAAGTACAAAGATGACAACCATACTAAAAATGATAAAGCCCCACTTCTCGCCTGGCAAATTTGTCATAAATTTTTCAACAATCTCATCGCCACCAGTGTAACTAAATACCATAGAAAAGGCTGTCGCACCAACAAGTATGGCAAAGACAAGTGCTGTGGTTTTTACGCTTTCAGCCAATGCCTCTTTTATCATAGAAAATGAAAATGTCCTATAAAAAATAGCTAAAACAATGGCTCCAACGCAGCCAAAAGCTGAACTTTCAGTTGGTGTAGCGATACCTGCAAATATAGAACCCAATACACAAATAACCAGCAAAAGTGGCGGAAAGATAGCAATTAGTGCTCTCATGATCTGCTTAAATTTACTAACACCGCTCTCATCTTTTACTACAGGTGCCGTATCTGGTTTCAAATAAGCAACAATCAAAATATAAATGATATAAACTGCTACAAGTGTAAGTCCTGGGATGATGGCTTGATGAAAAAGCTCACCAACTGGCACTGAAAATATATCACCCAAAATAATCAGCACGATAGAAGGTGGAATGATCTGTCCAAGCGTACCAGCAGCACATATGGTGCCACAACCTAGCGCTTGGTCGTATTTATACTTTAACATAACAGGCAAGCTTATAACACCCATTGCAACGACACTTGCACCAACAACACCAGTCGAAGCCGCAAGAAGTGCTCCAACCAAGATAGTGCTAATAGCAATACCTCCGCGAATTTCTCCAAAAAGCATGCCCATGCTCTCAAGTAGCCTCTCAGCTAGTTTTGACTTTTGGAGCACAACGCCCATAAAGACAAAAAGTGGAACTGCTATAAAAATTCTACTCTCCATGATAGAGAAAATTCTATAAGGCATGAAGTTAAACATATCTTTAAAAACTTCGATACTTCCAAGCAGCCCGTCTCCGTCTCCAATGCTCTCAACAATACTACCAATCATGCCAAATATCATCGAAACCGCACCAAAAGTAAAGGCTACTGGAAAGCCAATGCCTAGCATCAAAAGCGCAGCTATAAACATTATCAAACCAGCCATTATTCCCCCTTTTTAGCTTTTTTGTAAAGATTAAAATTTCTTATAAAAAAGCCAATCGCAAAAAATACAAGTAGATAAAAAGAAAAAGGAATAAGTGCTTTTATGATCCATCTGTGAGTAAGACCGCCTGGATCTGCACTAGCTTCAGCTGAAGTATAAGCATCACTCACAAATTCAAACGATAAATTTGAAACCAAAAGTGCAAATGGGATTACAAAAATAACAGTTCCTATCATATTTACAAGAGCTTTATTTTTTGGTGAAAATTTAGCATAAAAGATATCAACTCTAACGTGCGCATCTTCTTTTAATGCATAGCTCATGCCAAGCAAAAATATCACAGCAAAAAAATGCCACTCAAGCTCCTGAAATGCAACGTTTCCATAAGAGAAAAAATATCTTGCCACAACGTTAAAAAAAACATCTATTATCATCAAAGCCATAATAAACATGCAAATATAGCCGACTATATCACCGACCTTATCAAAAAATTTCTCAACTTTTTGCATAAACAACCCTTAAAAAAACAATTTATTTATCATGATAATAAATACACAAACTGGCGCTATATATCTTAATAAAAAATACCATGCACTAAATACAAAGTCGCTCATATATGGACTAAATAGCACATAAAGTGCCTCTCTTTTCATAAAATATCCAACAAATATCGCTCCACCAATAACAATAATTGGAATCAGAACATTTGAATCGGTAAAGTCAAGAAAATCAAAGAAATTTTTACCAAAGAGCATAAATTTGTCGCCAACATTTTCTATATTTGATAAAAGGCATAAAAATCCTAATACAAAAACACCAGCTCCAACTATGCTAAGAGCTTTTATCCTGCTAATGCCATACTCTCTGATCAAGAAAAACACAAACGGCTCTACGATAGAGATAGCTGAAGTAATGCCAGCAAAGATAAGTGCTGCAAAAAATGCTACAGCTAAAATTTGACCTATCACACCAAGCTTTGCAAAGAGCGTTGGAAGCGAGATAAAGACAAGTCCTGGTCCTTGAGACGGCTCTGCGCCAAATTCAAATATAAATGTAAAGATAACAAGACCCATCATGATGGCTAAGACGATGTTTATAAAAACGATACTTAGTGTAGAAGTGGCTAAATTTGTATCATCGCTTAGGCTAGCTGAATATGTAATGATCGCTGCCATACCAAGAGATAGTGTCCAAAAAGCAAGCCCAAGAGCAAGCAAGAGCGAGTTAAATGAAATTTTACTAAAGTCGGGAACAAGTAAAAACTCAGCAGATTTTGTAAAGCCATTCATTGTCATAGAAAATATAAGCATGATTAAAACCATGATAAATAGGCTTGGCATCATCCAAACATTTAGCTTTTCAATGCCACTTTTCACTCCTTTTGAAAGGATAAAAAAGCAAGCTACAAATGCTATAACAAAATAAAGCGTCTGCTCGCCAAGACCATGCGTAAGAAGCTCGTTAAATATTACTTTTGAACTTTCTATATCGTTTGGAAGACCGGCAAAAGATAGTGTGAAATACTTAAAGACCCAGCCGATGATCACAATATAATAAGATGAGATTATAGCTGCGGTTACCATAGCTAAAATTCCAACTAGTTGCCATAAATTTTTATTTTTATTCGCCAACTTTCTAAAGGCATTTACACTATCGCTCTCACTAAGTTTGCCGATACTTAGCTCTGCCATAAAGATAGGTATGCCGACTAAAAACGTTATCAAAAGATATAAAATAACAAATGCTGATCCACCATTTTCACCAACCATATATGGAAATTTCCATGCATTGCCAAGTCCAACAGCTGACCCTGCAACTGCTAAAACATAACCTATTTTAGAAAACTGTTCTTTTGCCATTATGCAATCTCCCTTACTAGCACCACAAAAACTAGAATTGGTGCTACAAACCTTATTAAAAAATACCAAATTTTAAAAACAATCTCACCCATATAAGGCAAGAATAGCTCTTTTAAAAGCTCAAATTTCATAAAGTATCCAACAAAAATGGCAAATATAATGCCACCAAGTGGGAGCATAATGTTTGAGCTAAGATAATCAAGCAAATCAAAAAAACTCTTACCAAAAAATGTAAGTGACTCCTTAAAATCGCCAATACCGCTTAATGCACATAAAATCCCTAAAACATAAACTACGGCACCGACAATGATAATTGATCTATTTCTACTAAATCCCAAACTTTTATTTAAGAAAAATATAAATGGCTCGACTAGCGAAATAACCGATGTTATACCAGCAAAAAATAAAGATGTAAAAAATGCAAAAGCTAAGAAATTCCCAAGCAAACCAAGCTTTGCAAAAAGCGTTGGAAGCGAGATAAATGCTAACCCTGCACCCTTTGATGGCTCTGAGCCAAATTCATAGGTGAATGTAAAAACTATAAGTCCTATAATTACGCTAATAATTATATTTGCAAAGACTACATAAAGTGATGAAGTGAATAAATTTGTATCATTGCCTAGGCTTGATGAGTAAGTTAAAATGCAGCCAATGCCAATACACATCGTAAAAAAAGCTAACCCAAGAGCATTTAAGATAGCGCTTTGATCTATCTTTGAAAAATCAGGTACAAGTAAAAATTTAGCCGCCTCATCAAATCCATTCATGCCAAAAGAGTAGCCAAGCATAAGCAAAAGCAAAATAAAAAGTGCTGGAATAAGATATACATTTATACGTTCTATTCCACTTTTTATACCTTTTGTAAGTATAAAAAAGTATGCAAAAAAAGCGATGCTAAAATATAAAATTTGCTCCTCTATTCCCTTTGAAGTAAAATTTACAAAAAGCGCTTCTGAGCTTGCCATATCTTTTGGAAGCTCACCAAGACTTAAGATAACGTATTTTAAAACCCAGCCAATAATGAGCGTATAAAAAGATGCGATGAATAGCCCTGTCACCATCACAACACCAGCAAATTTCCAAGAATTTGCCCCCTTTGTAGCTAGACTCTTAAATGCTCCAACCGTATCAAGGCGTGAAATTTTGCCCATTGCCATCTCAGCAAAAAATATACTAAGTCCAACAACAAAAGCAAAAAATAAATATATAAGAATAAATGCTGAACCGCCATTACTACCGACCATATATGGAAATTTCCATGCATTACCAAGGCCAATAGCCGCTCCAATGATAGAAAGAACAAAACCAACTTTACTAAATCTATCCATCATTTACCTGCTATTTGATAGATCATGATGGCACAAATTGCAATTGGCACGATATATCTTAGAGTGAAGTACCAAATTTCAAAGAATACTTTTCCCATAAATTCGCCAAAGAGTAGATATAGGCTCTCTTTTTTAAGTTTATAGCCAACAAAAAAACTAAAAATTATGGCACCTATTGGCATCATGATATTTGAAGTAAGAAAATCAAGTACATCAAAGACTGGCTTGCCAAAAATACTAAAAATATTAGCCGTCTGCGCATAATATGAAAAAATACAAAAAAGGCCTAAAATATAGACAAAAATTCCAATATAAACAAGAGCCATTTTGCGTGAAATTTCAAATTTTCTAACCAAATAATAAGCAAATGGTTCAATCATCGAAACAGCACTTGTAACACCAGCAAATAAAAGTGAAACAAAAAATGCGATGGCCATGACATTGCCAACTATCCCAAGCTTTGCAAAAAGTGTAACAAGTGAGATAAAAATAAGCCCTGGGCCACTTGCCGTGCTATCAGCTCCATAAGCAAATATAAACGTAAAGACCACAAGTCCCATCATAATGCCTATTAATATGTTTATAAAGATGATAGAAAGCGTTGATTTTATAAGATTTGTCTGCTCTGGTAAATTTGCAGCGTATGTCGGTATGACGCCAACACCCATAGATAGCGAGAAGAACGCAAGTCCAAGAGCTTGTAAAACAACATCTGGCGTGATCGCGCTAAAATTTGGTACAAATAAAAATTTAGCCGCCTTAACAAAGCCATCACCCATGCTAATTGCATAAAAAAGTATACAAACAAGCAGTATAAAAAGGCCCGGCATCATCCAGATATTTAGCTTTTCAATGCCACTTTTCACACCTTTTGAAACAGCAAAAAATACCATTAAAAAAACCAAGCTAAAACAAACAATAGCACTACTTAAATCATTTGATAAAAGCGTATTAAACTGCGCTGCTGCTTCTTTAGTATCAGCCAAAAGTGGCGAAAAGCCAAGATAAATATACTTTAATATCCAGCCAATGACAACCATATAAAACGAAGCAATAAGTATCGCTCCTATCATAAAAAAGCCTGAAAGGGACCATATTTTTTTATGTTTTGGAGCAAGTTTATAAATGGAGCTTACAACGTCACTCTCACCAAGCTTACCAATGCTAAGCTCCGCTAAAAACGCTACAAAAGCGATAGCAAACGTGAGAAGTAAATATAAAATTATAAACGCTGAGCCACCATTGTTTCCTACCATTGTTGGAAATTTCCATGCATTACCAAGTCCAACAGCCGATCCTGCCATAGCAAGAACAAAGCCTATTTTTGAAAATTTTTCATTTATCATTGATTACCTGAGATTAAGAATAAATTAATTTTTTCAAAGATAACATAAAAAAACTTTTATTTTTCTAAGCCAAGAATTTTTTATGGGCAATTTAAATTTTTAGTGTTTTTATTTGAAACAAAGTTTTGTTTTTGTAATATTACGGCTCACAAAGTTTAAGTAGGGGACAGATCCGAAAGAGCTTTAAAATTTTAAAGGAGCAACGATGAAAAAGATCGTGTTTTTAATTCTTGGTCTTGCTGCATTTGCATTTGGCGCTGATGGCGAGATGATTAGATCATATTCAGTTATCGCTGGTGGTATTGGTCTTGGCCTTGCAGCCCTTGGTGGCGCTATTGGTATGGGTAATACAGCTGCTGCAACAATTAGCGGAACAGCTAGAAACCCAGGTGTTGGTAGCAAACTTATGACTACAATGTTTATCGCTCTTGCGATGATCGAAGCACAAGTTATCTACGCACTTGTTATTACACTTATTGTTCTTTACGCAAACCCAATGCTTGGCTAAGCGTAAAGCTTAAATTTAGCCCCTTTTTGGGGCTTTTACTCTTTTTGCGATCATGGTGGAATTGGTAGACACGCTATCTTGAGGGGGTAGTGCCGCTAGGTGTGCGAGTTCGAGTCTCGCTGATCGCACCATACTAATATTACACTTCAAAATCCAAAATCTTACAAAATTTAAAAAGGGGAATTTATGCTAGATAAAAAACGTGCTTTAAAACAGCTACAAAATGAAGCAGATAATACCGCTATCTATACGTTACTCGAAGCTAGTGAAAAAAATGAAGAAAATAAAAAAATACTTCGTAAATTAATCACTGAGGAAAAACGACACTATGCTTTTTGCCAAAAGATAACAGGTGAGAGCAGAAGTACAAATTTATTCAAAGTCATTTTCTACACGATACTTGTTAAAATTTTTGGTACATCTTTTACTTTAAAATTTATGGAGTCACGTGAAGAAGACGCAGAGCAATTTTATCTTGGTATCGTTGATGAGTATCCTGAAGCTAAAGATATTTATGAAGAAGAAGTAAATCATGAAAACAATTTAATCTCTATGCTAAAAGACATAAAGCTCGTAAATGCCGGCGGCATTGTTCTTGGTATGAATGACGCATTAGTTGAGTTAACTGGCACGCTAAGTGGCATCGCTCTAGCTTTTTCAAATACAAAATCAGTTGGTGCGACGGGCCTTATCATGGGTATTGCAGCTGCACTTTCCATGGCTGGCTCAGCATATCTTGAGTCAAAAGAAAATCCAAGCGACGAGATCAAACCGCTTACCTATTCGCTCTACACAGGTGGTTCTTACATCATAACAACGGCGTTTTTGATACTTCCATTTTTCATCTTTTCAAGTGGTGTTTACGCTGTCTTGTCGATGTTTTTCTTTGCCTTTGTTGCCATTATCACTTACAACTTTTACATAAGCGTGGCAAAAGAGCTTAAATTTTTACCAAGAGTGATTGAGATGTGTGTGATAACTTTTGGTGTTGCGATCATTTCGTTTGGTATTGGCTTTTTAGTTAAGCACTATTTTGGCCTAGATATTTAATCCAAAATTTCATACCAAGTGTAGCTATCGTTTCCAAAATTCCCACTAAATAGTGGTTTTAAATTTAGATCAAGGCTCAAGCTTTTACCATCCTTAAAATTTGAGCTTTGATAGATAAGTAGCCATTTTACGTTTGCTAGCTTGCCATCTTTTGCAAGTTTTAAAAACTCACCAGCACCTTCAAACATACTAAGTCCTTTTAAACTAAGCTCTTTTTGAATACTAACTTTGCGCCCTGGCGCATTAAAAAGTGGTATTGTCTTATCAAATTCATCACTTCTTGAGTAGATTATGACATCTGGATTTTTGCCGCCACTTACTAGCCTACTATCAAGCTTTGGTCGGTCTATTCGCACTGTGTTGCCGCCAATTATTAGCGTATCTATGACACTTCTTAGTTTATGGACGTGCGTGCGGCTAAGCTCATTTGTGATGATGCCGCCACTTGCCACGCCGTTTTTACTAAGAGCGATTTTTAAAAAGCTAAATCCACCATTTTGATAGGCCAAAAATGGCTCAAGTAGCTTATCACAACGCTCTTTTAAAACGCCAAATTTAACTTTCAGCCCAGTACTTTGAAGTAAATTTCCACCACCACTTGCTATTTTATTTTCATCGTGACTGCCTATTATCACCTCTCTAAAACCAAGCTCTTTTAGCAAAATTGCACAAGGTGGCGTTTTACCATGATGTAAGCAAGGCTCAAGAGTGACGTAAGCTTTTGCATTTTTTAGTAAATTTGAGTGATTTTTTAGTATAAATTCATAGGTAAATTTTGGCTCCAAAAGGCCAAATTCGCCCTCTTTTATATTAGAGCTAAATTTATCGTTATACGCTTTTATAAAATCATCTTTAAATTTTTCACTTTTTTTGCAAAGCGCAAAGAGTATCGCTGTCGGTTCAGCGTGTAAATATCCAGCCTTTTCATGAGCCTTGCAAGATAAAATTTGACCATTTTTATCAAGGATAAGGCATCCAACGGCTGGATTTGGATAGGTCAGGATCTGAAATTTCCAAGCCTCGCTTAAAGCAAGATCCATGTAAAATTCGTCGTTCATCTTAGCAGACTATTTTTATTTTCCTATATCTTTTATCTCATCAACAAGAGTTTTTGAGATCAAGTCGATATCGGTCGGCTCATCCTCCGCGTCCCACCTAAATGCAGCAATCTCCGCCAAAACAGCGATCTCTTTAAAATAGCTATATTTCGTTGTAGAGAGTGGTATAGCGTAAGAGACCAAAAGCCTATCAGCGTTATCATAAATTTTCACGCTATAGCGAAAGTGTGGCTTGTTTAACGCCTTGCCATCCCAGTTAAACCATCTTTCATAGTCCATTTGTATTTTTATCTTGAAGCTATTTTCGTCCCCTAAAATGCCCTGCTCTTTTAGATGTTTGTTTATAAATTCCACAAACTCATCACGAAGTTCGTTTTCATTTTTATAGTTAGTGTTATGCTCGTATCTAGTTGGCTGGTTTGTCAATGTTAGGTTAAAATCACTAACAATGTATTTAGCCACGCCTTTTTGTATCGGCGTTGGCTCAACATTATATTTATATCTTCCCCCACATCCAACGAAGAAAACACTTAAAACTATTAAAAAGAGTATTTTTACAAATTTCATATTTTCTAAATTTACGATAAGCCGTCGATCTTGCCGTCTGCATCTATCTTCATATTGACAGCAGCTGGCACTTTTGGAAGTCCTGGCATCAGCATGATCTTACCGCAAACTGCAACGATAAAGCCAGCCCCGGTTCTAATATCAAGGTCTTTTACACTAAATATAAAGCCTTTTGCTCTGCCCAAAAGCTTCGCATCATCACTAAATGAGTACTGCGTTTTTGCGATACAAACTGGCAAATGGCTCAAATTTAGCTCTTTTATCATCTCAAGCTTTTTAAGAGCGGCCTCTTCAAAGACCACCTCTCCAGCTCCGTAAATTTCCTTAGCGACCTTTTCTATTTTAGTTTTCGTATCATCGCTCATCTCATATGTGAAATTTATCTTGCTTGGCTTATTGCACGCTTTTAAGACTAAATCGGCAAGCTCAAGCGCACCTTTACCGCCTTTTAAGAAATTCTCACAAACTGCCACTTCTACACCAAGCTCACGGCAGTACTCTTTTACAAAATTTATCTCTTCATCGGTGTCAAAGCCAAATTTATTAAGCGCCACAACTACGTTTTGTCCGAATTTACCTTTTAAATTTTCAATATGCCCGCCAAGGTTTTCGATACCTTTTTTAAGGGCGTTCATATCTGGTTTTGTTATCTCGTCCTTGTTTGCTTCGCCGTTATATTTTAGCGATCTGATCGTACTTACAAGCACCACAGCACTTGGTTTGATGTCAGCAACCCTGCATTTTATATCTAAAAATTTCTCCGCACCAAGCTCTGAGCCAAAGCCAGCTTCAGTGATAACGTAGTCGGCTAAATTTAGAGCCGTTTTTGTTGCAATGACTGAGTTGCAGCCGTGCGCGATGTTTGCAAATGGGCCACCATGCACGAGTGTAGGTGTGTGTTCAAGTGTTTGAAATAAATTTGGCTTGATCGCGTCTTTTAAAAGTATACAAACAGCGTCTTGACAGCCTAGATCACGCACATAGATAGGCTTTTTATCGCTATCGTAGGCAACCATGATATTTGCCACGCGCTCTTTTAGATCTGATAAGCTTGTGGCTAGACAAAGCACGGCCATGATCTCGCTTGCAGCGGTGATGTTAAAGCCATCTTCTCTTGGCACGCCGTCCGTCCTGCCACCCTGACCTACAGTGATAAATCTAAGCGCGCGGTCGTTCATATCCATACAGCGCTTCCATAAAATTTTCTCGATTTTTAGCGGGTTTTCTTGATAGAGGCTGTTATCTATCATCGCTGAAATCAGGTTATTTGCCGATGTTATCGCGTGAAAATCGCCAGTGAAGTGTAAATTTAGATCCTCCATCGGCGCAAGCTGCGAGTAGCCACCACCTGCTGCTCCACCCTTTATGCCAAAAACTGGTCCCAAAGATGGCTCGCGAAGTGCTAGGCAAACCTTTTTATTAAGTGAATTTAGTGCGTCAGCTAGACCGATCGACATAGTCGTTTTGCCCTCGCCGTATGGGGTTGGATTAGTCGCAGTGACTAAGATGAGCTTTGAGTTTGACGGCTCAAGCCTTGGAGAAATTTTTGCCTTATATTTGCCATAAAGTTCAAGCTCGTCTTCGCTTAAACCTAGTTTTACGGCAACTTTACTGATGTGTTCTAGCTTTGTTTGGTGAGTTATCTCGATGTCGCTTAGCATTTTACCACTCCAAATATGTTTTTGCTTTTTTTATCTCACAGATGTTGATCTCAAAGATTCCATCTTCGTTTTCTATTGCAATGCTCTCATCATCCGCTTTTACGAGTCTTCCTGTAAATTTATCAGCCTCGGTTTGAACTTTCACAAGCTCGCCAACACTCGCTTTAAAGTGAGATGGCTTACTAAGCTTTCTCTCAAGGCCAGGTGAGCTAACTTCGAGGTTATAATCCCCACTAACTGGCGGTGTCACGTCAAAAATAGGTGAAAGCAGACGGCTTACTTTTTCGCAGTCATCTAGGCTAACTCCGCCATTTTTTGTGATGTAAACTCTAAAAATAGCCCTGCCATTTTCATTTGTGATCTCGCTGTCATAAAGCTCAACGCCGCATTCACGCACTAGTTTGTCTAAATTATCCATTTTTGTTTAAATCCTTTGAAATTTTATCAAACAACTTATCCATATGGTTTTGATACTCTAATCTATCGTCAAATTTAAAGTGAAAATTTGGGCATCTGTACCAGCCCTCAGCTGCCATGCAGTGGTTTTGCAAATGCCTGCAAACTCGCTTTAAATGCCCCAAAATATACTCTTGCTCACGCTCATCAAAAGCCATCTTATCAAGATAAACAAAGGCGTCATATCTACCCTTTTTACACTCGACATCAGTGACGCAAAGTCCCTTTAAAATACTATCTTCAAGAGTAGCTAGAGCCTCTGGAATGAGCTCTTTTAGCACACTCTCAGTTCTCATACGCTTTATTTCGTTAGCGTTCATAGAGTAGCTTTCTCTTTAACTTCTTTAAAGCTTTCGATATAGTCGTTTTCTCTAATATCGTTAAAATTTTCGATACCAACGCCACATTCATAACCTTTAGCGACCTCTTTGACATCATCTTTGAAGCGTTTTAATGAGCTTACCGAGCCCTCATAAACGACCACACCTTCTCTAATAAGGCGAATTTTTGCGCCTCTATTTATCGTGCCTTCAGTGACGATACATCCAGCAATAGTTCCAACTTTTGGCACATGGATCACTTGACGAACCTGAGCTTGACCAAGCTGCTCTTCTCTGATGATCGGTGACATTAGTCCGCCCAAGATCGCTTTCACGTCGTCAATTAAATTATAAATAACATTATAAGTCTTTATCTCGACACCGCTCTCTTTTGCCTTTTCTTTTATCTCGCCAGTTGGTCTTATGTTGAAACCAAGGATTATACAGTCTTCGCTCGCACTAGCAAGTGCCACGTCGCTTTGTGTGATGCCGCCAACGCCTGAGTGGATTACATTTACTCTGATCTCATCATTTGCTAGTTTTTCTAGGCTTGCTTTTAGTGCCTCAAGTGAACCACCAACGTCAGCCTTGATGATGACTGGAAGCGTCTTTAACTCACCCTCAGCGATCTTAGCACTAAGCTCATCAATACTAACTTTCGTGCTCTTACTAAGCTCTTTTTGGCGGATATATTCAGCCTTTTTCTGCGCGTATTCACGAGCCTCTTTATCAGTTTTTACGCCTATTAGCGTCTCGCCTGCCTCTGCTATCTCACTAAGACCTACTATCACGCCACATTCGCCTGGTTTTATATCTTGCAAAGGCTTACCTTGGTCATCAAGTAAGCTTCTTATCTTTCCATACGCAACGCCAGCTACGACAGTATCTCCAATATGAAGTGTGCCATTTTCAACGATGATGGTAGCGACTGGGCCACGACCTTTTTGAAGTGAGCTCTCGATAACAGTTGCTTTTGCGTTTGCCTTTGGATTTGCTTTTAGCTCTAAAAGATCAGCTTGTAAAAGTACAATCTCAAGCAGATCATCTATGCCCATACCTGTTTTTGCAGAGATTGGCACAAATTCATACTTTCCGCCCCACTCTGTTGGCATGATATCAAGCTCAGCAAGACCTGTCTTTACTAGGTCAGGATTTGCTGACTCTTTATCCATTTTGTTTATTGCAATGATTATCGGTACGCCTGCGGCTTTTGCATGGCTGACCGCCTCTTTTGTTTGTGGTTTTACGCCGTCATCTGCTGCAACAACTATGATAACTATATCAGTTACCCCAGCACCTCTTGCACGCATAGCAGTAAACGCTTCGTGACCTGGAGTATCGATAAATGTGATGTTTTTGCCGTTTTTATTTACCATATAAGCACCAACATGCTGAGTGATACCACCGGCCTCTCCTGCTGCTACACGTGATTTTCTTATGTAATCAAGCAATGAAGTTTTACCATGATCAACGTGACCCATGATGGTTATGACTGGTGCTCTTGGCTGGAGATTTTCATCGTCTTTTATCTCTTCTTCATAGGCTGCTACGTAGTCAAATTCTTTTTGATCGTCGATGATATTAACCTCTACATTAAACTCATCAGCCAAAATTTCGATCGCATCTTCATCCAAAAAGTCATTTTTTGTTGTCATCATGCCAAGCATGAAAAGCTTACCAATAATCTCGCTTGGCTGTTTGTTTAGCTTTTCAGCAAATTCATAAACACGAATTTCTTTTGGAATATTTATAGATGTCACAGCTTCATTGTTTTGTTTATTTTCAGGCTTTTTGTGTTTTTTTCTAGCTCTTCTTTGAATACCGCCTTCGCCAAATGAATTTATCGTATTGTTGACTGTAGTTCTCATAACATTTGGCTGTTTTGTCTTTTGTACAGGTGCTGGTGCTGGGGTTTTAAAGCTAAAATCAGGAAGAACGACTACATCTTCATCCTCTAGTACGATGTCACCAAAGTCACTTCCGCCAAGCAGATCCATCTTCTGAGCGCTATCCTTTTTACTTGCAACAACTACTTTTTTATCTTTTTTCTTTTTCTTAGCTAAATTTTCATCATTTGCTGAAAACATACTTTTAAAATCGCTTATATTAGCTATGCTTGGTTCAGGCTTTTTCTCTTCTTTTGTAGCAATTGGCGCTTCATAGTCTTTTTTCTTTTTTACTATCACAAGGCCACGTCTTTTTTGAGTCACATCGGCCAAGCTCTCTTTTGGTCTTGGAGCTTCGACTTGTTTTTGCTCTACTTTGATTTCTTCTTTTTTAGGCTCAATTTTTTGTTTTTCTTCTAAAATTTGTGCCTCTTTCTTAGGCTCAGCTTTTACCGACTTTGACTCAGTTTTAGTAGTAGCTTTTTTAGGTTCACTTTTTTGTTTTTCTTCTTTTTTTACTGACTCTTTTTCTACTTCTTTTTTAGGCTCTTTTTTTGGTTTAGGTTCACTCTTTTTCTTTTTAAATTTATCTGGTATCACGCCAGTTTGAACATATTCATATATAGCTTCGGCCTCTTCAAGGCTAACTGCATTTGAGTGAGTTTTGACTTTTAATCCTAGCTCTTGAGCTTTTTCTACTATTTCTTTACTTGGATATCCAAGCTCATTTGCGATCTCTGAAATCCTAACATTGCTCATTTAAGAGTATCTCCTTTAACTTCGGTGCATCACAAATAAAAGCACCTTTAGTTTGTTTATCAATTATTTTTTTTAAAATTTTTATATCTTTTTGTATACATTTGTCACACAGATAAAAGCTACGACCATTTCCTTTGCCATGCTCTAAATTTTTACCTACCAAGCGATATCTTTTTAGCAAGCTCTGAGAAATTTTAATTTTACAAGCGACACATGTCCTTACAGGATTATTTTTGTTCATTATATCTTTTTAAACTTGTTTTTAGCTTTGCGTAATTTCGTATCCATCGTTATCAAATGAAAAAACCTCAACCCTAAAATCACCAAATTTACTCTTTAAAATATCTTGTAAATTTTTAGCATCATCTTTATAAGAGATGTTTAAAAAGCTTGAGCCTGAGCCTGAAAGCGTGCTCATTAAAGCACCATTTTCATAAGCTACTTTTCTAACTTCAAAAAGCTCTTCTAAAGCGTGCATTCTACGTTCTTCATGCATCAAATCTTTGCTTGCTATTTTTAAGAGATCATACTTTTTTTCATAAAAACAAGACGTTAAAAAAGCAGCATGAGATAAGTTATTTACACACTCTTTCATCGTATAGTTCTTTGGTAAAATTTGTCTTGACGAGGATGTGCTCATCGGTTTATTTGGGATAACAACTACTGCTTTTATCTCGTCGCTTAAACTTATTTTATTTGCGTAAACATTGCCATTTTTTACGATTGCGCTGATAAATCCACCGTGAACTGCTGGCGAGATATTATCAGGATGGGTTTCATAGATGATAGCTTTATTTAAAACTGTATCTTTACTTGCCTTAAAGCCAGCCATTTCGTACGCTGAAGCAATGGCTCCAACGATAACAGCGGAGCTACTGCCAAGCCCCCTTGAAAATGGAATATTATTTTCAAAAACGACTCTAAAATTTTCATTTTTACCAGTTAGCTCAAAAAAAATTTCATTAAAAATACTTAAGAATATATTATTTCTCTTTAAATTTACACTTCCACTGCCTTCGCCGTTTATCGACACTGAGCTAAATTTTGCTGGCTCGATTTTTACGCTATTAAAAAGCTTCAAACTAAGCCCCAAAGCATCAAAACCAGGGCCTAAATTTGCACTTGTTGCAGGGACTAAGATGTTCAAAATTTCTCCTAAACTGCTTGGATGATATAATCTGGAAGTGTATCTGAATTTAGTTTTAATTCATCTAAATTTAAAGGCAACCTAAATCCTACTGGCTCTACTTTTTCAAGTGAAATTTCGCCATCTTTTAAAATAAAGCTTAAATTTTTATTTGCTCTGATCGCTTGGCCACCATTTAAGCTAAAGCCACTAACCGCATAAAATTTGCAGCCTTTAGCTAAAGAGAAAGTATTTAAAATGACATAGGCCACCTTTAGCCCCATAAAACTGCCTGGCGTATTTGCATAGATAATTTTTGTGATATTAAATTTAGAGGATAAATTTTCTAAGATTTTTATCAAAGCTTCACTGACATGTTCATCAGTAGTAATTTCATCAAATTTTACGCCGTCTTTATAAACCCCAACCAAGAGTGGAGTCGATAAAGAGACAACTAAAATTTCAATATTTTCTATGCAAATACCTTTTGATACTCTTTTAGAAGTTCGCCATTTAAGGTTGCGATCTCGTAGTTTTTCTCATCGGCCATCAAAGCAAGAGTTAATTTGTGATTTAGGTCATGGCTTCCAGCAAATGCTGTATAATCGCCCAATAAAGGCGCTCCAAGCAAGCTTAAATCACCAATCGCATCTAAAATTTTGTGCCTTACAAACTCATTTTCAAATCTCAAACCTTCTGGATTTAGGATATGCGTATCATCGATTGCCACGGCATTATCAAGTGATGCACCAAGGGCTAAATTTTGAGCTTGCAAACGTTGTAAATCTTTCAAAAACCCAAAAGTTCTAGCACGAGCTATATTTTTTATAAACGAGCTTTTACTAAAATCAAAAACATATCTTTGTTCACCAATAACTGGATGATCAAATTTTATCGTATAGTCAAATTTTGGATTTCTTGAAGGTGAAGTTCGTACAAATTTAGAACCCTCAACAACCTCAACTTCACGGCGGACAAGAATTACTTTTTTACCAGCATCAAGATATCTTATGCCAGCCTCATCAAGTAGCATGCAAAAGCTTATTGCACTACCATCCATCACTGGAATTTCATTTGCATCAACAGAGATTCTAATATTATCAATGCCATAACCATTTATGGCTGACATTAGATGCTCAATCGTACTAATAAAGCCCTTTTCATTGCCAACAACAGTTGCCATCTGCGTATTTATCACATTTTTAGGTTCGGCTTTAAAACTAATACCAAGATCTTCGCGGTGCAAAATAATACCAGAATTTGCATCAAGAGGTTCTAGTATAAGTCTTATCGGCTCACCTTTATGAAGCCCTATACCAACGGTCTCAACGCGTCTTGCGATAGTAGTTTGTTTCAAGAATTTTCCTTATATTTTTAATCCGCTTATGATAGCACTAAAAAATCAATTTTGCAAATTTTTTAGTTCTTGTCTATCATCGCTTTTGTAGCATCTAAGACACTTGTGATATTGTCTTTTATCCACTTTTTATCCATCCATTGTTGAGGTCTTACCTCTTCGCCTTGGACTAAAATTCCAAAGTGAAGGTGATCACCAAGTGCAAGACCACTAGTTCCAGTAGTGCCTATCTGATCGCCAGCTGCCACCATATCGCCCTCTTTTACTCTAGTGCTTGAGCAGTGTCCATAAAGCGAATAAAGCCCAAATCCATGATCGATCACAATATTTAATCCATAAATTCCATTTTCAGATGCAAGTACGACACGGCCGGCATTACTAGCTATTATAGGAGCCGCTGCCACACTTGCAAAGTCTATTCCCATATGCCATGATTCGCTTACTTGCTCGTTATTATATGTATAGTATCGGTGATCGGCGAAGTCAGCCACTTTTTTACCATTTCTTAGTGGATAAAATGGTGTCACACTAAAGCCAGTTAACATCTCATCGCCAGGATTTGTAGTAAGTGCTGTTATTTTTTCTTCGTTTGAATTTCTAAGCGTTTCATTGACAAATCTCATTTTCTCAAGTCTTGAAAGTGCGCTTGGATCTTTTGCATATTGATCAGTTAGATCGACTATTTTGCCATCTAAAAATCTATCGTTTAATGCAATAGTTGAAGTTTTATACTTTACATTTTCGTAAAAATATCTGACATGTGACTTGCTTTCATTGCCTGCAAAGTCTCTTGCAATGACCTCAGCACTAAAATTTTCAACCTGAACTGGCCAAGCAACGAGTGCTGCATAAAAGCCCTCTTTATAAAATGGAACAGCCTTAAATTTCTTACCAAAATTTGTCTGGACATAGACCTCTTTTAGCTGATTATCAGTTGCTCTAAAGACCACAACCGCACTACCACCTTTTGAGATAGAATAAGACTGTGAAAGCACGTAAAGATCAGGTTTTGAAGTATCAAGCACTACTTCAACCTTTTTGCTAGCTTTATTGCCAGTAAAAAAGCTCCATTTGCTAGTATCTACAGCTTCGATATTCATCTCATAGGTATCTTTTTGAGCAAAAAAGCCAGTCTTTGGAAAGGTTAAATTTACATCAAGCTCAGTACTTGGATTTTGTATGATTTGATTTAATAAATTTAGATCATTTTTCCCATCATTCATACTAATTCGTACAAATTTTATACCACTATCGTCTTTAAATTTGATATTCATTGGGGTTCTAAGATTCCAATAAACCTTATCAGCAACACCGATTATCGGCTCATTTCGCTCAAAATCTTTTGACATCAAAGCATAGCCAAAACCACCGGCTAAAATTAAAATTAGCAAAAGCACAACAATACCAAAACCGCCTATCCCACGTCTATACATATATTTTTACCTTAAATTCAATTTGCAAAATTTTACACGTAAATCAATAAATTTTTAGTTAATTACAAAATTTCTCTTACGGCTCTAGCGTCGCTCATCCAAACTAAAAGTTCATCCCAGCGTTCATCTTTGATGAGATCTTTGCACAAATTTAGCTCTTTTTCAAACATATTTATGGCTTCAACAACATTATTTTTATTTTGCTTAAAGATATCGCTCCACATAAAAGGCGAACTCTTTGCGACACGTATCATGCCCTTAAATGTAGGTCCGCCAAGTGCTACGATGTGCCTTTTATCCTCTTCTTTTAAAATCCCACTCGCAAGAGAAAATGCAATTGCATGAGGCAAATGCGAAATAAGACCCACGTGATGATCATGTTCTTTCGCACTCATAAAAATGATTTTCATACCAAGGCAAGAAAATAACTCCACGCTTCTTTTTACATGTTTTTCTGCGCTTTCTGCAAAGTCACAAACGATAACAGTTGCTCCTGTGTAAAGTGATTTAAAAGCAGCCTCTGGACCAGAATACTCAGTACCTGCCATTGGATGAGCTGGGATGAAATTTTTACGAATTTTTTCTGGTACTGCCTCGATGATCTTTTGTTTAGTTGAGCCAAAATCAATGATAGTTGTATCTTCGTTGATATCAGTTAAATTTTGCACGATGCTCACGATAGCCTCGACTGGCACAGCCAAAAAGATGATGTCACACTTCTTTTTCATCTCGTCAATGCTTAAAATTTCATGCACCAAGCCAAGCTCTAAGGCCTTTTTGCTATGATTTTCATCTTTGTCATATCCACTAACACAAGAGATTAATTTTTCATCTTTTAGTGCAAGACCAAGTGAGCCACCCATAAGACCAAGTCCGATGATACCTATTTTCATAAAAAACCTTCAAAATTATAAAATTTAAATTTATTAAAAATAAAATATGATATTATACGCACTTATACTAAAACTCTAGGTTAAATTTAATGAGAAAGAAATTATTTTTATTAGCATTAGCTTTCAGTGGCCTAAGCGCACAAACAATCCAGTCAATAAATTTTAAAGGACTAATTCACCTTTCGCCTGAAGTAGCAAGCCAAATAATGGGCTTAAAAGTCGGTCAGGATCTGACCCCAAAGCTTAGCGATAAGGCGATCACAAATTTATACAAACAAAATTATTTCGACGATATCTACATAGAAGATACAGGCAATGGCAATCTTTTAGTAGCTGTAAAAGAGAAGCCAAGTATTGCTAGGGTCGATCTAAAAGGTGTTGTAACAAATGATAAAACTGCCATAGAGTCGCTAATTAACATCAAACCTGGCAATATGTACGATGAGCTAACTATCGAAAAAACAAAAGAGAGAATTCGCCAATATTATGAGTCAAAGGGCTATTTCGATACCGTTGTAGACGTAGAAAAACAACCAGTCACAGACAATGACAGCTCACTTTTTATAACACTCAACATAAACCGCGGCGAAAATATGATAATCAAAAATGTAAATTTAGTCGGTGCAAAAGAGTTTGATTATGACGATATAGAGCCGGTAGTTGCAAACAAAAGTAGAGAATTTATGGGCTGGCTTTGGGGCAGAAATGACGGTAAAGTTAAACTTTTTGAGCTTGAAAATGATCCAGCAAGAATACAAGACAAATATTTCCAAAAAGGTTATTTAGACGCGACTATTTCGTCACCTTATTTAAATTCATCGTTTGATAATTACACAGCTGATCTTACTTATTATGTTCATGAGGGTGAGCCTTATAAGGTTTCAAATGTAAGTATTACAGCACCTGAAGAGCTAGAGCTTGATACTAAAAAGATCATAGATGACTTTAGGCTTGAGGCTGGTGATACGATGAACTCAGCAAGACTTCGCCAAGATATGAAAAAGCTCGATGATATGGTTGCTGATAAAGGTTATGCATTTGTAAAAGTCTATCCAAAGACTGATAAATTTGATGAAAATAAAACTGTCGATATTGACTACGAAGTCGATCCTGGTGAAAAAGTATATATAAGAAATGTTCAAATTTCAGGAAACGATAGGACCGTTGACCGCGTTGTAAGACGTGAACTTTATCTAACTGAAGGAAATTTATATAGCAGAACCGACCTTCAAGACTCAAAAGATGCACTAAAAAGAACAAGCTACTTTGATGACGTTGAGATAGAAGAAGATCCGGTTGATAAAAATACAGTTGATCTAAAAGTAAAAGTAAAAGAAGCCTCAACTGGCTCGATAAGCGGTGGTATCGGATACGGCAGCAGCGACGGACTACTACTAAATGCAGCACTTTCTGACACAAATATCTTTGGCTCTGGTCTTCAAGGACAAGTAAGCGTAGATAAAAGTGACAGAGAGCTTTCAGGCCAGATAAGTCTTACAAACCCAAGAATTTTCGACTCAGAGTATAGCCTTGGTGGAACACTTTACGCAAATGACTATGACTGGAGAACATACAAAGAGAGAAGCTATGGCTTTAGCACAACACTAGGTAGAAAACTAACTAGAAATTTAAGCGCATCACTTACTTACAATATTGAGCAAAGCAAAATTACTTTAAAAGATGATGAACTAAGAGATATCAACACAAAAACCAAAAAAGAAATTTATAGAGAAGGTAAAGCTATAAAAAGCGCTATAACTCCGGCTTTAACATATAACAGCACTGATGATTATTACTTACCAAGACGTGGCATCATAGCTAGCACATCATTTGAGATAGCTGGGCTTGGTGGCGATATAGACTTTATCAAAAATCGCACAAATTTTAACTACTACCTAGGCCTTAGAGAGTACATCGACTACGATCTTATCTTAAGATACAAGGCTAGCTTTGGCAAAATTTGGGAAAGAGGATATACTCCGATCAACGAAAGACTTTACCTTGGCGGCATAAGAAGCTTGCGTGGTTACGAGAGCAGAACCGTATCTCCAAAGGTAAAATATAATGGCGACTACTACGAATACGGCGGCGAAACTTCATTTAATAATTCAGCTGAAATAAGCTTCCCTATAATAGATCGTGTCAAAATGCGTGGCGTTGTATTTTATGACTACGGCATGATCGGTGAGAATAGCCTAAATGAGATAAAAAGATCATCAGTTGGTACTGGTATCGAGTGGATAACTCCTATTGGGCCACTTCAACTAATCTTTGCAAAAGCTCTTAAACCTAACGAGGGTGATGATACAAATACATTTGAATTTACTATCGGAAGACGTTTCTAATAAGATACTTTAAGGGGGCTAACTTGCCCCTTTAAACCTCCACAAATAAACAAACTTTAAGTCATATAAGAAAAAGCAAGGCAAACATTAGATATAATCCCACAATTTTTAATATAAGTGGGTAAAAAGATGAATTTCTCAGACATTTTTTCAAAGATAAGAAAAGCTCAACCTCGTCCAGAAGAGGCACCTACGCACTGGGTAAAATGCGATAATTGTCACTCACTGATGTACTACAAAGAAGTTGAAGCTTGTTTTAATGTATGCCCGAAATGTGGCTATCATATGAGATTAAAAGCTACTGATCGCATAAATTTGATCTGTGATGAAGATAGCTTTGTAGAATTTGACGCGAATTTAAAACCGGTAGATCCATTAAATTTTGTTGATAAAAAATCATACAAAAAAAGGATCACAGAAAATAAAGAAAAAACAGGACGCACAAGCTCAGTGATATGCGGCGAAGGCAAATGCGATGGGCAAGAGATCCAGCTAGTTGTTTTTGATTTTGGCTTCATGGGGGGTTCGCTAGCTTCAGTTGAGGGTGAAAAGATAGTAAGAGCGATAAAACGAGCAATAGAAAAACGCCAAGCTTTAGTCATAGTGAGTGCTTCAGGTGGAGCTAGAATGCAAGAGAGTACATTCTCTTTGATGCAAATGTCAAAGACATCAGCTGCTTTAAAATTACTCGATGAAGCAAAGCTACCTTACATCTCAATACTTACTGATCCGACAATGGGTGGTGTTAGCGCCTCTTTTGCTTGGCTTGGAGATCTAATAATCGCTGAACCTGGCGCTTTAATAGGCTTTGCAGGTCAAAGGGTCATCAAACAAACTATTGGTGCTGATTTACCAGAGGGATTTCAAAGAGCTGAGTTTTTATTAGAGCATGGCTTAATCGATGCTATTGTGCCAAGAAGCGAACATAAAAAATATATAAGCGATATGGTTAAATTTCTCACAAATAACAAGACAATACCTCAAAAAGATAATCAAGATGAGAGTGGAAGCAACTTTGAACTAAAGCTAAAAACCAAAGGCTAAATTTGGAAATTTCAGTTTTTAGCATTCAAAAATCATCACGTGATAACTTTGAAAACGAGATACAAGAATATATAAAAATGAGTGCAAAATTTGCCAAGATAAACGATAAAGTCTTTTTCAATGAAAAAATAGCAAAAGCTCAAAGTAGTGGCAGAAGCGATGCGCTAAGAGCTTATGATGAAATTTACGAGCCAAATTTAAAAGGCTTTTGCGTAATGCTTGATGAAAATGGCCTGCAACTTGACAGCCAAGAATTTGCACAAATTTTAAACTCAAATTCACAAATTAACTTTTTCATAGGTGGAGCTTATGGCCTTAGCCAAAATTTAAAGAATAAAGCACAAAAAATCGTAAGTTTGAGCAAGATGACGATGGCTCATAAGGTTGCCAAGCTTGTACTTTTTGAGCAAATTTTTAGAGCACTTTGCATAAATGCAAACCACCCATACCACAAATAAAGGAATATAAATGACACAAACTGAGCTAATTTTTTTTAAAAAATTACTTGAAGAAAGAAAATTACAGATCAAAAAAAATATCTATGATTCATCTGTTGAAGTAAATGGCTTAAGAGATAGTGGTGTAAGCGATGAGTTTGATATAGCTTCGGTGAATACAGACCAGCTAATCGAGCATTCGATCTCGACACAACAAAGAGCGGAGCTATCAGAAATAGATGAAGCACTAGAGAAGATAGCAAATAAAACTTATGGAATTTGTGATATGTGCGAAGAGGAGATAAGTATACCGCGACTTAAAGTAAAACCGCATGCAAAATACTGCATAACTTGCCGTGAAATAATCGAAAAAACAGCAAAAAACTAAGGAGAAAATATGAAAACTAGAAAATTTCTCGTCTATTGCATAATCTACATAGTAGTTGTTGCAGGGCTTACTTATTCTCTTAATAGTTCTGATTACACATTTGAGCTTTTAGGCCAAACTATAACTCTGCCAATTGCTATTTGGGTCGCTCTTCCAGTAGCTATTTTAGCACTTCTTGCCCTACTTCATATCGCTTATCATGGATATGCTTTTTATAGATATAAAAAATGGATCAAAAAAGATAGCCAGCTTTATAAAGATTTAGCCAAAGAGACGCTTCTTGGCTTTGAGAGCAATAAAGACTTCAAAACCGACACTTACAAGATCGCCTCACAGCTTACTCGCTCTATCTCACCAGTAGGCGAGCTTAAAGATGTCGGTGTAGATGATGCCGAGATAAACAATATCTTACAAACTATAAAAAGTATAAAAAATAAAGAGATCGTCGATCTAAAGAAATTTAGATTAGCAAAAGATAGCAAGTTAAATATCCTAAATGAGCTAAATAAGATCGAGCAACTACCTACTTACTATCTTGACATACTTAAAAATCAAGATCAAAATGAGAGCCTTAAAAAAGCTGCATTTGATAAACTCATAAAAGTAGCTTCTTTTAGCGAGATCAAAAGATTAAATTTTGAACTAGCGAGTGAAGATATAATGCTTATTATTACTCGCTTTGTAAATGACGAGATCGATCTAAGCAGTGATGAAATTTTTGATCTTTTAAACAACGCAAAAGTAACAAAAGCACAATACGACAAAGCAGCCATAATGCTTAAAAATAAGCTAAAACCAGATGCATTTATCGGCATCTTTGAGAAGCTAAAAAGCATCCATGCTGACGCTGATGAGGCTTACGTATATGCACTATTTGAGCTTCAGATGCTTGATAAAGTAAGAGAGGCTATCGAGGGCAGCGATCCAGATGAGTTTAAAGAGATAAAGGTCTTACTGTTTTTACGAGATAACGGCAAAATGGTGCCTAGCTCGCTATTTTTTAAATGATAGACTTTAGTAAAAAGCCACTTTTCTTAGCACCTCTTGCTGGTTTTTCTGACTTGCCATTAAGAAGCGTAGTTAAGAAATTTGGTTGTGATGTCACTGTTAGCGAGATGATCAGCGCAAATGCTCTGGTCTATGAGAGCAGTGACAAAACTCTTGAAATGCTTAAAAAATCCCCAAACGAAGAGCCCTACGTCGTTCAAGTAGCTGGTAGTGATATAGAAAATATAAAAAAAGCCGTGCAGATAATCAATAAATTTGATGGAATTTATGGGCTCGATCTAAACTGCGGCTGCCCTGTGCCAAAGGTCGTTAGACAAGGTGCGGGATCGGCTTTGTTAAACGATCTTGACAAACTTCAAAGTATAATCTCAGCCATAAAAAGCGTCTCAAACAAAGAGAGCCTAAGCGTTAAATTTAGACTTGGCTTTAACGATAAAAATGAAGAAAAGATCGCAAAAGCATGCGAAGAAGCCGGCGCAAACTACATCGCAGTGCATGGTCGAACCAGAGCTGGGGGATACAGCGCAAAGGTTGATTACGAAGCGATCGCTAGAGTAAAAGCGAGTGTAAAAATTCCAGTCGTTGCAAATGGCGACATAAATGCACAAAATGCAGATGAAATTTTAAACCTCACAAAGTGCGACGCCCTAATGATCGGCAGAGCAAGCATCGGTAACCCTTGGATATTTCACGAGATTAAGACTAAAACTAGCGTAGATAAAGTACTAAAACGAAGGATCATCCTAGCTCACTTTGATGCGATGATCGAGCACTACGGAGAGCATGGACTTTGCATATTTAGAAAGCATTTGCATCAGTACAGCAAGGGCATCGACGGTGCAACAACCTTTAGAAACGATATAAATTTCATCAAAGACGTGACAGCGATGAGAGAGCGCATAAGGGAGTTTTTTGCCTAGATGCAAGGCTATATCCTGCGCGTGCAAAAGGTCAGAGACGAGGACCTTTTAGTCTTTGTCCTAACGCCAAATTTGCTCGTAAAGTCATATAGATTTTTTGGTGCTCGCCACTCAAATATCATGACTGGCTACAAGATCGACTTTGAGCTAGAGCAAGAGGCAAAATTTCTACCAAAGCTTAGAAACATACTTCATCTTGGCTTTAAATGGCTGTTAGAGCGTGATAAACTCATCATTTGGCAGCAGTTCATGCGCCTACTTTATGATCATCTAAAAGAGGTCGAGCAGCTTGATGAAATTTATTTTAATGAGCTTGATCGCTGCGCCAAACAGATGCAGCTACAAAATCCAAAACGCCTTATCATCGAAAGCTACGTCAAAATTTTAGAGTATGAAGGCAGGCTTCACAGCGAGCTTGAGTGCTTTATCTGCGATGAGGAGATAGAAAGCGAGCTTTGCCTAACTCGTGGCTTTTTACCCTCTCACAAGCACTGCCTTGATAGAAGCGAATTTGACGCTAGCAAGATCAAAAATTTATTTGATACAAAAAGTACGATCGAGCTAAATGACGATGAAATAAACCGACTTTATAAAATTTTACTTGACGGACTTTAAGCCATAGCTTGCTATTTTAAATAGCTATTTCTTAATGCTTAAAGCACATGGCTATTTTTTAAGCTTCAATTTTCTAAGTTATAAAATTCTAACCAGTAGCTTTTTTTGCACTAAATGCTTTTGTATTTATTGTATATGATAGTTTTGATTTATTAACAAGTACAAGAATTTCATCTATTCATACATTTTTTTATTTATTTTGATACGAGCTAATTAAAATAGAAATATTTATAGCTCGCTTCTTGGGATTAGTCCCAAGAAGCAAGTAAAATTTTACTCTTCACTACTGCTATTGAGAGCAAAAAAAGTATCAGTATGGATATTTTCAAATGCTGCTTTTAGCGAAGTAAAAAGTTTTGGATTTTCTTTTTCTAAGGTTGCTAAAAGCTGTTTGGTTTCATATCTAGCATGCGGCATCTTTACGTCAAATCTCATCGCAGGGCATGCTTCATCACCGATGACTCTCAATTCGTTTTTGACAGCATTTTCGCGAAGCTGTCTCTCGCGAACGAAGATAAATGGCCTAATAACCGTGATTCCATTTTTTGCAGTATATTTTGGGGCAAGCGTCCTTAGTGCACCATTATAGGTAAAATTCATAAAAAAGCTCTCCGCTGCATCGTCTAAGTGATGAGCAATCGCGAGTTTATTAAAACCATGCTTTAAAGCGTAAGTATAAAGATAGCCTCTTCTCATACGAGAAAAGAAACTACAAAAGCTAGAATTTTTACGAATTTTCTCTTTTGAAATTTCAAAAATTGAGCTATCTATCACTTCATGCTCTATTCCGTGCTCATTGCAATGCTTCATAAGATAAGCGTAGTCCTCACCCATGCCGTAGCTTAGTGTTACTGCTTTAAATTCAAATTTCTCAGGTGTAACGTTTTGGATATGCTTTAGTACGTGAGCGAGTGCGAGGCTATCTTTACCACCGCTAAGACCAAGCAAGATCTTATCTCCGCCCTCTATCATCTTGTATCTGGCATTTGTCTGACCAACTTGCCTAAGAAGCCTTTTACTAAGCTCTATCATAAGCTTTCTACCATTTCAAGTATAAATTTTGCACTAACATTTGCTGAATCTTGCAAAAATTTATCAAAGTCAAACTCTGCTGCATCGCCAGCTCCATCGCTGATAGCTCTTAGTATAAAAAATGGCACACCTAGTGTTTCGCAAACTAGTGCAACACTAGCACCTTCCATCTCGGTAGCGCTCGCATTAAATATCTTTTTAATCCAAGCTTTCTTTTCATTATCGCAGATAAACTGATCTCCAGTCGCAATAATACCAGCACTTAAGCTCATATCTTTTTTATCAGCTATCTTTTTTGCCAGTTCATTTAGCCCTTCATCGCTTTTAACAAAGATACTTGTGCCTGGCACATAGCCATAAGGATGGCCAAAAGCCGTAATATCAAGATCGTGTTGCACCAAGCTAGTAGCATAAAGCATATCGCCTATTTTTAAACTCTCATCAAGTGAGCCAGCTACGCCAGTAAAGAGTAACTTTGAGGCCTTAAATTTTTCTACCATTAAAGTTGCCGTTATGGCTGCATTTACTTTGCCTATCTTTGAATAGGCAATGACTAGCTCTTTTCCTTTATAGTTTGCTAAGTAAAATTTATTATTTGCATATTGAATAGTTTTATATTCACCAACCATTTCAAGGATCGGCGTTATCTCTTCTTGCATAGCTCCTAGTATCGCTATCATCTCTCCTCCAAAATTTTCACAACTTCTTCAAGACTTGCCATATCAGTAATACTATAAGTTGGCTTTTCAGTAATTTTTTTATTGATGCCCTTTAGCGTCGTAGCGCCAAGCTCAATAAAACAATCAACATCGTTTTCATAGTTTTTAATGCTTTGTTTATAGCAAACTGGTTTTATTAGCTGCTCTTTTAGTAGGACTAGTGCTTCGCTTTTATCAGTATAAATTTTAGCATTTACATTTGAGACAACTGGAGAAAAATTGGTAGCCAAAGTACTCTCAAGCTCGCTTGCTAGTCTAACACTAGCTGGCTCAAGTATCGGACAATGGCTTGCTACTGACATATTTAAAAGCATTGCTCTTTTTGCGCCTGCTTCTTTAAATTTTGCTTCATAGCTAGCAAGATCAGCTCTTACACCAGCGACAACGATTTGTCCATCGCAGTTGTAGTTTGCAGCATAAATTTGTAAACCTTCTTCTCTTGCTTTTTTACAAATTTCTTCAACCACTTCATCACTAAGTCCAAGAACTACCATCATGCCGGCATCTTTACCAACACAAGCTTCTTGCATAAATTTACCACGTAAATTTACAAGCCTAATCGCATCAATAAAATTAAATGCTCCACTAACTGCAAGAGCGGTAAATTCTCCAAGTGAGTGCCCAAGACTAAATTCTGGTTTTTCTTTAATAAAATTTGAAAAAGCCAAATAAGTCATTAGTGAGTTTAAAACGATAGCTGGCTGAGTAAATTCTGTTTTATCTAACTTATCGTTTTGTGTAAATAAAAGCTCTTTGTAATCAATGCCAGTGTCATTACAAGCATCATTTAAAAGTAACTTAGCAGTAGAAAAATTTTCATAAAAGTCTTTTCCCATACCAATACTTTGCGAGCCTTGGCCCGCAAAAACAAAAGCAAATTTTTTCATTTTAGCTTCTTAGTGATGATGATGCCCGTGTCCACCGCAACCGCAACCACCATCCTCGTGTCCGTGTCCGTGACCACCGCAGCACTCATGCTCATGCTCATGATCGTGACCACCACAACCGCAAGTATGAGCCCCGGCTACTATGCCTGTTGCTTTTTCATCTTCTGTTGCATCTCTAACTTCTAAAACTTCAACATTAAATAGCAAATCTTTACCAGCATATGGGTGATTAAAATCAACTGTTACTTCGTCATCTTTGATCTCTTTAACAATAACACGAACGCTTGAGCCATCCTCATTTTGACCAAAAAGTTCCATTCCTTCATGTAAATCTATACCAGCAAACTGCTCTTTTGGTAACGACTGAATGGCTTCGTTATTATATTCACCACAACCCTCTGTTGCCTTTACGCTTATAGTTGCTCTTTCGCCTGATTTTAATTTGCTTACTTCTTCTTCAAGCTTTTCTATAATATGGCCATGCCCTGTTATAAACGAAATTTGGCCACCTTCTTGCATGTTTGACTCTAAAATTTCACCAGTATTAGCATCTTTTAGTTCGTAAAACATAGTTATAACTTGATCTTTACTCACAATAATCTCCTTAGATTTGGTTTTTTGATTAATGTGGGATTATATCTAAAAAAGATTAAAATTTAGTTTCTATTGGGAGAGGCTTTGGCTTCTTTACTATCTGGATAACCGACTTTTAAAGCCTTATAAAATCTATTTGCACTTTGAGTATCACCGATCTTATCAAAGCTTATAGCTGTGTGATATAGAAGTTTTGGTGTATAGTCAGCCTTATCTTCGTTCTGTATGCTTTTTTTGTAGTATTGTATAGCTGTACTGTATGATTTTTGACTGTAAGCAACTTCACCTAAATAATAATTTGTTGCACCAGTTTTATAGCCTTTTTTATTTAAATATTCAAAATATTCAGCTGCTTCTGTGCTATTGCCAGAATTTAGAAGTTTAATGCCATCAGCCAAAATATCTTTATCGCTTTTTCCACTAAAATTTGAAGTTGGCTTACTTTGTTGTTTTGGATTTGCATTTTGCTTTGGTTGGGCAGCATTTTTATCCATTATCGCACCTAATTTATTTAAGGCAGCAGTAATGTTTTTATAGTTTTTATCTTGTATGTCTCTGGTCTCATCAACATAAGCTTTTAATGATGTCAAACTTACACCAGAATCGCTTATACCGCCATTGACTTTAGTTTCGATATCGTTCATTCTTTGCTCAAGCTTATTCATTCTAGCACTCATGCTCTCAATCAAGCTTTGCAAACCTTGAAGTTGTTCTAAAACATTATTCATATTCTCTTCAATATTTTGAACACTTCGCTTATTATTTAAGGTAACTTTTTCATTATCAGTTAGACCATATGGATTCGCACTATCCATATTGCCTGCATCAAAAGCTGAAATCTCTTGGCCAGAGGTAATGGAGATAGTGGCTCCAATCAGAGCCACTATAATTAATTTTTTGTTCATTATTATTTAATTATAAATTATGGAAGTACTTTGAAATCTGCACGTCTATTTTGAGCATCGCAAGCTTTTGTTTTATCTGTGCAAACTGGATTGCTTTCACCAAAGCTAACTACAGCGATTCTATCAGCACTAACGCCATTTCTTACAAGAGCATCTTTAGCGCTTTTAGCACGTTTTAAACCAAGAGCATAGTTATACTCATCTGTACCCCACTCATCGCAGTTACCTTCTACTTTTATAGAAAGAGCTTGAGCGTCAGCTTGGTTAAATACTGATGCATTTGAGCTAACAACACCTTGTTGATCAGCTTTGATATTAAATTTATCAAAGTCAAAATATACACTTTTAACTTGACTCTCGATATTAGCAATAAGAGCTGCTAATCTATCAGCATCGCTCATGCTACCTGAATTATCTGCAGATTGATTTGAATTTGAATTCATATCAACTTCAGGGTTTTTTGAGCTACAACCGCTCAACAATAAAGTTGCAACTGCAACACTTGCTAGAACTACTTTTTTCATTCCTTATCCTTTTTTAGAAATTTGGTCGAATTATATCACAAAAATTTTAAATTTTATCAGAATATTACCAATCTATAGATTGAATTTTTCCTACTTTTAAAGGAAACTGAAAACTTCTGTTTTCATTTAACCTAATAACTCCTAGTGAACTTTGACCGCCAAGCTCTTTTATAAAGACGACACTTTGCCCATCGCTTGAGAATCTTGGATAGTTATTTTTGCCATTTGCTGTAAGCTGGCGTATAAAATCCGTTTGAGTTGAAATTAGATATATATTAAAACTACCGCTTGCTTCCCTACTTGAATAAACAACATAATTTTCAAATGTGCTTACAGAGTTGTTATTCTTACCATGAAATACCATTTGTTCAACGCTTCCGCCAGAAATCGCAGGAGTTGCAAAAACGTTAGGATAACCAAGCCTATCTGATACAAAAACTATTTTGCTATCATTATCTACAAAATTTCCATTTACATCTATGCCTGGATAATTAGTAATCTGCGTCAAACTTTTACTATTTGTATTATAGATAAAAATATCTGGCTGATCTTTTGGTGCCATGGTTAATAGAATTTTACTTCCATCTTTACTAACATCTGAGGCTATAAGCATGCCAATGCTATCAATTATCTTTGTTTTTGTACCAGAATTTAGATCATATCTAAATAAAGTTGGCTTATTATTCACATAAGATGTATAGTAAAATTTACTTTGATCAGCTCCAGCCCATTTAGGAAAAATATTTAGTCCGCCACTTACTATGGTCTTTTGATATGTAAGTGTATAATCAGCAACTATGATAGAGCTTTGGCGAGCTGAAGTATATTTTGAAAGAATAATAAATTTTTCCATCCAGCCAACTGGTGGTAAATTTAGCTCGTTTGTTAGCTCAACTATACTTTGATGTGCCAAAAATGGATATTTCGCACCATCTGGCATATTATAAACTCTCTCATACCTTGTAGTTGCAGTTTTAGCGTTTATTAGTTTTACTCTTAAAGTAAGAGGTGAGCCCATAGAGCCTTCAAGAGCATATCTAAAGATAAGTTCGACGCCTTTGTCGCTCATTGTATTAGTAGTCGCATCTCCTTCATAGGTAGAAGGCACATGATCTTCGATTACTTCAAAATCGGAACTAACCTTTAGATCTCCTAGCATGATTTTAAAGAATTTATCTTTAAAACCCGCATCGCTAACAGCAGTTGTTGCATCTTGCAAAGCTATCTTTGGCAAAGCAACACCTTGGTTTACAACAGATATGGTCGCATCAGCAGCATAAAGCCCTAGAGCAACGCATAAAAAAAGAAAAATTTTCTTCATCTCTACTCCGTAAATTTATAATTTTTGGTCTATTCTATCTTCTAAATCTAAATCAAAAGTAGTGCTTTTGTTTGGATTAAATGGAAATTTCTCTGCAGTAAGCTTTTCTAGACACTCTTTTACCTTTGCATTAAATTCTTCATTGTATGATAGCTCTAAAATTTCATAGCTGAAATTTCCACTTTGATCTATCATGAATTTCACCTTAGCTATATTTGCAGAGTCAGCTTTATAGCTTTGCCATCTTCTTTGAATTTGCTTTGTTATGGCTCCCTTTAATGGATCGTATGTGCCCGTCATTTGCGATTTTGGTGCGGTTGGATTTTGATCTATCTTTAGGCTCTTGATGATATCGCTAGCCTCTTTTGCAGCTTTTGAGCTAGAAGCCTCGCTTTTTTTGCGGCTTTGTACTTTATTCTCAGCCTTTTTTATACCATCATCTTTTTTAAGTTTCGTAGAATCTATATCACTAAAAAGGTCTTTTATATTTGGTTCTTTTGGTTTTGGCTTTTCAACTGGCTTTGGTGTAGGCTTAGGCTCAGGTTTTGGTTCTGGCTTAACATCTTCTTTAGGCTCTTCACTTGGTTTTAAAATTTCTGGTTTTGGTTCTGGTTTTTTAGGCTCAGGTTTTGGTTCCTCTTTTGGAGGAGTTGGTAAGCTTGGGGTAGGCAATGGTTCATCTGGTACAACAGGCTTATTTGTAGTCTCTTGTTTATCTTCTTCAGATTCCTTTTTAGGTTCAGGCTTTGTCTCTTTAACTACTTCATCTGCTTGTTTTGGAGCTTTAATGGTTTGATCAACTTCTCTATCAACCATAACCACATCCATAATAGCATCTTTATCATCAGTATATTTTTTAGGAGGTTCTGCAAAAAAAGTAAGCTTTATAAACAAAATAAGTATAATAATAACGTAAATACAAGATGCTACAAGAAACGAACTAAGCGTTGGAAATTTAACTTTATTTGACATTTTAACCGTTTGTCTCTAAAGCTACTTTATTAAAACCAGCACCTTTCAAAGTCTTTAATACAAACATAACATCATCGTATTTTAAATTTTTGTCAGCTTTTATATAGATAGGCGAGGTTTTATCGTATTTTGTACTCATTAATGCAATATTATCAGGAAACTCAGCAAGGCTCATAGTACTCTGATCAACCCTAACTTGTCCTTGTGAATTTATAGATACTATAAGGTCTTTTTGCTTAGATGTTGAAGTTTTCGCCTTTGAACCATCCGGAAGAGTAATATCCTCTTGGTATGTTATGGTTGGCATAGTAACCATTAAAATGGCTAGTAAAACAAGCATAATATCAACAAGAGGAGTTATATTTAGCTCTGGTGTTTCATCGGTAAATTTAACGGCCATTTATAGTATCTCATCATCTTTTTTAAGTGCTATCATTACATCAGCCTGACGCTCGATAACGCTCATTAATTCATAAGCTTTTCTTTTTATGAGTAAGTTAAATGTATATGCTGGGATGGCAACAAAAATTCCGCAACCAGTTGCAACAAGTGCCTCTGAAATAGCTGGGGCGATAATACCAAGCGATGAACCTCCACCATTTCCAAGTTGTGAAAATGTCTCTAAAATAGAAACAACGGTTCCAAAAAGACCAATAAAAGGCGAAGTAGATGCTATTACACTTAGCCACGTTAACCCACTTGTAGCATTTTTCTCGGCTATGCTTATACATACATTTAGTTTTTCTCTTGAGAGCCTTCCATTTGCACATTTTCTCAAAGACGAATCATTTGGAATATTTTTAGCACCCATAAGCAATGCTTCAAGTGCATTTTGCTCACGTTTTTGCCAAGCTCCAATACCAGCCATTCTTGAAAAAAGAATTGTGAAACTAACTATAAAATATATTGACAGCCAAGTTAAAACAATAATTGTAATAAAACTACTTCTTTGAATGTAATTTAAAAATAAATCTATACCGCCCACTTATCTAGTTCTCACTACATTTTCCATTTTAGATATAGTTGCTGCGAAAGCATTTGTATCACTACTCATGCTCTCTATCAAATTTCTAGCAGCTTCCAATGAATTTGCAAGCTCGCTTTCACTATCACCAGAGACGTAAACCGCACCGTCAGCAAGTATTACTACCTTACCTTCGTCAATCTTTGCATAGCCCCAGTTAATCGCAACAACATCATGTTTTTTATTTTTATGTTCTATATCTATAATACCTGCTTTTAAAAGAGATATTAATGAGGCATGGTTTGGTAAAACACCAAACTCACCCTCGCTACCTGGAAGCACTACACTACTCACGTCATCATTAAATATCTGACCTTGAGGAGTTACGATCTCTAAATGTAATTTATCCATTACGCTTCCTTTTTAAATTTAAGCCTTAAGTTTCTCAGCTTTAGCTAAAGCCTCATCTATATTTCCAACCATATAAAATGCTGCTTCTGGTAAGTGATCATATTTACCCTCTAAAATTCCCTTAAAGCCAGCTATATTTTCGTCAAGACTTACATATTTGCCAGGGCTACCTGTAAATACTTCAGCAACGAAGAATGGCTGAGATAAAAATCTCTCGATCTTTCTTGCTCTATCAACTGTTAACTTATCTTCTTCGCTAAGCTCGTCCATACCAAGGATAGCGATGATATCTTGAAGATCTTTATATTTTTGGAGCACAGCTTGAACGCCGCGAGCTACCTTATAGTGATCTGCTCCTAAAATTTGAGGATCGAGCATTCTTGAAGTAGAATCAAGCGGATCAACAGCTGGATAGATACCTTTCTCTGCGATCGATCTGTTAAGAACTGTCGTAGCATCAAGGTGAGCAAAAACAGTAGCGGGAGCTGGGTCTGTAAGGTCATCAGCTGGAACATAAACAGCCTGAACAGACGTGATCGAACCTTTTTTGGTTGATGTGATCCTCTCTTGGAATTTACCCATCTCGCTTGCAAGAGTTGGCTGGTAACCAACAGCTGATGGGATACGTCCAAGCAGAGCTGACATCTCTGCACCTGATTGAGAGAAACGGAAGATGTTATCTATAAACATCAAAACGTCAAGTCCCATCTCGTCACGGAAGTACTCAGCCATTGTAAGACCAGTTAGCGCGATACGGTTTCTTGCTCCTGGTGGCTCATTCATTTGGCCATAGCACAAGGCAACTTTATCCAAAACGTTACTTTCTTTCATTTCGTGATAAAGGTCATTTCCTTCACGAGTTCTCTCACCAACGCCCGCAAATACAGAGTAACCGCTGTGTTTAAACGCAACGTTGTGGATAAGCTCCATAATAATAACCGTTTTACCAACACCAGCACCACCAAATAGACCTACTTTACCACCCTTTGCGTAAGGAGCTAGAAGATCAACTACCTTGATACCAGTTTCGAAAATTTCACTCTTCGTGCTTTGCTCTTCAAATGGAGGAGGATCGCGGTGGATAGACCAGTGCTTATCAAAATTTATACCCTCGCCCTCGTCGATCAAATCGCCAACTACGTTAAAAATTCTACCCAAAACTTTTTCGCCAACTGGCACACTTATAGGTGCACCAAGCGCTTTAGCCTCTAAGCCACGAGTCAGACCCTCGCTCATATCCATAGCGATCGTTCTCACTCTATTATCACCTAGGTGAGCAGCAACTTCTAATATTAATTTATGTTTCTTGCCCTCAACCTCAAAGAAAACTTCGATAGCTTCATTGATCTTTGGCAAGTAGTCATTAAAGTCAACATCGACCACAGGGCCCATAACTTGACTAATAACACCCTTCATTCATACTCCTTTTATTTCATTGATTCAACACCACTGATGATCTCGATAAGCTCAGTGGTAATAGACTCTTGTCTTGCTTTATTGTAAGCAAGATTTAACTGTTTGACGCGTTGTTTAGCATTGTTTGTTGCATTATCCATAGCTTGCATTCTAGCGCTGTGCTCAGCTGCCAAAGAGTCAACTAAAGCATAATACATACTATACTCAAAATATTTATTGAGCAATTCATCCATAATCTTAGTATAGTTGTCCTCTGGCTCAAATTCCATCAAAGAATTTGTCTCAACCGCAACTATCTTAGACGGCTCAATAGGCACAATATCATTTACTCTAATCTCTTGAGAAATCATATTTTTATAGCCATTGTGTATTAGCACAACCTTATCTGTTATGCCGTTTGTAAAGTCATCAATAGCATCTTTTATGATCTTTTGAGCTTTTTCATATGTAGGTGAAGAGCTAGCTCCGACATAAGTCTCGAGCAGTTCAACGCCTTGGAAATTGAAAAATTCTATACCTTTTTTACCAACAGCTCTTAGTCTGACTTTGATCTTTTTTGCTTTTAACTCATCAATCATGCGCCTAACTGTCTTTATAGTCTGGACATTAAAGCCACCGCAAAGCCCTTTATCAGCGGTAACAAATATAATATCAACCTTTTCTACACTCTTTGTTGTATTAAAAAATTTACTCTCAGTCATAACTGAAGCATATTGATTGATCTTATAAGCTATCTCCGATAAAACCTCATTGATCTTAAGTGCGTAAACTCTAGAGTAGCGAGCAGCCTCTTCGGCTTTGCGAAGCTTTGCTGTTGAGACAAGTTTCATCGCACGCGTCGTCTTTTGAGTGTTCTGGACGCTCTTAATCTTTCGTTTTATATCTTTTAAATTTGACATATCTTAGCCCTAGTTAGCGGCAAAAGTCGCTTTAAAATCTTTCAACGCTTTATGTAAAATTTCTTCTACTTCTTTATCAAGAACCTTTTTAGTTCTGATTTGCTCAAAAATTTCAGGGTATTTCGCCTCAATATATGGATATAGCTCAGCCTCAAATTTTGTTACATTTGCAGTTGCAACATCATCTAAATAACCCTTAGCACCAGCAAATATTATAACTACTTGATTCTCAACTGGAAGTGGAGAATATGGAGGTTGTTTTAGTACTTCAACCATCTTCTGACCACGCTCTAGTTGTTTTCTCGAACTCTCGTCAAGGTCGCTTGCAAATTGAGCAAACGCTTGTAGTTCGCGATACTGAGCAAGGTCTAGTCTTAATGTACCAGAAACTTGTTTGATAGCTTTGATCTGAGCTGCACCACCAACACGAGAAACAGAAAGACCAACGTTGATCGCTGGGCGGATACCTGAGTTAAATAGGTCACTCTCAAGGAAAATTTGACCATCTGTAATAGAAATAACGTTTGTTGGGATATAAGCTGAAACATCACCCGCTTGAGTTTCAATGATAGGTAGAGCTGTTAAAGATCCAGCACCTAGTGCGTCATTTAGCTTACTTGCTCTTTCAAGAAGTCTTGAGTGAAGGTAGAAAACGTCGCCTGGGTAAGCTTCACGACCTGGTGGTCTTCTTAGTATCAAAGACATCTCGCGGTAAGCAACCGCATGTTTTGACAAGTCATCATAGATGATTAATGCGTGGCGAGAGTTATCTCTAAAATATTCACCCATTGTTACACCAGCGTATGGAGCAAGGTATTGAAGCGCAGCTGCATCACTAGCACCAGCATTTACAACTATCGTGTAGTCCATAGCGCCATACTCTTCAAGTTTTTTAACGACTTGAGCAACGGTTGATTGTTTTTGACCGATAGCTACATAGATACAAATAACGTCTTGACCTTTTTGGTTGATGATAGTATCGATAGCAACTGTTGTTTTACCAGTTTGGCGGTCGCCGATGATTAGCTCTCTTTGACCTCTACCGATTGGCACAAGTGCGTCGATAGCTTTGATACCTGTTTGAAGTGGCTCATGAACGCTCTTTCTAGCCATAATACCTTTTGCTTTTTCTTCGACGAAGCGAGATTCGGTAGCTTCAATTGGGCCTTTTGCGTCGATTGGCTCACCTAGTGAATTTACAACACGGCCGATCAATGCATCGCCAACTGGAACGCGTAGAAGTTTTTTAAGTCTTTTTACAGAACTTCCTTCTGTGATACCGCTAGTTTTTCCAAGGATAACTATACCAACACTGCTCTCTTCAAGGTTAAGAGCCATACCTTTTTCGCCGCTTTCAAATTCAACCATCTCGCCAGCCATAACGTTTTTCAAACCATAAACGTTAGCAACGCCATCAGCGACTGAGATGACTTTACCGGTCTCTTCTACATCAACACTTAAATCAAAATTTTCGATACGCTCTTTGATTATCGTGCTAATTTCGTCAGCTTTAATTTTTGCACTCACGCTTTCACTCCTTTTTAAATTGCTTTTAATATATATTCACTCATTTGACTTTTTAGTCTGTCAATAGAAAAATTCACCTCGACACCCAAATCATCTAACTCAACTTTTACACCGTTGTATTCGCTCTTTGAGCCATTAAGCTTGATCTTAGAGTCAAATTTCTTAGAGAAATTCTCTTCCAAAGCTTTTAGTTGCTCCGCGCTTAGATCAAAATTTCCAATAACCTCTCCACGATATGTATTTTCAAGTAGAGACTGCTCTATCTTCATCTCGTTTAAGATCGCCGGGATAAACTCCAGTCTTTTATTTGCGCCAAGAAGCTTAATAAAATTTGCAAATTTGGCATCTTGACTTTTAACCAAAGATAGTACAAATTCAACCTTTTGTGAAGCCTTTAAAGTAGGCAAACTTATAATGCTTTTAAATTTATCACTAGCAAAAGCAGCAGCTAGCTCTGATAAATTTTCAACAAATGCATTAAGTTCATTTGATTTTACGTTGCCTAAGATCGCTTTTACGTATTTTTTAGCTACTACTTCATTCATTAGCTAACCTTTTTAAGTATGATATTTACAAGCTCTTTTTGATCGACTTTTAGGCTATCGCTTGAGAAAATGTCGCTCAAAATTTCATTTACAACGCCTTTTGTCATCTTACGCTCTTCAAATTCTTTTTGCTCTTTGTAGCTCTTTTGAAGATTTGTTATATCATTTTGAGCATCACTTTTAACCTTAGCAGCTAAATTTAAAGCCTCTTTTTTAGCAGTTTCGATTAAGGAGTTTGCATTTTGCTTAGCTTCCTCAACACGTTTTAGAGCATCATCTTTTTTGGCCTTAGAATCACGGAGTTTTTCTTGTATACTTTCAAGCTTGTTTGCGATCCTGTCAATTCTGCTTTGATAAAGAGCTTTTAGTGGCTTAGCTGCAAAATATACCAAAATAGCAAAGAAAAGTAAGAAGTTTAGCGTTCTCTCGACTATGTCGTAGTTTGTTCCACCATGCTCGCTAGCGTATGCTAAAAATGGAAGTGCTAGAAAAAATAAAATTTTTATCTTCATAAAATTCCTTTAAATTTTAGAGAGCTTGGCATTTAAAGCCGCTCTAAGTTCAGGTAGTTTAGCTGATAGATCTGCCTTTAAGTTATCTTTCTGAGAGCTTAGAGCATTTAAAAATTCATTATAATTAGCCTCTAAACTACTCTTTACGGCATTTACTTCTTTTAAAGACTCTTCTTTTGCCAAATTTAAGGCTTCTTGCCTTATTTTATTGGCCTCAGTCCTTGCGTTTAATATAATCTCTTCAATCTCTTTTTCATGAACACTTAGATCACTTGCATTTTTACTAGTACTCTCTTCATCATTTTTTATAGAGGCATTTCTGTCATCTATGAATTTGAGCATTGGCTTATAAAGCAAGGAATTCAAAATAGCGATCAATACCAAGAAAACGACAGCCGTTAAAAGCATCAATGGCACATCTATTTCTAACATCCACTCTCCTTATTTTATCATTAAGTTTTATTTAATATTCAAATTAAAGTCTGATTTTACAATAAATTACTAAAAATAAAAATAAATTTGTAATTCTATTTTAGCCTAGAAATAAATTCTTCTATCTGTGAAATATTATTAAATTCTAAAACTAGATTGCTAGATTTTACTTTTGCTTTTATCTTTAAATTTTTAAAAATTTCTTGTAAATTTGATAGTTTTTTACTCATTTCCTCAGAAATTTTTAGCTTTTTATCTTTTATCTCTTCCTTATTTTTTATCTTTTTTACTAAAATTTCTGTGTCTCTAACGCTTAACTTTTGACCGATGATCGTATCAACAACCATCTTTTCTTCTTCGGCGCTAAGCCCAACTATAACTTTAGCATGGCCTTGCGTGAGCTTATCTTCTTGTAGAAGTTTTTGCGTGTAGTCGCTAAGAAGTAAAAGCCTCATAGTATTTGTTATCTGAGTTCTACTCTTATGGATGATGTTTGCTAGGCCATCTTGTGTGATCTTATACTCATTTATGAGCTCTTTATAAGACTTTGCAAGTTCGATCGGATTTAAATTTTCACGTTGGATATTTTCGATAAGCGCAAGCTCTCTTAAATTTTGAGACTTGATATCAGCGATGATCGCCTTTATCTTGCTTGCTCCGAGCATCTTTGTGGCGCGGTATCTGCGCTCACCAGCTATTAACATATAGCCATCATCTTTTTTGATAACGATTATTGGCTGAATCAATCCGTGTCTTTTGATGCTGGCACTTAGCTCTTTTAAGGCCTCTTCATCAAAATGTGTTCTTGGTTGGTATGGGTTTGGTAAAATTTCATCTATATTTATCTCTTCAACTATCTCAGAGTCGTTTAAATTTGCAATCTCTTTGCTGTAGGCCTGCTCTACATCTTCAAGTATCGCACTAAGTCCTCGCCCTAATCCACCTTTTTTAGCCATTTTTTTCCTTATTTTTTAGTTTAAAATACAATATGCCAAATTTTGATACGCGATTGAGCCTGGTGATTTTATATCATAAAGTATCACTGGCTTGCCAAAACTTGGGCTTTCAGCAAGTTTTACATTTCTTGGAACGACCACAAATTCCTCTTTGCTGTCCTTACTCTTAAAGAGCTTATTTTCAAAATGCTGCTTTAAATTTGCAATGGTCTCTTTTGAGAGATTATTTTGCGAACTAAACATAGTCGGCAAAAAGCCCTTTATATTTAGCTTTGGATTTATTGTCTTCTTAATAATCTTAACCGTATTTAAAATTTGAGCCAAGCCTTCAAGTGCGTAAAATTCACATTGAATCGGGATGATAACACTATCGCTTGCGCTAAGAGCATTTACTGTGATACTGCCAAGTGCTGGAGGACTATCAATGATGATAAAATCATAATCGTTTATAACTTCTGAAATTTTGTTTTTAAGGATTAGTTTATAGTCCTTATTTTGGTCGTTAAATTCTTGCTCGATACCGACAAGTCCTATATTTGACGGGGCCAAAAAAAGTGTTGGGATCTCAGTTTTTAATACGATTTGCGAGAGTTTTTTTCTATCTGTTAAGACGTGATAGATGTTAAACTCGTAGTCGCTTCTGCTAAAACCAAGTCCAGTCGTAGCGTTTGCCTGTGGATCGATGTCTATTAATAATACTTTTTTCTCAGCAACTGCCAGTGATGCGGCTAAATTTACGGCAGTTGTGGTCTTGCCAACGCCGCCTTTTTGATTAGCTATTGTTATTATCTCGCTCATCTTAAAGAATATACCTTTTCCCCATTTAGTAAGATCGCTCCATCATCGCAAATTTCAGCATCCTGAAGCGAAACAGCTCTATTTGCAATATGCGTAATAAAACCTTTTGACTTGCAAAAGTCTATCCTAAATTTGCTAAAAATTGGCTTCCATAAAATCTTTTTATCAAGCATGCTAACAAAGCCCCAAACTAGCTCATCTACGCTAGTTTTTATATCCAAAATGCCCGCGTTTTCGGGTGCGCTAGCTAAATTTATCCCCATGCCGCAAATGTAAATTTCATCCACTTTATTTGTCAAAGTACCGCCTATTTTGCGCTCGTCCACGTAAAAATCATTTGGCCATTTTAGCCAACACTTTGAGCCAAGTTCGCTCAAGACTTCACGCATCAGCATAGAAAAATATATCGAGATCGAGGGCGGAGGTATGTCGCTTGGTAGCTCATCTTCACTTACGCAAAATGACATAAACAAATTTCCGCCAAGTCCTTTCCAGCTGTTGCCGCGGCTACCGACCCCTTTTGTTTGATTATACGCCACGACCATATACGGAGCTTTTATCTCGTCGTTTTTTAGGGCGTCTATCAAAAATTCCTGCGTCGAAGGCAGACTTTGAAAAAACTCTACTTTCAAATCACACCTTAAATTTATAGAAGTGATTTACCGGATTTTGTCCACCGCCGATGATGACCGCATTTTTGATAGCGTTAAAGATATAATCATGCGCATTTTTTACGCTTTCTTTTAGGCTTTGGCCATTTGCTAAATTCGAAGCGATCGCACTTGATAGCGAGCAGCCTGAGCCGTGAGTAGCAGTCGTTTTTATGCGCTCATCGCTAAAAATTTCATATTCACTGCCATCATAAAATATATCAAGCGACTTGCCATCAAGCTCGCCACATTTTAGATAGACACTCTTTGTGCCAAATTTTAATAGGTCCTTGCAAGCCTCTTTTAGCTCGCTCTCGCCTTTTAGCTCACGCTTTAAAATTTCGCGCGCTTCAAATATATTTGGCGTGATCACGCTCGCAAGCGGAAAAAGCTCCTCCACGATCGCGTCTTTTGCAGCGCCCTCTAGCCAGATGTCACCATTTTTACAGCTCATAACAGGATCAAGTACGACTGGTGGTAAATTTTTGATCTCTCTTAGCGTTTTTGCAACGCTTTTGATGATCTCAACGCTTGAGACAACGCCTATTTTTATCACATCAACTCTTATATCATCAAATATCGCTTTGATCTGATCCTCGATGAGCTTTGACTCAACTAACTGCATGCCAAAGATGCCCTTTGTATTTTGAGCAGTGACCGCTGTGATCGCTCCCATCGCATATACGCCGTGCGCTATAAAGACCTTTATATCAGCTAAAACTCCGGCTCCACCGCTTGGATCAACCCCTGCTATACTTAGTGCATTTTTCATAACCGCTCCTTTAAATTTATTTTAATTCATCGCCAACGCTAAGGCGCTTACCATTTATATATGCTTTTGCGTTTGTTGGCTTTTTGCTTGGCTCTTGAAGCTCGTAAATTTTGACCGCCCCACCCTTGCAAGCAACCACGACGTGGTCCTTTTCTACACTTAAAATTTCTCCACTTTTGCCACTTTTGTCGCTTAGTTCAAGTGATAAAATTTTTAGTCCACTTGCTAGATAAATCCCTGGCCAAGGTGTGAGCGCACGAAATTTATTATAAATTTGCCTTGCATCTTCATCAAAGCTAAAAAGCCCATCACTCTTGTTTATCTTTTTGCAGTGCGAGGACTCTGCGTCATTTTGCTTTTGTGGCTTTAAATTTTCAAAATTTTTAAGCACTTTTACGATTAGCTCACCGCCAAGCTCGCCTAGCTCGCTAAAAAGCTCGCTTGACATCTTACTCTCGCAAGGCGTGTAGATGAAGTCTAGCATATCGCCAGTATCAAGGCCAGCGTCCATTAGCATAGCTGTGACACCAGTTTGCTTCTCGCCTGCTAGGATCGCACTTTGTATGGGGCTCGCACCTCTATATTTTGGCAAGATCGAAGCGTGTAAATTTATACAAGTTGCCACGTCAAGCACGCTCTTAGGCAAAATTTTGCCATAAGCTGCCACTACGATAAATTTGGGTTCAAATGCCTTTAGCTCGTTAACTACCGCCTCATCTTTTAGTGTCTTTGGAGTAAGGACAGGCACTCCAGCTAGCTCGTTTTGCGCATAAATTTTTACCTCGCTTGGAGTTAAAATTTGCTTTCTACCAACTGGCTTATCAGGCTGAGCAAAGACCGCTTTTATATTAAATCCAGCTTCTTTTAAATGCCTAAGTATCCTAACAGCATAATCAGGCGTCCCCATAAAAACTACATTCATCACTTTCCTTTAAATTTCAACGACTTTTATTTTGATCTACGTTTTTACTGCCAGTCAGCCAAGAGGCGCATGGATCTTCTTGCCAGTCAATCTTTTGAAATATCAAACTTCCTAGCTCATTAATGCTAACTTTGCCACTACGATCAAGATCCAGCCTCTTAAATTCCTCACTAGTGCATAGATCTGATGCTATTTTTAGTCCTGGTGGCACCTTGCAAGCCGTCCATTCACCTAAATTTAGCATGCCATCACGATCTATGTCATTGTAATCCAAAAACATATACGCCGGATCCGCTGGATCACAGCTATATACACCAAGGCAAAATAGCATAATGCAAAAAATTTTCTTCATTTTATACTCTCAAATTTCTATGTCCAAAGCACTAAAAAGTTGCAACTCAAAGCTCATTTTTAAGTAGCTCAAGAAGTGCAAATTTAAGCTCGTCAATGTTTTCGTTTGTCGCTGATGAGATCGGCAAAATGAAATATGGCTTTGAATGATCAAAGCTGAGTAAATCTTGTTTGTAGATAAATTTACCGTTTTGTTCTGGCTTTAGCTTTAAAAATTTCATAAATTCTTTTATATTTTCATCTAAATTTTCCGCCGCATCGACTCTGGTGATAACGATAGCATAGTCCCTGCTAGCAAGCACGCTTGAAAATTTAGCGACTTCTTCTTTTAGCACACTAAACTGCTCGCTCATACCTCTATAATTTGCTCCGTCTATCATAAAAAGTAAAATTTTATTTCGCTCGATATGTTTTAGAAATTTAACGCCTAAACCGCGTCCATCGCTCGCCCCTTCGATGATACCAGGGATATCAGCCATGACAAAGCCACTAAACTCATCGACCTCAACAAGGCCAAGCTTTGGCGTAAGCGTTGTAAATTCGTAGTTTGCGATCTGTGGTTTGGCGTTTGATACTGTTGAAATAAGAGTTGATTTACCAACATTTGGAAAGCCCACTAAACCAACATCAGCAATAAGCTTTAGCTCAAGCCTTACTTCAATACTCTCTTCAGGCATACCTTTTTGTGCGTATTCTGGAGCTTGATTGATAGAGCTTTTAAAGTGAAAATTTCCGAGTCCGCCTTTACCGCCCTTTAAAAATAGCGTCTTTTGGCCCTCGCTAACTATATCACAGAGTAGTTCATTTGTCTGTGCGTCATAAACAGCTGTGCCAGGAGGGACTATTAGTTCTAGATTTTCGCCCTTTTTGCCAGTCATTCGCTTGCCCATGCCAGCTTCACCATTGCCAGCCTTCATGGCTCTTTTACCCTTATAATTTGCTAAAGTATGGGTATTGTTGTCACAAACAAAATAAACATCTCCGCCATCTCCGCCATCTCCGCCATCAGGACCACCTAAAATGACGTGTTTTTCACGGCGAAAACTCACAGCTCCAGCTCCACCATGCCCCGAACTTAAAGTCAATCTTGCACTATCTATAAACATTTTTTACCTTAAATTTATCTATTTTTTTATTTTTAAATTTGGGCTGGATTATATCTTTTAAATAATTAAAATTTGTTTTTTATTAAATCTCATCAAGGTAAAAGCTGCTTTTATGATAGAATTAGCCCAAAAACTAATTCAAGGAATAAAATCTTGCAAATTCTGCTTTACAATGTAACAACTGCATTAAAAATAGGTGGTGTTGAGACTTTTTATTATTCTGTGGCTAAAGAGCTTATGAAAGACCATAAAGTCACTATTTGTACTGGACGAGGTAAATTTGTGCCAGCCTTTTTAAAGGAAAGCAATATTGATCTAAAAATGTTTGACTTTTATCCAAGAGAGAAGGTTTTAAAACTAGGCAATAGATTTAGGAAATTTGTTGAGAGAGTTAGTTTTTATTTTAATGCTAGAAAATTTTTGAAATCTCAAAAATTTGATGTTTTAGTTATTCATAAACCATTTGATTTTTTTGTTGCATGGGCTTTAAAGAGGCATGATAAGAATTTAAAAGCAGTCTTTGTAAGCGGTGGCGAGGATTTTTACTTTTTTGATAAATTTTTTATCAAATTTATAGATAAGATCATTAGCGTTAGTGACGCAAATGCGGAGATTTTAAGAGAAAGATATGGCAGAGAGGTTGAAGTCGTTTATAATGGCGTAGATAAAGAGAAGTTTTATCCAGATGCGTCACTAAAAGAGAAGACAAGAGAGAAATTTGGTGTAAAAAGTGATGAAATTTTGATAGGAAGCGTTGGTAGAGTAGTTGGCTGGAAAGGCTTTGGCATGATGGTAAAAAATATAGTCAAGATCAAAAACGCCAAATTTATGCTAGTTGGAGACGGTGAAAATTTACAAAGTCTAAAAGAGCTAGCAGCTAAGCTTAACTTAAATCAAAAGGTCATTTTTGTTGGTGCAATCGGACATGATGGGCTAAATGAGTACTATAACGCTTGCGATGTCTACTTGCAACCAAGCATAGGCCATGAAGCTTTTGGTATAACCGTCATTGAGGCATTAGCCGCTAACAAGCCTTGCGTAGTTAGCTTAAACGGTGGTATGAAAGAGATCATAAAAGACGGAGTAAATGGGTATAAATTTAAAATTTCTGATGAAAGTGACATGATAGAAAAGATAAATTTAACGCTAGAAAATATAGAAAATTTAAGGCCAAGAGAGAGTATAAAAGGCATGTATGAGTGGTCAAAATTTGCACAGGAGCTGGTTGAGGTATGAAAAAAGTAGCTTATGTAAGTAATTTTTATGCCATACCTCCGCTCAAGGGTGCTGCTGTTCAGACTTGGACAAATGAAGTAGCAAAGAGGCTTTGGTTTTATGAGCCTCATACTATTTGTATAGATGATGAGTTTTTACCTTTAAAAGAATATAGGGACGGTGTTTATCACCACAGAGTTCGCCTTTCAAAAATTTATAAAAGAATTTTTCAAAAGATATTAGGCTGGGATGTCTACTCTTATAATGACAGAGTTTTCAATGAGATAAAAAAAATAAATCCTGATATTGTGCATTTTCAAAACTATCATAATGGTGTAGAGAAGTTAGCAAAAAAGATAAAAACTTGGAATAAAGATATAAAAGTGATCCTTCACCTGCATAATTTTTATGATTTTAAAAATAAAAATTTTGATAAGCTTGATGCTGTTATAGCTTGTAGTGATTTTCTTATGAATAATTTTGAAGATCTACCAAATGCAAAAATTTATAAAGTTATAAAAAATGGCGTAGATGTAGATAAATTTAAAAAAATCAATTTTAAAAAAGATGAAAAAATTATTATTGGTTTTGTAGGAAGAATAGTTAGTCAAAAAAATGTTGAATATATGATTGAATTAGCAAGAGAATTCAAAAATTTACCTGAGTACAATTTTAAAATAATAGGTGAAATAATTAAAAGAAAAGATAATTATGAATACTATAAAAGTCTTGTTAAAAAGATAAAAGAATACAATCTAAACAATATAGAATTTCTTGACAATATCTCACCAGATAAAGTTCACGCCGCATATAATGACTTTGATTTTACAATCATCCCTTTAAATGACAAAGAGTCGTTTTGCATGGTTGGTATAGAGGCTATGAGCTGCGAAAGTTTTGTTATAGCAAGAGCAGGTGGGGGTAGTAAAGAGTATATGCTGGATGGTGAAAATTGTAAGCTTTTTGAGTTTGAGAATTTTGCTAAAAATATAAAGGAGTATATTTTAAATTTAAAGGATTCGGATAAATTAAAAATTATTACAAACGCTAGAAAAATGTGTGAAAAGAATTTTTCCTGGGGTAAAATTGCCAATGATGTACAAAAAATTTATGAAGAAGTTTTAAATGATAATTCAAAATAAGCCAAAATTAATAATGTTTTTAAAAAGAGCTATCTTATTTTTCTTATCTCTTTTTTTAATAGGCCAATATAACGAACATATTACTGCTGTGAAGAATTTAGGTATATATTTGGCCCTATTTTTGACTATGATTCTTTTTGTTATTGACACTACAAATACATTAGAAAATATAAAAAATAATATAAAGAACAATAAAACTATATTGTTGCTTTTTATTTTACTAAATTTATATGTTTTTGGAATATCAATTTTCCCTTATGACACTACCCAGAATGCATTTCTTTCAGCATTTAGTGAATTTAAACGAGCTTTTGTATTTATTTTTATTATTCTCTTTTGGCATGATGGTAGTTATAAAAATTCAAAATGGTTGTTTTTTGCCATGGTTATAGCTTTAAGTTTAGACAATTTACATTTTTTTATAAAAGGAATAGAAGAAGGAACGCTTTTAAACTTAAGAAGTGTAAAAAATCAATTTATTCAACCTATCGATAGATTTTATTCAAGTTTTTTTGATAATTTATTCATTTTTCCTTTGATATCACTATTTTATATAAAAAATAATTTTTATAAATTTTTTATTACTATTTTTAATATCATTATTAGCTTAATTTTTATTTTGCTTACAGGAGCAAGAGGCTCATGGCTTGCACTTGCTTTGAGCTTAGTAGTAATATTGATTTTAATATCTAAGAAGGAAAAAATTGATCTTTTTAATAAAAAAGTTATAATAATTTTCTCAATTTTACTGGTTGCCTCTGCTTGCGTCTACTACAACTCTACACTTTTGCAATTTAAGATTTCACAAGGATTTTATACTTCTGGTAGAGGAGATATTTTAACAAAAAGATTACCGCTTCTTTTTAGCTCTGATAGAGCTTACATAGGCATAGGTTTTGGCGGTAAGCAATATACTAAATTTTTAAATGATAAAAATATTAACAATGATGATCTTGGTCCAACTGGCATAGAAAATAATGGCGCCAAACATCCATATCATGATGAGCCTGTATTTATTGGTCAGTATTATCATTACGGTGTAGTAGGTACTGCTCTTTTTGTTGTACTTGTTTTTTATATACTTTTTGTCTCTTTTAAAAGGTATTTATCAAACAACAAATTTTATATAGCAATATTTGGAAGCATACTTTGCACTTATATATTTAGGGGACTATTTGAGACAATATACTTTACTCATCTTTATGTAATGCTTGGTCTTTTTATAGTGTTTTTATGCAAGAACAAGGAGTGATTTATGAAACTGTTTTACATATATCCAGAACAAATTCCGCAAGGTAATGCAAGAGAGATAGCAATACTAAATACATTTTTTGAGCTTAGTAATATGTGCGATGCTAAACTGGTCTTACCGCAGTCTCCTTTAAATTTAAATGAGGTAAATGAGAAATTCGCTTTAAAGCTAAAAGCTAGTGACATATTGTTTGTAAGAAAAAGGATTCTATTTTTAAAAAGTAATAAAATTTTTAATTTTTTTCTAAAAAAGATAATAAATAACTATTCAAATAAAGACGCAATATTTTATACGAGACATTTAAAGATAGCTAAATTTTTACTAGAAAATAAAATATCCAATCAAAAGGTTGTATTTGAAGTGCATGAGTGTTTTACCTTGGGCAACAAAGCACTTTATAATATGGAAAAAGAGATACTAAAAAATGCTGATTTTATCTTTTCGCACAATATCAGCACATTAAATGAACTTAGAAAATTTTTTGACTTACAAATAACAAATTCGGCAGTTGTCTATAATGGTTGCAAACAAGATTATGATTTTAAGAAAAAAGATTTTGATTTTTCAAGTATAAACTATTATGGCTCATTCTTGTTATGGAAAGGTCTTGAACTGATGCTGGATTTTGCTTTAAAAACCAGGATAAAACTCGAGCTGTATGGTAAGAATAGTGGAAATAGTTTTATAAATTTAAAAAACACTCTTAAAGAAAGAAAGATCGAATGTCTGATATGTTTTAAAGGGATGTTACCTCAAAAAGAAGTTGTAAAAAGTCTTATTGAAAACAATACTATTTTGATAATACCTAGTGTAAAAAGTGATTATTCGCTTTATAGCACTCCATTAAAGCTTTTTGAGTATATGGCAAACTCAAACGTTGTCTTAGCTCCAAATTTTCCACCAGTTGCCGAGATAGTAAAAGATGGCAAAAATGGTTTTTTGTACGAAGCAGGAGATGAAAAAAGTCTAGAAGAAAAATTTAACTATATAAAGACGTTAAGTAATGATGAGCTAAATAAAATTTCAAAAAATGCTTATGAAAGCATGAGTGAAAATACTTGGAAAAATAGAGCTAGAAAAATAATTAAAGAATTAGAAAAATTAAATTAAAAAGATTTAAAAAAAGGGGCGAATGCCCCTAGGATTATGCAGCTGGATAAACAGATACTTTTTTTCTGTTTTTATCAAGTCTTTCAAATTTTACAAAGCCATCGACTAATGCAAAAATAGTGTGATCTTTGCCAAGACCTACGTTATTTCCAGCGTGAGTTGCTGTTCCTCTTTGGCGGATGATTATATTTCCAGCACGAACGAACTCACCACCAAATTTTTTAACACCTAATCGGCGTCCGATACTATCACGGTTATTTTGGGTTGAACCTTGACCTTTTTTGTGTGCCATATCTTATCTCCTTAAGCTGCGATACTTACGACTTTTACACGTGTAAATTGTCTTCTAAAGCCGCGTTTTAGTTTTGAGTCTTTACGTCTGCGTTTTTTGTAGA
>CAUSCE010000008.1:0-87769 GCA_963530215.1 uncultured Campylobacter sp.
TTTAACTCCTTTGGGATATAATCAAATCACGAAACGAAACCCCAAAGGAGCTAAAGCAATGAACGACCTACTACTAAAGCAAACCGAGCTTTTAGAAAAGCTACTTTTAGAGCAAGAGATCGCAAATGATTTAAAAATCTTGGACATCGCTCTTAAATATAACGTCGATGCAGACGCAATATTTAAAAGTATGTATGATGATGAAGATAGACTAGAGACTCTAGTCTATCTCGACGATCTAGCTTACGAAATCAGAAATAAAACAAAGTAACCTTATCTCCAAGGAGTCTATGCAAGGCTTTTTTGCTCTGAGTGGTTTTTTAAGGTACTCCTCAAAACTAGCCAAATCAGCTGCCGAATCAGCCTCGCAATAAAGCGCCTCAGCCTCGATTTTGCGCGCTTTGTGCTCTTTTATCTTAGCCTCTAGGGCTAAGATATCTAGCTCGCACTTGCTTGCTTCGGTTTTTAAAAACAACTTGATCGCGTCTTTTTGTTTTTCAAACTCACACATCATTTTTCCTTTTATTAAAAATTTCGCCTTCGCCTTGATATATCCAGTTTTGATTGAGGTTGTATTTTTCACTAAGTCTCATCACCCACTCGTATGGGATGAGCTTGCGACCACGTTTGACCTCGTTAAAAAAGTATTTTGTAGTTTCAAGTAGTTCGCAAATTTCCACGAGATCTAGCCCAAAAATCAGCCTAACGCCCTCGAGCCTTTCACCGACCTCGGTTAGAGAGATGTAATCACTTGCTTTACGCTTCATGAATAGTCCTTTTTTTAGCCAAAAACGGCTATAATCTAGGGTTAAAACAAAAGTTTTAATTTTAAGGCTTATTTTTTAAGCCCCTAAATCAAAAGTTTTTATTTTTAATGAGTGAATTATACTATCAAATAATAGTAAAGTCAAGAGTAATAATATCAAATTTTATCTTAAAAGGATGAAAAAATGGAAAATTTAGAAGCTATTTTGGCGAGAATGCGCGCTGTACTCGGAGTAAAAACAGATAAGCAGATGTGTGAAATTTTAGAAATTCAATATGGAACACTCGATAATTGGAAAAATAGAAAAAAAATCCCGAGAGGGAGGCTTTTGGAAATCGCCACAAAGCTAAACGTAACGCCTGAATATCTAGAGAGCGGAACGCATATATCAAACAACACCAACTCCGTGATCGTAAACGGCAGCAACAACGGCAGCATCGTAAACGGACATCAAGTAAAAGTAAGCGACGAATTTATGGAATTTGCGGAGCTATTTAAAAAATATGGCAATAGCGAACTGCTTAAACAATGGACTGAGAGCTTACTAAAAATTAAAGAAATAATAGGGAAATAGGTATATGGGGAATAACAGCTACACTATACCCATAGCTATACTTTGTGTCGTTATTTTTGTGCTGGTTGTTATATTGATTTGTTTAATTATAAAATATATAACCGGCGATAGTGTAGCAAGTTTTTTGAAAAAACGCCCTGATATAATATGTGGATTTATACTTGTGTTATTGGTATTTTTTTTAAAATCATGGGCGTTTTTAATTTTTATAGGTGCAATAGCGATCTTGTTAGGGGGTTGGTTTTTTCGAAGTTTATTTGAAAATTTTAGCCAGCAGGAATCGATTAATAAAATAATGAATGTGTTAGGGGCGGCGATAACACTTTTTGTAATATTTATGGCCGTTAAAGAAATGGTAGAAGAAAAGCCTTCAAAGATCATTGATGGTAGAAAAATAGAATGTGGTAGTTGTGGATATTGCAGTGAAATAAAAAGTTGTGCGGAGGCGTATTTTTTACTAAACCAATGCGGATGTTCTAGTCTTGATAGAGATAAAGACGGAATACCTTGCGAAAGTTTGTGCAGGTAATAGGTGGCAGGTATAAAATTTTTAGGAATATTTCTAATCCCTATTTTCTTGTTTGCGCTAGAGGGTAAAGTAATAGCCTGAAGTTTGACGAAAAAATAAACAAAAATAAAACTAAAAAGGAGACGGTAATGCTTAGAAAAATTTTAGTGTGCATGCTCTCGCTATTTGTTTTGGCTAGCGTAGCCGAAGGTGCGCAAAGAGTTCGCGGATATATCAAGAAAAACGGAACCTATGTGATGCCACACTATAAAACAAAAAGAGATGGCACGAGGCTAAATAACTACAGTACGAAAGGTAACATAAACCCATACACTGGTAAAAGAGGGCATAGAAAGTTGAGATAGCTAAATTTGACGTGTAGCGCGTAAAAATTCGCGTAAATTTATGGAAAATATGATATATTGCCGATACATTTGGAGAAAGAAATGATTCTGGATAACAATACTTTAAATAATACTAGCTTGAAAGTTCTACATATTTTAATATCAGAAATTGAGAAAAAATTCAAAGAATCTTTTTCAATAGAAGATGAAATAAGTGTTATATCATATACCGGCACGATAGAGGAAAGTTTTGAGGCTCCCTTTATGGACTTTATCGAAATGGTTAAAAACGCAAAGCCAAATGCAAATATATTACTAATAATATTAACCACTCCAGGCGGCAGCGCGGTTAGCGTAGAAAGAATGGTGGATACCGTGAGACATAATTACTCAGAGGTTTATTTTTTAATTCCAGATTCTGCTATGTCGGCCGGAACTATTTTTTGCATGTCGGGAGATAAAATTTATATGGACTATTTTTCGGCGCTAGGTCCGATAGATCCCCAAGTACAAAGCGACAATGGCGACTGGGTGCCAGCGCTAGGATATATCGATAAACTTAATGAATTGATAGATAAATCAAATAAAGGCACATTATCTGATGCTGAATTTGCTCTTTTGCAAAAACAAGACCTAGGAACAATACGCACTTATGAACAGGCAAGAGATTTATCTATTAGTCTTTTGGAAAAATGGCTAGTTGAATACAAATTTAAAGACTGGAACACACATAAAGACGAAAGGGTGGTCACGCATAATGAAAAGACCGCTAGAGCCAAAGAAATAGCATCCACTTTAAGCGACAATAAGAAGTGGCATACTCACGGCAGATATATAAACAAGACCGTGTTGACGGAACAGCTAAAATTAAAAATTGAGGACTATAGTGATAAGGCGGACTTGAGGGCATCAATAAGAGAATATATGAAGCTATTAAAAGACCATATAGCAAGGATAAATAGAAGAATATTTTTCCATTCCAATATATAAGAGCAGGGAATAGACATGATTGGCATGACTGAACAAATAAAGGATATTATAAAAAAAGAGGCAAAAGAGAGGTTGAAAAAAAAATCGGATCTAAGAAGAGCTATAGACAAATATGATGATTTAAAGAGACGCGGAATGATCAAGGATGATATGTATAAAATTCGCAATATAGATATCGGCGAATATAATGAAAATAAAGATTCGATTTTTAAAAAAAATATACAAAGAATATTTTTTATGTAAAAAACTAAAATTATTATACTTTTTTAGGAAATCAATAATCTAAACTATCCGTCAAAAGCGGAGAGTTTAGATGGATAACGGTTTAGATTTGATCAAAAACCTTTAGCGATCTTGAAAATTGCAAGATTTATAAAAAAGTTTTTTAAATTTATGCTCTATGCAAAATGATACACAATATTTTATACATTATTTTGCCAACTCATCCAAATAATCCGCCCACCACTGCATCAAGGTCTTCATATCTGCTAAATTTTGAGCTCTATTGTAAGCTTCTCTTACCTTATCCTTGTCTTTGTGTGCAAGGCATCGTTCGATGATGTCAGCATGGCAGCCATGCTCGCTTCTTTTTTCGTTGGCCACAGTTGAAAACATCGCACGAAAGCCATGAGAAACGATCTCGTCTTTGCTATACCCCATGCGTCTTAGTGCTGTATTTAACGTATTTTCACTCATTGGACGGCTTTTGGATAGTGTGCTAGGGAAAAGATACTCTTCGGTACTTCCGCAAATTTTGGTATAGTCTTTCAATAAATTTACGACTTGATCAGCTAGTGGTAGTCTAAATGCCTCCTTCATTTTCATCTTATCTGCTTTTACCGTCCAAATTTTAGCGGATAGATCAAACTCATCCCACTTGGCAGCTCTGACATTAAATGGACGCATTGCCGTATAGATCGCAAGCTTTAATGCGACTTTTGTTTTTATGTCGCCATTATATCCATCTACTGATGCAAGTAATGTGCGTATCTCATTTTCATCCGTGATAGTAGGGAAATTTTTAGGCTTGGCGGTTTTAAATGCATATTTGAAATTTATATCGGCCACGACGTTATGAGCGATTATCTCATAGGTGACGGCATATCTAAAAATTTGATTTAGCAAGATAAATACACGCTTGATGGTTTCTAAATTTCCAGCTTTTTCTATGATCTTTAAGATGTCTATTATTTCTACTGCTTTTATATTGTCCAATGGACGATCGCCTAAATACGGCGCAACGTGCTTGTTAAAAATTAAATTTTGTTTTTTTAAGTAGTTCGGAGTTATGTTCGCGGATTTTATATCTAGCCATTTTGCAGCGATATCGTTTAGTGTCGTTTTACTACTCTTTTTACTTACTAGCGGATCAATACCATTTAGTATCTGAGCGGCCAACTCTCTGCGTTTTTCTCTGGCGGCTGAGAGACTAAGATCAGGATAATTCCCTAGGGCCATTCGGCGTGTTTTTAATGTAAGAGGACTTTTGTATTCAAGTGCGAAAAATTTACGACCACTTGGCTCGATAAAAATAAATAAATTTTGTCCGTCAGATTTTTTATAAACCTTATCTTTGGGTTTTAAGGCTCTTAGAGCTGTGTCCGTCAAGGGAGGGTTAATTTTTGGCATTTTTGTCCTTTTAGTGTCCGCAAGCCCCTAAAAATCAAGCAATGATTTTTTACGGATATTTTTTAGCGAACAATATTTTATCCTTTAAATTATCCGTAAAAAGTCCTTAAAGGCAATTAAAAAGATTTAAAAATATTGAAAACAATTTAAATAAATAATATATATCAAAAGTTGTTCTTATCGTATTTCTTGAAAGGTTTTTAAAAAGATTGAAATGAATTAAAAAATATAAGATGGTGGAAGCGAGGGGGATCGAACCCCTGTCCAAAAACAAAATGCATACAGCCTCTACACGCTTAGCAAAAGTGAAAATTTCATCTAAAAAGGCTCACTTTCCAAAACCAAAATTTAGACTAAGACTAAAATTTCAGCTAGCAAGCAGTCACTTTGCGAGCCTACTCTAGCTAAATTACTTGCTTTTGTCCTAGCTAGAATTAGACTAAGCAAGGCTCAACTGAACTTACGCAGCTTTAGCGTAAGCAGGAGCGAAATTAACGTTGTTTGCGTTTAAATTTAATTTGAGCTTTTTACGCTTTGCTCAAAGCGACGTGCCACCATACACACTCTGCTCCTGTCGAAGCCAAGTCGCTCCCAAAAAAATAAAATGGTTAGTGAATTATTTAGTTAAGTTTTGCAGGCACATCAATGATTTTTGGCTCAAGAACGCTAAAATATTCAAAATCGTTTTCGACGTCATCTTTATATTTATTGAACTGATCACTAACAAGCAGCAACCAATCTATAAATTTATCATTTGCTGGCCCTTTTAGACTTCTTGCTTCTTGAGCTATCTCTTCAGCTAAAGTTGTAAGCTTTAATATCGGATCAAGATGCATGAATCCTGCTGCTGATTTAATATTATGAAAAATCCTAGTAAGCTCTAGGATGCTATCTTTATATTTATCAGCTCTTCCTAAATTTATTATCAAAGGCTCGAGTAAATCGCACATTAAAGCATAGTGAGATAAAAATTCTTCAACTATATCATAAGAGTAATCTATTTCAAGCCTTTTTAATATACCCATTTTTATGTCCTTAAGAAATTGGCGTAATTGTAGCAAAAATTTGATAAAATTGTTAGCCTTTTAGCTAAAATCCTTGGAGCTTGCAATGAAAAATGAAAAAACTCAGAAGAAAAAACTAAGCATAAATGATATAAAAAATAAAAAAGACATTGAGCCTATTGTAATGATAACTGCTTATGATGCGTTGTTTGCCAAGCTTTTTGATGATTATGCTGATATTATTTTGGTTGGCGATAGCTTAAATATGAGTTTTAATATGCAAGAAAGCACGATAAGTGCGGATATGATTACCATGCTTTATCATACAAAGGCTGTTTGTAACGGAGCTAAAAATACTTTTATCATGGCTGATATGCCATTTGGTAGTTATACAAATGAAAAGCAAGCGATAAAAAATGCGATGAAATTTTTCAAACAGACAAATGCCGATGCGGTAAAGCTCGAAGTTGGCATGCACCAAGTAAATTTAGTGAAGCGCCTTTGTGAAGAGGGCATAAATGTTATGGCTCACATTGGTTTAAAGCCTCAGTTTTATAAATTTGAAGGCGGTTATAAGATAAAGGGCAGAAGCGAGATCGAGGCAAAAAAACTAATTGACGAGGCTTTGGCGTTCGAGCAAGCTGGAACATTTGGTATCTTGCTTGAAGGTACGATGAGTAGTGTGGCTAGCGAGATAACAAAGCGAGTTCATATACCAGTTATTGGCATTGGGTCTGGGGTAAATGTCGATGGACAAGTGCTTGTATGGTCTGATATGCTTGGATTTTTCGAGGACTTTAAGCCAAAATTTGTAAAACGCTATCTTGATGGAGCGGATATTGTAAGAAAGAGTGTGCAATCCTACGCAAATGATGTAAAAGACAAAATTTTCCCAAGTAAAGAATTTTGCTATTAGGATGATTAATATCCGCATTAAAAGAACGTGGCAAAATTAAATTTCTTTATAGCCTTTTATATCAAGACCAAAGCCTGCTAAGCTTACAAATTCTTTATTTTTATTTGAGCTTAAAAGCTCAATTTCGCTTATACCAAAATACTTTAAAATTTGTGCCCCAATGCCATAATCTTTTTGTGAGCTTGCATCGCTTTTATTACTGTCTAAAAATAGTAACACTCCACCATTTTTACTTAAAAAATCCAACGACTTTAATAAATTATCAAATTTATCTCCGCTTAAAAGCTCATGATCTTTACTTATTTTTTGAAATTTTACATTAGTTTGCGCTTTTATCTCTCCAAAAATATAGGCAGCGTGATTTTTATTTTCGTGATCTTTTATGTCATATCTTTTTGCTTCAAAACCACAGATTTTTACACTCTTTGCGGGCGAAACCTCTATTAAGCTTTCGTGGCTAAGTCTGTATTCTACTAATTCAGAAACGCTTATCATATTTAGGTTAAATTTTTTACAGAATTCCTCCAAATAATCACGTCTTGCCATTGTGCCATCTTCTTTTACGATCTCACAAATCGCTGCCATTGGACTAACGCCAGCAAGTTTGCAAAGATCAACTGATCCTTCAGTGTGACCTGTACGAACGAGAACGCCACCTTTTTTTGCAATAAGCGGAAATATATGTCCAGGCCTTACAAAATTTTCAGGCACTGAATCAGTACTAGCAGCAAGTCTAATCGTCATATCACGCTCATAAGCACTTACGCCTGTCGTTGCTTCCTTTGCGTCAATTGTGACAGTAAATGCAGTTTCGTGGCTGGATGTATTTTTAAAAACCATTAGTGGCAAATCAAGTCTTTTTGCGTTTGCTTCATCCATCGCAAGGCAAAGCACACCTTTTGCATGAGTGATCGCAAAATTTACCTTTTGCATATCGCTGCTTGCCGCTGAAAAGACTAAGTCTCCTTCATTCTCACGGTCTTCGTCATCGACCATAATTACCATTTTGCCATTTTTTATATCTTCAATCGCTTTTAATACATTTTCAAATGCCATAAATTTCCCTTATTAAATTTTTACGATTATATTGATTTTTTGATAACTTAGAGATAAAAATATTAATTTTGATTTGTCTTGTATCAATTATTTAGAAATTTTAGAAAAAGATTTATTTTTAAATATATGCGATTTAGTGGTGATAACTTAGATTTTATTTTTTAATTTATTTTATATATAAATTTTTAATAAAAGAAACTTGCTTTAAGAATTATAGTAACGATGGAAATGAAAGCCAAAGAATAAAAGATGGCGCAGCGGACGGGGCTCGAACCCGCGACCTCCGCCGTGACAGGGCGGCATTCTAACCAACTGAACTACCGCTGCACCTAAAATGGTGGTCGCTATAAGACTCGAACTTATGACATCCACCTTGTAAGGGTGGCGCTCTACCAACTGAGCTAAGCGACCTAAAATTTAAAAATATCTGGCGACCCTTAGAGGATTTGAACCTCTGTTTCTACACAGAGAAAGTAGAGTCCTGAGCCACTAGACGAAAGGGTCATAAACCCAAAAATGGTGTCCTGCGTTGGATTCGAACCAACGGCCCCCTCATTAAAAGTGAGATGCTCTACCGACTGAGCTAGCAAGACATTTGTTTAAAAAAGAATTGAGATTATACAAAAAAACATTATTGCATGTCAAGAAAAGAATGCTTAAAATTTGTTTTTAACTAACATGGTTGCATGGTTAGGTTGGTTTGGCATCAATAAGTTTTTAAAATAAAATATATTATAAAGCCTACTTGCAAGATATGCAGACTCCAAATGGATGAATATTGGATTTATTTAATAAAATTTATTTATATTTAAGTACCTTGTCTTTTAGCCTCATGTGAGCAGCTATTGCTATACGATAGATGATGCGTGATTCGTGGTAAAAATTGTGAATAATATGGATCAATGATATTGATTGTACATATGGCTAAATAATTTATTTTGAACTAATAAATTGATGCTATAGAGTTATTTAAAGACAGCATATATTTGAGATATCCACCTGAATAAATTCTAATTACCTCGTATACGTTAAATCAAACTTATAAATAGTACTTGAAAAATATTTTAAACCGTGTTCAATAAATAAAAATCTATAAGAGCATAAATCTAGGATATTTAAGATTAGGATTAAACCCCGTTAATAGGGGCTTAATAAGTTAAATAATTATAGTCCATCAAAAGGATTTGAAACTACATCTTTGCGATCTACTATGTAAGGTATAATAGCTGCATGACGAGCTCTTTTGATCGCTTTTTCTACCATCTCTTGATGTCTTTTTGATGTGCCAGTTAAACGTCTTGGCATGATTTTAAATCTCTCTGATAAACAATACTTTAAAAGAGAAGTATCTTTATAGTCTATAAAATCAATTTTTGCTTCTGTAAATTTGCAATATTTACGTGAATATTTTCTTTTTTCTGCCATTTTCTATCCTTTAAATTAAAACGGTATTTCGTTGTCGCCATCAAAATTATCGGCGTCAATGTTTATATCAGGGATTTTTTCCTCATAGTACTCTTCTTGTACTTTTTTATTTTGTGGTTGCATTTGCTGTCTTTGTGGTGCTGAATTTTGATATCCACCATTGCCATAGCTATTAGTTGAACCATTATTTCGTTGTTGTGAGTACGAACTATTTTGATTAAATCCACCTTGACTTTGCCCATTAGCTCCGCTATTTCCGCCAAGCATCTCCATATTTTCAACTACGATTGAGTGCTTTGAACGGTTTTGTCCACTGTTGTCGGTCCATTGATCAAATTTTAATCTTCCTTCAATCAGAAGCTTAGAGCCTTTGCTTAAATATTGATTTGCTATCTCAGCTGATTTGCCAAAGAATGATATGTCAATAAAGCATGTCTCCTCACGTTTTTCGCCGTTAGTATTAAATTTTCTAGTAACAGCAATACCGGAATTTCCTATAGCAGATCCACTAGTAGTGTATCTTAGCTCAATATCTCTTGTTAAATTCCCAACTAGTACTACTTTATTGAACATTTTTGATCCTTGATTATTCTTCTGTAAAAGTTTGCTCGTCTACTTTTTCAACTCTTGGCTCACGCGGTGCTCTTGGCTCACGAGGCTCTTTTTTTATAGTTTGTTTGATACCTTTGCAAAGTCTTTCCCAAGCTGCGATTTCGCGTTTATTTTCATATTTAACGCTTAAAAATCTTATGATATCTTCAGTGATCCTTACATTTCTTGTAAGCTCTGCAAGAAGTGCTGGTGGAGCTTTGTAATAGATAACAAAATATATTCCACGCTCATATTTTTTGATGGTATAAGCTAGTTTTCTAGTGCCCATCTCAACGACAGTAGCGATTTCGCCACCATTTTTTGTTATGACTTCTTTTACAAAGTCAACCTTAGCTTTAACTTCCTCTTCCGTTAGTGTCGGCTTAAGAATAAATAAAAGCTCGTAATGTTTCATTTCTTCTCCTTATGGATATTTAGCTCACTTTGTGAGCAAGGATTTTGCTTTAAGCAAGGGTGGATTTTAGCTTAAAGTTACTTAATATTTGCTGTTGATATGAGATGTTGCAAATTTAAAATAGTTGATAATACAAAAATTTCTTTATCCATTTTTGTGTTTGTTTTTAGCTCTAGCTCGGCTAAATTTAGCGTTTTAAATATCTCTAAATAGGCGTTTAAATTTAGTTTTAAACTATTTGCTTTTAATAAATTTGCGACATTTACAGGCGGTTGATAACCAATTGCTTCATCTAAATTTAATCGGCCATTTATCTTTATATAAGAGTAAATTTTAAATAGTCTAAAAAATGCTTTGTAAAGCGAATTTAGAAGTAAAATTTCATTAAAATTTGGATCTTCTAGATAGGTAAAAAAGTCATTTTTTATATCTTTTAGAGCCATAAATTTATTGAAAAAGTCATCAAAATTTATCCCACCAAGTCCAAAAACCAGCCTTTTTACATCATCTTGTTCAATGTGTGTGTTTAAGCTCTTTAGCTTTGTTAGCTCACTTGCGGCAAGGTATAAATTTTCATTATGTGTAAAGTAAAGCTCATAAAGCGCGTTTTTGGTTATGTTTAGTCCTATTTTGGCTGAGCTTTTAGCTAGTAAATTTATCGCTTCATCTGGAGTTGAGGGCTTGAAAAATCTAGCAAAATTTGTCCCAAAAGCCTTTTGCGTATCAAAAACTAGTTTCATGTCGGCCTCATAAAGCTCAAATAAAAAGTAGTTATCTTTGCTCTTTGAGCAAATCGAGATGAGCTCTTTTAGCTCTTTTGCTGGGATCTTTTTGTCGCTTTTTATATAAAGGATATTTTTGCCGCCAAAAAGTGACTGCTCGCTTAGGTGAGAGCTTGCTTGCGCGTAGTTGTACTCGTCAAAATAAAGGCTTAATAAATTTGCGTCTTCGCTTGAGTAAAAGCTCAAAATTTCCTTACCAAAAAGCTCGATCTGAAACTCGTCCGCTCCAAAAAGCAAAAAGTAGTTGCTTAAATTTGCATTTGCTAAATTCAGCTCCAAATCTTTTCTATACATCGATCTTTCTTACCACTTTTGCAAAAATTTTAGCGCTTGCGATATCGGCCTCTGTGATCTTTACAACGAGCTTTTGAAGCAAATTTGCGCTGTATCCTGTTATAAAAATCCTAGCTCCAACAAAATAATCATCAAGCTTAGCAACCAAGACATTTTGGTTTTCACTCACATAGCAGTGCACCTCTTTGCCGATGTTTGCGGTTGCCCAGCGTGCAAATTTCCTATCTATAAAGTCGTAGGCTACCTTGTCGGCTTCTCTTTCAAGCTCGCTTAAGGTTGCGCAGGTGCTTTGGATGTTTAAAAGCAAGAAGTTGTAAAGCTTGTCATCTTTTGAAATTTTAGCCTTTAAAAGCCTATGTAAAATAAGGTCAGAATATCGTCTAATGGGGCTTGTAAAGTGTGTGTATCTATCAAATCCAAGCCCAAAATGGCCTAAATTTTCACTTGAGTACTCAGCCTTTTTTTGAGACTTGATGATGAGCTTATCTATCTCTTCACGGTTGCCAAGTTCATCGGCTTTTAGCTGTATCTTTCTTATTAAATTTGCAAGATCGTTTTCATAAGTAAAGTCAAGTCCCAGAAGTTGCAGGTCTTCAAGCAAGGTATCTATCTTTTTAAAATCAGGCGATGCGTGGTTTCTAAAAACGCCCTTTGTGATGAGCTTTGCGGCAGCTTTATTTGCTAAAAGCATGCAGTCCTCGACAAGTCTATGTGAGTCGGAGTCACTTTCAAACCTAGTTTGAGAAATTTGACCCTCTTCATCAAGACTCATTCTAAGCTCTTTTGTCCTAAAGTCAAATGCATGCAAAAGCCTTTTTTTGCGAAGCTTTGTGGTGAGTTTAAAAAGTGGCTTGATCCATGAAATTTCACACTCTCTTTTGCCTTCTAAAATTTCATCGATCTCATCGTAGTTAAAGCGCCTTTTTGAAAGGATAATCGCTTCAAAAAGCTCCTCTTTTTTTACCTCGTTGTTTGCATCAAGTGAAATTTTAAAACAAAATGCAAGGCGCGGCACATTTGGCTTTAGCGAGCAGATATTTTCACTGAGCGCGCGCGGCAACATCGGCACTGAGATGTGCGGAAAGTAGATAGAAAAGCCTCTTTTTTTAGCCTCGCTATCAATGGCGCTATATGCGGTCACATACTCGCTTACATCAGCGATTGCAACGTAAATTTCACGCTTTTTCTCATCAAAATATATGGCATCGTCAAAGTCTTTGGCATCGACTGGATCGATCGTGCAAAACTCTAAATTTCTTAGATCAACTCTATTTGGATACATGCTAGCATCGACTTCGTCGCCAAAAGCCTTTGCCTCAAGCTCACAAGCCTCGCTAAATTTATCGTTTTTATTATAAATAGCAAGCGAAATTTTTTCATCACTTAGCGGATCTTCTAAATTTCCTAAAACCTCGACTATTTCGTTATTTAGGTTGTTTATCTTTAGTAGCGTCCCAAGTGGGAGCATCTTTAGGCTTTTTTGTGTCGCTTTTAAGGTCGTGCTTAGCCCTGTTTTTAAATTTACCCCTAAAATAGCTACTCCAAAGCGTTTTGTGTAGACCACGCTTGTCTCATTGGCAAGCTTTAGGCTCATTACTATTTTAGCGCTTTGGCGTTTTTTCTTAAGTGGCAAAAGCTTTGCTAACACGATATCGCCAAGGTGAGAGTTGTTTAAATTTTTATTTTCTACGATGATATCTTGCTTGAAGCGTTTATCAAATGGCATGATAAAGCCAGTTGCGTTTTGGCTGATGTCTAGCTTGCCGCAGACGTAGCCATTGTTTAGGTAAAATTTATCTTTATGGGAGCTTACGGCACCAAGATTTAAGAGATTTCGTAAAATCTCTTTATCTTCGTTTGAAACTTCTTTTTCCTTGATGCCAACTAGTAGTGAGGTTAGAAATTCTTTCACAAATTATCTTTGACTTTAGCGACAGCCATTAAAAACGTATCATGTCCAAAGCCGTATTCGTCAAGAAGAGGTAGAGTATTTTGTATGCTTATATCATCAAGTTGATTAAAAATATTTACAGCTGTTTTTATCACTTTTAGGGCTTTTGCGTAATCTTTTATATGATCTGGCGCCTCTTCTGGATTATTTGAATAGAGTATCGAGCTGCTAAGCTCTGTCTCAAGGTTCCATTGTTCAAAAATTTTAGCTGTAACTTCTTCATTTGACATATCTAAAATTTCTGTTTCAAATAGGGCAAGATCGATTGGGCTAGATATATTTTTAAGTTTTTCTCTAAATTCGACATCTTGCTTATTTTCAGCTAATTCATGAGCAAGAACTATCTTGCCAATCTCAAGCATAAATGAAGCTGGAGAGAGAATTTCTAGACTTTTAGGATTAACTTTAGAATGCCAATTGTACATCAGTGCATTTTGTATTATTGAGATATTTAAAAAATCTTGTGTAGTAATGCCATAAGGCTCTAAATTTATAGAAAAGCTCTTTTTAATCGTACTTGAAAGCGCAAAACCTCTAATAGTAGCCATACCAAAAAGAGAAATAGCTCTTGCGATGGTTGTGATCTCTTGAGAAAACCCATAAAGTGGAGAGTTTGCTGAACGCAAGATATTTGCCGTTAGCATCGGATCCTTTTCGACCACTTTTGTAAGATCACTTATTGAGCTATTTTCATCCGCATGTAAGCGTTGAATTTGTATAACTGTGTCATCTAATGGTGGAAGTGCTTTGATTTTTTTAAAAACTGATTCATTCATTGAGTTATCTCTTTTTTTGAAATTTCAGCGTATTTTATCAAAATAAATTATCATAAAACTTAAAAAGAGTTTCTATATATTTCAGCCGAATTTTTGCTGGCTAAAGTTATAATTTTGCCAAATTTTAATAATAGGAGTAACAATGGCTATAAATGTTTATTATGATAAAGACTGCGATTTAAGCCTTATTCAAAGTAAAAAAGTAGCAATCATCGGCTTTGGCTCACAAGGTCATGCACATGCTGAAAATTTAAGAGATAACGGTGTAAGCATTGTGATTGGCCTTTCAAAAGGTGGCAAAAGCTGGGCAAAGGCTGAAGCAAAAGGCTTTGAGGTAAAAACCGTAAGCGAAGCTACAAAGGGCGCTGATGTGGTTATGATTTTAACTCCAGATGAGCTTCAAGCAGAAATTTATAAAAACGAGATCGAGCCAAATTTAAAAGATCATGCTGCTATCGCATTTGGGCATGGATTTAATGTTCATTTTGGCCAGATAAAAGCTCCAGCAAATATAGATGTCATCATGATCGCTCCAAAAGCCCCAGGTCACACAGTTAGAAGTGAATTTATAAGAGGTGGCGGCATACCTGATCTTATCGCTGTTGAGCAAAATGCAAGCGGAAAGGCTAAAGAGATCGCTCTAAGCTATGCTTGCGGTATAGGTGGCGGCAGAACCGGCATTATCGAGACAACATTTAAAGATGAAACTGAAACAGATTTGTTTGGCGAGCAAGCTGTGCTTTGCGGCGGTCTTTGCGCGCTAGTAAATGCTGGCTTTGATACACTTGTAGAGGCTGGTTATGAGCCTGAAATGGCGTATTTTGAATGCTTGCATGAGCTAAAATTAATCGTTGATCTAATGTATCAAGGTGGCATGGCTGATATGCGCTACTCTATCTCAAACACAGCTGAATACGGCGATTACGTAAGCGGCGTAAGAGTAGTTGGCGAAGAGAGCAGAAAAGCTATGAAAGAAGTTTTAAAAGAGATTCAAAATGGCAAATTTGCAAAAGACTTTATCTTGGAGAGAAAAGCAGGATATGTTAGAATGAACGCTGAGCGCGGTATAGCTGAGAGAAGTTTGCTAAATCAAACTGGCAAAAAACTTCGCGCGATGATGCCTTGGATAACTAACGGCAAACTTATAGATCAGAATAAAAACTAAGCCTTGAGCGAAAAAAAGACTACAAAGAAGCGACCTACAAAAAAGAGTGCAGGTCGCTCTCACAATAAAACCTATCTTGGTATCGGCATTATCGCAGCTATTTTAATAATAGCGCTTAGCGTAGCTCTTAGTATAAAAAATAATGGTGCAGAACAGATAAGCAAAACAAATGAGCCAAAGATAGAGAAGCAAATTCTAAAAAAAGCTGAGCCAAAGATTGCTAGTAAAGAGAAAAAGCAAGAATACGAAAAGAGAAAATACCCTCTAAAATTTGATGAAGATGAAAATTTAAGTAAAATTTTTACCGATCCTAAGCATAAAAGTGAGCTTGCTTTAAATTCAAAAGTTGATCCAAAAGAGCAAAAAAAGATAGCTGAAGTAAAGAGTGAAGCCAAAAAAGAAGAGATAAAAAAAGAGCAAAACGATACTAAAAATTTACTTGCAAGTTATAAAAATACAGAGCCTAGTGTAATAGAAAATGAACAAAAGATAGAGCCATTTTATAGCTCAAAAGTCGAACAAAAAACCGAGTTAAAACCTCAAATTTTTGAAGCAAAAGTCGATCAAAATAAAAGCACTGAAATAGAAAAAAAAGAAAAATTCAAAAGCAAGAACACAAAAGTCGAGCCAGCTAAAAAAGCTGAAAATTTAACCACTAACAAGATAGAAAAAACAAAATATGAAGAAAAGAATATAAAAAAAGATAGCTTTGAAGCGGTACCTTTTACGCCAAACGCCAGCATAAAAGGGCGCGCAAAGCTCGTCATCATAATAGACGATGTGGCGACGTTTGAACATGCGAGTATGATAAAATCGCTTGGCCTAAAAATCACGCCGTCTATTTTTCCAGCGACAAAGACTCATCCAGATACGCCAAATATCGCAAGAACATTTGAGTTTTATATGATACATCTTCCGATGCAAGCAAAACACTTTGATAGCCCAGAGATAGGCACTCTCACGATCAATGAGAGCTTTGAGAGCATGCACGAAAAGATAAAAAAGATACGCAAAGACTTCCCACGTGCAAAATATACAAACAACCATACAGGATCGCGCTTTACAAGCGATTTTGACGCTATGGATAAGGCTTATAGGGCGCTGATAGAGCAGGGCTTTGTCTTTGTTGATAGTAAAACTATCGCTCAAACCGCAGTAGCAAGAGCTGCAAAAAAACATAATCAGCCATACATTTCAAGAGATATATTTTTAGACGACGATCCATCGGCTAGTGCTGTTAGGCGTGAGCTTGTGGCTGCTGTAAATTTGGCTAAAAAAAGAGGCTACGCGATCGCCATTGGGCATCCAAAGAAAAATACGATCGCAGTGATAAAAGAGAGTAAAAATAATCTTTTAAAAGATGTTGATGTGGTTTATCTAAAAGATATTTTATGAGACTTGATTTTATTCCAGAGCCGTTAAAAAGACTAAAAAATCCACCAAAACAGCTAAATTTTATCGGAGATACTTCACTTTTATCCTTACCAAAGATCGCAGTTGTTGGCTCAAGAAAGGCAAGTGTTTATACAAAAGAGTGTGTTGCGGCACTTTGCGCAGTGCTAAAAAGTGCAAATGTTTGCGTGGTAAGTGGTGGAGCAATCGGCGTTGATATCGCAGCTCATAAAGCCGCTATGCCACGAACAATTGGCATTTTTGCGAGCGGACTTGACACCATCTATCCAAGCCAAAATAAAGTGGCGATAAATGAAATTTACACCAAAGCCTTGGCACTTAGTGAGTATGATGAAGGTGAGTCGCCACTTGCTTATAGATTTTTGGAGCGAAATCGCATAGTTGTGGGGCTTTGTGAAGCTCTAGTAGTCGCGCAAGCTGATCTTAAAAGTGGCTCGATGCAAAGTGCAAGGCTTGCAAATGAGCTTAAAATTCCAGTTTATGTGTTGCCACAACGCATGGGTGAAAGCGATGGGACAAATTTTTTGCTTGCAAATAAAAAAGCCGAGCTTATTGATGACTATCATAAATTTGCTTCACTTTTTGGCGAGATAAAAGAGCAAGAAAAAACTAGTGACGAGATCTTAAATTTTTGTAAAAATGGCGTAAGTCTTGATGAAGTTTTGGCAAAATTTGGCGATATCATCTATGAGTACGAGCTTGAGGGGCTAGTTGAAATTTCAAATCTAAGAGTAAAGAGCTTGCTATGAGAGAGAAATTTATGGCGATCGATGTTGGGTTAAAGCGAATAGGGCTTGCCTTTGGTTTTGGTGAGATTGTGACTCCGCTTGAGCCAGTGCTTAGAAAAAATAGAAACCAAGCTGCAAGAGATGTGAGCCAAAAAGTAAATGAATATGCCCCAGATACGCTAGTGGTAGGTGTGCCAATCGGCGGTAGTAGCGAAGATGAGATGAGAAGACGCATCGAGCATTTTGTCTCACTTCTTGATGTAAAGGCAAATATTGTCTATCAAGATGAGGCCTTTAGCAGCAGCGAAGCTAGTGAAATTTATACCAATACAAGGCGAGATGGTAGGCTAGATAGCATTTCAGCCACTATTATTTTAAAAAGATATCTTAGGATAAATTAAAATCATAAGGTAAAAATTGGTCTATTTCTCAAGAGAATTTTTAAAAGCTAGCTGAAAGCTATCTGTGCTAAAAGGCTGCTTTAATACCGTGACATGATTTGGCAGATCATTGGCCAACTCATCGCTTTTACAAATGGCTACAATACGAAAATTTTTAATATTTTTAAACTCAAGTATATCTTCTAGCATCGCTTCATTTTTTAAAATTTTACTATCGATAAAAATAACAAATGGGGTAAAAATAGAATCTTTTATGTGTCTCATTAGATTGCTAAGGTCGTTTTTGCCGATAACCTTTAGACCTAAAAAATTTATCTGAGCACTAATGGTGTCAAATAAAGCATCGTCATCGCAAGCAACTAAGATATTTGTATTTGTTTGATTTTTGATATTTATTTGTCTTTGGATAGCTCTATCGCCCGTTAGTGCCGCGCTAAAAGATATTAAAAATTCTCCATCATTATGAGAGATCATAGATTCATTTGCTTTTTTTAGATAGTCATTTATCTTGCTGAGATAGTAATGACTTGGTCTCATTACGCTATGGCTAGATTTTATCTTAATGTCAAAATGTACAGATTTGGGACTATAATTTTTAAGTTGAAAGAGAATGTAAATCTCTGCATATTCGGTAGAGTAAAGGAAAAATTTGCAAATACTTTCAAGTGTTTTTATGAGATTTGTGGCATCAAATTTTAAAAGCCTTGGATAACTTGGATCGTAGCTAAAAATGATGGAATTTTTAGTGTCTTGTGCGTCTTGGTATATGGCGCTAAGAAAAATTTCCATTCTGTTTATGATATCGATAGGCTTATCTTTCATATTATCAACATCCCGTCGCCGTATGAGTAAAATCTATACTTTTCATCAACTGCAGTTTTATAAATCCTCATCGTCTCTTCAAGCCCTATAAAGCTGGTAACTAGCATTATTAGGGTTGATTTTGGTAGATGAAAATTTGTAAGAAGGTAGTTTTGCCTAATTGGTTTATTATTTAGGTTTAAAAATAGCTTACAAAAGCCGCTTGCTTGCTTGCTTCTTGCAAATTCTTCAACACATCTAGTGACCGTCGTACCAACGCCAAGGATTGGTTTATTAGAATTTATAATCTCTTGAGCTTGCTCGCTTAGCTCGTAAAATTCTGAGTGCATTTTATGGTCATTTACATTTTGGCACTCTACGCCTTTAAATGTCCCAGCGCCAACGTGAAGCGTAATGTAGGCTACTTCATGCTTTGCTTTTATCTGCTCTAGCATTTGCTCGCTAAAGTGCAAACTAGCTGTCGGAGCCGCGACTGCGCCGCTATTTTTGGCAAATATACTTTGATACCAGCTCTCATCATCCTTTGTATCAGCCCTTTTAATGTATGGCGGAAGCGGGACGTGACCAATCTTTTCAAGCTCACTAAAAAGGTGAACATTATCAAGCAAAATGCCATTTTGCGTAAAATTTACCACCCTTGTGCCATCGTCATTTAGCTCAAGCACATTTACTTTTAGATTATCAGGAAAATTTAAAACACTACCAACGCTTACTTTGCCTCTTATATAGACGCTAAATTTATTTTCGCATATGGGCTGATTTAGCATCACTTCGCAAGCCCCGCCGCTTTCTTTTTGTCCTAAAATGCGAGCTTTGATAACTTTTGTGTTATTAAAAATGACCGCTGCGTCCTCTGGGATGAGGCTGGAGAGATCTTTAAATTTGTAGTGTTTTATCTCTCTTGTATTTTTAAAATAGACAAGCAATCTTGCCTCTTCTTTTGGCAAAACTGGCTCTTTTGCGATGAGCTCTTCTGGCAAAAAATAATCATAACTTGAGACGTCGTTTATATTACTCATCGCTTGCTACGTCGCTGTCTTGTTCTTCTTTTTCGTCTTCATCGTCGCTCTTGTTAGCTCTTTTGGCGACGATTATTGAAATTCCATAAAGTCCGATTAGTGGTAGTGCCATTAAGACTTGACTTATCACATCAGGCGGCGTAACGATGGCTGCAAAGATAAAGATAATAACAACAGCGTATCTGAAGTAATCTTTTAGCATCTTGTCATCGACAAGTCCGATCTTTGCTAAGAAAAATGTAATGACTGGTAGCTCAAATGAAATTCCAAAGCCAATTAGTAGTTTTGCAAAAAAGCCAACATACTCGCCAATGCTTGGTAATGCCGTAAAGAGCTGGCCACCAAAATTTACCAAAAATGCAAAGCCAAGTGGGATGACCACGTAGTAACAAAATGCTGCCCCGCACGCAAACATAAATGAAGCTGAGATGACAAATGGGATCACATATTTTTTTTCATTGTCATAAAGTCCAGGAGCGACAAATAACCAAAACTGCCAAAAAATGATAGGTAGCGCGATCACGACACCAGCAAAAAATGCAACCTTCATCGCTGTAAAAAATGGCTCTTGAATTTGAGTAAATATGATATTTGAGCCAGCTGGCAAGACCTGTTTTAGCGGTTCGCTCATCCATGCAAGCAGTGGGTTCCAAAACGTAAAGCAGATGCCAAAGCAGACAAAAACGCTTACTATGCTTATAAAAAGCCTCTTTCTAAGTTCGATTAAATGGGGTCTTAGCTCTTCAAACATTACGCCTCTTTTTTATCGTTTAAGATCGCATCTTTAACTAAATTTGTTGGATTTTGTATATTTTCTACCGCTTTTTTGGTGTCATTTACGACATTTTGTATATCGTTTGTGATGTCATTTGCGCTTTTTTTGATCTCGTCAAGCTCTTCAAAAGTAAGCTTTTTACGCACACTTTGCGTACTTTTAGTTATGCTTTCTTTATATTTTTGCGCATCTTCTTTTAGCTCAGCTATCTTCATTTCTTGATCAAATGTTGATTTTGCGTCGTTTATACCTTTTTTAAACATTTTTAGAAATTTCGCAATCTGAACCATCGCGCTTGGCAGCTTGTCAGGACCTAAAACTAACACTGCAATAATGGCGATAACTAAGATTTCAGAAAAACTCATTCCAAACATTTTTGCCTCTATTAAATTTTATTTAAGCTTTGTATTTTATCTTGACTTTGCTCAAAATTTTATAAATTTAGCCCTCGGTAAAGAGTGCGATCTCGTCGCTTAGTAAGAAATTCGGATTGTAAAATTTACCATTTTTAAAGAGCAGTTTTTCATTTTCTACAAGTATATTTGCTCTTTTTCTCTGAGCCTCACTTAAGCGTCCAGCTTCCAAGCCAACTATGCTTCTAAGCCCTAAAAATATATGCTCTCTTACTAGCTCACTCTCGTTTAAAATTTCTTTTTCTCTGTAAGTTGGCTGTGAGATGTAGGCGTCTATGCTATTTTTGGCGTAGTATCTCGTGCCATCCACGAAGCCCACGCTATAAGCGCCCACACCAAGATAATTTTTGCCTTGCCAGTAGCCAAGGTTGTGCTTGCAAATTTGACCGAAATTTGAAATTTCATACTGCTTAAAGCCAGCAAGCCCAATTTGTTCTATCATAAATTTAGCCAGGCTGTCGCTATCTTTTTTATAACTTTTTTTACCAGCAAAAGGGGTGCTTTCTTCAAGAGTGAGCGAGTAGGCGCTTAGATGCGTGATAGCAAGGCTTTTTAAATTTTCAATCTCAGCTAAAAGACGCTTTTTAGTGTCAAATTTTGTATCGTAGATGAGGTCTAAATTTATATTGCTAAAGCCAGCTGCCCCGGCATTTTCAACTGCTTTAAAAATTTGCTCTCTGCTGTGAATGCGCCCAAGAAATTTTAGCTTATCTTCAAAAAAACTTTGAGCGCCAAAGCTTATGCGATTTGCGCCTAAATTTTTAACATGTTTTAGCCAAGTAAGGCTTGCTGAGTTTGGGTTTGCTTCAAGTGTGATCTCAGTTTCTCGCCTGCAAAGAGGCGTTAAAATGCTAAAAATTTCATCATAAAATTTAGCATTTACCGTACTTGGTGTGCCGCCACCAAAAAAGATAGTTGAGATTTCTTTTACATTTTGGCTTTTTAGCTGAAAATTTAGATCAAGGCAAAGCGCCTTAAAATAGGCACTAACCTTGTTAAATTCGTCGTCACTTGAGCCAAAAGCACAGTAAGGACATTTGCTTTCGCAAAATGGCACATGGATATAAACTTGCAAATTTCTCTCTTTAAAATTTTGGCGATTATAAGAAATTTGGCATTTATAGCAGTTTAAAAGTAGCTTTTGGTCTTTAAGAGTTTGCTTGGCAAAAAGCCAAAATTTATCTTAAAAATTTTTGCAAAATGTGCAGTATTTGCGTAGCCTACGATATTTGCAGCTTCTTTTATACTGATATCGTTTTGCTCTAAAAGTGTAAAAGCAAGCTTTAAACGCTCTTTTGCTAAGAGCTGATAGATCGTATCTTTGAAAAATAGCTTAAAATTTTTCTTTAGCCAAAAGTCATTTGTGCCACAAAGATGGGCTAGCTCCTTGATGCTTGGAGGATTTTGCATGCGACTTAGCAAGATCGTTTTAGCCTTTAAAAGAGTTTTTTCTTCATCGCTGCTAAGTGAAATTTCGCTCTCTTTTCGTACTTTACTTTTATAAATAAGCTCTAAAATTTTTGATTCGGTAAAAATTTCCCTCATCACGCCTTCATATAGATTTGTCGTTTCAAGTTCATTTAAAACGCAAATTTGAGCTAAATCTTTTTTGTATTTCAAAAGCTCAAATTTATCATCAAATCTAAGTCCAGCAAATATCTCAAGCTTATTTGCGTAGCTTTCATCAAAAAGTAGTGTTTTTGTCTTATAAAATTTATTTTGATACTCAAAGACACCTTTAAAATCGTCATTAACAAGCCCAATGCAAAATTCATCTTTGTTTAAAATATACTCTTTTCTATCAAGCTTAAAGCAAAGATCGTTTTTATCCTCATTAAACATTAAAAATAGGTATTTTTTAGACTTGTGACGATCTCTTTTTATCCTGCCATTACATAAAATTTCACTTTTTAGATAGCTGATGCCACTGCTTTGCTTGAAAAACTCCACGCTTACTTGTTTTTCCTTTTGAGATATTTTGCTAGTCCCATATTTTTTGTCTAAATTTATCATTTTATCCCTCAAGCGTTAAATTTAATCCCTTTAGCGTTACGTATGATATTGATAACGATTATTTAATTTTAGTAAAATGTGCATTAAATTTTTTAAGGAGTTTTTGTGAAAAGTGCATTAAAAATTTCTATTTGTGCGGCAATTTTTATAAATTTACCGCTTTTTGCAAATGAAGATAAGGTTCTACCAGAAGTTAAAGTAGTGAGTGCGACAGGATTTGAGCAAAATATCAAAGACGCACCAGCTACGCTTAGCGTTATAACCAAAGAGGCATTAGAAAAGAAAAATCATAAAGATATCGAGAGCATGACCAAAGATATCCCAAGTCTTTTTGGGACGACTCCCGAAGCGGCAAATAGACGAGGAATTTCTATACGTGGATTCTCTCCAAGATTTACTAAAATTTTAGTAAATGGCATGCCAGTGCCAGGTGATAACGCTTATAAAGGACTTAGAAGCGTTGGAGGCTCATATAGTTTCATTCCGCCAGCAAGTGCGATAAGCCGTATCGAAGTGATACGTGGACCTATGAGCTCGCTTTATGGAAGTGACGCGCTAGGTGGAGTTATAAATATAATTACAGATGAGTTTAGTAATGAATTTGGCGCAAATCTTGGCTCAAGCTATAAATTTGCTAGAAATAAAAATATAAGCGGCGAGTTTTACAATAGCCTTTATTTGCACTCTGGACTAATTGACGATGTTTTAAGTGTTTCTGTTTATGGTAAAAATTTAAATAAATCAGAAGATAAAATTTCTTATGCAATCAGAGAGCAAAAGGATAGAAATTTTGGTGCAAAGCTATTTTTTAAGCCAAATGAAAATAATGATCTTACGCTTGAGCTTGCAAGAAGCGATGTGAAATATAAAAGAACTAAAGGCAAAACACTATCAACTGGTACTAACTCGGTTGCTAGCGAGAGAATAGAGGGAGATATGATAAATTTAAGCCACGAAGCAAGGCTTGATAATATCTTGCTTCAAAGCTATTTATCTTATGGCAAGATAAAAGAGATAGCACAACAAAATTTGACGTTAAAGACTCTAAATTTTGATACAAAAGGCTCATATTTTACCGATAATAATGCCTTTACATTAGGACTAAACGCTAAAAAAGAAAAGCTTGACGAAAAGGCTACCACAGCAGATGCGGCAAATGTAAAAAGGTATGATGTTTCGCTTTACGGCGAAGATGATTATCATCTTACAAAAGACTTTATCTTAAGTACTGGTATTCGTTATAACTACGATGAAAACTATGGATCGCACGTTTCACCAAGAATTTACGGCATCTATAGCTTAAACGACTTTTTTGCTCTAAAAGGCGGAGTTAGTACAGGCTATGCGACACCTGATATCAAGCAACGCACGCAAGATCTTGCATTGCCATTTGCTGGAGGACGTGGAGCACAGCTTGGTAGAAGCAGCCTTAAGCCAGAGACAAGTGTAAGTTATGAATTTGGTGGCGTTTATAATAACAATGAAGGTTTTGAAACATCTTTAACTGGCTTTTACACAAGTTTTAAAGATATGTTAAGTTACAGACCTATCTGCTCAAGAGGCAGTGTTTGCAGGCATAAAGGTAAAATTTATCCAAATGGTATTTGGGAGAGTATAAATATCGGTAAAGCTGAAATTTACGGAGTTGAGTTAACAAATGAGTGGCAGGTAACAAATGCTCTTAGACTAAATCAAAGCTATGTTTATACAAAATCAAAACAAAAAGATGGATCAGAAGTTGGCAAAAGCTTAAACAACTATCCGCTTCATACATTTAAATTTGGAGCAAATTATGAGCTAAATAGATGGCTAAATTTCTGGTCACAGATAAATTATTATGGTAGAACTAAAAACTCATTTAGCTATGCTGATGATATGAGGGCTTACGTTATCGCAGATCTTGGCATAAACTATAATGTAACTAAAAATTTCAGCCTAAACTTAAGCGTTTATAATCTCTTTAACGAGTTTTTTACGACAAGATCAGGCAGATACGATATTTTGATAGTCGATGGACAAAAGATCGAGCTTGGCTTTAATCTAAAGTTTTAAAATGTTTAAAATTTGGCGAAAATTTCACTTAATTTTAGCTCTTATCTTTGCTTTGCCGCTTTTGATAATCTCAATTAGTGGAGCGATTATTTCGTATCATGATGAGATAATTGAAGCTTTTAGTAAAGATGAGATAGACATAGCAACCAATAAAAGTGCTTTAAAAATAGATGAAATTTTAAAGGTCTTTAGTAAGACTTGGCCAAATTTTAACCTTAGCTATATAAAGATAAAAGGTGAGATAAATAGAGCTTATGTGGTAAGCGGCACAAGCGAGAGTGGCGAGTTTAAGTCGTTCTTTGTAGATCCTTATACGGGCGAGGTAGTCTCTGAAAATAGCGTGGAAAAATTTATAGTGCTAGCTTTAAATTTACATAAAAATCTAGGACTAGCTCTATTTAAAAATGAAAATTTATCTAAATTTGCAAGTGAGCTAGTGGCGATTTCGACGCTTGCACTACTTGCGATTTTAATAACTGGAGCGCTGATACATTTTTGGAGATTTAGAAGCAAATTTATTAGCGCCTTTATGCTAAATCTAAAGGCAAAGAAATTTGCATTTTTATATTCGCTGCACGGATTTTTAGGGCTTTATTTGGGGGCTATTATCTGTGTTAGCGGTCTATACTTTTCTTATGAGAGTTTTGCTAAGGTTATAAACCAAATCTGTGGCGAAGAGAAGGTCTTTAAAAAGCCAAATTTTACTAGCAAAAATGGCTTTAGCCTAAGTGATGAGCAAAAGGTAGAAAATCTTAAAAAAGCTTATGAAATTTTTACTTTAAAATTTGGAAATGAGTTTGATGCTTTAAATTTTATCCTCAATAAAGACGGCGTAAAATTTATGATCTTTTACTTGCCAAAAGGCGCTAGTGAGAATGATGGCGTTAGGCTTGTAGTCGATACGGCAAACGGAGAAATTTTAAAAAACACCATGCCAAAATCTTTTGAAATTTATAAATTTATGCTTGATCTGCACGCTGGATATACATTTGGGGAGGCTGGAAAATTTATCTTTTTTATGGCTTCTTGTGGAGTTGGCGTGCTACTTTTTAGTGGCTATGTGATTTACTACAAACGTCGTAAAAAGTAGTCTTATTTATCTATCTCTTAACTCTTTTTAGTTATTATCCCAAATAAAATTTTTGGAAAAATCATGCAAAAAAAATACAGACCAAATGTGGCAGCTGTTATTTTGTCTAGCTTGTATCCATTTAAATGTGAAATTTTAGTCGCAAAAAGGGTGGATATGGATGATATTTGGCAGTTTCCTCAAGGCGGAATAGACGAAGGTGAGAGTCCAAAGCAGGCCTTAAAAAGGGAGCTTAAAGAAGAGATCGGAACTGATAAAATCGATATCTTAGATGAGTATCCGCAGTGGCTAAGCTACGACTTTCCAGCAAACGCGGCAAAGAAATTTTATCCATTTGATGGACAGACGCAAAAATATTTTTTGGTTAGACTTAAAAATGGTGCCAGCATAAATTTAAAGACAGAGCATCCAGAGTTTAGCGAGTATAAATTTGTAGATTTTGGTAGAAGTTTAGAGGGTATAAATCACTTTAAAAAGCCTATTTATGAAAAGGTTTTGAGTTATTTTAAAGAGAAAGGATATTTTTGATGTTGATTGTTCAAAAATTTGGCGGAACTAGCGTAGGCACGCTTGAGCGCATCGAAGCTGTGGCAAACAGGGTCATCGAGACTAAAAACAGCGGCGCAGACGTGGTTGTGGTAGTTTCTGCGATGAGTGGAGTTACAAATCAATTGGTTGAATATAGTGAGTATTTTTCAAAACATCCTGATGGCGTCGCCACTGATATGCTTTTAAGCTCTGGAGAGCAAGTAACGACCGCGCTTTTAACGATCGCACTTAATGCAAAAGGCTATGCGTGTGTAGGTATGACAGGTGCGATGGCAGGCATAATTACTGATGATATTCATACAAAAGCAAGGATCGAAAGGATAGAGACTGCTAGGCTAAAAGCTGAGCTAAAAGCTGGCAAAATCGTAGTTGTAGCTGGCTTTCAAGGTATAGATGAAAAAGGTAATATCACAACCCTTGGTAGAGGCGGTAGTGATCTTAGCGCAGTTGCATTAGCAGGGGCGCTTGATGCTGATCTATGCGAAATTTTTACCGATGTTGATGGCGTTTATACGACTGATCCAAGGATAGAAAAAAAGGCAAAAAAACTCGAGAAAATAAGCTATGATGAGATGCTTGAGCTCGCTTCTGCTGGCGCAAAGGTACTACAAAATCGCTCAGTCGAGCTAGCAAAAAAACTAAATGTAAAACTCATTACAAGAAGTAGCTTTAATCACAACGAAGGTACATTAATAGCAAAGGAAGATGACAATATGGAAGCAGTTTTAGTAAGCGGAATAGCACTAGATAAAAATCAAGCAAGAGTAACACTAAGAGGCGTAGTTGATAAACCTGGCATCGCAGCAGAAATTTTTACAGCTTTAGCTCATGAAAATATAAACGTAGATATGATAATCCAAAACGTAGGACATGACGGCACTACAAATTTAGGCTTTACAGTGCCACAAAACGAGCTTGAACTAGCAAAAGAGACTATGCAAAAGCTCTCAGCTGCAAAACATATAGAATTTGATGATGCGATCGTGAAAGTTTCAGTTATAGGCGTAGGCATGAAGAGCCATAGCGGCGTAGCATGTCTAGCATTTGAAACGCTTGCAAAAGAGGGTATAAATATCCAAATGATCTCAACAAGCGAGATAAAAATTTCAATGATCGTTGATCAAAAATATGGCGAGCTAGCAGTTCGCGTACTTCATGATGCGTATAAGTTAGATCAGTAATGCAAGACTTTATACAGTGGACGTTAAAGGCTATTAGGGACGAAGGTCCTTTGATGAGCTGGATGGAGGAAAGGCGTGTTGAATGGACGCCTTTACTAGCATCTAGGCTTAAATTTTTACTTGAAGGAAGGGCTTTTATAACTATCAGTGATGAAGAGCGAAGATGGTTTGAAACTTATCTTTTAAAAAAGATGAACCATTCAAAAAGCATTAGGCCATTTTTGCCTTTTTTTAGTCTAAGATCGCTTTATCCATCACTTGATGAGATAGAGACAAATGAGCAAAAACAGCTTCTAAAAGATATGCTAAGTCTTGCCTTTCCAAATGGATACTTGTTTTTTTATATCGGAAAGAGCCTTGATAAATATGCGAATTTAGCCAAAAGCGATGAGGATAGTTATATGTGGCTATTTGACGAGCAGGCACAAAATAGCTTTACTCTTAGCTCAAGCGATGAAAATTTAGACATTAAACTAATAAGTCTTTGCAAAATTTTTGATAAAAGTATTGATGCGGCACTCTTTGCAAAGGTGATACTCTAAATGCTTAATAAAATCGTCGTTACAAGCGATTTTGAAAATTTAAAAGCCAAACTTGAAGATGAGTTTGGCATTAATAATTTAAGATTTTTTATAAGCGATGATTTTTTGCTAGAAAATGCAAAGGAGGTCATCGCAGAAGCATACATTGCTGAAAAAGATGAAAAAATTTTAGTAATACATGCTAATTCTTTTAGGACAGAGGCTCAAAACGCACTTTTAAAGATCATCGAAGAGCCTCCAAGAAATATCAAATTTATAATAGTAACGCAGAGTAAAAATTTACTTCTACCAACGATTAGATCAAGAATGCTCATAGAAAATAATCTCACAAAAAAGCCCAAAATAACTCTTGATCTAAATTTAAAATCGCTTAGCTTAAAAGAGCTAACAAGTTTTATCGATCAAAAGATCGCAGACGAGCAAGCTCAGAAATTTGGCAAAAACGAGTTAAAAGAGCTTGTTGGCATTATTGTGACAAAGGCGGTTGATAGCGGGTATAAATTTAGTGGCGATGAGATGGAGTATTTTTTCTCGCTCATCAAGCTTGCGGATCTAAATGCCAAATCTCACGCCGTACTAACGCCACTACTGCTTACTATATTTCAAAAAGGACGACGTTGAAATTTTATAAGATAAATAACAAAAGCGACTTTGATGAAATTTGCAAAGCTATCTCGCCAAGTCCTGCTGGTGCGAAGCTTATGCGTGAAAAGAGCGAGATAAATTTTATTTACATAGATGAGATAAAAACCCCAGCGGCAAATATCCTAAAGCAAGATGCGCTTAGTGTTGGAGCTGAGCTTGTGACGCATAAAGATACGATTTTGGGCCGTGAGAGTCTAAACAAAGCCTTGCTAATGGCTACAAATGCACAGCTTAGGCAACTAGCTAAAAAAGAGAAGTTGCAAGACTTTGGACTTAAAAACTTAGCAGCCTTTTTAGAGACAAAATTTATAAAGCCAACAAAGCCTCTTATAATGGGCGTTGCAAATATCAACACAGATAGCTTTAATGAGCAAAGCCGCATAAATACGCAAAATGGTATCTCAAAAATAGAATACATGATAGAAGCAGGTGCAGACTATATCGATCTTGGTGGCGTTAGCTCAAGGCCAGGGAGCCAGTATTGCGGCCGTGAAGAGGAATTTAGGCGCATAAAAGATATTGTGGAGGAAATTTACAAGTTAAATTTGCACGAAAAGGCGAAATTTAGCCTTGATAGCTTTGATCCTTATTGCCTTGAGTTTGCTCTAAATCACGGCTTTAAAATGATAAATGACATCACGGCAAACGCCTCACTTGCCACGCTTGCAGCGCGATATGATGCTGAGTTTTGCATGATGCACATGCAAGGCGATCCTGCGACTATGCAGGTCGCACCAAAATATAACGACTTAATCGGCGAGATAGCAGACTTTTTTGAGCAAAAGATAGCTCTTGCAAAGGAGCTTGGCGCCAAAAAGCTAGTGCTTGATGTGGGTATTGGCTTTGGCAAGACGGCTGAACAAAATTTACTGCTTATCAAGCATTTGGAGCATTTTTTAAAATTTGACTACCCACTACTAGTAGGTGCTAGCCGCAAATCAGTCATAAACCACTACCACCCAAGCGAGGTTAAAGACCGTTTGCCAGGCTCGCTTTATCTGCATTTAAAGGCCTTCGAAAACGGCGCACAGATCATTAGGACGCACGATGTGGCCGAGCACAGGCAGCTTTTTGATATGCATGAGGCGATGAGTCAAGCCACGCTTTGGTAGGGCGCTTGACTAAAAAGGCTGAGTGCTTTGGTGATAAAGAGGCTTTTGAGCAAATTTTATCCGCTAAAGATCCAGTGCAGATGAAGGCGCTTGGCAGGCAGGTGCTAGGCTTTGACGCTAAGGTCTGGGACGAGGTCAAATTTGGCGTCGTGCTAAATGCGAGCTATCTAAAATTTAGCCAAAATGAACCTTTGCGAGACTTTTTGCTATCAACTGGGAGTAAAGTTTTGGTTGAGGCAAGCCCAGTTGATAAAATTTGGGGCATAGGTTTGGCCGCAAGTGATGAAAATGCGCAAAACCCTATGAAGTGGCGAGGGCAAAATTTACTTGGCTTTGCGCTGATGAGGGTGAGGGACGAGATAGCAAAGGTCTATAAAAATGTCCATTTACGTGACGCGAGAGAGCTAAATTTAGATCATTTATAAAGTATGTTTAAGATAAAATGCGGTGTAAATTTGGAGCAAAAATGACAAAACAAGAGTACGAAAAAGCGGTAGATACGCTAAATGCTTGGGCAAAGGCCTACTACGACGAGGATGAGCCACTTGCAAGTGACGAGGAGTATGACGCGCTATATCACGCGGTGCTTGATTATGAGCAGGCAAATCCAAGCGAAATTTCTATCTTTTCACCTACAAAACGCGTGGGCGGCACCGTAAAAGAGGGCTTTAGCAAGGCTAATCACATCAAACGCATGTGGAGCATGGAAGATATTTTTGATCTAGCCGAGCTTGATGCGTGGCTAAAGCGTGGCGAGAAAGAAGATTTGGTCTTTGTTGCTGAGCCAAAATTTGATGGAGCGAGCTTAAATTTGCTTTATGAAAACGGCGTTTTGGTTAGGGCGATCACGAGGGGTGATGGCGTTACAGGCGAAGATGTGACGCAAAATGCAAAGACGATAAATTCTGTTTTAAAGAGCATTGATTACAAAGGGCTAATTGAAATCAGGGGCGAGGTCGTTATAAGAAAAGAAGATTTTGAGTTACTAAACGCAGAGCGCGCAAAAAATGGTGAGGCGCCGCTTTCAAACCCTAGAAATGCAGCTGCCGGAAGCCTAAGACAGCTTGATAGTGTGGTGACTGCTAAAAGAAAGCTACTTTTCATACCTTGGGGCGTGGGCGAGCATACTCTTGGGCTAAAAGATCACAGCGAGGTGATGAAATTTGTGCGTGATCTTGGCTTTGAAAGAGATGATTTTTTTAAAATTTTAACAAAAGATGAGCTTGAGGCTGCATACAACGAGCTTTTAGCAAATCGTGACTCAAAGAGCGTGATGATGGATGGTATGGTTATACGCGTAAATGACCTTGCACGCTGCGAAGAGCTGGGCTATACGGTCAAATTTCCAAAATTTATGGTGGCGTTTAAATTTCCAGCTATCGAAAAGGTGACTAGGCTAAAAGATGTCGCGCTTCAGGTTGGTAGAAGTGGCGTAGTAACGCCTGTTGGCGTGCTTGATGAGGTAAATATAGATGGTGCAAATGTAAAATCAGCCACGCTTCATAACTTTGATGAAATAGAGCGCCTTGGTGTCATGAAAAACGACTATATCGGCATCATCCGCTCAGGCGATGTTATACCAAAGATAACAAAAGTTTATAAGGATAGGCGCGATGGCAGCGAAGAGGCGATAGAGAGGCCTAAATTTTGCCCAGTTTGCGGCTCTCACCTACTTGATGAGGGGGTGTTTGTAAAGTGCCAAAATTTAAGCTGCAGAGCAAGAGTGGTAGGCTCAATAATCCACTACGCATCGAAAAAATGCCTAAACATAGACGGCCTTGGCGACGCGATCGTAAATTTGCTATTTGATAAGGGGCTGATTGCTTGCATAAAAGACATCTACAGCCTTAAATTTGATGATCTCATGGCGCTTGAGGGCTTTAAAGAGAAAAAGGTAAATAACCTTTTAAATGCGATAGAGGCTAGCAAAGGTGCGGAGCTATCGCGCTTTATCACGGGCCTTGGCTGCGAGCACATTGGCGAAGTGGCAGCTAAAAAGCTAGCAAGTAGTTTTGGGCTGGGCTGGCTTGATGCTAGTTTTGAAGAGCTTGTCTCGCTTGAGGGCTTTGGCGTGGAGATGGCAAATAGTTTAACCGACTTTGCCGAGGTAAATAGGGATGAAATTTTAGCACTAAGCCAGATCGTGCAGCCAAGCGTGACGCAGGTGCAAAGCATCTCAAATGCGCTAAGTGGCAAAACGGTCGTGATAACTGGCACGCTAAGTCGCCCAAGAGATGAGATAAAGGCGGAGCTTGAGAGTTTTGGCGCAAAGGTTTCAAGCTCAGTTTCTAAAAAAACGGACTTTGTCTTAGCTGGCGAAGAGGCTGGCAGTAAGCTAGACAAGGCGAATGAGCTAGGCGTGCTGGTGATCGATGAGAGTGAATATGAGAGGCTAAAACTTGAGGTTTGATAACTACGTCGCAAGCGTTTTAAATATCAGTAGAAATAAGGCGAGCGAGCTGATAAAATCTGGCAAGGTGCTTTCAGACGGGCAAATTTGCACCAAGGTTTCAAGCGAGGTTGGCGAGGCTAAAATTTCGCTGCTTGATGAAATTTATGTTGGGCGAGGGGCGCTTAAGCTAAAGAGCTTTTTGGAGGCGATGAAATTTGATCTAACTGGCAAAAATGCGCTTGATATAGGTAGCTCGACTGGTGGCTTTATGCAAATTTTGCTTGAGCGTGGCGTAAAGAGCGTAACAGGTGTTGATGTGGGCACTGATCAGCTAGATACCAGCCTAAGAGGCGATGAGCGAGTGAAAATTTATGAGAAAACTGATGTCAGAGAGTTTGCTAAGTCGCATCAAAATAAATTTGATCTAATAACCTGCGACGTGAGCTTTATCTCTTTGGCTGAAATTTTGCCAGCCATAGGCGATTTAGCAAGCACAAATTCACTCATTATCACACTCTTTAAGCCACAATTTGAAGTGGGCGTCGGTGTAAAGCGAAATAAAAAAGGCGTCGTCACTGATATGAAAGCTATAAATTTAGCGATGAAGAGATTTGAAGTGGTGGCCAATGGCTTAGGATTTAAAATGATAGCTTGCAAAGAGTGCGAAGTAAAAGGGAAAGAGGGAAATGCCGAATTTTTCTACGCTTTTAACAAAAGATAACATCACTGCCGTTGCGATCGGGCATTTTGACGGCGTGCATAGAGGACATAAACAGCTTTTAAAGCAGCTTGGCGAGTTTGGCGGACTTGTCGTAATCGATAAAAATAAAGCCAACATCACGCCAAAGCTAAAGCGAGCGGAGTACTCAAACTATCCTTGCTTTTTGTATGATTTTGACACTATTAAAGGGCTTAGCGGCGAGGAATTTATCGCACTTTTAAAACATGATTTTAAAAATTTAAAAAAGATTGTTGTTGGATTTGATTTTAGATTTGGCAGAAATAGAGCATGGGACAAGCACGATCTGAAAAGAATTTTTGATGGTGAGATAGTGGTCGTTGATGAGGTTTGTTATGACGGCATGGGCGTGCATAGCTCATCTATTAGAGAGCTGATACGCCAAGGTAATATCGAAGAGGCAAACAGGCTAATAGGCAGGGAGTACTCGATCGAGGGAAATGTGATAAAAGGGCAGGGCATCGGTGCAAAGGAGCTAGTTGCAACGCTAAATTTGGATGTAAAAAACTATTTATTGCCTAAAGACGGCGTGTACGCCACAAGAACTAGGATAGGTTCATATACCTATGGCTCGGTCACATTTATAGGCAATAGGCTTAGCACAGATGGAAATTTTAGCGTCGAGACACACATATTAGACGAGGTCACGCCAAAAGTAGCGAAGCATGTCGCGGTTTGTTTTATAAAACGTTTGCGAGATAATAAAAAATTTAACACACTTGAAGAGCTAAAAGAACAGATCAAATGCGATATAAATGGAGCCAGAGCTTGTGTTGGAGTGTGCGATCTTTTTGGCAACGAGACAATGAGATACTTTGACGGATACGGAGCTGGTATATGAGAGATGAAATTTTTAAAGAGCCTATAAGCAAGCAGTTCGAGTTTGACGACTTTGTGGCAAGCGTTTTTGATGATATGATCTCGCGCTCTGTGCCGTTTTATGATGTGAGCTCAAATCTAAATGCAAAGCTGCTAGCTAAAATTTTGCCAAAAGATGCAAGTATATGCGACCTTGGCTGCTCGACGGCAAATAGCCTGCTTTTGCTAAACAACCTTAGAAATGACCTCGTGCTAAGTGGCGTGGATAACTCTGAGGCGATGCTAGCAAATGCCAAAAATAAGGCAAAAGCTTATGGAGCAAAGATAAAATTTTTGCTTGATGATATTTTAAAGTGTGAGCTAGCGGGCTTTGATGCAGTTTTGGCAAACTATACTTTGCAGTTTATCAGACCGCCAAAAAGGGCCGATCTGGTGCAAAAAATTTATAACGGACTAAATGAAAATGGAGTTTTTTTGTTTAGTGAAAAGATCATCTTTGAAGATAAAAAGCTTACTAAAAGCGTCATAGAAATTTACGAGAACTACAAGCAGGCACAAGGCTACTCACGCTACGAGATCGCTCAAAAAAGAGAGGCGCTTGAAAATGTGCTGGTGCCATATACTGAAGAAGAAAATAGAAATTTAGCCCTAAATGCTGGCTTTAAGCGAGTCGAGAGCACATTTAAATGGGGAAATTTTATGAGCTTTTTGGCGTTTAAGTAAAAAATTTATTTAAAAAAAAGAACTATTTTTAAGTATATAAGGAGTATTTATGGATAATGAACCACAAAATATCAAAAGTATCATAAATAAAGTGAGCAAAAATTTTGGTGAAGAATTTTTGAAGCACTATCTGTCTGGTAGTTTTGGCTCTATGAGTAAAAGTGAAATCGAAATTCTTATATTTCATCTGCTTTTTAGTGATTTTGAAGGGTTGTCAAATTATAAAATATCAAATTTGTTAAAAATAAGTGAAACAAAGGTAAAGAATTTAACTTTAAATGCACATTTAAGATACCCAAAACAAAGTGGAGATGAGGTAGTTAGAGAAACGCTTGCGGATATTGCTAAAAAATTTAGCACAATCTACGATGAGCAAAATGGTGAAGTTAAAATTCATATACAAAGTAGTGTTCAAAAGCGTGAAATGATAAATGCAATAAATAATCTTGGCTCATTTGCTGATTATGGTTTAAATAATGAAATTCTAAAAATTAGGATAAATACTTTATTTTCTTTATTTGAAAAATTTTTAGATAAAGAGAAATTTAAAGAGACCGTTCAGACTTATCTAGAAGATAAAAAACTAAATGAAAAACAGTTTTTTGATGCACTTAATAATCGCCAGAAGCTTATAGAAGTAATTAAAAAATCCAATATAAAAATAAGTGATATTTTTGGACTTATAGTATCGAAACTTTTATAAGTTATATAAAATTCAATTTAAAATAAATTTAGCGGGAGTTACCCGCTAAATTTACTCATTTATCGCTGCGTTTCCGTGATGGTGGAAGTCGTCGTAGATGATCTTTGAAGTTTGGAATTTTATGCGTTTTAGTTCGCGAACTCGTAAAAATTCTTTTTCATCGATCTTTTTGATCTGAATAGCTGCTTTAAACGTCGGAGTCTTACTGATGTAGTCCCAACCGCTGCTTGTTAGCTCATTGCAAGAGCTCTCCCAGTAGTGGAAAGTCATCTGGATGATGCCATCAGGCACGATGTCTGTTACTTCAGCTTTTACGACGATGTAACCGTATCTACTCCAAGCTTTGATAAAGTCGCCTTGTTTTAGTCCGTATCTTTCTGCAAGCGCTGGGCTCATCTCAGCGATAGGTCCGATGCTATCTCCGCCCTCTTCGATAGCACGTGAGCGTCTTGTCATGGTGCCAACTGTGTATTGATAAACTTTTCTTGTAGTTAAAAGCTGTATCGGATACTCAGCGTCAGTCTTCTCATCGACCGAACCAGCCATGATAGGATACTCAGGCGACATATTCATCTTCTTAGCAAACTCTAGTTTTGCGCTCTCGATCTCATCAGCCTTATCCACAAATAGGCATGGTACAAAGCGACCTTTACCATCAGGGGTAAAGAATTTCTTATCAAGATAGAGGCTTTGACCGCCCATATCATCTTCAGTTGGGCATGGCCAGTGAAGTCCGTGATATTTTTTAAGCCTATAATAGCTCATACCACCGTAGCGTCTAGGGTCGCATTTTCTAACTTCTTCCCAAATTTCTTCTGGAGAGTTAAAATTAAAGCCCTCAGTTGCGCCCAAACGACGTGCGATCTCGCAAACGATCCACCAGTCTTGTCTAGCATCACCTGGAGGTGTGATGACAGCTTCGTTATGTTGGACACGGCGCTCTGCGTTTGTGTAAAGACCCTCTTTTTCACTACTTGCAACGCCAGGGAGAACGACGTCAGCTTTTAGTGAAGTCTCAGTTAAAAATAGATCTTGAACCACGTAGAAATCGACATTTGCAATGCCTTTTAAGAAGTGATTTGTATTTGGCTCAGAGATGACTGGGTTTTCGCCGATAGTCCAGAAGAAATGCACTCTGCCATCAAGGATCGCATCAGGCACTTCAGTTTTATGGATACCTATCTTTGAGTTTAAAAATCCAGGCTCTAAGTGCCACATTTTCTCAAACCAAGCTCTTTGCTCTGGGTCAGTTACTGAGCCAAGATTTGGGAAGATGTTTGGTAAAACGCCCATGTCGCAGCAGCCTTGAACGTTCTCTTGACCTCTAAGTGGCAAGTCGCCTGTGCCAAGCTCGCAGATATTGCCAGTGATCAAGAATAAATTTGATACATCACAAACTCCGCCAACGCCGTGGTTGAAGTGAGTTACGCCCATGCCGTGAGTGATGACGGCTGGTTTTGTGGTGGCATACATTCTAGCAGCTGCTCTGATATCCTCTGGATTTAGCCTTGTGTATTTAGCTACAACCTCTGGAGCATAGTCTTTTACAGCTTCTTTAACGTACTCGATGCCTATTGTGTGGTCTCTTACAAATTCCTCATTTACAAGGCCTTCTTCGATGATAGTGTAAAGAAGTGCGTTGATAACTGGGATGTTGTGCTCAGGCTCTAGTTGTAAGTGGATGTCGGCTCTACTTGCAAACTCAGTCTTTATAGGGTCGATAACGATCAGTTTTGCACCGCGGTTTAGCGCTCTTTGGATGTGCATAGCTGCGATTGGGTGACCATTTTCTGGGTTTGAGCCTATCATTAATATACAGTTACTATAAGTGCCAATCTCTGTAAAGCTATTTGTGGCAGCTCCGTTTCCGATTGTTTTAGCAAGTCCTGCTACTGTCGGAGCGTGTCAAATTCTGGCGCAGTGATCGACGTTATTTGTACCTATGACTGCACGCATTAGCTTTTGAGCGACGTAGTTGTCCTCTAATGTACAGCGTGCTGAGAAGTTTCCTGCTAGTGAGTCAGGGCCGTATTTCTCTTTTGCCTCTTTCATCTTTTCTACGACAAGATCAAGCGCCTCGTCCCAGCTGGCCTCTTCAAATTCACCATCCTTTGAAAAGACTCCGTTTTTCTTTCTAATAAGCGGCTTTGTAAGTCTGTCCGGACTTGCAACGTAGTCCCAGCCATAAAAGCCTTTTAAACATAAATTTCCTTGATTGACTGGATTGTCTTCGACGCCAGTAGCGGCACGAACGACGTTGTTTTCCACGTGCAAGGTTACTTGACAGCCTGTCCCGCAATAAGGACAGATGACTTTACCTTCTTTCATCACTTTCTCCTTCTAATTATGCATTTTTTGCATATTTATTTTGAGTAATATTACTAGTGCGAAACTTAATCTTTTATGAAAAATTCTTTATTTAAAAAATAAATTTTAATTTTAAGTTATATTTTATATAAAATTTAAAAAGCCGAATATATAGGAATTTAAAAAATATGCTAAATTTGCATGAATTTATAAAATTTATCAAATAAGAAATAAATTGTGTAAATTTGATGCAGAAGCTAAAATTATTAAATTAATTTTATATATTTACGAAAAAGTGAAATTTAAATGAAAGGAAGTTGTAAATTTAAAATAGTGGAAAATTTAAAAGGAGAGCAGGTCGCTCTCCGTGAGATTATTTATCTCTTAAGCCAAGCTCAGAGATTAGTTTTGAATATGTAGTGTAGTCTTTGTTTTTAAGATACTTTAAAAGTCTTTTTCTTTGACCAACTAGTTTTAAAAGACCTAAACGTGATGAAAAGTCTTTTTTGAAAATTTTAAGGTGTTCTGTAAGTTCAGTTATTCTAGCTGTTAAAAGAGCTATTTGAACCTCTGGAGAGCCTGTATCTCCCTCTTTTCTAGCGAATTTCGCAACTATTTGAGCTTTTTTAGCCGAATCCAAAGCCATAATGACCTCCTGATTGGTGAATTTTGAAAGAGCGATTATAGCATTTAAAACATAAAGTTAGATAAAATTACGCTTTTTAAAAATTAATGAAAAATGCAGTAAAAATTTAATAAAATTAGGGCTATTTAAAGACTTAAGGAAGATAAATGCTTTTTACAAAGGCAAGCGAATACGCTCTACTTTCACTTATTTTAATATCTCAAAAATCATCTCCAGTTGATGTTGATACGATCTCAAATGAACTTAAAATTTCAAAAAGCTTTTTAGCCAAAATTTTACAAAATCTTGCAAAAGATGGAATTTTAAAGTCGTTTAAAGGGGCAAATGGCGGTTTCGCACTAAATAACGAACCTGAAAATTTAAGCATAAAAAAGATAATAGAGTGCGCTGAAAAACGTGAACTTAACGTCTTTGAGTGCTCATCTTCTGCAGATGGCTGCCCGTCAAATAAAGCCTCGAGCTGTCAAATTTGGTCGATGTTTAGCGGTCTTCAAAGCAAGATCGACGAGATGCTTGATGCTATAAAACTAAGTGATATCGTTAAGAAGTAAAGTTGGCAAAGCAAAAAAATAACATCTTAACTCTTGTAGCACCGTTTCTTGCGCCAATTGTTAAGTTTAAAAGTCTTAGCATCGTTGGTATCATTGTTGCCATCCTTGCTATCATCATCGTACCGCTTCCGAGCGCGGTACTTGACTTTTTTCTGGCACTTTCTATTTCTATTTCTGTGCTTATAATCTTAATTTCGATTTATGTGCCAAAACCAACCGATCTTAGTACATTTCCGACACTGATCCTTATCGTTACGCTTTTTCGCCTCTCGCTAAATATCGCAACCACGCGTATGATCTTAAGCGAAGGTCACAATGGCCCAGAAGCGGTCAGTGAGATCATCTCAAGTTTTGGAAATTTCGTAGTTGGTGGTAACTTCGTCATCGGCACCATCGTCTTTTGCATCTTGGTTCTCATAAATTTTATGGTCGTAACAAAGGGTTCAACTCGCGTGAGTGAGGTACAAGCGCGTTTTACACTTGATGCGATGCCTGGTAAGCAAATGGCGATAGATGCGGACTTAAACGCAGGTTTGATAGACGAAAAAACGGCGCGCGAAAGGCGTCAAGCCATCATCGGCGAGGCAAATTTCTACGGCGCGATGGATGGTTCGTCTAAATTTATAAAAGGTGACGCTGTCGCTGGTATCATCATCACTATCATCAACATCATTGGCGGCTTTGCTATCGGTTCGTTTCAGCACGGCCTTGATATGGCGACATCGGCTCAGTACTACACGATCCTAACTATCGGTGATGGCCTTGTGAGCCAGATCCCAGGACTTATCACTTCAACAGCGACTGCTATCATCATCACAAGGGCTAGCAAAGACGATGAGGACTTTGCAGAGGGCACGCTAAATCAGCTATTAGGGGATTATAAAAACTTGCTGATAGTGGGCTTCATACTATTTATGTTTGCCCTTGTGCCTGGTCTGCCAACCCTATCTCTTGGCTTTATCGCACTACTATTTTTGGGGCTTGGCTACATTATCAAGCAGACAAAAGATGGCGGGCTAAATTTAAGCCTTGCACCAAAAGAGAAAACCGCTTCTAAAAAGGCTGGAGCTGCTACGCCAAGTGGGGCAGGGGCAGCAGCTGCAAGTGGCGGGGCTGCTAAGGCACCAAAGAAGAGCGACGAAGAGATCGCAAGAGAAGAAGAGACAAAGATAAATGACATCTTGAAGCTTGAAATTTTAGAGCTTGATCTAGGATATGGCCTGTTAAAGCTAGCTGATGTGGATCTAATAGAGAGAATTCGCGCTATGAGGCGAAATATCGCTTCAAGCCTTGGCTTTTTGATGCCAAAGATAAGGATCCGCGACAACCTCCAGCTACCGCCAAACGAGTACCGCTTCAAGCTAAAAGGCATCGTGATCGGTCAGGGCGAAATTTATGCGGATAAATTTCTAGCGATGGATAGTGGCTTAGTGAGCGAAGATATAGAAGGAATTCCGACAAAAGAGCCAGCTTTTGGGCTGGACGCTCTTTGGATCGATACTAGCGTCAAAGAGGACGCCATACTTAGCGGATATACGATAGTTGATCCTGCAAGCGTCATCTCAACGCATATGAGCGAGCTTATCAAACAAAATGCAGCCGAGCTTCTAACTCGCCAAGAGACGCAAAATTTACTAGACAAACTAAAGATCGACTACCCAGTCGTGGTCGAGGATACGCTAAGGATCGCGCCTATAAATTTGATCCAAAAGGTTTTAAAAGCGCTACTTAAAGACAATATCCCAATCAAAGACCTACTTAGCATACTTGAATCAATTAGCGACATCGCCGAGGTTAGTAAAAACCTAGATATGATCATCGAGCACGTTCGTGCAGCGCTCTCACGTGTCATCACCTCGCTTTATGTCGATGAGAAAGGTCAACTAAATTTTTACATTTTAGATAGTGCTGCGCAGCAAAAGCTTATGGACGCAGTGCAGTATAAAGACGGTGCGTATCACCTGATGATAAATGTAGCTCAAACTTCATCGATCGTTCAGGCTCTAAGACATGAAAAAGAGAAACGTCCGATGAGTCAGCACGGCGAAATGGTGCTTTGCGTGGAGCCAAGCCTAAGAAAATTTATAGCAAATATCTGCGCAAATTTTGCCATCGACATCGTGGTGCTAAGCTTTGCTGAGATCTCGGCAAATACGCCATTTGAAACGGTTGGCGTCATAGAAATAGAAAATTTATAAAGGAAAACGATGAAAATTTATCACCTCTCACACACCGATCTTGACGGATACGGTGCTCAGTATATAACAAATTTTTACTTCAAAGATGTGAAATTTCTAAACTCAAACTACGGCAGAGAGATAGATGATAAATTTGCTCAAATTTTAGCTGAGATAGATACCTCAAACGATGATAAAAACATCATTTTGATTACTGATCTAAATTTAACTCTAGCCCAGTGCGAAAGCTTTACTGAGATGATAGAGGGTAAAAATATAAAGCTATTTTTGCTTGATCATCACCAAAGCGGTGCCGAGTGTGCAAGCGCCTATCCATGGTATTTTTTGGATAGTTCAAGGTGTGCTACAAAGATCACTTACGACTTTTTTGCAGGAATTTTTGGCAAAAACAAAGAGCTTGAAATTTTTAGTGGCGTCGTAAATGCCGTAGATATCTGGCTAAAAGATGATAAAAATTTTGAGATGGGCAAGGTCTGCTTGGGACTTGTGGCAAACGCCAAAGAGATAAATAAGGTGATGTTTGAGGCTGAAAACAACCTATATATGGATCACATCTTAAAAGAAGCTAGCAAATTTTTCAACGATAAAAACGACTATATCGGGCTTGATATGCAGATACACGCCATCAAAAAGTCATTTTTCAAAGAGGATAAAGACGATACGCTAAGTAATCTTATCTCAAGCTACGTAGTAAAAAAACTTAGTGAAAATAAAGAGAAATTTAGCATAAAGTATAAAGATCATAAAGGTATTTTAACCTACAATATCGGAAATGTTTCGGTTATCGGCAACGACTTTTTAGTGGCAAATCCTGAATTTGACTTCTTTATCGATGTGACAAATAAAAAAACGCTAAGTTTTCGTGCAAATGGCAAGCTTGACGTTAGTGCTATGGCAAAGCACCTAGTTGGTGGCGGTGGGCATGTTAATGCAAGCGGTGGGCTATTTACAAATTTTAAAGATGGCTTTAGTTATGAGCCGATTAAAGCCCAGATAATCGATCTAATAACCAAAAAAACACAGGAGGATATATGAAAGAAGAAGAGGTAAGTGTAGAAGAACTTAGCTACGAGCTTAGTATGGTGCTTGAAGCGATGTTATACTATGCTGGAGTAAAAAAAGACAAACTTGAAGAGGCAGCAAATCTTTATGTCGAGTGCATCGATGATGCGTTGGAAAATTCTGATGCTAGTGGAAGCGATGAGGTCATAGAAATAGTTGAGTATATGAAAAAACATAATTCAAAATTATTTAAATAAGGAGAAAATATGAAGAAAATTTTAGTTTTAGCGGCGGCAGTTTTTGCACTAAATGGGTTTGCAAGTGAAAATTTGGATAAGGCAAATGAACTTTATGCAAAGAAAAATTTCAATGAAGCTTATCTTTATTTCAATAAGGCTTGCGGCGAGGGCGAGAAAAAAGCATGCACGATGAATGCGATCATGCTATTTAACGGCGATGGCGTGGCAAAAGATAGAGCTCAGGCTGAGAAAATTTTTACGAAAATGTGCGACGAAAATGAGGGCATGGCCTGCGAAAAACTAGGCGAAATGACAGCTTATGGTCTTATAAAAGACAAAGACGACAATGAAGCAAAAAGCGAAGAGAAGGCAAAAGCTTTGTTTAAAAAAGCTTGCGACAACGGCTACAAGCCAGCTTGTGACTTTGTAACAAAATAGATCAAAAAGGGCTTAAAATGGGCTACAAACATAAAGATTTGATAGGAACTAGAGAGCTTAGCAAGGAAGAAATTTTATATTTTCTAGAGGCGGCGAAAGAGTTTAAGGAGCTAAATTTAAGCCAAGTGAAAAAAAATGACTACCTTCGTGGAAAAACCACGATCAACGCATTTTATGAAAACTCGACAAGAACTAGAACATCCTTTGAGATCGCGGCAAAGAGGCTTGGGGCTGATACGATAAATTTCAGCTCATCAAGCTCAAGCGTGACAAAGGGCGAGAGCCTAAATGACACGATGAATAACATGGCTGCTATGAGAAGTGACATCATCGTGCTTCGTCATCCAAGCTCTGGAGCGGCAAAATTTGCAGCGGATAGAACTGATGCTAGTGTCGTAAACGCAGGGGACGGCACAAATGAGCACCCAAGCCAAGCTTTACTTGATCTTTTTACGTTAAGAGAGCATGGTAAAATTTTAGATAAAAACCTAAACGTTGCGATCATCGGCGACATCGCTAGAAGCCGCGTGGCAAGGTCTGACATCTGGGCGATGAAGAAATTTGGCATAAATTTAAAGCTATTTGCGCCAAAGATGATGATGCCAAAAGACGCTGAGGTCTTTGAGTCTCAAATTTGCAAAAATATGGAGGAGGCTTGCGAGGGTAGCGACGTCATCATCATGCTTCGCATCCAGCTAGAGCGTGGCGGTGCGGATGTGACATTTCCAAGCTCGAGGGAGTACTCAAAATTCTTTGGACTAAATAAAAATAGGATAAAGCTAGCAAAACCCGACGCGATCGTACTGCATCCAGGACCGATAAATAGGGGCGTAGAGCTAAACTCTGACGTGGCTGATGGTACGCACTCAGTCATACTAAATCAAGTTGAAAACGGCGTTGCTATAAGAATGGCGATACTAAATACGCTTGCAAAAAATAGGGGCTAACGATGAAAATAGCAATAATTAACGGCACTATCGTAAATAGCGACGAGAAATTTAAGGCAAATATCCTAATAGAGAACGGCAAAATAGCCAAAATCGGAAGTGAGAAATTTGAGGCTGATAAGGTCATCGACGCTACAAATAAGCTAGTCATGCCAGGACTTATCGACATGCACGTGCATTTTCGCGATCCTGGTCAAGAGTATAAAGACGACATCATCTCAGGCTCACAGGCGGCCGTGGCCGGAGGAGTGACCACCTGCCTTTGCATGGCTAACACAAACCCAGTAAATGACAACGCCTCAATCACAAGGGCAATGATAGAAAAGGCTAAAAACTGCGGACTGATCGATCTTTTACCAATTGCAGCTATCAGCAAAGGACTTGGCGGCAATGAGATCGTTGAAATGGGCGATCTTATAGAAGCTGGCGCAGTTGCATTTAGCGACGACGGCCTACCAGTGACTAGCTCAAGCGTGATGAGAGCGGCGCTTGAGTACTCAAGCATGTTTAATAGTTTTTGTATAAGCCACTCAGAGGACTGCTCGCTTTGCAGACAGGGTGTCATGCACGAGGGCAAGGTCTCAGCCATACTTGGACTTCGCGGCATGGCAAGAGAGAAAGAGGAGATCGCAGTGAGCCGTGATATGCTGCTTGCAAAGCTCACTAAAGCGCACATCCACATCGCTCACGTAAGCTCGGAATACTCGCTAAAGATCATCGAAATGGGTAAAAAAGAGGGCATAAACATCACTTGCGAGGCCACACCTCACCACTTTAGCTTTAGCGACGATGAAATTTTGAAAAATGCCTACGATACAAATTTCAAAATGTCGCCGCCACTTCGCGAGATAAGCGACGTAAAAGCGGTGAGAGAGGCACTAAAAAGCGGTCTTATAGACGTTATCGCCACCGATCATGCCCCACACCATACAGACGAAAAGATAGTGGAATTTGACAAGGCGCCATTTGGTATCATCGGACTTCAAACCCTTGTGCCACTCACTCTAAAGCTCGTAAATGAGGGTGTTATAAGCTTGGAGCGAATGGTGGAGCTAACTTCTACAAACGCTGCTAAGATACTAAATTTAAAAGATAAAGGCAGACTTGCCGAGGGCATGCTAGCTGACATCGCAGTGATCGATCCTGAGATCGAGTATATCTATGATGAAAAGATAAACCGCTCAAAATCGATAAATTCTCCACTCTTTGGCAAAAAGCTAAAAGGCGTAGCAACTACCACGATAAAAAGTGGCAAGATCGTCTATGAGTTTGGAAAATAATATAAATTTGCTCGTGCTTGCGAGTAAATCCTAAATCTTCAAAATCCAAAATTTGCTAGAAATTTCTAGCAAATTTTATTTTTTATGAGTTATATTTTTTAACGATACCGCGAACGACTTTTTCTATAAAAAGTACAGATTCAACTTCGCAGCATTCTCTTGTTGAGTGAGGTGAGTGGATGTTTGGTCCTATTGAGCAAGCACTAAGACCCGCTTTTTTCTCTAAAAGCACGCCACATTCAAGTCCAGCATGCACAGCTGTTATCCTTACATTTGGCTTATAAATTTTTAGCTCTTCTAAGATATCGTTTGCAAATTTATCATTTATAGGCTTCCAAGCAGGGTTTCTATCTTTTGCAATGACGCTAAAGCCAAGCGCTTTTGCAAGCTCAGAAATTTCAAATTCCATCCTATTTAGTCCATCTTTGCTCATAGATCTAGCAAAAAACTCCACTTCAAGCGTGCCATCATCTTTGATCTTTACAAGTGAGAGGTTTACGCTATCTTGTGGTATGCCTAGCTCGCAGTTATAGGCTCTTACGCCTTGTGAAAATGAGTTAATAAGAGCTAAAATTTTCTCGCCATTTTCTAAAATTTCATCCCCCGTGCCAAGCTTTTTCACGCTTAAATTTTCACACTCGCTCTTTAGCTCTTTATCGCTTAAAACCAGTGCAGTTGCGCCGCTTGGGATAGAGTTGCTTCGCTCACCACCTTCAAATTTAACAAGCTTGCAGCCATTTTTAGTGACAAATGCCGCCAAAACCTTGATCGCATTTGGGATATTTTTATGTATCTCGTTGCCAGAGTGTCCGCCAGGTAGGCCGCTTACTTTTACTTCATAAAGCGTGCTCTCTTTTGTTTTTTTGCTATTAAGCGAGATAGTGGCAAATAAATTTACACCGCCAGCGCAGCCGATAGTGACGCGGTCGTCTTCTTCGCTGTCTAAATTTAAAAGCTTATCGGCTTTGAGATCGCCACTAAAGCCAGTGGCTCCGATCATGCCGACTTCTTCGTTGTTTGTAAAGAGGCACTCAATGTCATCAAATTCGCTTATCATCTGCATCATGATAGCCACGCCTATGCCGTTATCTGCACCTAAAGATGAGTTTTTAGCCCTCATGTAGCCATCATCGCCATAAACTATCTCGATCTTTGGCGCGTCGCCCATGCAGACCATATCGTAGTGGCTTTGCAAACAAATTTTTGGCTTGCCTTTAAACGCATGAACGTTGCCAAAGCTATCGACTGCGACCTCACAGCCCTTATCTTTTGCATAGCTAGCTAAAAAATCACGCATCTTATCAGTCTCGTAACTGCAGTGCGGTATCGACGCAAGTGTCTCAAATTTCGCTAAAACTTCGCTCTTTGACATATTTGCCTCCTTTAAATTTATTTTATCTCGCCCTTATAGCCAGTCGCATCAACCGCCTTTAAAAGCTCCTTTTCATCGACCTTATCATCTGCTATAACGACAGCTTTTCGCTCTTTTAGCGATACATCTGCCTTTTTTACGCCCTCAACGCTAAGAGCAGCCTTTCTAACAATCGCTGTGCAAAGCGGACAGTGCATGCTGGGTACTGAAATTTCTATCTTTTTATCAGCATAGCTTGCAGCCACTAAAAGGGCTAAAACTAAAATTTTACGCATAAATTTCTCCTAAAAGCTCTGGGTATGTAAGGAGTAAAAGCAAAATCACTCCAAAAAGTATATATATAAGTATCCATTTTTTCTTTTTATAGCTTAGGTTGCAGCTTTTTGGCTTGTAAAATAAAGCAATGCCAGAAATCACAAAGCAAATGACTGCTATAACGCTTAAAGGGACGCGGTACTCGTATAAATTTTGTGTCCAAGATAGAAATGAAAAAGAAGTGCCAAAAAGTAAGAAAAGAAGTGCCGGCAAGCAGCACAAGGTAGCACCGATAGCACTACCTATGGATGTTAGTATCAGCCAAAAGGCTCTCATTTTAGCTCGGTTGAGACGTAGTCATAGCTAAATTCTTTTGGCGAATAATAATTTTGTGTGTTGCCATCGACTTCAGCGTATGGGTAACCAAAGTTGTTTAGTGGAGTTTGCTCTGGAGTCGGTTTTAAGATAAAGTCGCGGCCGTAGTTAAAGCCTATCCAGCACATCTCCCAGTTGCCAAAGCAATAATCCCTAACAGCTTTGATCTTAGCGTCGTCATTTGTTAGCTTCTCGCCCAGTCTTACCTTTGTAACATCAGCTGGATCAACCGGTATCCAACCATAGCCTTTTAGGTAAAATTCAGCCCTGCAGTGCTGTCCGCCTGAAATTTTAGCTACGCCATCTTTTGCGCTACCCATCTGATCTGAAAATCTAGACTGACCAACCCTGATACCAAAAATTTCTCTAGCTGGGATGCCAACTGATCTGCAAAGTCCCACAAAAACTGAGTTTATGTCGGTGCATTTGCCAATTAGTTTTCCGCTTTCTAGGATGGCTTTAACGTCGCCTGTGCCACATCCTAGGATGCTGTTATCACGCTGCATAGTATTTGCAACCCACGTATAGATCGCTTTTGTGCGCTCTAAATCGCCCTTTAAATTTCCAACTATCTCTAACGCTTTTGCTCTTACGACGCCGTCAGTTGGGATGTGTGAAGTTGGTTTTAAAAACTCTAAAACAGCAGGGTCGACCTTCTCGTTTGGATCGTAATTTACCTTGCTAAAGTCAGTATTACGCTCTGTTGTTTGAATTTTAAACTGCACATTTAAGATAGGTCTTGGCTCATTTTCTTCAAAATCAGCATACATTGTAGGTATTAGCGTATCTGAAATATAGACGTTTTTAGCGGTTGTGTTTATGACGTAGTCTTGAGTTAGTTGCTGATAAGTAGTGCTTAGTGGGAGTGGCAGCCAAATTCTTGAGCTTTTGCCTTTTTCAAGAAGTTGGTGTTTGAAATTTACATCAAAATTTCTAACCACTGGGTTTGCTGGCTCATCGCTAGCTAGAGTGACACTTGGAAGTAGACTTGCTGCACCTAAAAAACTACTGAATTTAAAAAAATCTCTTCTTTGCATAAAATGCCTTTTTTGCTTAATATTAGCCAAACTTGGCTCTAAAACTGCCTGCTATTCTAGCATAAAATTTTTATTTATGATAAAATCCGCCACATGAAAAAGATTATATTTTTAGGCTTTATAGCGTTATTTTGCAACGGTTGTCTTTATATGAACGAGCGTGGAGTTTCGACGCAATATTATAATGATTGTAAAGAGTATTATGATGCGACTGGCACCTACCAAAAAGAGTGTCCGCACAACATCGTCGACTGGAAATAGCGTGGATCTTAGTAAATTTAATGAGCAGCAAAAACAAATTTATAATAGGATAGAAAATTTAGCAAATTTTGACTGCGAGCTTGAGCTAAAAGATAGTGTAAATGTGAAATTTAAAAATTTAGACCAAGCTAAAAAAGATGAAATCTTTGATCTCACCCTTAGCCTAAAGCCTTGGCGAAAAGGACCATTTTTACTTGATGATATATATATAGATAGTGAGTGGCAAAGTTTTATCAAATTTAATATCCTCGCCCCGCATCTAAATTTAGCTGGCAAAAGTGTGGCTGATGTTGGTTGTAATAATGGATATTATATGTTTAAGATGCTTGAGTACGGCCCAAAAAGTATAACTGGCTTTGATCCTAGCGTGCATACATATTTGCAGTTTGCTTTTTTAAATAAATTTATCCGCTCAAATATCGCTTACGAGCTTCTTGGAGTAGAGAGCTTGCCAGAATACGCAGCGAAATTTGATACGATTTTTTGTCTTGGTGTTATCTATCACAGAAGTGATCCTATTAAGATGCTAAAAGAGCTAAAAACTGCGCTAAATCCAGGCGGCGAGCTATTTTTAGATACTATGTATATTGATATGGAGGGCGACTTTGCGCTAAGTCCAAAGGATAGGTATTCAAAAATTCCAAATATCTATTTTGTGCCGACACTCTCGGCACTTCAAAACTGGTGCGAGAGAGCTAAATTTAGGGATTTTACCTTACTTGAAACAAAGGCGACTGATCTAAATGAGCAGCGAAAAACGCAGTGGATAGATGGCGAGAGTCTTGGAAATTTCTTAGACCCAGACGATAATACAAAGACCATCGAGGGCTACCCAGCGCCAAAAAGAGCATATGTTAGAGTTAAAATTTAAGGATAAAAATGGCAGAAGAAAATATCTATGATACAAAAGACGAATCGCAAATAATCTTACCAGAAGATGAAAATCCATTAAGAAATGAGATCAAAACCGCTCCACTTACAAAGCTAAATTTTAGCGGAACGGCATTTTTACTTGAAAAAAATCACGCAAAGACTAGATTTTTTACTACGGATGATATGGTGTGCGATACTGAGGGGCTTATTCATAGCGGATTTATTTTTATGGGCGCAAATCATGCCGCGCTTTTAGCCATTAATGAAGAATTTTGCGTTAGTATCGGGGCTAGGATAAATTTCTTTGGGCCACTAAAGCTTGGTGACGTGGTGGAATTTGACGCTCAAGCAAGATTTGAAGAGAGCAGAAAAAGAGAAGTAAAAGTAATAGGCTATGTAAAAGAGATCAAGATCTTTGAGGGCATCTTTCAGCTAGTCACGCTTGAAGAGCATATCTTTGTCACCCAGCAAAAAAATATCCAAAAAGAAGCCGCCATAAGGCAAAAGAAAGAGCGAGAAGAAGCTAAGGCAAATAGCTAAAAGTAAGTAAGAATTTTTGATTTTCTTAATATTTAATCCCAAATAAAGTGAAATTTTAAAAAGATAATCTTTATCTCATTATCCTATTTTAGTAAATGATTGGTAACATTTTTTAAATTTTTAAGGAAAATTAAGCAATAAAATTAATTCTCTATGATAATATCCTTTCAAAACTTTTTATCAAAAGGAGATTTAGATGAAACTTACAAAAGTTAGCTTAGCTACTTTGGTTGCTTTAGGTGCATTTTCAAGCGTTGCAAGTGCAACTCCACTTGAAGAAGCTATAAAAAATGTAGATCTTTCAGGATTTGCAAGATATCGTTATACAAATGATCATTTCAAAACTTCAAATCCAAACGATGTGGCAAGAAAAAGTGATGCAGGCCATGTTTTTAGAATGCAAACAGCATTTAAAGCCGCAATAGACGATAACTTCTTTGGTGTTTTAAATTTAAGATATCAAGCAAAAGATAACTCAGGTGATGCAACTGCTGGAACAGACAAAACAAACACAACTGGAGCTTTTGGTGTTTATGAGATGTACCTAGGTTACAAGATTGGCAATACTACCGTTACAGCTGGCAAACAAAAACTGGGCACATTTTATGATGGTAAAGATATAGCAGGTACAGGTATTAAGGTGGTAAATACTGACATCTCTGGTCTTACTTTGACGGCATTAGCGCTTGATGCTTTAGAAAATGAAAAAAGTGATACAAATGGCCCATTGGCAAATACTCTAGTTGCTTCAAATATGTTTAGTGATTCACCTGCGAATATTTATTATTTAGCAGCTTTTGGAAGCTATGATCCACTCGCATTTAAAATAGCTATAGCAAATATTTCTGAAGTTGCTACACTTTACGGAGTTGATGCAGGAGTTAGCTTTAATGTAACTGATGATGTAAATCTAAACTTAAAGGGTCAATTCGCTCATAATGACTCAGATCACAAAGATGTAGCTGATGCAAATTTCTGGGCTATCCAAGCTGGCACAAAACTATTTGGTGCTAATTTTAATGCTGGTTACTTAGACTTTGATGCTAAAAATAAAGCTGATGATGTGAAAAATAGCAACAAAATTTCATTTGTAACACTTGATGGAAACGGTGATCTAATTAGTCCAGCAAAAATCCTAAATGGTGGAATGAACGATAGCAAACAATACTACAACAATATCAAAGGTAACAACGACTACTGGTTTGTTAATGGTGGATACAGCATAGATAAATTTGGCTTTGGTGCTGGTTATACTCAAGGTAAAGGCCACAGCTGGGCTCTTGGCAAAGATAGAGCAAAAAGAAATGAGTGGTATGCACAAGCTAGCTACAAATATAGCAAAAAACTTAATTTCCTAACTTGGTATGCAGCTGCTAAAGACAAAAAAGATGGCGAAAGTTATAAACAAGATCGTATAAGATTTGAAGCAAAATATAGCTTCTAAAACCTTTGTCCGAGCGAGCTTTCGCTCGGACCTCTTTAAAATTTAATAGACTCCATATAAATTTTTTCTATTTTTTTGATCGATCCTTAGTTTTAAAAAAAATATAAATTTTTAATAGTGATTAAGTGTACTTTAGAAGCTTGAAACTTGAAATTAATACCACCAAAATTTTTAGCTATTTTTTACTATGTCTATCCAATAATCAATATTGTTTTGCTCAGCCTCTAGTGTACTGCCTTCTCCGTGCCCTGGATAAAGCGTGAAGTTACCTTTTAAATTTTTACATTTTCCTAGACTTTTTAACATTTCATTTTTATCTGAAAAAGGAAAATCCCAGCGTCCTATGCTTCCTTTAAATAAAAAATCCCCACTAAACATCATATCATCTATCTCTATCATCGAGCAACCTGGCGTATGCCCTGGAAAATGATGAAATTTGATGAAAAAATCATCAATGTTAAAATTTTCATCATTATCAACTAAAACATCTGGAGTAAAAGTACTTTTCATATAACCAAAAATATCACTCTCACACATGAAAGCATCAAATTTGTTAATATAAACTGGAATTTCTAGCTCATTTTTTAGCTCGCTCACATCAAAGATATGATCAAAATGCCCGTGAGTGCAAAGGATAGCTTTTAAATTTTTAGCATTTTGCAAAACCCATTCTTTTGCCCCGTCTCCTGGATCTATCACTAAAGATGAATTATTTTTTGTAACGATGTAACAATTAGTGTCAAAATCTCCAAAACTTTTGTGTATTACTCTCATTTTTTACCTTAAATTTATTATTTCTTAAAATTTTACATCTTTTTACTTAAACTTAAAGAAAAATTTTAAATTTACTTAGTATAATTTTTGCAAAAGGAAGCAAATCTAGGCAAAGGAAGAATGAAGGAGTATCAAAAGATCGAAGAAACTTTAGTTTTTAGCTTAAAAGATAAAACTAAAGATAAAAATTTGTTGTTGGGTGTTAGTGGAGGTATTGATTCTGCTGTAGTAGCGACTTTGTGTGCAAGAGCAAAACCAAATGAAACTCATGCACTCATCATGCCAACAGCATCATCAAACAGACAAAATATGGACGATGCCTTAAATTTATGCGAAAAACTAAACATAAAATATAAGGTTTTATCCATAGAGGGTATTTTAAATGCCTTTTACGAAACGATAGATGTAAATTTAAGCAATTTAAGAAAAGGGAATTTAGCAGCTAGAGTTAGAATGAGCTTGCTTTATGATTATTCATCTAGTATAAACGCTCTAGTTATCGGAACAAGCAACAAAAGTGAGCTTATGCTTGGATATGGTACGATATTTGGGGATTTAGCATGTGCAATAAATCCTATCGGAGAGCTTTACAAAAGTGAAATTTTTGAATTTGCAAAACATCTTGGGGTTGATAAAAATTTTATCAACAAAGCACCTTCGGCTGATTTGTGGGATGGTCAAAGTGACGAAGGCGACATAGGTTACAGTTATGCTGTTATTGATGAGATTTTAGAAAATTTAGAAAATAACAAGGAGCAAGTCATCAAAAAGTTTGGATTAAAAGCAGTATCGGATATAGAAAATAGAGTTGTTTCAAACAGGTTTAAACGACAAATGCCGTTGATAGTGAAAATTTAAAGGATTAAAGATGAGAGAGATTCCGTTTTATAGACCAACTATCACTGAGCGTGAAAGTGAGCTTATTGAAGAGGCTTTGCACTCTGAAAATACTACTAATATCGTTGCTAGATTTGAAGAGAAGTTAAAAGAGTATTTTGGTGCAAAATTTGTAGTTACCACAAATAATATCGCAGCCGCACACCACTTGGCACTAAGTGCGCTTGACACTAAACGCGGAGATAAGGTTATTTGCTCCATAAATGCTTTTCCTAGCATTGCACAAGCTGTTAGACATTTTGATGCTGAACCTATTTTTGTGGATGTTGATGAAGAAGATTTTAACATCTGCCCAGACGCCCTTGAGAAAGTGCTAAAAGAGCAGAATCACAAAAAATTAAAATGTGCTTTTATCTCTCATATCGCAGGTCAAAGTGCTAGGATGGATGAGATAACGGCAGTTTGTGAGAAATACGGTGTAAAAATTTTAGATGACGCAAATCGCGGTATGGGACTAACATACAATGGCAAAAAGGTTGGTTCAGACTCCTTTTTGTCATGCTTTCAAACACATTCTCGTGTACAAAATCCTATATCAACGGTTGGATTTTTTACGACAAACGATGAGGAAATTTATAAAAGAGCAAAACTACTTCGCAACTATGCTCTTGTAAATGGCATTGATAAATTCGGTAGCTTGAGTTATATTTATGATGTCGTAGATATTGGCTTAAAGTATGATATAAACTCGATAAATGCAGCATTTTCTATTGCACAGCTAGAAAGAACAGACAAACTCATACAAAGAAGACAAGAGATCGCAAAAATTTATGATAAAGAGATTGGCGAGTGCCACAATATAACAATCCCTGTCAAAAAACGCGAGCACATTTATACTCAGTATATTATTAAGATAAATAAAAATCGTGACGGCTTTGCTAGAGAGCTTTTGGAGCATGGCATTCACACATCATTGCACTACATACCGATACATTTACTAAGCTATTACAAAAACAAATACTCACTTAAAGTAAATGATTTTCCAAATGCTTTAAAAAATTATCAGCAAGTGTTGTCACTGCCTATTTATCATAGTTTGAGTGACGAAGAGGTGCAATACATCTGCAGCAAAGTAAAAGAAATTTCTAAAACTCGTGTTTAAGAAATTAAATATTTTTTTGCATTCTTGGGCGAATGACTACTTCTTTCGCCCAAATTTCTTTCAAATTTTACTAGCATTTTTACTTTTGCCACTAAGTTTTATCTATTTTCTTATTGTTGTTCTTAAGAAATTTACTGCTAGAAAAATAGACTTTGGCATAAAGATAATAAGCGTTGGAAATTTGACCCTTGGAGGAAGTGGAAAGACTCCACTTTGCGTGGCAATTGCTAAAAATTACGAGGGTGCTTTTATCGTTCTTAGAGGCTATAAAAGAAAAAGCAAAGGCATGCAAGTTGTCGCTCGAAATGGCGAAATTTTACTTGACGTAGCAGCGAGCGGCGATGAGGCGATGATATATGCCACAAGTCTTAAAAACGCAAATGTGATAGTAAGCGAAGATAGGAAAATAGCTATAAAATATGCCAAAGAGCATGGCGCAAAGTATATTTTGCTAGATGACGGATTTTCTAAATTCGACATAGCCAAATTTGATATCTTGGTGCGTCCAAATCCTGAGCCAAAGCTAAAATTTTGCCTACCAAGTGGGGCTTATAGATATCCATTTAGCTTTTATAAATTTGCTGATTTTATCGCTAGTGAAGGACAAACTCACTTTAGAAAGAGTGAAATTTTAAATAAAACCAAAAAAATGGTGCTAGTCACCGCCATAGCAAATCCAGCGCGCCTTGAAGCGTTTTTTAGCGAGTGCGTGGGACAGGTATTTTTCCCTGACCACTACGACTTTTCAAAAGAAGAGCTAAGCGAAATTTTACTAACCTATGGCGCGACCTCGCTTTTGATGACGCAAAAGGACTATGTAAAGGCAAAAGATTTTGGCTTGCCAGTATCGCTTATCACGCTTGAAGTTACGCTAAGCGAGGAGTTTAAAAAGGTTTTGGCGCAGCAAATTTAAGCCCATTTTGTTATAATGAGCCACTTTTTAAAAGGAAAATTTAGATCAAAATGAGAATTTTAATCACCTCGGTTGCAAAGAAAAAAGAGGCAAAAAAACTAAGCAAAAAGCTCGTGAAAAAGGGACTTGCAGCTTGCGTGAGTAGCTTTAGTGCAAAGAGCCTATATCTTTGGCAAGAGAAGCTTTGCGATGAAAAAGAGCAAATTTTATTCATAAAAACGGACGCGAAATTTAAAAAAGTAGCTAAATTTATAAGAAAGCACCACAGCTACGAAACTCCAGAAATTTTGGCACTTAAGCCAAAAGAGGTTTTTAAAAAATACGAAAATTGGATAAAAAAATCAACCAAAAAAGGCAAAAAATGAGACTAACACCAACTAGAAGCGTGAAAGATGAAAAGGTAAAAAATGTAAATTTAAGCACAGCCATGCTTAGCCCAAGCTCCGCTCACGGCGGACTTTACGCGCCAAAGAAGCTACCAAAGATCACAAAGGCAAAGTGGCAAGAGCTCTCAAGCCTAAGCTACGAAAAGCTCGCACTTCACATAATTTCGCTATTTAAATTTGACGTGTCAGAGACGTTTTTCAAAAAGGCGGTCAAAAGATATGCAAGCTTTGATGACCCAAAGCACCCAGTCATTTTTAAAAAAATAGATAAAAATTTATACGTAAATGAGCTCTATCACGGCCCAACTAGGGCATTTAAGGATATGGCGCTTCAGCCCTTTGGCTCGCTGCTTAGCCAGCTAGCAAAAGAGAGAGGCGAAAGATATCTTATTATGTGCGCAACTAGCGGTGACACGGGCCCTGCGACACTTCAAACCTTTGCAAACGATGAAAATATCAAGGTTGTTTGCCTCTATCCAGACGGCGGCACGAGCGAGGTACAAAAGCTTCAGATGCAGACCATGCAGGGTGAAAATTTAAAGGTTTTTGGCATAAAAGGCGACTTTGACGACGCTCAAAGGGCGCTAAAAACGCTACTTGCAAATGATAAATTTAAGGCTGAGCTGAAGAAAAAGCGCCTTAAACTAAGCGCGGCAAACTCGGTAAATTTTGGCAGAATTCTCTTTCAGATCATCTACCACGCCTACGCTTACGCAAATTTGCTAAAACAAAAGGCGCTTAAGGCAAACGAGAGCTTTGACATTATCGTGCCAAGTGGAAATTTTGGTAACGCTCTTGGGGCGTATTACGCTAAAAAAATGGGCGTAAAGATTGGTAAGATCAAGATCGCCTCAAACGCAAACAACATCTTGACGCAGTTTTTTACAACTGGCATTTACGACCTAAGAGACAAAAAGCTGGTTAAGACGATAAGCCCAGCCATGGACATTTTGATCAGCTCAAACGTCGAGCGCTTGCTGTTTGATAAATTTGGAAGCGTTAGAACTAATGAGCTTATGCAAAGCCTAGCACAAAATAAATTTTATAAGCTTAGCAAGCAAGAGCTTGAAGCGCTAAAAGAGGACTTTGAGGCTAGCTGGTGCGATGATAAAGAGTGCGAGGCATACATTGCAAAGCTCGCAAAGGGCGGCTACGCGATCGATCCGCATACGGCTACTTGCTTTAAGATGGTGGATACTGGCCGCATAAACGTTATCACATCAACCGCGCACTGGGTGAAATTTACGCCAAGCATGATCAAAGCGTGCCAGATCAAAGATACGAAAGATGAAAAAGATGCTCTCACAAAGACTGCTAAAATCTTAAATGACAGCGTGCCAAGCTCTATAAACTCGCTATTTAGCGCGAAAATTTTGCATAAAAATATCATAAAAGAGGATGAGATCGAGAAGTGCGTCCTAGAATGGATCGAGCGATGATAATCATCCCAGCCCGCCTTGCTTCAACAAGGTTTAGTAATAAAATTTTAAAAGAGATAAATGGCGTGCCAATGTTTGTGGCAACGGCTCTTAGAGTAAGTGGCGTGGATGATGTGGTGGTTGCTGTGGATGAGCAAAGTGTGCTGGATATTGCCAAAGCTCACGGTATAAAAGCGGTGCTAACTAGCAAAGATCATCAAAGCGGGACTGATAGGATAAACGAAGCAGCGCAAATTTTGGGGCTAAATGAGAGCGAGATCATCATAAATGTTCAGGCTGATGAGCCATTTATCGAGCCTGAGAATATCGCTAAATTTAGGGTATTTTGCGAGCAAAATGGGCAAAAAGCCTTTATGTTTTCTTGCTATAAAAAGATGGATGATGAGTTTGTAGATGATAAAAATTTAGTCAAAGTGGTGACTGATTTTGAGGGTTACGCGCTTTACTTTTCAAGATCAAGGATACCATTTAACAGAAGCGAGTGTAAAAGCTATAAAGCGCATCTAGGCATCTATGGATACAGCGTAAAAAGCTTAAAAGAGTTTTGTATTCTTGCTGCTTCAAGCCTTGAAAATACCGAAAAGCTCGAGCAGCTACGCGCCCTAGAAAATGGTAAAAAGATAGCGATGCTAGAGGTTGAGAGCCAAAGTATCGGCATCGATAGCGAAGAGGACTACCAAAGAGCGCTAGCTAAATTTGGTAAAAAATAAGTCGGCAAATTCTCTTTAAATAAAGTCAATATTTAAGGAGAATTTATCTAAATTATTAACCTTTAAATGCAGCAAAAAATATTTTTCTACTCAAATAATATAAAACTAATTTTTCTTGATTTTTATATTTTTAATTCTGTCTTTAACTACGTAAAATTTTAAAATCGCACTCGAGTAAAAGTCTTTATAGAAACCTAAAAATTTAGGCTCTTTCTTAGTGCAGATAGCTGCAAACACGCTCTCAAGGTCTATTCTCTCTTTTTGTGTCAAATTTTCCATCTATTTTCCTAATAACTTTCTCATCTTATTGATAACAAATAATATTTCATCGTCGTCAAGCTCACAAAGAAGTTTGCAAACTGCAGCAGCAGCTTGTGGCTTTGAGTTGCCAAGCCTCCAATCTTGATATGTTCTCATTGGTATACCAAGCTCTTCTGCCATTTTTGCTTGTGAAATTTTCTTACCGATATTTTTTGCCTCAACTGCATTGTGAAGCAAATTAAATATATCACTTGTTTCAATCATTAAAGTATTATACGGATTATTTTATTAAATATACATAAAATAATATATAAATAATAGTAATACGTATAAATAAATTAAAATATATTATATATTATACAATAAAATATTATATTAGTACGTAAAAACGTATAAAAATATTAGAACGTAGAGGTAATATAAAAGACTTTTAAGTTTGTTTAATTATTTTTTGTAATTTTATTTTCGGAAAGGCTTATGCAATTAATATTAAAAAAGCTTAGTTATATAGACTAAAGATACATAAATAAATTATTTTAACTTAAATACTTGACATTGATAAACTAAAGTTGTATAATCCGCTTAGCAATTAAAAAGAAAGAGTGCTAAAAGTGAGTAAAACAAATAAACGTGATTTGATACTAAAATCTATCATCGAGGCTTATTTGCAGGACAATATGCCTATTGGTTCAAATGAACTTGGCTCTCGTATGAGCGCGGCTATTCCGGCTTCTACGATACGCGTTTATTTCAAAAAGCTTTCAGATGAGGGTGAGATCACAAAGCTTCACATTAGTGGCGGTAGAATTCCGACAATTGCTGCGATGAGAAGATATTGGAGTGAAATTTTTGCTATAAGTGATATAAATTTAGAGATAAATGATGCCGAGGGATTGAAAAAGTTATGCGATGAATTTGAGCTTTATTGTATGATTTTTGGCACAATCGATAATGAATTGCTAGAAATTTTAAATTTAAATAATAGATATATGATCTTAAATTTTGGCGAAGATGAGATCGTTATCAAATTTGATGCTAGGATGTATAAATTTTTAAGTAATCTTGCTGGAGTTAGTTTAAATAAGCTTGAGCTTATCTGCTCTCAAGTTGGTTTAAGCGAACTAAAAAGTAAAATAAGAGAGCTTAAAAGGACTAAAATTTACTTCCAAGAAAACGAAATTTTAGCCTTTGATATGTTTAAAGATAGATGTTTTAAGATGGTTTTTGACCCAAGTTTTAGTCTGCAAATGGATGAAAAACTTACATTTTCTCCTATGTTTGATGAAAATTTTATGGGGCTTAAATTTAGTACAAACTATCTTGGTAGCGAAGCACAGATGATCTGTGCTGGCAGTATTTATACTGACTATGTGAAATTTATAAATCTAATAAAGGAGGCTGCGTGAGCGAAGAGGTAAAAGAGCAAAACATACCTGAGGTTGAGCCCGTGCAAGAACTAGCTAATGATAGTGTAAATTTGGACGCACTTGGTGATATTTCAAAGGTTGAAAAACTTGAAAAAGAGCTCGGAGAAATAACTGATAAATATTATAGAGCAAATGCTGAGTTTGAAAATATCAAAAAGCGTTATGAAAAAGAGAAGACGGACGTTGCAAACTATGCAAATGAGAAATTTGCTAGGGATTTGCTACCAGTTATCGATGCTCTTGAAATCGCTGCGAATTTTGATCCAGAGGATGATGAATTTGCCAAAAAGATCAAAGAGGGTATTTTGATAACTATAAATCAGTTTAAAAAATGCTTTGAAAAGCATGGCGTAAGCGAGATACCAACTGATACTGAGTTTGATCCAAGCGTGCATAATGCTGTTTTAAGGGTCGATAGTGAAGAGAAGCAGAGTGGTCAAATCGTACAAGCTTTGCAAAAAGGCTATATGATAAATGGTAGGGTTTTGCGCCCAGCTATGGTCAGTGTAGCAAACTAAATTTATAAAAATAAATCTAATAAAAAAGGAAAAATATGTCAAAAGTTATAGGTATAGACTTAGGTACAACAAACTCTTGTGTGAGCGTTTTTGAGCGTGGCGAGAGCAAAGTTATCCCAAACAAAGAGGGCAAAAACACAACCCCATCAGTTGTTGCTTTTACAGACAAAGGTGAAATTCTAGTAGGTGACGTTGCAAAACGTCAAGCAGTTACAAACCCTGAAAAAACGATATATTCTATCAAACGTATCATGGGTTTGATGAGTAATGAAAAAAATGCTGAAGAGGCAAAAAGCCGCTTGCCATATCACGTCGTAGATAGAAACGGTGCTTGCGCAGTTGAGATCGCTGGTAAGGTCTATACTCCACAAGAAATTTCAGCAAAAATTCTTATCAAACTAAAAGAAGACGCTGAAGCATATCTTGGCGAGAAAGTAACAGACGCAGTTATCACCGTGCCAGCTTACTTTAACGATAGTCAAAGAAAAGCTACAAAAGAGGCTGGAACGATCGCGGGACTAAACGTACTTCGTATCATCAACGAGCCAACAGCTGCAGCACTTGCTTATGGTCTTGATAAAAAAGAGGCTGAGAAAATTTTAGTTTACGACCTAGGCGGTGGTACATTTGACGTTACAGTACTAGAAACTGGCGATAATATCGTTGAAGTTTTGGCAACTGGCGGTAACGCATTCTTGGGCGGCGATGACTTTGATAACAAGATCATTGACTGGCTAGTAAGCGAGTTTAAAAACGAAAATGGTATCGATTTAAAAGGCGATATCATGGCACTTCAACGCTTAAAAGAAGCTGCTGAAAATGCTAAAAAAGAGCTAAGCTCAGCTCAAGAGACTGAGATAAATTTACCATTTATCACAGCTGATGCGACTGGTCCAAAACACCTTGTCAAAAAGCTAACTCGTGCTAAATTTGAAGGTATGATCGATTCACTTGTGGGCGAGACTATCACTAAGATAAATGAGGTAACAAAAGACGCTGGTTTAAATAAAAGCGACATCAAAGAGGTCGTAATGGTCGGTGGTTCAACTCGTGTGCCACTCGTTCAAGAAGAGGTCAAAAAGGCATTTGGTAAAGAGCTAAATAAGAGTGTTAATCCAGATGAGGTCGTGGCCATCGGTGCTGCTATCCAAGGCGCGGTTATAAAAGGCGACGTTAAAGATGTGCTACTTCTTGACGTAACTCCGCTTAGCCTTGGCATCGAAACACTTGGCGGCGTGATGACAAAGATCATCGAAAAAGGTACAACCATACCAACTAAGAAAAGCCAAGTCTTCTCAACTGCTGAAGATAATCAAAGTGCGGTTACTATTATGGTTTTACAAGGTGAGCGTGAGTTTGCAAGAGATAATAAATCACTTGGAAATTTCAACCTCGAAGGCATCCCAGCAGCTCCAAGAGGCGTACCTCAAATAGAAGTTGAGTTTGACATCGACGCAAACGGAATTTTAACCGTTTCAGCAAAAGATAAAGCAACTGGCAAAGCTCAAAACATCACCATCTCTGGATCAAGCGGCTTAAGCGAAGAAGAGATAAACAATATGGTAAAAGATGCTGAGCTTCATAAAGAAGAGGACAAAAAACGCAAAGACGCAGTTGAGGCTAGAAATCAAGCTGACGCACTAGTTCATCAAACTGAAAAGAGCATGAGCGAGCTTGGCGAGAAGGTCCCAGCTGAGGATAGAAGCAACATCAAAGCTGCGCTAAACGATCTAAAAGAGGTCTTAAAAGATGAAAATTCTTCAAAAGAGCAAATCGATGCTAAAGTAGAAGCTCTAAGCAAGGCCAGCCACAAATTAGCAGAAGCTATGTATAAAAAAGATGAAAACGCTGGAGCAAACGGCGGAAATAATAAAAAAGACGACGACGTTATAGACGCTGAAGTCGAGTAAAACTCCTAGAGCAGGGCGCTTGCCTTGCTCTTTTATAAATTTATCTTCATAAATCCTTAAGATTGATTCAAAATAAGTATTTTAAATAGTTAAAATTTATATAATGCCAAACAAAAAGGCTAAAAATGTATTTATTTTTTTTGATTACTCATTTAATTTGTGCCATTGTATTTATAGGATACGTATTTTTCGATGTTTGCATATATCCGTTTGCTAAAAAAACGGTTGATGTTAAAACCCTTGAAATAGTTAAAAAAGCCTACACAAAAGGCAGCGCAAAGGTTTTTGGCACGGCATTTTTATTGCTTTTAATAAGTGGCGCTTATATGGCAAAAGACTATTTTGGAGGTGAGCTTGGCTGGTGGCAAAGCAACTTTCAAAAGCTGCTACTTGTAAAAATTTTTGTTTTACTCGTAATGTGCCTTGTAACTTTTATATCTGTTTTTAATGTCGTTATTTTAAAAAAGCCTGATCCATTTGGTAAATTTTCACATTTAATAGCTCTAGTGCTTTGCCTGATAATGGTCGTTTTAGCAAAAGTAATGTCGTGGGCTTAAAAATAATTTAGCTAACAAATCTAAGTAAATCGCCAGCTAGAAGTTAAAAATTCTTTAATCGATACTCTTTAACTTATCTTTATTTAGCCCTTCTTCTATGCGTTTTATCTCTTCACTTCCGTCTCTTACGACGTTTTTGTCAAATTCCAAGTAGTCATTTATCTTTTTTGGATATTCAACGTGACTTAGGATAAATTTAAAGACATTTAGCCTAGCTTCTTTTTTGTTATCGCTTGAGACAATGACCCATGGTGAAATGCTATTGTGAGAGGCAAGAAGCATCGAATATTTAGCGATAGAGTACTGATCCCAAAGTTCTTGTGCTTTTTGATCAACGGGTGAAATTTTAAATTGCTTTAATGGATCATTTTGCCTCTCTTTGAAGCGTTTTTTCTGCTCATCTTTTGTGATTGAAAGATAAATTTTAAAGAAAATTATGCCAGAGTTTATGATCATCTCTTCAAATTTTGGCACTTCACGTAAAAATTCCTTATGCTCTTCTTGCGTGCAAAAGCCCATCACTGGCTCAACGCCAGCTCTATTGTACCAGCTTCTATCAAAGATCACGATCTCTCCGGCACTTGGCAGATGAGTCACATATCTTTGAAAATACCACTGCGTTTTTTCGACATCACTTGGCTTAGCAAGCGCTACTATACGGCAACCCCTTGGATTTAGATGCTCGGTTAAGCGTTTTATCGTTCCTCCTTTACCGGCTGCGTCGCGCCCTTCCATTAGCATGAGCACTCTAAGGCCTTTTTCTTTTACGTAATTTTGAAATTTTAAAAGTTCAATTTGAAGTAGTCTAAGCTCTTCCTCATAGCCAAGCTTCTCGCTTTTTTGGTGTTTTTTGTCTTTTGACATCTTTGCTCCTTTAAAATTTCACATATTTTCACGATTTTACAATAAAATAGAATAAATTTAGGAATTTAGACTAAAATCATCTTTTTTAATTTAGCAAGGATTAGTATGTTTTTAAAATTTCTTTTTTCGATTATTTTATTTGCAGGCTCGCTTTTTGCCGAGGTTTTAGATGTTAGCAAAGCCTTTGTTTTAACTCCAAGCGTTGATAGTCAAAATGTTGAAGTGAAGTTTAACTTTGGTGAAAATATCTATCTTTATAAAGAGAGTTTTGAGATTAAGCTAGCTGGCAAAAAGATAAATGAGCTATTAAATTTGCCAAGTAGTGAAAATACGGGAGAATATGAAATTTATCCAAAAGATTTTTCGATTTTTATCCCATTAAATTTAGTAAAAGAAAATCTTTCAAATGGCAAAGCAATACTTGACATTAACTATCAAGGCTGTGCTAAAAACGGCATTTGCTACCGCCCGCAAAGTAAAATTTATGAGATAACTGACCAAGCTGGAAAATTTAGCATCGCCACTTTTAAAAAAGAGCAAAAAAACGATACCGACATTCTTGCTGAAGAATTTTCTAGCGAGCAAGATATCGCAAATGGGCTTGGAGATAAAAATTTCTTTATCTCGCTTCTTACTTTTTTTGGTTATGGTCTCTTGCTTTCACTAACACCTTGCGTCTTTCCGATGATACCGATACTTTCAAGCATAATCGTCTCAAAAGGTGCTAATTTAAATGCAAAAAAAGGCTTTTTATTATCATTCATTTATGTTGTCGCGATGAGCCTGGCTTACGCACTAGCTGGAGTAGCAGCTAGCCTACTTGGCTTTGGTATCGCAGGCGCTTTGCAAAACATCTATGTACTTGGCACTTTTGCAGCCATTTTTGTCATTTTAAGCTTTAGCATGTTTGGATTTTATGATATAAAATTGCCAGCAAAATTTGAAAATTTGATAAGTAAAAAATCGCAAAATAGTTCAGGCTATGTTGGAATTTTTATTATGGGTTTTGCCTCAGCTCTCATTGTATCGCCTTGCGTAGCAGCACCATTAGCTGGTGCGCTTCTTTATATTGCCCAAAGTGGAAATGTCTTTTATGGTGGCATTATGCTTTTTGTCATGGGGCTTGGCATGGGCGTGCCACTACTTATTATCGGGCTAAGCTCTGGAAAACTCTTGCCAAAACCTGGTAGTTGGATGGATGAAGTGAAAAAATTCTTTGGTTTTTTAATGCTCATCATGGCAGTTTGGATCCTTTCGCGTGTGCTCGGAGAATTTTTTGAGCTATTAGGATATGGCATTATAGGCGTTTTTATGGCAGTTTATTTTGGGGCATTTGAAGTAGCAGAACAAAGCTGGGCTAAGTTTAAAAAAGCGTTTTTTATCTTGGTTTTTATATATTCAGTTATGTTAATAGTTGGTTCATTTTTAGGCTCAAAGGAGGCTTTCTCTCCACTTTCTGGATTAAATTTGGCAAAAAGTGATAGTGCGTTAAAATTTAATTCCGTTAAAAATTTAGATGAACTAAATGAGATAATAAAAAACTCAACCAAACCCGTTCTAGTAGATTTTTATGCTGATTGGTGTGTAAGCTGCAAAGAGATAGAAAAGATCACTTTTAAAGATAGTGATGTTATAGATGCTTTGACAAATTTTGCACTTATTCGTATCGATGTAACAAATGGCGGACCACAAAATGATGAAATGCTAAGAAATTTTGGGCTTATTGATCCGCCTGCACTCTTATTATTTAATGGTGGCAACGAGCTAAAATTTCTTAGAACTATCGGTTTTATAGATGCTAAAAATTTTCTAGCAAAGCTTGAAAAAATTAAATAATCTTGTCCTTGCTGTTACAAAGATCATTTAAGATACACTCATGGCAAAGCGGCTTTTTGGCTTTACAGGTGTAACGTCCAAAGAGCACCATGGCTTGATGAAGCTTGCCAAGATCTGTTTTAAAGGCATGGCTAAGATCAGCTTCAGTAGCTTCTGGCGTTTTTGCATGGCTAAGATCAAGTCTGTGCGCCACTCTAAAAACGTGCGTATCAACAGCCATAACATTTGCATTTGTAGCTTCTAAAAGTACGACATGAGCGGTCTTTTGTCCAACTCCAGCAAGCGCTTTTAGCTTCTCTTCATCAAGCGGAATTTCTCCATTATAAAGCTCAACCACGCTATTTGCCATTTTGATTAAATTTACCGCTTTGTTATTAAAAAAGCTGCACGAGTTTATCATTAGTTTTAGGCTTGCTAAATTTGCGCTAGCTAGCTCATAGACATCTTTATACGATTCAAATAAAGCTGGAGTTATTAAATTTACTCTTTTGTCGGTGCACTGGGCTGAGAGCATGACACAGACAAGAAGTTCATATAAATTTCTAAATTTAAGCTCACTTTTGGCGTCTTTAAACTCTTCTAAAAGTCTTCTTTTTATCTCTAAAATATCTTTTTTTGTTCTCATTTTCGTATTTTACCTTATTTTCTTAAGTTAAATGAAAAGTTATCGCTTTATTTGATATAATCTTGCCCATAAAATCAATTTTTTAAAGGATTTATATGAAAAAATTTTTGTTTCCAGCAGTTTTAAGTTTAGCTGCAGCTGTCACTCTAAACGCAGCAGTAGTTGCAACAGTTGATGGCGATGCTATAAGCGATAGCGATATTTCTAGCCTTTTGTCAGCAGCTATGCCAGGATTTGACGCTAGTAAGCTTCAACCAAATGAGAAAAAACGTATAATCGACGATCTAATAAATAGAAAACTTCTTTTAAAAGATGCTAAATCAAGCGGTATCGAAAAAGATGTAGAGTACATCAAAGCTGTAAAAGCAGCGCAAGAAGGCATTGCAGTTGAGCTTTATATGAGAAAGCTTTTTGATGGCATAAAAGTAAGTGATAACGAACTAAAAGATTTTTACAATAAAAATAAAGCAAGTATGAACGAGCCAGCTCAAGCAAAAGCTAGACATATCCTAGTTGAAGATGAAAAAACAGCAAACGATATCATCGCTCAACTTAAAAATTTAAAAGGTGAGGCGCTAACTAAGAAATTTGCAGAGCTAGCAAGTCAAAAATCAATCGACAAAGGCTCAGCAGCACATGGTGGCGCGCTTGGCTGGTTTGGTCAAAGCCAAATGGTAAAACCTTTTGCAGACGCAGCATTTTCAATGGCTAATGGCACAGTTTCAACTAAGCCAGTTAAAACTCAGTTTGGCTACCATGTTATCTTAAAAGAAGATGGCAAAGCTGCTGGCACTGTAAGCTTTGAGCAAGCAAAAGCAGAGATCGAGCAAGCTGTAAAAATGGAGAAATTCCAAGCTGCTGTTAGACAAAAAAGTGAAGCTCTACGCCAAAAAGCGAAGATAGAATATAAGTAAAATTTGGAGGATAAAATGGGCGTTTTAGATATCGTAAAACCTGGTGTTTTAAGCGGAGATGATGTAACAAAACTTTATGCTTATGCCAAAGAGCAAGGTTTTGCAATACCTGCTGTAAATGTCGTAGGCAGCGACTCGGTAAATGCTGTTTTAGAAGCGGCAAAGGTTGCTAACTCGCCTGTTATCGTTCAGTTTAGTAATGGCGGTGCAGGTTTTTACGCTGGTAAAGCCTGCGAAAACGCAGCCGTTCTTGGTGCGATCGCTGGAGCAAAGCATGTTCATCTGCTTGCCCAGGCTTATGGCGTACCAGTCATTTTACACACTGACCACGCTGCTAGAAAGCTTTTGCCTTGGATAGATGAGCTAGTAAAAGCAAGCCATGAGTATAAAAAAACTCACGGCGTGCCGCTTTTTAGCTCTCACATGCTTGATCTTAGCGAAGAGAATATCAACGAAAATTTAAGCACGTGTGAGAAATATCTAAAAGAGCTTAGCGAGCTTGGCGTCAGCCTTGAGATCGAGCTAGGCGTAACCGGCGGCGAAGAAGATGGTGTGGATAACACAAGTGTTGATAACGCACTTCTTTACACTCAGCCAGAAGATGTCGCGCTTGCTTATGAAAAACTAAGCAAGATAAGCGATAAATTTAGCATCGCAGCTAGTTTTGGCAACGTTCACGGCGTCTATAAACCGGGCAATGTCGTGCTAAGACCAGAAATTCTTAAAAACTCACAAGCCTATGTAGCAAAGAAATTTAATACAAAAAGCGATAAGCCTGTAAATTTTGTATTTCATGGAGGTAGTGGCAGCGAGCTAAAAGATATTAAAAATGCTGTGAGCTACGGTGTTATCAAGATGAACATTGACACCGATACTCAGTGGGCTTTCTGGGATGGCGTACGCGAGTATGAGGCTAAAAATAGAGCATACTTGCAAGGGCAGATCGGCAATCCAGAGGGCGATGATAAGCCAAATAAAAAATACTACGATCCAAGGAAATGGCTAAGAAGTGGCGAGGAGAGCATGGTTAAGCGTCTTCAGACTGCTTTTAGCGACTTAAACTGCCTAAATAGGAACTAATCCTATGCAAAATCAAAATGATTTTAGTGAGCTAAGCGTGCCAAAAGAGCACCAAGCTCACTCTTTCTTTGTTTTTTTTAAAGTTATCTTTATCCCTTTAGTCATCTATATCTTGGCAATACTAGCGTATCTTGGCGTTATAAATTTTCAGATGAAGCTTCACACCATCGTGATGATGGGCACTATACTCTTTGTCGCTTTTGTATTTTCTCGCCACAGTGCTTTGGTCGCTTACTCAAATTTCTTAGCAAATGCCAACGACTACAAGATAAGGCTAAAAGAATTTATCATCGCTCACCTTTTTGAAATTTCAAGTGTTAAAAAGGCAAACGCTAAATTTGAAGATTTTTTTGAGGATTACACAAGAAATTTTAGAAATGACAACCTAGCAAATATCGGTCAAGCAGTTTTTCCTATGCTTGGAATTTTGGGCACATTTATCAGTATCGCTATCTCCATGCCAAGCTTTAGCTCAAGTACCGCAAACGGCCTTGAAAAAGAGATCGCTATACTGCTAAACGGCGTGGCTACGGCGTTTTATGTATCGATTTATGGCATATTTTTAGCGCTTTGGTGGATGTTTTTTGAAAAGATCGGCGTTAGTAAATTTGAGAGATTTTACAGCGAGCAAAAAGAGTTAAGCCGTGAGTTTTTCTGGCAGGAAAATGACCTAAATGCAAATTTCATGAAAGTAAGTGTAGGCTACTTTAAAGATAGTCACGACGCCTTTAAAATGGTGCTTGACGATAAATTTGTAAAAGAGCTAAGCGAACTGACAAATGAGAAATTTAACAGTCTAAAAGAGCTTTGTGAGGTTGAGAAAAATATCATAAATCAAAGCAAAGCAGAGCTTAGCGCAAATTTAAAAATGCTAAATGAAGCTGGCCTAAAACAAGATGAGTTTGCAAAAATCCACTCTGATATGCTAAAGGCAGTAAGCGCATTTTCTAATGCCTTTAAAGATATGGAGGTCAAAATTTTAACTGAGCATGCAAAGCTTGGTGAAATTTTTAGCAGAAATTTAAACGCCACAAAAGAGAGCCAGCTTAAATTTGAGCAGACCATAAAGAGCTTTGATAAGGTTTTAAGAGAATTTTCTCTCTCTTTGATGAAAGAGCAAAACGACGCACTAAAGGCATTTAGAACCTCGCTTGTGGAGAGTGCTACGATATTTAAGGCAGCTTATGAGCAAGAGGGTAGGAGCTTGGAGCGTGAAAAAGAGCGCGAGAGTCTCATAGCTGAGCTTAAGAAGAATATAGACGAGATCGATAAAGAAGCAAATTCTGTAATAGAAAAAATCGAAAATCTAGTGCAATGAAAATAAACAAAAATAACGAAGATCAATCAAGCTTTTGGGTTTCGTACGCGGACTTGATGGCGGGTCTGCTCTTTGTTTTTATGCTGCTAATTGGCGCTGTCGTCGTAAAATACGTCCTAACTCAAAACACCCTTGAAAATAAAGAGCAAGCCATCATCGCAGCTTTAGCAAATTTAAAAGACGCCCAGGGTAAAAATTTCACCCTTGAAGAGCTAAATGACGCCCTAAAAAGCGAGCTCTCAAAGATAAGCGACGAAAATATAAATTTAAAAAAATCAAATGAAATTTTTGTCATCCAAATAGACGCCCTAAAAGAAAAACTAGCCCAGCTCATAGAGCAAAACAAAGATGCAAATGCGAGCATAAAAGAGCTAAATGCTAGCATTTTTGATCTAAATCAAAAGATGATCGTGCTAAATGATGAAATTTCATCAAAAGATAGAGCGCTTAGTGACGCAAACGAAAGCAGTGAGAAAAATTTAGCCAAGATCGCCTTTTTGCTTGAGCAAGTGAGCCAAAGAGAGGCTAGATATGACGAGCTTTTAAGGGACTTAAACGTCACTCGTGACAGGGTAAAAAATTTAACCGGCATCAGAGTAAAAGTGATCTCAGCCCTAAAGGATAGGCTAGGATCTAGCATCGAGATCGATCCAAACTCGGGTGCGTTAAAGCTTAGCTCCTCAGTACTTTTTGATAAAGGCAGTGCAGTCTTAAAAGAAGAGGTCAAAGAGGAGCTAAAGGCCACGCTTAGTAAATATTTCGACGTGCTTTTAAATGATAAAGAGATCTCCTCAAACATCGATCAAATCATAATCGAAGGTTTTACAGATAGCGATGGAAGCTACATTTATAACCTAGAGCTTTCACAAAAAAGAGCTTACGCAGTGATGGAGTTTATAAACTCATTTAGTGGCGATACTCGCCTTAGAAAGCTGCTTGTCGCAAGCGGGCGAAGCTACAACGAGCTAGTTTTTAAAGACGGAGCCGAGGACAAGGACGCTTCAAGGCGCATCGAGATCAAATTTTCACTCTCAAACAAAGAGGCTATCAATGAGATAGAGAAATTTTTGGAGTTTAAGGGTGATTGACAAAATTTGCTTAAGAGGTCGAGAATTTTGGCTTTTAAGAGATGATCTGCTAGGCGAGTTTAACGGCAACAAAGCAAGAAAGCTAGAGTATTTTTTAAAGGCTGATCTTAGCGGCATAAAAGCCATCGTATCTCACGGCTCAAGCCAGTCAAATGCGATGTATAGCCTAAGTCTTTTTGCCAAGCTAAAGGGACTTAAATTTTACTACGTCGTCTCTCATCTAAACTCAAATTTAGAGCAAAATCCGGTTGGAAATTTCAAATTTGCACTTGAAAATGGCATGGAAATTTTTGTAAAAGAGGAACGTGAGAAATTTGCCAAAGAGCTAGCTAGAAGCCAAAATGCACTATTTATAAACGAGGGCGTAGCGCAGAGTGAAGCCGAGCTTGGCTTTATTACGCAGGCAAGTGAAATAAATGAGTGGAACAAAAAAATTGGCATAAGGCCTGATATTTTTTTGCCATCTGGCACAGGTACAAGTGCATGCTATCTGGCAAAGCATACCGATCTTAGAGTATTTACAGCTCCTTGCGTGGGAGACAGCGACTATCTAAAAAAGCAAATTTATGAGCTAGATAAAGATAGTGAAGTCCAAATTTTAAATCCCCCAAAGAAGTATCATTTTGGGAATTTATACCCAGAGCTTTATGAGATTTGGCTAGAGGTTTGCAAAAGTGGCGTGGAATTTGACCTAGTGTATGACCCTGTTGGCTTTATCACGCTTTTTGCAAATTTAGATAGGCTTGGGGATCAAATTTTATACATCCACCAGGGCGGAATTTTAGGTAACATTACACAAAGACAAAGATACGAGAGAAAATTAAAATTAAAGGAGCATAAATGAAATTTTTTCATAGTAGTGACGCTGATTTTGAGAGTAAATTTTTACAGCTGGTTAAACGAAGTGATAATGACATGAGTGCTGTAATGCCAGTGGTTGCTGGAATAATAGATGAGATAAGAAAAGATGGCGATAGTGCACTTTTTGCGCAGATAGCTAAATTTGATAAATTTAGCGTTACAAGTAAAAGCGACATAATAATCGATGTAAAAGAGATGGAAGCTGCCTATAATTCACTAGATAACGCCCTAAGAGTAGCTTTAAATTTAGCTCACGATAGGATAAAAAGCTATCACGAGCGCACAAAGCCAAGCGATTGGACATATAAAGATGAGCATGATATCTTGCTTGGTGCAAAATACACAGCGGTTGACCGCGCTGGCCTTTATATCCCAGGCGGTAAGGCAGCTTATCCTAGCTCACTTCTTATGAATGCGATCCCAGCGATCGTAGCTGGAGTCAAAGAGATCGTAGTGTGTACTCCAGCGCCAAATGGCAAGGTAAATACCTTACTTCTTGCGGCAATGCACCTTTGTGGCATAAAGACAGCCTTTAAAATAGGCGGCGCAAGCGCGATCGCAGCGATGGCATACGGAACCGAAACGGTGCCAAAAGTAGATGTCATCACAGGACCTGGCAATATCTACGTAGCGACTGCTAAAAAGCTAGTTTATGGCGACGTAAATATCGATATGATCGCTGGTCCAAGTGAGATAGGCGTCATCGCTGATGATAGTGCCGATCCTCGCCACATAGCTATCGATATGCTCTCTCAAGCTGAGCATGACGAGATAGCAAGTGCCTTTTTGATAACGCCAGTAGAAGCTTTCGCAAGGGCAGTACAAAGACACATCGAAGATGAACTAAAGACACTAAAACGTGAGCCAATCGCAAGTGCAAGCATAAGAAATAAAGCTGCAATAATAGTGGCAAAAGATTTAAAAGAGTGTTTTGCTCTCATGAATGAGCTTGCTGTTGAGCACCTAGAGATCGCTACAAACGATGCTTTAAGTTATATTGATGATGTGACTCATGCGGGTGCTATATTTTTTGGACACTTTACGCCTGAAGCGATGGGGGATTATATCGCTGGACCAAATCACACATTGCCAACTGGTGGAAGTGCGAGATTTTACTCGCCACTTGGAGTTGAAAATTTCATGAAGCGAAGTTCGATCATTTCAGTGAGTAGAAAAGGTATCATGCATCTTGGCAAATCATGCATGCAGCTAGCTGAAGCTGAAGGACTAACTGCTCATAAAAAATCAGTTGCAGTGAGGCTAGAAGAGTAAAGAAAAATGGATTTTATAGAGATTTTGCAACTTTTTATAGAATTTATAGTAGAATCCATAGCGAATTATTAAAAAGGAGTTGTTATGAAGTTAGGAACTTATACTGCAAACCAGGCTTCAGGAAACTATTATTTAGATCAAGCAAAAAATAGCGAGAAGAAAGCGCTAAATGCTATCTCTGCAAATAGCGAGATCAAAGCATCAGGTGCAAATTTGCAAATCACAGAGAGTTTGCTTTCGCAAACAAATGTCTTGAACGAAGGCTTGGCAAATGCAAACGACATGATCGGTATGCTTCAAATCGCTGATTCAACGCTTTTAAATTTAAGTAAAAGTACGGATAGAATAGGCGAGCTTTCAAGTAAGCTTACAAATCCTACTCTCTCGACAAATGAACAAAAAGGCATAAAGGGCGAAATCAACGCACTAAGAAATGCTATGAATGATAGCGTAAAAGAGGCTAAATTTAACGGTAAAAACGTATTTGATGCTGAGCTTGGATTTTTTACAGGCGAGAGTACAAAAAATATAAATTTGGGCACAAATGCTCTTTTAAATGTAAAAGATGACGGCTCAAATACAGGTGAAATTTTAAAAAATATAAATTCACTTCGCTCAGAGATCGGATCAACACAAAATGCTGTATTTAGAGGTATAAATGCTCTAGCCGCAAGAAGTGTGGCGAATGCTAATAGTGTAGAGAACCTTGATAGTAGCGACATCGCAAAGAGCTTGGAAGAAAATTTACAAGCAAATTTAAAACTTCATGCTACGAGCTTAGCCAAAGCTCATGACACTACGAACTTAGCTACAAAACTAGATAAACTACTAGCTGAATAAATTTTTACCGGTCTTGCACCGGTAAATTCTTTTTTAGTTTCTAATAAATTTTTATAATGATTCTATCTTGTTTGGATGAAATATGTTTATAGTTTAGATTATAGGTATAGGCATATTGAGGAATTTTGATGCTAGATTTTCTCGAGTTCGGGCAAACCTAAACCATTTTTATGATAACAAGCAAAAATATCACGGCTTGTATCTTTTAAAATTTTATAGCAACGCAAAAAATAAATTTTAAGAGGTATAAATTTGTAAGACCAAACGGTCTTACAAAAGTGATTATTTTTTAGTGTGAGGGTTGTTTACTCTGCCACTATTGACAACTTGGAGTCCTACTGTGTCATATGCTGCGCCAAAGCCTTTTACATATCTACCTTTTGTTGGGGTGAGTTTTACTATATAGAAGTCTTTCATCTCTTTAATAAATGCAAGCGCTGATTCATTTGCAAAGGCACTCTCAAATTTTGATATAAATTCATCTCTTACACTGTCGCTCATAAACTCAGCTTTAGCTTCAAAGCTTACTCTTACACGAGCAAATAGACTTTTTGCATCTTTTTCATCCTGAATAAAAAGGAGTGAAATTTTATCCGGGTTTTGTTTTATTGAGTGGTAGTGATCTGCTACTGATGATATGCAGATATAAAACTCATCGTTTTCTTTTATGAAAGGTGAATACGACGAAACCGCTTGTCCGTCAAGAATGCTTGAGATCACAACAGTCTTAAAGCTATTTATAAATTTCATCATTTCGCCTTGCACACTAGAGTTGTTTGTGTCGCCCTTGATGCTCATATAAAGTTCGATGATCGACTCTCTAAAACCATCTCCGCCTGCTTTGCTTAAAAATGGTACAAATGTTTTTGCCTGATCACATGTTATTTCCATGCCATCTTCGTTTATATCGGTCATTTTGACATTTGTAGGCTCAGCTACGCCGCTAAATTTCTTACAAAACTCGATCACTATATCCAAATGATCCTTATTCATGTGGTTTAATGCTCTTTGTTTCAAAACTGTTCTCCTTATAAAAATAAAATTAAAAATCGCAAAATCATACTAAAGAAAACTTAAAATTGATTAAAATTATCATTAATATTTTTAAAGCGAGAATTAAGCTTATTTTTTTAAAATTACGAGTCATTAATGACATTTTAGAAAATTTATGGCTTTTATTTAAAGATTATATTTTCTGCTTATTTTTGTTTCTTTTTGCTGTTTTTAGCCATTTGTATTAAAAGGAAATTTATGCAGGGTAGTACCAAGCTTACCGTTTTGCTGATTATGCTCATTGTTTTGCTCTCTTTTATCTCGCTTAGTATAGGCGGTTCTGACATAAGTATGAGTGAGATTGTAAATTTTATATTTAATAACAAAATAGACGATATGAAAGAGACCATCTTGTTTGACATTAGGCTACCAAGACTTGTAATGGCTCTGCTTATAGGTATGCTTTTGGCTAGCTCGGGTGTTGTAACACAAAGCGTCTTTTTAAATCCGCTTGCAGACCCATATATCATCGGCATAGCCGCATCTGCGACATTTGGAGCAGTAGTGGCATATCTTCTTGGATTATCAGAAATTTATTATGGTATCTTTGCCTTTTTGTCTTCGAGCCTGCTTACACTTGCCATTTTTGGAGTTTACAATCGTAGTCGCTCTATTGCTACACTTCTTATAATTGGTATCGCTTTTTCATCATTTCTAGGAGCATTTACGAGTTTTGCGACATATCTTATAGGTGAAGATAGTTTTAAGATAGTGGCATGGATGATGGGTTATTTAGGTTCTGCTTCATGGCAAAAGGTCGGCATTATCGCTGTTCCGCTTATCTTTTGCATGATATATTTTTATCTAAAACGCTTTGAGTTAACGATACTTTTAAGCGGAGAGGATGAGGCAAAAAGCCTTGGTATAGATGTCGATGCACTTAAGAAGCGTCTGCTTGTCATAGCCTCGCTCACGGTTGCTTTTTCAGTAGCATTTACCGGTATGATAGGCTTTGTGGGGCTTATCATTCCACACTCTTTTAGAATGCTTTTAAACACCTCAAACAACGCTATTTTGTTACCACTTTCTACTCTTGGAGGAGGAGCGTTTTTACTAGCTTGTGACGTGGTAGGGAAGAGTGTTTTAAGTCCGGTCGAAGTGCCAGTTGGCGTTATTAGTGCGTTTTTTGGAACGCCTTTTTTTCTATTTTTAGCACTTTATCTAAAAAGGAGTGTGCATTGAGCGTAGAAGTATCAAACTTAAGCTTTTCATATGCGCAAACAAGTGTGCTAAAAAATATAAGCTTTACTGCCAAAAGTGGAAAATTTATAGGTCTTTTGGGCTCTAATGGATGTGGCAAATCAACACTTTTAAAATGCATCTTAAATTTGCTTTCTCCAAGCGCTGGAAGTGTCAAAATTTTCGAAAAAGATGTACAAAGCTACAGCACAAAGGAGCTTGCGAGAACGACTAGTTTTGTACCTCAAAAAAGCGCACTTACGATGCCATTAAGCGTTTTTGAGCTTGTTTTGATGGGTAGATATGCTCATCTAAAAAGCTCTTTTAGCGGTTATAGCTCTCACGACATTGCCCTAGTTGATGAGGCTTTGCAGACTTTTGGGCTCGCTAAATTTAAAGACCGAGTGGCAAACTCACTAAGTGGTGGCGAATTTGCTAGAGCTTTGCTTGCTCGTGCAATAGTTAGCGAGCCTAAAGTTTTGCTGCTAGATGAACCTACATCAGCCCTTGACCTAAGTCACGCTATAGAGGTGTTAAAGCTTTGCTCGCATCTTACTCGTGAGCTAAATTTAGTCACCATAGCTGTGCTTCATGATCTAAATTTAGCCTCACTGATATGCGATGAAATTTTAATGCTAAAAGGTGGTGTGATAGCTCATAAAGGCAGCGTCAGAGAGCTTTATAATCCAGAAATTTTAGATGAAATTTACGGTCTTAAGGCAGATATCATATATAAAAATGATATGCCATTTGTTTTACCAAAATGATAATTTTAAAGGAGATTTCATGAAAAAATTATTTTTAGTTTTTGTTTTTTTACTTGGTTTTGGCGGTGTTAGCCTAAGTGCTAAAAATATCGTTGTGCTCGATCCTGCAGTGGTTGAGATGATGTATATGTTGGAGGCTGAAGATCAGATCACAGCTATTTCTACTCTTGAGTTTGGCAAGATTTGGCCTGAGGATAAGACGGAAAAGCTAAAGAGCGTTGGCACTTATACAAAGCCAAATTTAGAGCGTATAGTTGAGCTAAAGCCTGATCTTGTAGTTACTAGCTTTCACTCTGATGGTGTAAACGCCGACCTTGCTAAATTTGGTATAAAGACACTTACGATGCAGGCAAATAGTGTAGACGATATTTGCAAAAATATAGAAAAAATGGGCGATATCACAGGTAAAAAAGAGCGTGCTGGCGAGCTTGTGGCTAAGATAAAGCAGGGCTTTTTAAAATTTCAAAACTCAAATTTAAGTGGTAAGAAAATTTTAGGCGTTTATGCAGCTACCCCACTAGTTGCTTTTAACGATGCTAGCTTGCCTGGGGATATATTTACTAAATTTGGTATGAAAAATGTAGCAGGTGGCCTAGCTGGAGCGATGCCGATCGTTCAAAATGAATTTATCCTAGCGCAAAATCCAGACTTCATAATAGTTGTAGGCATGAAAGATGGCAGTGATTTTTTATCACAAAATCCAGTGCTAAAAGCAACTAGTGCAGCCAAGAACTCTAAAATTTTAAACGTCCCATCAAATCTTGTCTTGCGCGGTACGCCTCGCATAAATGAGGCCGCAAATGAGCTATTTAACATGCTTAATAAGTGAGTATAAATGTTTAACAAACGTATAAAAGGACATAGCGTAGCTCCTTCAAAAAGACCTGATATGGTGAGTGAAGATGAGCTATGGGAATTTTTAGAGAGTGCGCCAGATGAAAATGAAGGAGTGATCTACATTCATGTGCCGTTTTGTGATAACATTTGCTCGTTTTGCTCGATGAATAGGACAAAGCTTGAAGATGAGCTTGATGAGTATACAAAATTTCTACTAAGCGAGATAGAAAAATACTCAGCCACGAACTACTTAAAAAGCAAAAAAATAGGTAGTGTCTATTTTGGTGGCGGCACCCCAACGATATTAAAAGATAGACACTTAGAGCAGGTGATAAACGCACTTAAGGGCAGCTTTAATATCCTGCCTGAGTGCGAATTTAGCCTAGAAAGTACGCTTCATAATCTAAATATAAGCAAGCTTCGCCTTTTAAACGAGCTTGGTGTAAATAGATACAGTATCGGCGTACAAACATTTAGTGAGGCTGGCAGAAAGCTGCTAAATCGCACACATAGTTCAGATGGAGCCGTAAAACATCTACGTGATCTGCGTGAGAAATTTAGTGGGATGCTTTGTGTTGATATTATATATAACTATCCTAATGAAAGCATAGATGAGGTGGTAAGAGATGCTAAGCTAGTGCGTGAGCTTGGCATTGATAGTGCGAGTTTCTATTCGCTTCAGTTTTTAGATGGCTCGGTACTTAGTAGGACCATAAGCGAGGATTACTATGACGTAGAAGTCGATAAGAGCTTACACCACGCATTTTTAGACGAAATTTTAAGTCAAGATGACTATGAAATTTTAGAGTATACAAAGGTGGCCAAAAAGGGTAGGGATCAATATAAATATATAAGACTATCTCACGCGGGCGCTGATGTCTTGCCTCTTGGAAAAGGCGCTGGTGGTAGGCTAGGGGAGTTTGGTATCTATAATATGAGTCAAAAGATGAAAGTTATGGGTCGCATGACTGCTAGGCAGATGGAGTTTGATAGATTTGTAAATCTTTTTCAGTATCCGCAAATAAGCCTTGAGCGCGTTTTTGAATTTGTGAGCCAGACGTGTGCTAATGAGCTTATGGATCTTTTTAAAAAATGTGAGGAAAGTGGATATCTAAAAATCGAAAACGACTCTTTAAATTTTACAAAAGATGGCGTATTTTGGGGAAATTCTATCGCAAATGCAGTGATGGAAATTTCTAAGAAGGAGTTTTTATGAAAAGTATTGTGATATATATATCAAAAAGTGGAAATACAAAAAAGATAGCAGAGGCTATTGCAGGTGAGCTTAGCTGTGAGGCGATAAATTTTGCCGATGCTGGCGAGATAAATTTGAGCGAGTTTGACTTTATCGTGCTTGGATACTATATAGATCAGGGCTCGCCGGAGAAGGAATTTAAAAAATTTATCTCTCAAAGTGTAAAAAATAAAAAAGTAGGCTTTTTTATAACCCTTGGTGCTGATGTACCAAGTGCACATGCCACGCAGGCGATAGATCAAGGCAAAGAGCTATTTATGCAAAATGGCAATGAAATTTTGCGCACGTTTATCTGTCAAGGTGCGATCGCTCCTGAAGTAATAGAGCAACTAAAAAAACTTGGTAAAGCTATGCCTGATGATCCAAGATTTGCTCTAACGCCTGAGCGACTAGAGCGATGGGAGCGAGCCAAAACGCACCCAGATGAGGCTGATGTAGAGGCCGCAAAGAAAGCGTTTAGAGGGGTTAAAATTTAAACTCGTTTTGTGCCTATTTTTGCTTTAAAATTTTAATGATCTTGCAAATTTTATTTTTATTGGTAAGTATGCTGTGATTATAAGATTATAACCAATCCTTGCTGGTAAATAGAAAGCTAAAATTTACTACAACAATATGCTTTAAAAGTCAACTAGCTTTGTAGATTTTAGCTTTGTTGCTTTTGCAACTAAAATTTATGTGGGAGATACTTGCTTTAATGTGAGTATAAAATTTTGATTTTGGCTTCTAGCTCAAATTTGTGTGAAATTTGAGCTAGATTAAGGCTTTTAGCCTTCGATGTAGTTTTTAAGTTTTCTTCCAACTTTTGGGTGTTTTAGTTTTTTGATAGCTGAGCTTTCTATTTGGCGGACACGCTCACGAGTGACATTTAGTGCCTTGCCGATCTCTTCAAGTGTGCGGTCGCTCTCATCTTCAAGTAAGCCAAATCTCATCGAAATGACTGCTTTTTCGCGCTCATTTAGCTGCGAAAGTACATCGTCAATTTGCTCTCTAAGGTCACTTTTTAAAATTTGCTCTATCGGAGAAAGTGAGCTTTTGTCCTCAACAAAATCTCCAAATTTACCGTCTTCTTCGTTTGCGATCGGAGCTTCGAGGCTGATAGGTTCTTTTGTGATCTTGATGACTTGTTTTACCTTATCAACGCTTAGCCCAACCTCTTTTGCGATAACGCTTACATCAGGCTCTTTTCCCTCTTCTTGGAGGTATTTGCGGTTTATTTTGTTGATACGATTTATCGTCTCTATCATGTGGATAGGTATCCTAATCGTCCTTGCCTGATCGGCGATCGCACGTGATATAGCCTGGCGGATCCACCATGTGGCGTAGGTTGAAAATTTATAGCCTTTTCTATATTCAAATTTATCAACCGCTTTCATAAGGCCGATGTTGCCCTCTTGGATGAGATCTAAAAATGGCAAGCCCCTATTTGTATAGCGTTTCGCAATACTTACAACTAGACGGAGATTTGACTTAGCCATTCTAGCTTTTGCCTCGTCAGAAATTTTCTTTCCACGTTTGATCTGCTCTAGAATTTCTTTTAGCCTTGTTGGCTCAAGATCAAAACCTTGCTTGCTCGCCTCTTTTGTAGTAAATAGCTTTTTGATCTCGACATAGGTTGAGACCATCGTAGCTTCTGGCACGCGAGCTGCGATCTCTTCTTTGCTAAGCTTGATGATATCTTTTAGTATGCTTTTGTGATTTTTCTTAAGCTCGTCGCTAAACATCGGTAAGCGATACTCTAAGCGTTTTAGCTCTCTATCAAATTCATCGTCGCTTTTTAGTGCTGTTTCCATTGATTTTACGATCTCGCTGATTAACTTGCTTGTTGGGCCAAGATCCATTAGCTTCTCTTTTAAAATTTTCTTTTTAAATGCAAGAGTCATCTTTGAAGCTGTATCGTCGCTCTCAACTTTATCTTGTTTGTTTGCAGTCTTTAGCCACTCTTTTTTTGCCTTTTCGAGGGCCTTGAAACTCTCTATAACTTTTTCAGCACGCTTATCGTTTTTAGCTGATTTTTTAGGAGCTTCGTTTTCTTCGTTCTCTTCATCTTCCTCGTCTATATCGTCTTCACTATCTTCATTTTCTTCGTTTTCGCTCTCGTCTTCAAAGCTCTTAAAAAGCTCTTTTACACGGCGTTCTCTATTGATGAGCGGCTCTTTATAGTCAAGTATGAAGTCAATCAAAAATGGCACAGAACAAAATGCATCGATAATGATATCTTCGCCAAGCTCGATCCTTTTGCTGATCTCAACTTCCTCATCTTTTGTAAGAAGCGCGATCTGACCCATCTCTCTTAGATACATCCTCACTGGACTATCTGACCTTGACCACTCTAAAAGGTCACTTTCGCCTGAAAGATCGAGATCCTCGTCGATATCTTGATCACTTTTTTGAGCGTTTTCTTGGCGCTTTTTAGCATCAGCTAAATTTCTAAGCTTTGCAGCCTCAGCAGATGTGATGAGCTGGACTTTGTTTGTTTTTGCTAGTTGTTCTATCTTTTTTACTATCGTAGCTGTCGGAGCTTTGTCTAATAATTTTACTAATTTTTCGTATGTCAAAAAGCCTTTTGCATTTTCAGCGAAAAGCTCTTCTATCTGAGAAAAAGAGTCTTTTGCGGCGCTCATAAATTTCCTTTCGAATCGTCTAATTGTGATTTAAGTGTTGTTTAAAAGAAAGTGGATTATACCCAAATTTTGTAAAAAGTGTATCAAAGCAGTGAAATTTTATCTATACAAAGCTACCGCAAAAGTCTAAAATTGCGGTAGCTATAAAATTATTAAAACGTCATTTCAAATGTTAGCTTGAAATTTCTACCAGGTGAGTAAAATCTAGCAAGGCCCCTGCCAGTTTCTTTATTTACCATATTATTTGTGCCAAAAGTCCTTATACTTCTTGCACTATCCCAGCTTGTGTATTTTCTATCTGTGATGTTATACACACCTGCTGTAAATGTGAAATTTTTCATCGGTCTGTAAAATGCTACAAAATCAAATAGACTGTATGTATTACTGACATATCTAACATACGTATTTTTTGCATCTGGATCATCTTTGGCATAGATATTGTAAGTATCTTCTGGACGTTTTGCTTTTACGTGCGTCATATATAGATTTGCTCCAAATTTATTATTTTTGGTGTGATATCCGACGTTATAGACAAATTTTGCTGGCTGAATGGCATTCATTGGAGCGTCTAGCTTGCCACTCTCATCTACTGACATTCTACCTTTTTGATATAGGTATTTATAGCCGACATTAAAGCCACTTAGTCCACTATAGACTTGCTCTAGGTCTAGATTTGCACTCAGTTCAACACCTCTTACGCGAGCCTTTGCTCTATTTACGTTTTGGTACATTTCTACTGGCATTCTACTGCCGGCATTTCCGTATGTTAACGTGCCACGACCGATGTACTTTAGATCGATGAAATTTTTATAGTCTGTTTGAAAGAGATTTATCGTAAAAAAGCTAGGTGAGTTATGAAGAGTTAGAGCAAATTCTTTTGTCATTGCGATCTCAGGTTGAAGGGCTAAATTTGGAAATATCGTAAAATCAGGATGCTGAAAAGTAAAATAAATTTCATCAGATGTTGGAGCTCTAAAGCCATTTGCATATTTTGCCTGAAGTCTTATATACTCAAATGGATCAAAATTTATTGCAAATGAATAGGAATGATGCATAAAATTTCTTTTTTGGCTTGCCAGATAACGTGCATTTTCTTCAGCATTTTTGGTTTTTATCCTTTTTACTTCTTCTGCACTAGAACCAGGCGGTATAGTAAAAGGTATAAAAACACCAGCAAAAAGATCAGTTGGTAGCTTTGGTGTCTTACCTGGTATGTAGCTTGGATTGTGTTTTATTAAATCAATCCTATGGTTTATATCAAAGCTCAAAAATCTAGTGAAAGATACACTATCGCCTGCATAAGCTGCCAATGTCTCTGTGCTGACAGGTATTAAAAAGCTAAATTGATTATCCTCGTGTCTACAAAGTGTACTGTAGTCATTTCCACCGTGAGGCATGCACTTGTCTGGTTGAAAATTTGGCAGCAAACCTGTGCCCTTGTTTGCCATGCCAAAGAAATATTTTGCCCACCACGCCTTGTTGTACGCCTCATAGCCTTGCCTATTTACCATACTTTTATCTGTTTGGCTATAAAGCCCACCGTATTTTAAGGCATGATCCATTTTGATTTTAGGTATGCTAAATTCTTTAGTGGCATCTAAATTTAGCTGTTTTGTATCGGTATTTAGATCTCTATCTTTCCAGTTATTTTCAAGATATCCTGGACTACTTGGCAAAAATAGTTCCTCCCAACTAGTTTTTGGAGTAAGCTCTGCATATTTTCCATTGCCATCTGGCATGTTTTGCGGAGTTAGATTGTAGGTTTCATATCGTTTAGTCGTCTTATTAAAAAGTGTTAAAGGTTTAGAGCAGTCATATTGGTTACAATCAACAAGAAGTTTATCTGCTCCACGATTTGACCTTCCATAGAATATTTCATCTACTTCGTTTCCATGACTGTCAAATACAATATCTTTAGGAATAGTAAAGCCAGCTCCAGGCCAGGCTTCTTTTTCTACTTGTCTCATTTGCAGCTCGCCACCATATTTATCCACTAGCTTACCTTCGTTGTTTAACTTTAATCCTGATGGATTTAGTAGGCCTTGACAGTCGTTTTTATCACAGTACTCATCAGTCCTTGCTTTTAGCTGGATCTTTTGCTTTGAATAAGTTATTTTCATACTATCCCAAAGTGGGTTTTCATCGTAGTTTTCATATGTATAAAAGATATTTTCACGTTTGTTTTTATCATTTACGTGCCTTACATCTGTGCTGTAACGTACGTTATTTAACATACCTCCAGTATAAAGAGCAAATTTATACGACCAGTCAGTACCTACTGTCTCTTTTGTGCTTCTGTCGATACCCACACTAAAGCGGTTTGTCTCATTAAAATTTACGCCAAATTTAAACAGTCTACTATCTGTTTTTATGGAGTAAGGATCTGGCTTTTCTCTCTCTTTGCCTAGTATGCTATCATCGTATGTTTTGTATCCCCAGTTTTTCATCTCATGACCATCTCTTTTTGTAGTGATAAAGAGTATGTCAAACCACTTGGCACGTGCAGCCATGGTGTGAGAAAAAAGACTTTCGTCATTTGCTGAGGATTTTTGTGCTTTAAAGCCGTAAAACCAGTCTTTTTCCGTAAGATAGTCTCTAGCGTCCTTTGTTTCAAACATCACGGAGCCACCAAGTGCGCCTGAGCCAGTTTTTATACTATCTGCACCTTTTGTAATATTTACTTGTTGGATATTTTCTATCTCTACGCCATTTCTTGTATTGTTAAAATTTCCATATCCTTCAAAGAGATCCTTAAAGCCCTGTGATGAAAGTGTCTCAGCTTGATTAAGTCCATCAATACTGATAGCTACGCGGTTTTCATCAACGCCTCTTATAGCATATCCGCTAGAGCCAAAGCGACCAGTCTCAACTACGCTGACACCAGTGTCATAGCGCACCATATCTCTAGTATCGCTTACTTGTTGTTTAGTAAGCTCACTTGCCGTCTTTTTTACTTCACTAATCTTTTTATTCTTTACGTTTTCTTCTTCCGCAGTTACCTCTACTCCGCCAAGTTCAACTTCTTTTATATTCTCACTTTCTTGGGCTAACAAATTTAAGCCAGCACAAAGCAAAACAACTAGTGAAGTCTTTTTCATAATAATATGTGTCCTTTTTTGTATTTTTATTGTTTTTAATAGTCATTATCTATATTAAAGCCGCGAATCTTAACATTAAATAAATAAATTATTTATTAAACTTTATGAAATATTTAATAATTAAAAAATTAAAATTTTGGAACAGCTATTGCTTTAGAATCATGACAATAATGAATTTTAGGAAATTGTATGCAAAATGGTTATTATCAAGCCACTGCTGGCATGGTAACGCAGTTTAACAGACTAAATGTGATCTCAAATAACCTTGCAAATGTAAATACGATCGGCTACAAGCGAAACGATGTGGTCATCGGTGACTTTGCAAGAATTTTTAAAGAGACGCAAGATGAGCTTCCGCTTAAAAATCATACAAAAGATGGAGCCAAATTTTTAAATAGAACGCTTGATCGCGTACCACAAGTGAGCGAAGAGTATACCGACTTTAGTGCTGGTGGTTTTAAATACAGCTCAAATACGCTTGATTTTGCGATAAAAAGAGATGACGCATTTTTCTTAGTTGATACCCCAAATGGTGTAAAGCTTAGCAAAAACGGTTCTTTTAGCTTGGATGGTGATGGTTATATCGTCACAAAAGAGGGCTATAAGGTGCTGCCAAGTGGCTATGAGGCACAAAATCCTGGGCAAAGAGGCATTCAAGTGCCACAAGGTGAGGTGCTAACTGCTGATAAAAATGGAAATTTATACTCAAATAATAATCAATTTTCTAAATTTTTTATCGCTCAGCCAAGAGAGATAAGAGATCTTAAAAAGGTCGGTGACAACCTCTTTGAAACTAGAAATTTTAACGACATAAATGAGCTTGATGAAGCTGATAGCGTAATGCAAGGATATGCTCAGATGTCAAATGTAAACCCAGTTTTAGAAATGGTTGGTCTAATAGAAACCCAGCGCTTAGTTGATATGTATCAAAAGGTTATGACAAGCCACATGAATGATCTTAACCAAGATGCTGTTCAAAAACTAGCCCTAAAAGCTTAATAAAAAGGATAAAACTATGATGAGATCACTTTACACTGCGGCCACTGGCATGATCGCCGAGCAGACACAGATAGACGTAACCTCACACAACATCGCAAATGTAAATACTTATGGATACAAGAAAAATAGGGCTGAATTTGCTGATCTTATGTATCAAGTCATGGAGTACGCAGGTACGGCTACAAGCCAGACTACCACAAGTCCAACGGGCATCGAGGTGGGTCTTGGTGTGCGTCCAACGGCGATAAATAAAATTTTTTCTCAGGGCTATTTTAAAGAGACTAGCAATAACTTAGATATGGTAATAGCTGGCAACGGATTTTTTCAGATTCAACTCCCTGATGGCACTACGGCTTATACTAGAAATGGTGCATTTAAGCTTGATGCAAACGGCACTATTGTAAATAGCGATGGCTATCAGCTAATCCCTCAGATCACCGTACCTGCAAATGCGACGCAAATTTCTATCGGCACAGATGGCACCGTATCAGTACTCCAAGCAGGTGAGAGAGAGATGGCTCAGATAGGTCAGATCGAGTTAGCAAACTTTATAAACCCAGCCGGCCTTCACTCGATGGGCGACAACAACTATCTAGAAACAAGCGCTAGTGGTAACGTGGTGGTAGGTGTTGCAGGACTTGACGGACTTGGTACGATCAGACAAGGCTTTGTTGAGATGAGTAACGTTCAGTTAGTTGAAGAGATGACTGATCTCATCACTGGACAGCGTGCATACGAGGCAAACTCAAAGGCGATAACTACGAGTGACTCGATGCTTGAAATAGTAAATGGGCTTAAAAGATAGGTAGTATGAACGCGACTCTAGCCATCGTTGGGCTTATATTACTTTCTTTTACGCTTGAGGTATTTTACTTTTTAAATAAAACGCCAAAAGGCAAGGACTCGATAAAACAGACGCATTAATTTGGACTAAATAAAAATTTGGCACATCTCGTCTAAAATTTCTGCTTTTATAAGCAAGAATAAAAGCAATTTTTAATTAATTAAAATTTTTAAGCTACTGCATGCTTCTTCCAAATCAAGCTCGCAGGCTTTTTTGCAGTAGTTTTTTGCTTTATTTTTATCTTGCAACATACCAGCATCTCCAGTTTCATAGATAAGTGCAAGGGTGTAGCAAGCAAATGCATTTTTTAGTTCGCAAGCCTTATTATAAAGCCTAAGCCCTTCTTCTTTCTCTTGTGCTAGGGTGTCTTTTTGTAGATATATATTTCCTAAAAATAGACAGCTATGTGGATTGCCTAGCTCGCAGGCTTTGTTTGCCATAGCTGACATTTTATCGCGCTCGTTTTTGTCAAGGTAGATATATATAAGATCGGTGCAGCTTTCTATGTTGTTTAAAGCGCATTCATTTTCAAGCTTGGCGGTATCTAAATTTTTACCCCAAGAAAAAAGAATACAAAATAAAATTAAAATAATCTTTTTCATCTTTTGGCTCCAAAAATTTTCTATCATTTTATAAAATTTAACTCTATTTTTACTCTAAATTTTTCAAATTTTGCTAACATTTCGGCTTTTTATGAAGGTAAAAATTTGACATTTAACTACATTTTTAAACTATCCATTCCTATCTTTATGGGCTATTTTCCGCTTGGTATCGCATTTGGCATTTTGGCTAAAAGCATGGGCGTTAGCGCGTCTATCGCCGTCGCTCTTAGCACGCTAGCTTACGGCGGCGCAGCGCAGTTTATGATGCTCTCGCTCTTTAGCGTTGGCACGAGCTATGTTGAGGTCTTTATCGTGAGCTATCTTGTAAATTTGCGCCACACTTTTTACGGAATTTCACTTTTAAAAGAGTATAGCGGGATCAAATTTAGGCTTTTAAACATCGCTTTGCTAACAGATGAGACCTTTGCGATATTTAAAAATTTAAAGCTAAAAGAGGCGAGTGATCGCAGCTTTGTCTTTACCTGGCTAAATATCCTTTCTTGGTCTTACTGGGCAGCCGGAACGCTTCTTGGAGCACTTCTCGGTGATTTTATAAAAGCCGATACAAAAGGGCTTGAGTTTAGCTTGACAGCACTTTTTATAGTTATTGTGATTGAAATGTTTAAAAATGATAAAAACTACCGCGTGCTCTTTGCGGCGACATTTTTTGGCGTGCTTGGAGTGAGCCTATTTCCAGCTAAATTTGTGCTTGTTGGCTCAATGGCGCTTTGTTTTGTATTTTTGCTTTTGTTTAAGGATAAAATTTGATAAGTGTAAGCTCAAGCGAGATGTTACTTTTTGTGGCGGTGCTTTTAAGTGCTCTAGCTACTTTTATAACGAGAGCAACGCCATTTTATGCACTGAAAAACCATAAGTCAAACCCTTATTTAGACGCCATTGAGAAGCATATGGGTATGATGATAATGGTCGTTTTGGTCTGCTACGGCTTAAAAGACACGAAATTTAGCGAGTTCCCATACGGTTTAAGCGAGATAGCAGCAGTTTTTACAGCTATTTTGATGCATTTAAAATTTAAAAATACCCTTCTTAGCATAGTTATTTCAACCGGAATTTATATGTTTTTGATAAGAATTTTTTAAATAAATATAAAATTTGGAAGTTAATAATTTTTTTAAATAAATGGCATTATAATGACTTTGCAAATTTTAATGCAAAGGAGCTAAAATGCGTTTAATCTTTAAGGCGGTGTTACTCATGATTTTAGGTGCTACTTTAGCGGTTGCAAAGCCAACCATCTACATACTAGCTACTGGTGGAACGATAGCAGGAAACGGCTCAGGATCGCTTGACTCTAGCTATACTTCTGGAACTGTTACGGTCGATAAACTAATCGCAGCCGTACCAGATATAAACAAGATCGCTACCATAAAAGGTGAGCAAATTTCAAATATCGGCTCACAGGATATGAACAACGAAGTTTGGCTAAAGCTTGCAAATAGAATCAACGAGCTTCTAAATAGCGGCAAAGCTGATGGTATCGTCGTTACTCACGGAACGGATACTATGGAGGAGACGGCGTACTTTCTAAATTTGGTCGTTAAAAGCGACAAGCCAGTCGTGCTTGTAGGTGCGATGAGAAATAGCGGCTCACTAAGCGCAGACGGCCCACTAAATTTATTTAACGCTGTAAACGTTGCTATTAGTAAAGATAGCGTAGGTAAGGGCGTTGTAGTTGTTATGAATGATGAAATTCACGCTGCTAGAGAGGTAACAAAAACCAACACCACAGGCGTTGATACATTTAAATCACCAAATAGCGGTAAGATCGGCACAGTCTTTTATGGCAACGTAAAATACTATATGAATCCGATCAGAAAAC
>CAUSCE010000009.1:0-84066 GCA_963530215.1 uncultured Campylobacter sp.
ATGGGCGTGCCAGTTATCTATTTTTTTGATAAAGATGGTAAGATGCGATCAAAATTTATCGGTCTTACACCAAAAAGTGTACTTGAAAGTGCTATAAGATCGCTCTTGTAGGAGTGAATATGAAAAATTTCTTTTTATTTGTCTTAGCGGTATTTTTTGTTGGATGTGCTAACAGCACTCCAAATATCTCGGTCAAAACGAGTGATCCGATCTTTTTTACGCTTAATGAATCAAACAGAAGCGTTTATGTAAATTTTAAAAATAGTGCGACCGGGCAAGATGTAAATGCTGAAATTTTAAGCGAGTTTGCAAAGGCTGGCTTTAGAAACGAACCAAATATCAAAAATGCCGACTTCATCATCCTTGGCGATGTGCAAAGCTTTTCTAGGATAATCAAAAGAGATCCTAGATTTTCAATGGGCATGGGGTATGGCTTTGGTAGACCAAGCTTTGGCTTTGGCTACTCGATATTTTTCCCATTTGGCTATTACGATGATGATGACTTTAGCACGAATAGCTATACTTATCACATGCAAGTAAGCGTGCTAGTGCGTCCAAAAAATGGTGGCGAAAAGGCGACAAATATCTCGCTTATGCAAGCTGGTAATGTCTATTCGCCAAGCTACATTTGGCCGTTTTTTAAAGAACGCCTAGCAAAACAGATCGTTAGCTTTTTTTATAACGTCTCGCAAAAATAGGAGAAATTAGTAAATTTAAAAGAATTTAAATGCTAGTTGATGGAAGCTATGAAATTTCATCTTGTGATGATATTGAACTTGGTATAAAAAGAAGCTCTCCTCTCTCCTTTTATTCCTGTTATGACGATGTCAAGGATGCAAAAGCCCTTTTGGTGATTATCCCTGGGCTTGGAGAAGACTCTAACCTTGGATATAGAGCTAATCTTATGCAGACTATGGCAGAGGCTTATGATGTTGTATGCATTAGTGTGGATTATCACTGTATAGGCAACCGCCCACAGCTTGGGGCAAAATTTGGACTTGATGATATAGATCGCGAAATCTTAACAAGAGAACTATCAAGTATAGGTATAAATTTACCAATTGATCTAAAAAGTATCGACTGCCACGAGAAGGTTGATTTGCTACTTAAATTTCTCAGCAAAGAGATTACTATTCGAAAAGAGAGAGGTATTTTGCCGGCTGATTTTAGACTAAATGCTAGCATTACGATAGTGCCAACAAAAAATGAATATCAAAATTTTGGCGTTATGCAAGCAATGGATGTGCTAAATGCTGTGCTTTATACAAAAAAATATATAAATAATGCCAAATTTGAACATCTGCCAGTGATAATGGTAGGTAGCTCACATGGTGGATATCTGGCACATATGTGTGCTAAGATCGCTCCATGGCTAGTTGATGCCGTGATAGATAATAGCTCTTATGCCATATTTTTATGGCGTCTTATCGGCTTTGGTAAAGAGATAAATTTTACTAACTATTTTTGTTTTGGCACTGACACTTTGTATCAAAATTTATATATTTATTTTTTTGATAAGACCTACTGGACACTTAATGAAAAATCACCATACTATTTTATTGACGCAAGAGAAGAGATAAGAAACATCCTAAATTTAGATCATTTAAATGTTCAAAGCGGCTATAAAAAGCCAATTTACGTGAGCTATCACTGTATTTTCGATAAAGAAATAGCTCCAGCAAAGGATAAAATCGAGCTTTACGAGGCTCTTAAGAAACTTAAATTTGACGCAACACTACATATGATAAAAGATGGGAGTGAGGTTGATGGCAAATTTATAAAGTCTCTAACGCATGGAATGGGGATGTCTTATAAACTACTTTTACAAAAAGAGCTTCCCAGTATGATGGAGAAAATTTTATCTCAAAAAAACAATAAGAGCAACAAGAGTATTGAGTATAAATGCGGCGATACGATCTATAAATTTAGTGAAGTCTTAGATCAAATAAATCTTGAAATTTTAGATATTGCTTAGTATTTAAAATAGTTAAAACTAGGCGCATAAAGACCTAGTTTTTATCAGTCATTATCTATCTCAAAGTCGTAAAATTCGCTTTCATACTCAATATTTCCTATTTTGCTGTATTGTATAAGAGCTGCTTTTATATTATCTATCTGCTGATACATTAGGCCAAGAGCTATTCTATTTTCGATAGCACTAGCATCATTTAGTTTTGTTAGCTCTAAAAGCGCGATCGCGTTTGATACTTTTCCAGCTCCTGTCGCAGCCACAGATGCTAAAAACAATGTGCTAGCGTCATTTACTTTAAACTCATCGATCGCTTGATTATAAAGTTTATAGCTTTCTTCAAAATCGTTTGTAAAGATATCGATGTAGGCCAGAGTTTGGATCAAATTTATATTCTTTGGAGCATTTTTTAGCTCAGCTCTTAACTTATCACGCTCTCTTGTAAGTAAGCCTGAAATTTGAAGTAGCTTGATGTATTGCTTTTTGATGATATCAGCGCCGTGATAGAAAGCATTTGAATCAAGCTGCTTGCCATTAAAGTGAATTTGTATCGCTTTTGCATACTCTTTGACATTTTGCTCTTTGTTTTTCGAGATAAAATTTAAGATATTTGCAATAATATCATTTGGCAAAATTTTTAGTAGCTCATCAGCTTTTTTTACCATTAGCTCATCATTGTTTGTTACTTTTGCGATGATGATATCAAAGGCTAAATTTAGCATTGTCTGCTCTTTTGGCTCTTCAAGCCACCTTATCATCGCACTTTGGTTGCCGCTAACCAGGCTTAGAAGCGAGGCATATAAATTTACAGGCTTTAAACTCTTATCGTTTTCTAAATTTTCGCCGATCTCTTCAATGAGTTTTGGGTTTAAATTTCTATTTATATCTAGACAAATCGCCCCAAAAATACCTGCAAGATGGTTATTTACATCCTGGTGATAGCTTGCTATGAAGTGCTTTGCTGCAAGGCTAAAATTTCCAAGCTGAGCATAGCTTAGGGCAAGGTTGTATTGCAAGATAGAGTGATTTGGATAAGTGCTAGCTAGCTCTTCAAACTCTTTATTTGCTTCTTTTAAGCGGTAGCTTAGTGCTTTTGCGATAGCTTCGCTAAGTTTTGCATTTACTTTTGAAGCAGCTGCACTTTGGCTAAGATAGTCATTTGCTGCTGAAGTGTCGTCTAAAAAGACGCTAACGCCGCCTTTTCTTATCTGCTCGATACTCTGTTTTGCATCAAAGACCTTGTAAGGTGCGAAGTAAAAAAGGGTCTCATAGCGCCTTGTTCTATCAAAAAACATATCGTCGCTAAAGTGTGCCTGAGCTAGGCTGACATCAAAAAGATCAGGCTTTAGTATCGTTTTTATCTTGTAAATTTTGCTTGGCAAAGAAGCATTGTAGTCGTAAACATCTTTGATAAATGCAGCCGCGTCGCCGTAGTCAGCAGTTTTTAGATCAATTAGCGCTTCAGTCATCTTGATAAGATCGATATTTGGCGTGTTTTTAGAAGCTTTTGTTAAATAATCCCTTGCCTTATCGTATTTGCCAAGTCTTGCATAGAGCTGTGCTAGCGTGAAGTCGGCTTTAAATGCCTTTTGGCTCTCAAGTTTGGCTATTGCCCTCTCATCATCTCCAAGAAGTGATAAAATTTTTGCACTTAAATATGCATATTCATTTTTATAATCTGCAGTATTTGGATGAGAAAGTGCTTGAAGCGCCTCGTAATAGTTGCCTTTATAATAGTTTATAAGCGCGTAGTAATAGCTATAAAGTGGCGAGTTGTTTTCATACTGCAAAAATGAATCAGCAAGTCCTATATAGTAGTTAAAATTTTTAGTGTTATTTAGCTCGAGTGAGCAAACGGCTGCGTTTATGGCGCTAACTGCTGTGTTTTCTCTATCAGTTATAGCTTTATTAAAAGATACGATCGCCTCATCACATCTTTCTTGTTTCATCTGCGAAACGCCGAGGTTGTAGTTTGAAAGTGACTGGTTATAAACAGCTACGTTTTCATAAATTTTTAGAGCCTCAAATTTATTGCCACGCTCGTAGAGCTGATTGGCTTTATTTATCATTTCATCGATCTTTGAAGCGCCAAAATTTTGCGTTTGGTAGTTGTTTTCTATATTTTTTACGATACTTGCAGTATCTATGTTCTCTTTTTTGTCTTTCTTTAGCAAGATAACTAGCAAAACCACTATCAAGATAATAAGCACTAGAGCGACCACACCTGCTACTATAAAGAGCTTTTTATTGCTCTTTTTTACAGGGATTGGCTCTGGGATGCTCTCATCTTGTAGTACACCTTCACTTGCGATACTCTCAAGCGAGACGATCTCTTCAGGTGCCTCAGCTTTTGCCTCTTCAGGTGCTTGCTCTGCTTGCTCGCCAGGTGGTTTTAAAACTACAACCTCTTCTTCAGCCACTACATATACCTTTTAAGAACTTCTGGAATTTCGATAGTGCCATCTGCTTTTTGGTAGTTTTCCATTATCGCTATTAGCGTCCTACCAACAGCTAGGCTCGAGCCATTTAGCGTATTTACAAGCATATTTTTCTTGCCATCTTTAAAGCGAATTTTTGCACGCCTTGCTTGAAAATCACGAGTATTGGAAATAGAGCTGATCTCTCTATATTTACCTTGACCAGGCAACCAAACCTCAAGATCTATCGTCTTTGCCGCGCTAAAGCCAAGGTCGCCACTGCAAAGAAGCATATGGCGGTGAGGAAGTCCAAGGCTAGTTAGTAGATCGCTTGCGCACGCTACCATCTCATTTAGCACGTCTTCGCTTTGATCAGGTCTTGTGATACTTACTAGCTCGACCTTTTCAAATTGGTGCTGGCGGATCATTCCCCTCGTGTCACGTCCTGCCGAGCCCGCTTCTTGGCGGAAGCATGCTGAGTAGCAAGTCATCTTTATAGGTAACTGCTCAGCTTCAATGATCGTGTCATTGTATAAATTTGTCACAGGCACTTCGCTAGTTGGGATGAGGTAGAGATCCTCGTCACGCACTTTGTAAAGGTCCTCTTCAAATTTAGGCAGCTGACCGGTGCCAAAAAGCGTGTTTGAACTTACTAGATAAGGGACATTTACAAGCTCGAAGCCGCACGCGCTGTTAAAGTCGATCATGTAATTAACAAGCGCTCTACTAAGCCTTGCTCCCATGCCGCGAAGCACGGTAAAGCGAGATCCTGAGAGCTTTGCACCTCTTTCAAAGTCAAGCCAGCCAAGGCTCTCGCCTAGCTCCCAGTGCTCTTTTGGTGTAAAGCTAAATTTAGTCGGCTCAAGCACCGTTTTGATGCAGATATTATCGTCCTCGTCCTTACCAAATGGTACGTCATCATCGGTGATATTTGGCACGTTAAATGAAATTTGCTCAAGCTTTTCTTCATATTGTTTAACGATATCATCAGCATCAGAAAGTGCAGCCTTGTTTAAATTTAGCTCATTTTTAAGCTCACTTACGTCTTCACCTGCTCTTGCCTTTATGCCAAGCTCTTTACTCTTTGCGTTTTGGATCGCTTGGAAATTTTCAAGTGCTTTGCGCTTTTGTTTTAGCTCGTTAAAAGTTTGTAAAAGCTCGTCAAGTAGCCCAGCTTTTACATTTTTGCCCTCAAGCTTTTTTACAAATTCATCGTAATTTGTCTCGAGTAGTTTTAAATTTATCATTCCGCATCCTTAAACCATAAACATAACTTTTGCAAAAAGTACGATAAAAACTGCCGCTGTTAGCGCAAATGGGTGAATGTTGCCAAGTGGGCTAGGGCGTTTAAATATAAATTTGCAGCTTAAATTTGTTATAACAGCGGCTACGATTAGCATCGCTAAGAAAAATTTGATCATAAAAATGATTTGTAAATTTGTCTCAAAGTATCCTCCAGTCTTTGATCCGACCCAGTTACTCATCATCATGCCTCCAGTTAATACCAAAAGCAAGATACAAAGTGGCATTATCTTAATAGCAACTGAACCGATAGCTTGTTTTGCCTTTTGAGCAAGCTCAGGCGGCATTTTTTTACAAGCTGCCTTAAAAATGATTACATCAAAAAAGAGGTAACCAACAAAGATGATTGCACAGAAAAGATGAACTATCTGTGCGTATGGATATAAATTTTGCATATTTTTTCCTTTATTAATAAATTCCGACTGCTTCACGAACTTTTTTTATTGTTGTTTGAGCAACATTACTTGCCTTTTTGGCTCCTATTTCTAAAATTCCAGACACTTCGTCAGGATTATTTTGATAATGCTCAAATTTCTCTCTCGCATCTTTAAAATAGTCCCAAATAAGCTCATTTAGATAAGCTTTAAAGTGCCCATGACCCTCGCCACCACGCTCATATCTAGCTTGAAGCTCTTTTTGCCCACTCTCGTCTAAGAAAAGTTTGGCGATATTATATACGTTGCAGTTTTGCCACTGCTTTGGCTCTTCAAGTGGCGTGCCGTCTGTCACGATGCTAGAAATTTGCTTTTTAAGCGTTTTGGCATCGGCAAAGATGTCGATTGTATTGCCATAGCTTTTGCTCATCTTTTCGCCATTTGTGCCGGGCACGGTGGCGACATTTTCATCGATCTTTGCTTCAGGCAATGTAAAAATCTCGCCATGTTCATTGTTAAATTTGATCGCGATATCACGTGCGATCTCTACGTGCTGGATCTGGTCCTTGCCCACAGGCACGACCTGCGCGTTATAAAGCAAGATATCAGCCGCCATCAAAACTGGATAGCTAAAGAGTCCGTGATGCGAACTAAGGCCTTTTGCGACCTTGTCTTTATAGCTGTGTGCGCGCTCAAGAAGCCCCATAGGCGTGTGCTGGCTTAGCACCCAGTAAAGCTCAAGCACGTCTTTAACGTCACTTTGCACCCAAAATATACTTTTATTTGGATCGATCCCAAGTGCCAAAAACGCACATGCAGCCTCAAAAGTGTTTTGCTTTAGGGCTTTGGCCTCGCTAAGGCTCGTCATCGCGTGGTAGTTTGCTATAAACATAAACATCTCATTTTGCTCTTGCATATCAACCATCTGCTTTATCGAGGCAAAATAGTTGCCAAGGTGTAGTTTGCCGGAGGGTTGGAGGCCGGTTAATACTCTCATCTTATCCTTTCAAATTTTGGCTTTTTCTCGTGAGCGCTTTTGATAGAGATTTTAAATCTTAAGCTTTCGGCAGACTATGCGTCTAGCCTCGGCTTAAAATTTCTACACAACTATCAAAATCATCTCGCGATACTTCGTCAAAATGCTTTTTAAATTCTAACGTTACATTAGAGTTTTTGTATCTAATCTAATCTTAAAATTTAACTAGCAGACCATGCGTCTAGCCTTCGCTTAAAAACAAAATTTTGCCTTGCCTAAACAAAAAATTCTTTGCCAAAAGTTTTTAAATTTTAACATCAGGGTAGATATTTTTATCTAGTCTAATCTTAAAATTTAGCTTAGCAGGCTAAATGCCTAGTCTTGATCAAAATTTAACCGCACAGCACTTACATTCATCTCAAAACACTTCGCTAAAATCTCTAACTACAAAACGTTAAATTTATTTCAAACATTTCAAATTTTAACACCACGCGAGATAGCCATCTAGCCTGATCTTGAAATTTATCGTTGCAAGCAGTATTTCGCACTACTTTACAACTAAATTTTTAAAAGCATCCTTATCTCTTTTACGATTTGCTTTGGAGTTTTACCCTCGACTTCGACGATGTAATCAGCCTTTTTCTCATAAAGCTCCTCTCGCTCCAGATGAAGTGCCTCAGCTCTTTTTAGATCACTTAAAAGTGGACGTTTGGCAAGCTTTTTCTCGCTATTTTTGCTATTTTTTAGCCTTTGCATGATCGCATCAAAACTAGCTTTTAGATAGATTACGGTGCCAATTTTCTTTAAATTTTTAACCTTTGCAAAGCCTCCGCCAGTTGAGATGATTGCATTTTTGACATTTGTCGCTAGAAATTTAGCTAGATCCTTTTCAAGCTGCCTAAAATGCTCCTCTCCGTACTCTTCAAAGATAGCTTTTATCTTCATATTTTGTGAGCTCTCTAGCAAGTCGTCGCAGTCAAGGTTCATCGTCTTTAGTGTCTTGCTTAGCGCCCTTGCGGTCGTGCCCTTGCCAACACCCATAAACCCTATCAAAACGATATTATTATTCTTTGTCTTCATCACTCTCTCCACGTTTTTTAGGGATTAGCACGATAGGCACGCCAGTTAGATTAAAGCTCTCTCTAAGTTTGTTTGTTAGGTAGCGTTTGTAGCTAAAGTGTAGGCATTTTGGGCGGTTCATTATGAGCGCTATCATGATAGGTGCGGTCTTAAACTGCACTGCGTAGTAAATTTTCACAACCCTGCCTTTATCTCGTGGCAGTGGGTGCGCCTTGGTCGCTTCGCCGATCACCTCATTTAGCTTTGAAGTTTGGATTTTTTGTGTGTAGTTTTTGTAAATTTCAACTATGAGTGGATAAATTTTATGCACTCTTTTGCCACCAAGTGCTGAAACACTAATGATCGGCGCGTATGCTAGAAATTTAAACCTATCTTTTATCTCTTTGCAAAGTTCGTCAAATTCTTCGCTGCTTTTATCCCATTTGTTTAGCACGATGATGACGCCAAGCTCAAATTTTGATGCGATGCCAGCGATACGCTCGTCAAGCTCGGTTAATGGCTCAGAGCTATCAAGCACTAGTAGCGCTACGTCCGTCTCTTCTAAAATTTTCTCAGTTCTATTTAGTGCGTATCTCTCGATGCCTTCGATCTTGCCGCGCTTTCTGATACCAGCAGTATCGACAAACTCAAAAACTCTGCCATCATGCTCGTAAATTTCATTAACTGGATCAATCGTAGTGCCTGCCACGTCGCTAACGACAGCTCGGCTCTCTTTTACAAGGGCGTTTAGAAGTGAGCTTTTGCCGACATTTACACGGCCTATGATGCCAACTCTTATGTTTTTGCTCTCATAGTCTATCTCGTCGCTTAGCTCGCCCTCGTCGTTATAGTTTTCTAAAAAATCATCAAAATCTTCGCTTGTATCAGCCTTTATCTGCACTTTATCTTCTATGTGCTTTGCTAGCCACATACTTAGCTCATCAATACCGGTGTTGTGGCTTACGGAAATTCCAAAGGTATTTTTCGCGCCAAAGCTTATAAATTCCCACTCTCTTTGCTCATCTTTTTTGCTGTCTATTTTATTAATGACTAGTGCGATTGGTAAATTTAGCTTGCTAAGCTCGTAAAAAATGGCTCTATCCTCGTCATCTGGCATCATTTTGCCATCGACCATGTATAAAATGATGTCTGAATTTTTAGCCTCTGCTAAAGTTTTTGCTTTTACGTTTTTAAAAAGCTCGCTGCTATCATCAAGGCCACCACTATCGATTAATATACACTCTTTGCCTTCAACTTCGATCTTGGCTTTATTTGTATCTCTTGTAGTGCCGCTAACGTCGCTTGTTATGGCGATGCGTCTTCTTGCTAGGCGGTTAAAAAGCGAGCTTTTGCCGACATTTGGCTTGCCTACTAATATTACTTTTTGCAAATTTTGTCCTTTTTATGATGGCTGATTATACAAATTTTTCTCTTATATAAAGTATAAAATTACGCTTAAAAGCGCCGAAATAAAAGAAAAAATCAACCAAAATTTAAGCCATTTTTTATTAAAATGAGTGCTTTAAATTTAGAGGTTTTGCGATGTTAAAAAGGTTTTATATTTCACATCTTGGCATTTTTTATATGCTCTTTGCTTGTTTTATGTTTGCCGTGACTGGCGCATTTGCAAAGTATCTGAGCAAAGATATGCCTTCTATCGAAGTTGTTTTTTTTAGAAATTTGATCGGACTTTTCATCGTCATATATGCCATCTATAAATTTCCATTTAAACAAACTGGCGGGCACTTTTTCTTGCTGATGTTTCGCGGTTTTGTGGGCACGGTCGCACTTTTTGCTTTTTTTTACAATGTCGCTCATGTAAATTTGGCCACAGCTTTTACATTTCAAAAGACAAATCCAATCTTTACGGCTATCCTTGCAGCCTTTATTTTCAAAGAGCGTCTAAGCTCACTTGGCTGGTTTGCTGTATTTTTGGGATTTGGTGGAATTTTGCTTGTTATCCAGCCAAATTTAGGCATAAGCAAGACTGATATTATTGGTGTTTGGAGCGGTCTTGGTGCAGCGATCGCATACACGAGCGTCAAGGAGCTAAACAAGAGTTACGGTACAAATGTTATCGTGCTAAGTTTTATGCTTTGGGGCTCGTTTTTGCCACTTATTTGCATGGGTTTGGCAGAATTTTTCACCTACGAGCCACTTGATTTTTTGTTTTCAAAATTTAGCATGCCAAGCTGGTATAACGTTGTTTTTATCTTGCTAATGGGACTTAGTGGATATTTTTTTCAGTCGTACATGACAAAGGCGTTTGCGGTTGGTAAAAAGGCTGGAGTGATCGCTGCGGTTAGCTACGCAGACGTTATTTTCACGCTTATCATTGGCTATTTTATGGGCGATGCGTTACCTAATGCGGTGGCGTTTTTTGGTATAATGCTGGTCGTTATCAGCGGAATAATCGTAGCAAGGGAGAGGTAGGCTATATAAATTTCTCTTTTGTTTTGGCTATCTCGCTTTTGTTTTTATTTATAGTAGATGTTTCGCCCCTAGTGTCGCCATCCCTATCCTCTTCTCCTCCAAAACTTAGCCAGTTAAAGCTCCCGACTATCATAAATTCATCATCACAAATTAGAATTTTACTATGGTCGTTACCTTGCTTTAGTTTAAATAATTTTTTATCTAGCCCATTAAAATATTCTTGAGACTTATCGTCGATTCCCGCTTTATCAAATCGGTTTTTAGGTTTCAAGCCGTATTTTATAATTATTTTTACGCCACGTTTTAAAGCCTCATCTATCTTGTCTTTATAGATGTTTAAAATTTCGTATCGTATCCAAGGCGATTGTATATAAATTTCTTTTTGCGCATTCTTTAAAATATATTTTAAATATTTTTTATGCTCCGCAGTTTCTATCGTTTTGCCTTCTTCAAGATTTACTGCGAGTTTTTCTTCGATCTTTTCCGATGTTAAATCTTGAAATTTATCTACATTTTCTTCACATTCTTTTGCCTTTTGATTAATACTATCGCTAAATCTTTGTTCGTTTAAGAGTCTATCAAAAAGCTTCGTAGAATTTATATCCTCATTATAGTTCTTATCTATGACTAAAATTTTTTCCTCTTCGTCTTTATTTTTATAAAAAAGACAAAAATATTTTTTGAAAAATTTTTTAGGTTCGACAGATAAAATATCATCTATCTCATAGCTTAAATTTTTATCGTTTTGCTCTTCTTGTTTGTCAAAATCTTTTAATGATTCTATTAAAGTTTGCCGCAAAGTTTTATCGCACATAAATATATCGTCCAAATTTTCAGTTCTAGGCCTTGTCTTGAAATTTGGCTTGAATTCGAAGGCATCCTTGTCGGATTTATAATCTAATGTTATTTGTCTTTGATCCTTTGCTATTTCCAAAGTCGTTCCTAAAACTCCGTCGATAGCAACATAAGATAACGTGTGTTCTTTAATCTTTTCATTCTCTTTCTTTAGAGCTTCTAATCCTTTATGACTAAGTTCTATAGAATCTACTTTCAAGTAGCCTTTTGTATTAAATTCAGCTAGTATGCTAGCAAGTATTTCGTTGTCCATTTGGGTTATATCTTTTAAAATTTTATACTTATCGTCTATTTTTATTTTTTGCAGGTAGTCTATGATTTTTAAGATTCCTATAACTATCGGGTGAAGTTCTTGCTCCTTTGATATTATATATTCAACCTTGGTCTTATATACGGGATATACTATCTCTCTTGCATCGTAATTAACAAAATCTTCATAATAATCGCTATATTTATGCACAAGCATATCTATATCTGGTTTAAATTGTTTTTCTTTTGCAGCTTTTTGTTTCATTGGTTGTTTGTTCCTAGTTTTATTATTTGGTATTCGCTTTTATTGCTATTGATATACTGAATAATATCCATAAACGGGTTGCTATTTTCTTTTGTTCCCGCTCTAAATAAAAATTCCATATCGCCGATTATTATCAAGAGCTTCTTTGCTCTTGATAGAGATACGTTTAGTCGTTTTTCATCAGCTATAAAATCTATCTTCGCACCTCTTTTGCCTTTTGATGAACGGACGCAATCATAGACAATGATATCCCTATCGCTTCCTTGGAAGCTATCTACTGTACCTATATCTATTTTAAAATCATCAAAGCTTTTAGGTTTTATTTCTTGCTCCAATAACTCTTTTTGCGCTTTATATGGAGTGATAACGCCGATGCTATAATCTAAATTTTGCTCTTTTATTTTTTCGCATAATTTGTAAAGCGTCCTTCTAATATATTCTACGCTACAACGATTTATTTTACCCGTTCCTTTTTGTTCGTCTTCTCTATTTTCTAAATTTCCGGTATCTAGCCAAACTACGCTTGAGTTGAAAAATTTAAATTCATGCTGTTTCTGCTTGTTTATCTCTTCATCAACAATAAGCTCTCCGTTATAGAACGCGTTACTGTAAAGTTCACAAATTTTTCTTTCCGAACGGTAGTTATGCGTTAGTGTGTGTTTGAAATTTTCTCTATCCGTTTGTTCGAGCCTTTCAAAAAGTCTTTGAAAAAATGAAGTTTTAGCTTCATTTTTATCATCTATTTTTTCAATAATATCATCGTCTATAACTGGTGCTAGCTGCTTGTGGTCGCCTACTAAAATTATTTTTTTAGCCTTTATGCACGGCACTAAAAGCTCGCTCAATGTTGCACGACCCGCTTCATCCACTATGGCTATATCAAATTTAATCTCTCTAAAACTATTCCAAGATGAGATGCCGATCAATGTACCGAAAATCAAGCGGATATCTCTGGTAAACAAAGCCGCCAATTCTTTTTCTTTCCCTTCTTTTCTATTTGCTGTTTTTGAACTTATGCTCTGAAGTCTTTTTGCGAAGTCATTTTGCAGGTCTTTTAGTTCGTCTTGTATTTTTAGGTTGTTATGAGTTATGGGATTTTCTTTGATTCTTTGCAAATTTTCTTTTATAAGCTTATTTAAAATTACTTCCGGACGATATTTTTTAGCCGCTTCACTCATTTTGCCCGAATCATTACCTATGCGTAAAATTTTATCTTCAGTTGTACATATTTTTTCTAATACATTATCGACGGCTTGATTGCTTTGAGATGAGACTAAAATTTTATCGTGTTTTTTGGTGGATAAAACTTGATTTACTATTTCGGTTATGGTAGTAGTTTTGCCAGTGCCTGGGGGGCCTTGTATGAGCAGAATTTCGCAATTATCGCCCAAGCTGACACTTTTTTGTACGGCTAATTTTTGATTTTCATCAAGCAAACTGTTATGAAAATTTAGAATATTGACTAAATCATTTTTTATAAATTCTTTTGGATTATTTATTTTTCTTAGCAAATTTGGTATTGCTACATTTGCGCTTTGTAAATCGCGCAAAGCTTTATCTTTTTTATTCCAGATAATTTCTTCTACTTGATAATCGTAGCTTATTTTGTATTCTTCATTATCATTGAAGTTTATATTTGAGCCATACTTGTCTAACTTTACTGTTAGACTTTTTATGTCTGGTTTGTATCCTGAAACAACACCATTAAAAGAAATATTGTTTTGTTCTATGATTATATTTTGGCCTTGTTTGAAATCCTTTTCCGATTTTGGCTTATTGTCTTTTGGGTTTGCATGTGTTTCAATAACTTTTTCAAATTCGCTTATTTCGCTATCTTTGTTATTTTCTTTCGATAAAATTTCAAATACAAGCTCATCTTTGCCCTTATTTTTCCTTTTTAATATAGCAAACTTCACGTTTTTCTTTTCTTGGATAGTTTCATATTCGGCTCGCAAAAGCTCTTCCTCTGATTTTATCGACTTTTTATCTATTTCTAGACTTTTATTTAAATATTGTCGCTTTTTAAAGCTCTGCTCTAATTCATATTTTAAATCTCTTATATCGTCGCAGTCTTGATTTGTTTTTCTGCATTTAAAATTTATAACGAATTTATCATAGGTTTCTATACCGTCTGTATAAATCTCATTGATAAGTTTTTGATTATTTTCTATAATGTTAAAACAAAATAAATTCGTATTTTTATTTTCCTCATCAGCCGAGCAACAAAATACTAGATCACCGATAGCTATTTTGATCTCTTTTTTATCATTGCGCTCATCAAATTTCCAAAATGGATTTTTGCCATAGGTTCTTTCTTCTATATGAGAACCTAGATTATAAATATCGTCTAGATTATTATTTTGCTTGTACCTATCTAAAATATTATCCAAAAGCTTGATTTCAAAAGTTCTTATTTTTTTATATTGAGACAATAATTCTTTAAATTTAGCTTGTATATCTATTAAACTTATTCTATCTTTTGGATTTATTGCTAGCATTTTTCTTGATAGTAAAAATAGCTCATTTTCAGTATTGTCAAGATTATATTCATTGCTAATTTTATAAAATAAATTTTCTAGGTCATTAGGACTTTTATAGGTTTCGCAAAAATCAAAATCTTCAAAGTTATCTACAATAAGCTTTATCATGCAAAGCCCAAACGAATAAATATCACTTTCTTGGCAAATTTCATTTTCACTTATCCGTTCTGGGGCATAAAATATCTCATTGCGCTCATTTTTAAGTATAGAGTAAAGATAGCCTCTGCCAAAATCAAGCAAATAGACATTATTTTCATAGTCTACTAAAATATTTTTAGGATTAATATTTCCGTGATACAAATCCTTTTGATGTATGTAGCTTATAGCTGAAATGATTTGCATATAGCATTTTATTAGATCTGCGTAATCAAGACCTTTGTTTTCAAGTATTTCTACGCCATCATATTCTTTTTGTATAAAATAGAAATTTTCGTCGTCTTCGTCTATTATTAAGTTGCTTATGTTTTGATGAGAAATTCCGCTTAAATTCTTTGTAGTATATGAAAGCGTGTTGCTTTGTTTGTCTTTTGCTACTGTTTCAATAATATATTTATCATGATTGTATTCAGCCACAACCTTGCCTTTGCCGCAAGAGCTAACAATTTTATATTTATTTAAAATTTTATCATACATGATTGATTTCCATTCTAAAATTTTGTTTAAATTTTATCTAATATTAGTTTAGAAAGAGCTGTTTTTGGGACCACTGATATGATTCGCAAAATATTTGTGATATAATCTTTGAGCAAAACAAGACAATCAATAGGGCGGATGTAGTATGATACTAATAGCAGGGCCTTGCGTCATCGAGAGCGAACAGCTCGTTTTTGACGTGGCAAAAAGGCTAGTTAAATTTAACGAAGATAAGCGGATAGATTTTTATTTCAAATCAAGCTTTGATAAGGCAAATCGCACGAGTATAAGCTCGTTTCGCGGGCCCGGACTTGAAAAAGGGTGCGAAATTTTAGCCAAGGTAAAAAAGGAATTCGGTTTTAAAATTTTAACCGATATCCACGAGAGTTATCAGGCTGCGCCCGTAGGCGAAGTAGCCGACGTGCTGCAAATCCCAGCGTTTTTGTGCCGCCAGACCGATCTGCTCGTAGCCGCGGCTAAGACAAAAGCCGTGGTAAATATCAAAAAAGGGCAGTTTTTAGCCGCCTCTGCGATGAAGCACTCGGTGAAAAAAGTGCTAGAAACAAGGGGTATTAGCGGCGATGGATACGAGGTTGCTAAACAAAACGGCGTGTGGCTAACGGAGCGAGGCAGCACCTTTGGCTACGGAAATTTAGTCGTAGATATGCGAAATTTGGTACTAATGAGAGAATTCGCGCCCGTGATTTTCGACGCGACTCACAGCGTGCAGATGCCGTCGGCTTTGGGTGAGAAAAGTGGCGGGGATGCGAGATTCGTGCCGTATCTAGCGCGAGCTGCGGCGGCTGCGGGTGTGGACGGATTTTTTTACGAAACGCACGTAAATCCTTGCGAGGCGCTTTGCGACGGACCGAATATGCTAAATTTGGACGAGCTAGACGCAAATATCGCTCAAATTTTTAAGATAAAAGACGCCCTAGGCGATGCAAACTAAGGGCTTTTTGTGGGTGCTAGGCGGTGCGGTCGCCGAGTGCGGCTGGGCGTACGGGCTAAAACACTCCCAAGATGCCGTAGGATTCGCGCTTACTGCCGCGTTGGTCTGTGTTAGCTTCGTGTCGTTTATAAAGGCTTTAAAATATATCCCCGTTAGCGTCGCATATACCGTATTCGTAGGGCTTGGAGCGTTTTTTATCGTGGTCGCCGAAAGCGTTAGCGAATACGGCTCAAGCGGCCAGATGCCAGATGCTTTGCGGCTATTTTTCATAGCGACGCTAGTTGCGGGCGTGCTAGGGCTAAAAAGGCTAAAATCTTGACGCACGTTTTGGCTCTTGTGGCGGCCGGCTGCTGTGAGGTCTCGGGCGTGTTTTTTCTAACCAAATTTCAAAAAAGCTTCGGCGTGAAAAAAGCGGCGAATTTTTTGATTTTGGTCGCAAATTTCGCCATTTCTCTCTGGCTTCTTAACTACGCGATGCAGGCGATGGCGATGTCGGTGGCGTACGCGATTTGGACGGGCATGGGAGCAGTTGGGGGCGGTGCTAGTTGGCGTGGTATTTAACAACGAAAAAGTAAATTTAGAAAAAGCACTCTTTTTATCGCTCATCATCATTAGCGCGGCGATGTTAAAAATCGTATAAGTGCTAAATTTAGAAGCATAAATATCAAGTTAATCTAGCAAGATAAAAACAGATTTTTAAAATATATAAATTCAAAATTTATTTACTTAATATATTCTAAAAAAATAATATCAAAACCAATTTTAAGAAGTTTTTATATTAAATATTATTTTTTACAAAATATTGATTTTTAAATTCAAAATAAATTTATAAAAATAGCAATACACTTTCAAACTAGTTTTAAATTCAAGGAGATTTTATGAGAATTTGTAGAATTTTGTTTGTATCTAGTATAGCATCCAGCTTTATCTTTGCATCACAAGATCTGCTACTAGAAGGTGTTGTTGTAAGTGCGGCTGGTATATCATCGAAAAAAACAGAGCTTAGTAAAAGTGAGTTAAAAAAGGGTCAAATTTTCTCCGAGCGAGATCTCGTGCGAAACGAAACTGGCGTAACTGTCACAGAAGGCGGTAGAAGTGGTAATAATGGATATGCTATACGAGGTGTAGATAGTGATAGGGTTTCTTTAAAGATAGATGGAATGGAAGCCGTTGAGAGTTTTATGCCCCGCTCTTATAATATTTTAGGGATTTTAAATGGAAACCGAAATAGCACCGAGCTTGAAAATATAAGCAGTGTAGAATTTGTAAAAGGTGCAAATTCATTAAACAAAGGTAGTGGCGCAATCGGTGGTAGCGTTAGTATGCAAACAAAAAATATCGATGACTTTGTAAGGGATGGGCAAAATGTTGGTTTTTATAGTAAAAGCGCATATGCATCAAAAAATAGTGAATTTAGACAAGTTGCAGGTGCAGGCGTAAAAGCAGGCGGTATCGAAGCACTGTTTCAGCATACGTATAAGCGTGGCAAGCAGACAAAGAATTTCTACAGTGGAAAGTTAGATGATGTGCCATTTTGTGGAATGGTGACTAGTATGGAGGATTCGTATTTGGCAGATAAATACCCAGAACTTTGCTCTTTTGGTAGAATTTTACCTGATGATGTGAGATTTCGTACACACTCAAATTTGATGAAATTTGGCTATAGGTTTGACTCGCATTTTATAAATACATCCTATGAGGACTTTAGACAAAACTATTTTACAGAAGAGAAGAGTAATAGCACTGCAACACTTAATAGAAAACAGACGAGAGATAGTATTCCTTACAAAAGATATGGAATTTACTATGAGTTTGTACCAGACCATGATACTTTACTAAGTAACTTAAAAGTAAGCTTTTATAAACAAAGAGTGCAGCAGAGGTCAAATTTCACAAGATATCATGCAAACTATCCAAACGACATGCAATACAACTCAAGTTTTGATCAAAAAGATAGCTATGAATTTTTTCAAGATAAAAAACAGTTCGATATAAGCGGCATGAGTGGCGACATTAATGCAGGTAAATTTTCTCACATCTTGAGTTTTGGTCTTGGTAGGCATATCTCTACCTTTAAAAATAAAAATTTACAACTTAGACAAAGTTTTAATACAAAATGGAGCGGTAGTGGTTTTATCGTAGATCCAGCAAATCCTTTTAAGCCGGTTAAGGCAACGGACGTAACCTTTGCTCAGCCAGTAAAAAGCACTCTTGAATATGCTTTTCTGGGTGACGATATGGGCTTAAATGAGGCCTTAAGTCTAAACTATGGAGTTAGACTTGATAGATATGTATATAAACCAGAGCAAGCAAATATTGCCTCTGGTACAGGATATAAAATGGTGGCTACGCCATATCTTAAAAATAGCAAATTTAAAGCTATTACTTACAATGCAGGAGCCCAATATGATATAAATAACAATGTGAGTGTTAACTATGCGTTTAGTACTGGTTTTCGTGCACCAAGAGTCGAGGAAATGTATTTTGATACGCCTAGGGATAGTACAAGATATGTTAGAAATTTAGAGCTAAAACCAGAAAAAGCCTTTAATCATGAGGTAAGTTTATTGTCGTCAAGTCAGAGCTATGCACTTGCTCTTAGTGCTTTTTATTCTAAATATAGAGATTTTATTGATACTGATTATGATGTTGGTATTGATGAGATAGAAGAACTTGATTTTAATACATGGGAGCTTGTAAAAAAATACAGTAAAAAAAGTCTCGATTTTAAACATGTAAATGTCGGTAGAGCTACCGTCAAAGGCTTGGAACTAAATTCACGTGTAAATGGGAATGCACTAAATTTAAGTGAAAATTTATATGCAAGCTTAAAGGCGACTTATGCGCGTGGCAAAAAAAATGATGGAACTTCACTTATGGCTATTCAGCCGTTTACTGCAGTGGCTGGACTTGGGTATAGTGATAATAAATTTGATCTCTTGCTAACTAGTAAATTTGTAGCAGCCAAAAAAACAAAAGATGCGGTTTCAAAAATACCACCAAATTTTTCTCAGATAATCGTCGATAGAGATACAGGCAAAGTGACTGGTACAACTCAGTCAGAAGCACATAAATTCCTAAGTAAAAGCTATTTTGTCTTTGACTTAACTATGGGTTATAAGATCAGTAAAAATTTCAGCATCAATGCAGGAGTGTTTAATATTTTTAACAAAGAGTATTCTACTTGGGAAAATTTAAGACAGCTTAGATATAACGGTAACCAAAGCTATGTTAAATTTGATGGTACCGGACTTGAGCGGTATACTGCTCCTGGTAGAAATTTTAGCGTTTCTTTTGAGATTAGATATTAGCTTTAGTTTAAATAAGATTTTGATAAACTAGACAAAAATCTAAGGAGAAATTAATGAAAATAATCGAAGGAAATTTGGCTCTAAAAGGCGGCGAGAAGATCGCTATTATTAACGCGAGATTTAACCACATCATCACAGACCGCTTGGTAGAGGGCGCGAGGGATGCGTTTTTGCGCCACGGCGGGGATGAGGCGAATTTGAGCCTTATTTTGGTGCCGGGCGCGTTTGAGATACCGATGGCGCTTGAAAAGGCGCTAGCCAGCGGTAAATTTGACGCCGTTTGCTGCGTGGGAGCGGTGATCCGCGGTTCTACGCCTCACTTTGACTACGTTAGCGCTGAGACTACCAAGGGCATCGCAAACGTCACGCTAAAATACGGCAAACCGGTGACCTTTGGCGTGCTAACGGTCGATAGCATCGAGCAAGCCATCGAGCGAGCGGGCTCAAAGGCCGGAAATAAGGGCTTTGAAGCGATGACGGGCGTGATCGAGATGCTAAGCTTATATAAAAATTTGGAGGCGTAAAATGGCGACTCGTCATCAGGTTAGGCAGGCCGTCGTTTCGCTACTATACTCAAACGAGATAAATCCGGTAACTGCTGCATTTGAAGAGGAATTTCTAGAAGAGAAAAAGATAAGAAATGAGCGCAAACATGAGGCGCAGCAGACTTTTAAAGAGGTGCTCGCAAACAAAGAAAAACTAGATGAAATTTTAAAGCCATATCTAAAGGACGGCGATTTTAGTAAGGTTGGTGCGACTGAACTAGCCATCCTTAGACTTGGGCTCTATGAGATGAAATTTAGCCAAACTGATAAGGCTGTCATCATAAACGAAGCGATCGAGCTTGCGAAAGAGCTTGGAAGTGATCAGGCACCAAAATTTATAAACGGTGTACTTGATAAGCTAAAGGGCGATCTGTGAGGCTCTGTGTTGCGCTTGATATGGCTAGTCGTGAAGAGAATTTAGCTCTTGCTAGAGAGCTAAAAGGGCTTGATCTTTGGCTAAAAGTGGGGCTTAGAAGCTATCTTAGGGACGGAGCAAAATTTATAGAAGAGTTAAAAGAACTTGGAAATTTTAAAATTTTCCTCGATCTAAAGCTCTATGATATCCCAAATACGATGGCGGATGCGGCTGAAGTCGTCTCAAAAATCGGCGTAGATATGATAAATGTACATGCTAGCGCTGGTGAGCGCGCGATGAAGACAGTTATGGATAGGCTAGCTGGTCTTGGAAGCCGTCCTTTAGTGCTTGCAGTATCGGCACTTACTAGCTTTAGTGAGAGCGAGTTTGACGCTGTTTATAACGATACGATCGCAAGAGCTGTTAGGAAATTTAGCCAGATGAGTTTTGAAGCAGGGCTTGATGGAATGGTCTGTTCTGTTTTTGAAAGCAAGCTCATTAAAGATGTAACAAATGAAAAATTTATCACTCTCTGCCCTGGTGTTAGGCCTTTTGGCGAGAGCGCTGGAGATCAAAAAAGAGTAGCAAACTTAGTGAGTGCAAAGCAAGAAGGTAGCGATTTTATCGTTGTTGGTAGGCCGATTTATGAGAGTGCGAACTCAAGAGAAATTTGTGAAAGAATTTTGGAGCAAATCTAAAATTTGAACTTGTGTGAAGTGGTTTTTAACTAAGCTTTTTTACAAAATGTTGCGTGAAGATGACATCAAAGCGAGATGGAGAGCCAAATTTGAGTGATTTTAAGAAAATCCTCTTGTTGGCTGAGCGGCTAAAGCGTATCTACTAGCACTTGGTTAAGGATATCGCTTTACTAAATGGCGCAAATTCTAATGAAGCGTGAATGCATAAAGGCGTTTGGTCGCGGTAGCAATGGGTACTTTCTAAATGTTTATCATATGATTTGCTACTATGCAAATATGCCACGCTTAGACAAAAACCAAGCTAAAATGGTAGCCTTAAAAGGACTAAAATTATAAATTTTTGTTTTTAGATCTTCTATCTGAGGGCTATAATTGTGAAATGCAAATTTAAGCAAGATATCAGCGGCCTTCAATTATAATGCGATTTCTTTTTTATGGACAGATGGGTGAGTGGCTGAAACCACACCCCTGCTAAGGGTGCAGCTCTTAATCGGGGCTCGAGGGTTCAAATCCCTCTCTGTCCGCCACCAACACAATATTTTTCTTTCCAACTTCCCTAAATTTCGGTGTTTTAACCACATTTATTAGCAAATATTCTTGTCCTAAATTTCAGACAAATCAGCTTTGTTACAGAAAATTTGCACTTTTGTTACAGAAGCTATTTGGATCATTCCATGAGTTCTAGAATGATCACCAAAGTTCCTAACAGACCAAATTTTTATTTTTTTGATACGGCTATTAAGAATAACAAGAAAATAACAGTAAAGTATTGTTTATTTACTAAGGATCTGGATGAGGCAAGGATGCTGGCCAGACTTATAAAAAACACCGTAAATGATGAACTATCACGCCATCTAACAACAAAACACCCAAATCTTAAAAGCTTGACATCCTTGATAAACAGAAAAAGACAAAAAGAACATAAGATAAAACAAGAACGTTTATATTTGGATGTGAGTGAGTATAAAAAAATATCTCAAAGTGTTATAGCAAAATTTTACAATGTTTCAATATCAGTGCAAGATAAATCAGAAATAGAGGTGACACCAAATAATAAACAAGAGAAGTCAAGTGAGCCAAATAAGTCAGTGTCCTTTGAGACAATAGCTAAAAGATATGTGTCAACCGAGTGTTTGAAGCTAAAGTCCAGTGATAAGACCAAGGGCTATTATATTAAGACTGGCAAGCTTTTGGATGAGTTTTTTAAAAATCATTCAGGGGAGTTTAAATACAGCGATGCTGAAGGCTTTCAAGTAAGCTTGTTAAATAAAAATCTAAACAAAAAGACTATAAATAATTATACGTCTTATTCTAAAAGGCTTTTTAATTACGGTATAAAAATAGGCAAGCTTACAGTAAATCCTTTCAAAATGCTTACATCTTTTAAAATTACATCTGATGAGAAGTCGCCAAAAGATAATTTTACATTAGATGAATTAAAGATAGTTTTTGACACTCAAAGAAAAGATTTGAGAGATTATATGATGTTTGCACTTCATACGGGATTAAGACTAAATGAAATTTGGCAACTTGATAGCGACAATGTTGGTGAGCAGGATGGAATAAAATTTATAAATGTTAGAACTGCAAAACAAAGAGGGGGAGTGAAAAAGTATAGACAGATACCTTTGCATGAAAATATTGAGTATTTAAGCGATCTAAAGTGGCTAGAAAATATTAAGAGCAGTAAGGTTAATAGCGATTACTTTAGTAAGCGATTAAATAGACATATCCATAAATGTATCCCACTAGCAAACGTTACATTTCATAGGCTTAGGGGAAATTTTGCTAAGGCTATAAAAGATTACTGTTTGGAGAATTCCTTGACCGATCTAACATCTGTTTTGCTAGGCCATAGTGCCGATCTTGCAACTGATACTTACGCAAAGGAAATATCTTTAAAAGCTAAGCAAAATTCTATGATTGGACTAAAAATTTTTAAATTTTTACATAACCAGTGATTTTTGAAGGCAATCGGTATAATTAGTAATAAATATAAAAAAAGGTTTTACCATGAAAAAAAATAAAAAATCTATGGATGTGACAATGCAAAAGCTGCTTTGTGTAGAAAAATATGAGGATGTTCATCATGGGAGGGTAAGGGCGTATTATGATACTGATATAAAGCTATTGATGCGAGATGCAATATATTGTCTCAATAAGGGATATTCTAGGTCTAGTGGCGAGAAAAAAAGACAATATTGGCTTAATATATTTTTAAACCTAGCAAGTTTGTATCCGTGTATTTCATCACTAGATAAAAAAGGTATAGTTTATAGTACGATTACTAATTTTTTTTAACAACTTAGCCGAGAAAGAGTCTCAACAAAAAAGAATTATTAATCAAGATCAAGTCATAAGTCAAAATAAACTACCGCCAGAACTTCATATAGATCAAAAAAAGTGGGATAATTTTTTTCAACCGTATTATAGGCAGATAGACTTTAATGATTATTACAACACTCCAGCGAGTAAAAAAATATCTGATGGAGTGTATAAAGTAAGAGATGGCTTACTCGTAAAGGGTCAATTTATACCGAGTTATATTTTTTTAGAAATTAGAAAGTGTATTATAAAACAAGAAAAGACAAAAATAGTACCTGTAAAACATCAATATGGTGTTAAACTAGAAAACTTTGAAGATATAGAAAAAGATTTTATGGAGCATGTTGCAAGGAAGCGAAATTTTAGTGATAGTACAAAAAAAGAGTACCGTCATGCACTTAAGCTGCTTAAGGAATTTCTTAATAATAGAGACATCAGTATAAGCGATATAAATGTAAAAGTAGCTGAGGACTTTCATGAGAGTCTTATTAAAGAAGAAGGTGTGAGAGCAAGAAACAAAAAGAGAGCAAATAATATAGTAGGCTTTTTATCAAATGTGTTTGATAGACTTGCGCATTTAGGTGTAGTTGGTGATAACTTTTTTAGAAGTGAAGCGTTAGAGCGATTTGGTATTGAAGAGAAAACGACAAAGAGAAATTTCTCTATGAGCGAGTTAATGTTGTTATTTTCTGGAGAACATAATATAGAAAAAGAGATACTAGACTATTTTCGCTTTAAATTACATGTTGGACTTCGTATGAGAGAGTTTTTTAGTTTAAGTGCTGATAGCTTTAAAACAGAAACAATCAATGAAAAGACTTACAATTATGTCATCATAAATACAGCCAAAGGAAAGGGTGGTAGAACATCCCAAAGAGCGATAGTTATACATGAAAATATTAAAGATTTACATAATTATGATTGGGTTAAAAAGATAATCTCAAAATACCCAGATATAAAGTCTTTTGGAAAAAAGGTTAATAGATGTATAAGAAAAATAACTTCTGATAAAGATGTTAGTGATCACCGTTTACGTGGTAACTTTGCAAATATACTAACAGAGTGTGATTTACGAAATGAAATAAGTGAGTCTATTGCGGATGTTGATGGAGCTCTTGGGCATAAGCCAAATATTCAAAAATATGAACGCAGACAATATACAACACTAGTAGAAAATATGTTGGGTTATGGACTGTCTGATGCTTTTGATATATATGCTAGATCTGAGTATTTAGAAAGAAAGCAAGAGATCATAAAAGGGTTTGACTCATTATTTGGCTTTTTTAAATACCTAGAAAATCCAAGCATACCGCATCTTAAAACGGATAAACATAGAAAAAATTCAAAAAAGGGTCAGAAAAAGTAGAAAACTTTTCTGTAGGTATAATTATTATAAACAATAAAAATAAAACCAGGAGGAATAAATGCTTTATTTATTAGAGCAAAACCAAATTTTGTTTAAACCTTTTGATTCAGAGGAACCTTATACTTTAGACAATGGGCTACAGACTATCAACTGCTGGCTTGATATGGCTATTATTGGTTTAAAATATAAAATACCTTTTGTTTTAATTGGTTTTGAAACACTGTATAGTGGTGAAGAAGAGAGGATGGAGTATGTAGTTGGTGGTAGCAAAAATGATCCATGGCCCTTTGAAAGAGTCTATAAGTTTTGCAAAAAATTACATAATGATGTCTCTGGGTTTATGGAGGAGCTAGTGTTAGAACATTGTAGGCTTTGTATCTGCTCTACAACAGTAAAAGAATTTGAGAAAGATTGCAAAAGGCATCTAAAAGAGCTTGAGGATAAACTCTCGAGACTAGACGATGTCTTATAGTCTATTGTTAGACTCATGGGAGGCTAATCCCATGAGTGAGTTTATAATACCTCAATATCCTGACCACTACTAGCTACTTTTTTGGACTCTACTAGGTTGTTAATACTTTTTAGCAACTCTTTATCTTTTGCACTTAGTATAGGTAAAAAGTAAGTATTTTTTGTTTTTATATTTAGTACTGCGATCAAGCCATAGTCTTTAGCCATCTGCCTATGAAATACTAAAATTTCATCCTCGCAAAGCTCCTTCTCAGTGTATTTTGCCCCTAACTTAAGGCTCTTTTGATAACAAAGCTCAGCGTTTAAAAGGTCTTTTTCATCTAAAAACATAGGTTTTGTTTTATAAATTTTCTCCTCATGATAGCACTCAAAATTTTTAAGCCCACTAAAGTCTTTATTTTCTCCATTTGCGTATTGTTTTATGTGGTTTTTAAAGAAATATTGATGAGATAAATTTCCAACTAGCTCTTTATATTTTGACTCTCCACCTAGAGAATTTTTTAGCACATCTTCATTTTGAAAAGCAAGTATGAGCTCCACCTTTGCCTCTCTTAGTACATCTGCGTGCAGATCTGTTTGTGGGTTTAACACGCGTTGTGCCTCGTCTATAAAAATACTAACTGGTACTTTATATTCATCTAAAATGCGTCTTGTCATGCTTGAAAGAGTGGAGTTTAGTATGAGTTCTATCACATTATCTTTTAGTCCTTGCGCATTTATGATCACTATTTTTCCTTGATTTAGTAGGGTGCTTATGCTTTGCATCATTGTGATGTCTTCGTTTAGCATCTCATCATCAGCTAGTTCTCTTAGTGCTTGAAGCATAAACGTATAGTTTGAAAACATCCTTGCTCTATATGCCTCTATCTCGCCAACAGCACTAGTGTGTTCTTTAAAAGCTTGCAAAAATTTGCTAGATTTTTGTTTAAAAGCGTTTAATGCCCAAATATTCTCAGCTAGCATCGGCTGATAAAGGGTTGGGATTTTGCTGCTTATGTTATCTGCTATCGCTTTGTTGTCATTTGCATATCTGCTTAGCTCAAGCACTATGTCATAGAAATTTCTAAAATCAGATAGTTGCTGGGTAAATTTACATAGATTTGCAAAGCTAGGATAGATGCCTTCTGCTTTTTTACACAGTTTTATGCTGCAAAAGGCACTCTTGCTAAAGTCATATATTGCTTTCATCATATCAAGAGAGCTTGCTGAGATATTTGTGGCCAAATTTCCCCAAAAAGTATCACGCTCAGTACCAAATGCTTTTTTGAAAAAATTTGTTAGCAATACATCATTTGTGTCATACATTAAGTTTAGTTTGTAGCCCCAAGGGACATTTACCATCACAACATCACGCAATCTACCGTATTTTTGTGCTAAAAATTTTACCTTTTTATGTTCTACTCCTTTGTAATCAAGGATGAGCATTGCGTGATTTGCCTTTATACGCTCATCAATAGCTGGTAATATAACAGATGTGGTTTTGCCACAACCTGTCTGACCTGTAATCATCGCATGAGTAAAGCTAATAGGTATGCTAAGTGAAGTTTCTTTATTAGCTAGAACCGTATTGTTTTGTTTGTTGATTAATGAAAAGACTGACATGTTATTCTCCTTTGTTTGATGTTATTACTTCGTTTGCTAAACCGTATTTTATGGCTGTATCTGCGTCTATGTAACAGTCTCTATCTGTTATCTGCTCAATTTTTTCTAGCTCTAGCTTACTTCTCTGCATTATCATGTTATTTATTTTTGATTTTGTCTTTAAAATTTGATTTGCCATTAGCTCTATATCGCTTGCTTGACCTGATACTCCGCCTAGTGGCTGGTGTAGCATCAGACTGGAGTTTGGTAGCATATAGCGTTTATCTCCGCTTAAAAATATCAGTGCTGACATAGAGGCGGCTAGACCAACACAAAAGGTATTTATGGGTGCTTTTATGGTTTGCATAAAATCAATCAACCCAAAGCCGTCATATATAGAGCCTCCTGGCCCACTTATGTAGATATTTATATCACTGCTTTTGTTTGTGGAGTTTAGATATAAAAGTGTTTTTTGGATATTTAGACAAATTTCTTGATCTATCTGTCCGTATAAAAAGATATTTCTATCAGCCAGTAAGCTCATATGAATATCGGTGAAATTTAGTTTCTCTTTTTCTTGCATTTTCACTCCTTTTGTTTTTTGTGAGTGAAATTGTAAAATAAAAAGATTGCCTACTTGTTCCACCTATTGCTTGAAATGTTCTATTCAGCTAGGGTAGATAAAATTTTTATAGTACTTCAAAGTCAATATTTTGAGCAAAAAGTGGGTAATTGTGCTTGTTAAGGTAGTCATTTAGGCTTTGTTTTATGATATCTTCGAAGTAAATTTTGGCTAGTTCTTTAGGTGTCTTATGCTCACAAAAGCTATGGGTGTAGGTATAAAGACCATAAATGTCATCTATGAGCCAGCTTCTTGAGGTGTTGTTTTGTGAGGTAATAAAACTTTTATATGAGAGGTTGCTTTTTAGGCTATTTAGTACGCTTAAAAATTTCTCTAAAACAAACACATTAGCTTTTTTAAGATCTCTATAAACTGCTTTGGGCTCTAAAAGTGATGAGTCATTAAGTGTCCTAAGTAAGCCTTTTATAAGAGATTTTTTGTAGCTTATCTCTTTGTTTCTTATTTTTGTTATATCGGCGTAAATTTGCGAAAAATTTCCATTAAAAAATCTCGGTGAAAATATGACTAACGAATCATTTTCTCTAAAACTTATGTATCTGTCTTTAAATATCTCAAGCTTAAAAATTTCAGCTTTTAAATTTATAAAGCTTACAGTGCGGTTGTCTTTATCTATTGCTTCTACTAAGCCATCTTTTATGATAAGCACGCTTATATCTTGTATAAATTTATAAAGCTTTTGCTCTTTGTATGCTTCTGTGCTAGTTATATAGCCTATGATATTTTCAGGCAGGATAGGCATAGGCATGTCTAGGCTTTTAAAATCTAAATTAGATTTTTTTATTATCCAGACAAATTAGTTTGTTTCTACATATAGGCATATCATCACAAAGGCACTATCTTGCAGGTAATAAAATTTCTCATCATCGCTAAAATTTAGCTCATGTTTTATATGCTTAACATGATTTTGTAGATATGCGTTTGGGGATAATATATAGCTATTTTTGTCGTTTATGTGCTGCACTTGGTTTGAGAGATTCTTAGCTAGGTTAAGGATCAAGTAGTATTCATTAGATAGCTTTTTTAGGAGTTTATTTATATTTCTTCTTTTGCTATCTTGCTTTTTGTCGCTATCTTTTATGTATGTTTTTAGATTGACAAAATTTGCTATCAGCCTAAGAGCATCTTTGCCACACTCTTTACATATTCTTTCCATATCTTTTTTGACCTGTTTAAGATCGCTTGCTTTGGAGCCTATATGTGGATAAAATATATTATCTAGATCATCAGTTTCGTTAAACCTATAAAACTCAACAGCAAAAAGACATAAGGCATATATATTTATAAGTGAGTTACTATAGCTTCTTTTGTTTTCCTTGTTTTTATGTATACGACTAGAAGATATAGATTTTGATTTACTACTAAATAATAAATAGTCGAACTCTGGCATGATCCTTGTTACCTATATATGTATTTTTTCCCATCTTCTGATAAAAAATATTGCAATTCACTATTATAGTAAAAAGCTTTGGGTTGATGGCTGTCATCTCTAAATAAGCTATATTTAGGATCATTTTTTTCAAATATATTTTTGTAAAACAAATACAATCTGCCTCTATAAGGATAAAGAGATATTCTATACTCCCCTATGCGTATATTATAGTATTTATCTAGGTTAAAGCCAGTTGTTCCACCATATTTTATATGGTTTATAAAGCGTGAATAATCATTCACAAAGTATTTGTTATCCAATACTTTACCGTTTACATCAAAAACTTCTATTTCAGCATAATTACCGTCAGCTGTGCCAGCTTGACAACTACAATACATATTGTATTTAAGCCCTAGTTTGTCCCCTGCGATATATATAGCTGTATAAGAGCTATAAGCTGGCATAAAGTTAAAGTTTTTGTTAAAAACATAGTCATTTAATGTTTTGTCGCCAAAAAGTGGCTCTAAAATAGTATCTATACCCTCATATTCTCCCAAAAATCTCTCTCTTTCAATTTTTTGTGTGTCATATATGGCAAATACCATTTTTTGGTCTAATACTTTTTTAAGCTCAATGTTTTTACCTATGAAATTTAAGCTATATGTGTTGTTTTTACCAGTTTTATTAAAGGTTAACACCAACTCTTCGTGGTTATTGCCACATTTTATGTCTTGTGAATTTTTTGTTTTTTTACACAAATAGTAGTATCCATCTATGATCAGCATACCTTTGTTTCTCTGATCATATATAGTATTATCACAGCTTCCTTTTACTCTCTCACTAGGCAGATCATCACTTATGCTAAAAAAATTAAATACTAGTTGCGCATAAAGATCGTCTGAGGCATAAATGGATTCGGTGCCTTGCAGTATTTTAGACGCAACTGTAACGCCATCTTTGGTGATAGTTTCTTCTATATCATATTTGCCCTGAGTAGAAGCGTAAATGCTGGTTGCCAACAAAAGTAAAGCAAATATCCTTTTCATCCATGTTCCTTTTTTTTAAAAATTTCTAGCAATACACCAAAATACAGCATGTTATAAGGCTTGTATTTGAGCAAACACAAGCATATAAATCAAAGCACCATAAGAACTTTATTTAGATTGTCCTTTTTGATACCAGTAAAAACTAAAAACAAATCAACAACATAAAAAATCATACTCGCAATAAATAAAATACTTCCTACAACAAGAAGAGATTCTTCTTTTTCTGATAGTCCAGCGTCATAAAAAAGCATACTACCAACTGACAATAAAAGCTTTATGATACCAAGCCCTATATCGCCTTTGTAAAATCTATCTATACCTAATCCGCCCAAAAGAAATCCAAGTATTAGCCCTACTATAGGACTTTTTAAATTTAGCATAGATATTGATGTACTTATTTTGTTTAAGCTCTCATCACTTGCGCTACTTAGTTTGTTGTGTAAGATAACATTTCCATGGCTCGGTATCTTACCTGTCAAAGTTGTTAAGATTACATTTTTCATTTTTACTCCTTAATGATTTTAAAAGAGCGAAATTATAGCATATATTATTCTATACGTATAAAAATATTTAATGAGCATAATTAGCAAAAGTATAATCGCATAAATTAGCCGTAGAGGATAAAATATGCAGATTCATGAAAGGATAAATTCGATCATTAAAAGCAAAGGGTTAAAGAAAAAGGACTTTTTGCAAAAATTTGTCTCTTTAGAGCCAAGGCTTAAAAGCACTGGAGAAATTCCATCTATCCCTACGATATACAACTATCTAAATGGCACTAGAGAGATAAAAGCTGAGCTTATACCGTATATGGCAAAGGCTCTTGATGTAAGTGAGCAGGAGTTATTTTTAGATAATGACTCGACTGAATTTTTTAAGGAATTTATTAAAAAACAAAGTGAAAACGATAGCTCTAATGAGAAAAATAAAGCGATTTTAAAACTAATAAACCTATGCGAATACGCTTCTATGCCTATGCTTGAGAGACTAATAGAAATTTTAGAACAAAACAAACAGCTTACTTTACAAAATATGAAACGAATGGGCGGATTAGAATTTAGCATGTAAGCTACTAAAATTCTTCTAGTAAACCCTATCTTTAATATATTTATCGCATATAAATTTTTCTTTTTTAACAATACACTACTAACTCAAATTTATTTTTCTATGTCAATATAGCTTTTATTATTCAATAAGCATAATATTAATAAAATTATCCGTATAGTAAATTTATTCTTAATAGTGATAGTTTTTTGTGCACTAACATACACTATCAGATTAATAAGTGTAATTTCAAGCAAGACAAAGACAAGAAAGGATAAAGATGAAAAAGATGGCTTTTATGCTTGCGCTTTTGCTGTGCAGTAGCTCTGCATTTGATTTTAACCCGGTAATATTGATCAAAAGGGCATTGAGCTCAAGCTCAGCTACAAGTGAAAAGACATTGGGTTCGGACTTTACTACGAACAAAAAGGCACCAGGGGCCACAGCTGGGTTTAGCAGAGATGACCGTTTGGGGGTTGTTAGAGATGATATATATAAACTGATGTGGCAAGATGATAATTTGCCAGATAAGATGGCTCAGGACAGAGCCGTTCACTACTGCGATGATTTAAATTTTGCAGGTTACGACGACTGGCGCTTGCCGACCAAAAACGAGCTTTTAAGCATCACGGACGATAGCAGGTATAAGCCTGCGATAAACAAAGCCTTTAAAAACGTCGCATACGAGACGAACAACAAGGGCGAGAAAATGTATTGGAGCTCTATCAAACATGCCGGCTACCCGTCGTCTCTCGTGTGGTCAGTGGATTTCGAGAGCGGCAGCGATTACTTTGGAAGCGTTTTAGATCGCTACTTCGTGCGGTGCGTCCGGCAGTATTGATTTTTGAAAGGATTTGAAAGAGTTGCTATATGAAAATTTACCTATATTTAGAGCTTCTATGAGATTTTGCGTCTATTTAGAAAATGGGTTCATGAGCTTAGTGTTATCATAGATGCACCGCGCAAGAGATAGATAAATTTTTAGCCGTTCAGGCTTCGTTTCTAGCTCATATAAAATGGGCTAACTTGTATAAGCTAAGACAAAAGGTGGCTTTGATAGACGAAAGCCGTGAAAATATCCAAGCGATATATAACTTTAGAAAGTAAAGGAAGATGGATGAAAAGATGCATAGCTATATCTTTGCTGCTTTGCGGACTGTTAAACGCTGAGGCGCTAAGTCCTGAGTGCTACCGAGATAACGAGAAAAACGTAGTGGTATGTAGCGAAAAAAAGCTGGAAAGACTAATGTGGCAAGACGAAGAACAAAGCTTTGAAGGAACGTGGGATGAGGCGCAAGAATACTGCAAAAAATTAAGCCTGGCCGGATACAAAGACTGGAGACTACCGACTAGAATGGAACTACTAAGTACAACGGACAATAGCAGGTATAAGCCTGCGATAAACAAAGCCTTTAAAAACGTCGCATACGAGACGAACAACAAGGGCGAGAAAATGTATTGGAGCTCTATCAAATATGTCGGCGACCAGTGGTCCGTGTGGTTAGTGAATTTCGAGAGCGGCAAGGATAACTTTGGAGACGTTTTTAATCGCTACTTCGTGCGGTGCGTCCGAGAGGATTGATTTTTGAAATTTCTTTTTTGAGAAATTCAGACTTAATGGCGGCGCTTTAAAAAGCCTTTTGCTCCCCTTGCGGGAGCTTTTTAAAATTTTGGAGAATGAAATGATTAATTTTACGTTTGAACAGATAATAAAAATAAACGAAATTTTTAGTAGAGTTGTCGACTGCAAGGGAAATTTGAAGGTGTTTAAGGATTTTGATTGGGATCAGGATAAAAACAATATTGTTATATATGAAGAAAGCCCATATGGAGATAAATCTCTTGCAATAGTAGATGACTGGAGTAAAGTGAGTCTTGAAGACATATATAATAATGCGCAAAAAGCTCTAAGTATAAGTGATATAACTCATATAATAGATAGAGCAAATATCGAGCCGCTGAAAGATTTTACGATAGAAATAAGGATAGATAAAAATAAAATAAATAATCAAGCAAATACACATTTTTCAGTTTTGTTGCACCAGCTTAGCGATCTTAAATTTGATGATTTTGACACGTTATACACTGCTTTTTATGATATTTTAGAAATTTGTACAAAAGAACTAAATATCAAAGATACTCATACGATCTTTTACTTAAATATCTTTCAAAGACTACTTGAATACTTTCAAAAAGGTGATGTAAATTTTTACATTAAAGATGGCAATGTAAAGCCAGTAGATGATGAACTTGCTAAAAGACTTAGAGAGTTTTTTGTTATTAATAGAATAATTTGCAAATTTAAAAATTATGTAGCAAGAAATTTAAATACAATGGTCTCAAATGGAGACAGATATATAGATACTGGAAAATTTATAGAAACACTAACAGATGAAGAGAAAGAAGTATATGAAAAATATGGTGTTGTTTTAAGGGATATTTTTGGTATTTTGCATGGGTGTATTCCTGATGAATTTGGCGAATTAATTCAAAATGGTATAAAAAATATCATCTACTACGGTGCGCCTGGAACCGGCAAGACAAAATTCGTAAAAGACTGCCTTGATATTTTAGATCCGAAACGTACTAGAACCGAATGGGTACAGTTTCATAGCGGTTTTGAATACGAGGATTTTATAGACGGCATAAAACCGATCGGCATACAAAACGGAAATTTAAATTTGGCTTTGACAAACGGCATATTTAAAGAATTTTGCTTAAAAGCGGCACAAAACGAAAAAGAAAATTTCTTTTTTATAGTCGATGAAATAAATAGAGCCGACATAGCGGCGGTATTTGGCGAAACGCTATCACTTTTGGAGGAGAATTACCGAGGTAAAAGCATAAAGACTAAAAATTATGCACTTAGTAAGCAGGAGTTTTCTATACCAAGCAACGTATATTTCATAGGTATGATGAACGACGTGGATAAAAGCATCGACTGCTTTGACTTGGCTCTAAGAAGGCGCTTTGCGTGGGTCTTAATGAGATGTGATTATGAGGTTTTAAGCGATTTGGACAAAAAATACAGCGACTATAAAGAAAAATGTAAAAAATTAAATAACTACATCACCAATGACCTCAAATATTTAGTCGAATACAAAGATGAAACTAGGGTAAAAATAAAATCTATTCAGTCTTACGATAATACCGAAAAAAGAGATGAAGCTTACAATAAGTTATTTTCAAGCGCATCTGACAAAGACAAAGAAAAAGAAAAAGAAAATGACAAGAAAAAATACGAAAAAAATAGTGGCTTAAATTTAGGCAGAGCTTACGAGATTGGACATTCATATTTTCTCAAAAAGGAAACAATGAGCGAGCAACAAATTTGGGATAGGCATATAGAACCGATCTTACGTGAATATATTAGAACGCAGTTTGGCGACGGCGAAGTAGAGAAAAAACTAAAAATAGCCGAGGGTATTTTTGTAGATGGAAAATGTATTCAACGATAATAGGATTTGTGATTCCAGAGATCATAAAAAAGAAATAACCTTTAATGATCTGGCGCAGGGCAAGACGGGCATAGTATTTCTAAACGGACGGCACGATAAATTTAAGCCCAAGATAAAAGACGATAAAGATGCGCACTATATCCTTAAAGAGTGTAAAGATGACAACTATATATTCGGCAACTATATAGGCCGTTTTACCTTTGAGTGGCAAGAGTACGTCATAAACTCTCGTTTCGGTAAAGAACTAGAAGCCGAGCTTTTAAAAACTATCGACTCGGCGTTTTTTAGCTCCGATGGTAGCGTCGCCGAGGTAAACGGCGACATTCCTATGGACGATGTCCTTTATGCCTCATTTATCAGCCGCTTAAAGCTAGCCAAACTAAGCGGCTTCCCGAGCATTTACAAGAAAATTCCTTTTAGAGACTACGCCGTGCACGGAAGCCTTGATGTTAAAAATTTCATCAAAAAAGATCAGCCATTCACGGGTAAAATCTCAAGCCGCAAAAGCTCTCGAGTGCCCGACGAAGTGGTCGCAAGGGTGCTTTTAAAAGCTTATGATATCTTGGTTAGAAAAAACCCTAAATTTGGGCTTTACGATAAGGAGATTAGAAATTTTTTGCTAGCTAACGCTAACGGCGAGATGAAAAGCGTAAAAGATATAAACGTAGCCCTAAACTCAAAATCCGTGATGAACGAGCTTTATAAAGATTACAAAATCGCTCTTCAAATCGCTAAGGTTATCATTTTACAAGATTCAAGATACGCGAACGAAAACGCCGTCAAAAATCTAAATTTCGGTTATTTGCTGTATGCACCCAATCTTTTTGAGCTTTATGTTGAGAGACTCATAAGAAGCGTATTAGGCGAATTTGGCGGTAAATTTAGGCTAGAAACGCAGGATAAAATTCCTGGCTCGAATTTGAAGCCCGATTTTTTAATAAAAGACGAAAAAGGGAAAATTTTAGCTGTTTTAGATGCCAAATATAGGCATTTTTATAATGCTAATTTAGGCGAAACCGACTTCAAGAATTTGTTGCAAATAAAACAATACGTGGAGAAGGCCGGTTCAAACACTGGAATTCTAATCTATGCTAAAAGTGACGTCTTTAATGGGTTAGGAAACATAAGACATAGTCCTGAAAACAAAATTTTTATACTCAATGTATTAAAAAATGATAATAAAACATCTGCTGACGAATTTAAAAAGTATCTTAAGAAGATTTTAGAAACTATAAAATAAAAGAGATAATGTGAAAACATTATAAAAGTTGTAGCGTTTATGGCTATAAGCTTGTTGGATGCAAAAGCTACTTTGTCTATAGAAGGATGTATGGCAAAGATGTTTGTTTTAAAAGAAAAAGATGGTGGCACTGTCTATGTGGCAAATTATGTACAAACAAGCTAGTGGAGGGTAGACATAAAAGGACTCATTTAATCTATTTGGATCAAATTTAAACTACGATCCGCTAGTCTCAAAGCCTATACAAGCCAGAGTACTTTGAAATAAGCAAGATAAAATAGGACTTAGATTTTAAAAAAAGTTTAGGCTGTCTCTCTCTTGCATTAAAAAGCCTCGCAGAGCCCAAGGGTTTAGAGCTCTCTAAACCCATTTGGGCATTAAATGGTTAAAACCTGCTCTTTTTAACAAAATACATATAATTAATAGTAATTAGATCATAGTTTGTGGAGAGTAAGATGTTTAAAGACCAACAAGCAAATATAACATTTGAACTAGCAAGTGAGCACCTGAATGCTCATAACAGTAGAGAAAACCGACCAAAATATCTCATGCCAGGATACTACTTAAATGAAAATTTTTGCATATCTAGACCAGTGGAGTATATAAAGCTAAATGAGCTTAGTTTTGATGAGCTGTGGCAAAAAAGAAGGAATGAGATGAAGAGCGAAGTGGTGCGTAATGGCAAAACAAAGCTGGTGGATATAGAAAGGGGCAAAAAACCACTCAAACAAAACTGTCATTATGAGTGCGTCATAGGACTAAATGAGCATACAAGTGTTTCAAGCCTGCTACGCTCCATAAAGGCAGTAGGAGAAATTTTAAACATAGAGCCCATAAATGTCTATATACATAGCGATGAGGGGCATCTTTTAAGAAAGTGTGATAGTAAAGAGATATATCCACTCTTTCGTGATGAAAATGGTAAGCTAGGTGGTACGTATGTCACTGATACAGACGGCAGAGCATACTACATACATATCAAAGAAAACAAAAAAGGCGAACAGTACTATGAAAAAGGAGCGGAGCTAAGATATGATGAGTTTGAGCCTATGTTTCAAAGACATGCACACGTAGAGTGGAACACTCTAGTATCTGGCAGAAACCAGATGCAAAGATTTAAAAGATACAGTGCTGATGCAAATTTAGATGCTAAGACTGTTTTTAAAAATGTATATAACACAAATGCTGAAATTTTAGGTATGAAAAAAGGCAGTGGCAACAGCAAACACAAAAAACTAAAAGAGTTTAGAGTGGCTAGTGAAAACGAAAAGCTAGCTAGTCAGATAGAAGAGCTAAAAAGTCTAGTAGAGCAAAAGGAAGCTCAGATACAAAGTGCCTTTGAAACTGAGATAAAGCAAAGGGATAAGATAAGAGAGCTGGCTATACAAAACGAAGGGCTGAAATCTGAGATAAAGGAGCGTATAGAACTATACGCTATGCAGTTACTTGAGTTACTAGATATTAAAGATGAGCTCGCACTAGCAAATGAAACACTTGCCGAGAAAGATATTGAGATAAAAAATTTAATAGATGAGATATCTTACAAAGATGAAGAGATAATGGCAGCTAGAGAAGAGATAGAGCAAATAAGAGAGCAAATGCGTAATATAGAATACAAGCAAGAAGTAAATATAAAACCTGCCAATACAAAAGGCAAAGGTCATGAGATGTATGAATTTGGGATGTGAGATTGACAATAAGTTATCAAATATGATAATATAGCCAACATGAAAGATCAATTATGGAAAATCACATTTTATGATAAGAGTGTTGAAGACGAGACACTATCTTTGCCAGATACTATTTTGGCTAATTTACTTAGAGTACTTGAAATGGCAAAAGAGATAGGACCAAATTTGGGCAGGCCACATAGTGCTCCTCTTGGAAATGGACTATTTGAGTTTAGGGCAAAAGGCAAAGAAGGTATTGCAAGAAGTGTCTTTGTAAATGTTATAAATAGAGAAATAGTGATTTTGCATACGCTCATTAAAAAATCAGACACCATTCCTAAAAAAGATATGAAGATTATCATACAAAGAGCAAAGGAGATAAAATGAGACCAACATTTGAGGACTTTAAAGAAAAAGCTCTAAAAAGAAGCGAGGTAAAAAAAGAATACGATAGGCTGGAGATTGAGTTTGAGTTAAAACTAAAGCTTATAAAGATCAGAAAAGCTGCAAATCTAACTCAAGAGGAGATGGCTAGTAGAATGAATACTAGCAAAAGCAACATCTCAAGGTTAGAGAGTTTAAATTCTAAAATTTCACCAACAATCTCTACTTTAAATGCCTATGCCAATGCTGCGGGATATAGGCTGGATGTAAATTTTGTGCAGTAAATTTTAGTAGCGTATAGGTTAGTGAAAGCATATAAAAATTTTTATGAAAGAATGTATGGGAAGGCTGATGTGTTTAGGTTATAGGATACATTTAATATTTTATAAAATCTGTCCTGATTTAGGACAAAATTCTTCCAATAAAAATGTTATTTATAATTTAATAAAAAGGGCTAGAGCGTGTTACATAGAATTTGGACTTTTGTTACAGAAAATAAGTAAAAATAAAGCTTTACAATGTATAATTGTAAAGTTCATAAAACACGTCTATATAAGCGCTCCTGAAAGGTTGAAAGTGTATCAAAACGCCAAAATGGCGGAGTGTCCCTCTCTGTCCGCCACTGCTTATAAATAATCATAAATTTTTATTATCATTTCACATTATTTTTTGAATATCTTTAATATAAAATTAAATTATTTCTGCGTTAGAAAATTGCTTACCTAGTAAAAACTTAACTATAAGTTTGTAGATTTTAGACTGATGATTTTTTGTGAAATTTATAAGTAAAAATTTTATAGTGATCACACATTTTTTAAAAAATATGATTTTTTTGGTTATATTGTTGTTTCAAACTAATTAAAAATATCTTAAATTAAGTTTTTATTATAAAAAATATTATATTTTGCTTAATTAATTATATTGATAATCAAAAAGCTATTTTTTGATAAAAGCTTATAATTCGCTTTTTACAAACTATTGACATTTGGAATTTATATATTTAATTAATATATTTTTTTCTTAAAAGATAAAATTTCTCATATAAAGTTATATCTTATAAAGATAGTATATAATCACGTAAAAATTTAAATAATACAAAAAATAATAAGGAGTAATCTTGGCTAAAGAAGCTGGAGTAGTAAAATTTATTAGTGGCAAGGCAGTTGCTATCGATCAAAACGGAAATGAGAGAGAGCTAAAAGTAGGTGACATCCTTTATATGGGAGAGAGCATCAAGACAAGTGATGCCGCTGATAAAATAACAATTGTTTCAAATAATGGAAAAGAGATTACGATCGTAGGCAATGATACACTTGCTTTAAATCAAAGTACTATAGGCGCAGAAGGCTTGGCAGATGTTAGTGATTTGCAAAATGCTATTTTAAATGGCGGAGATTTAACAAAGCTTGAAGAGACTGCTGCTGGTGGAAATACTGCTGCTGGTGGTGGAGATGGTGTTAGCCTAGGTGATGCTAAATTTGCTGAGGGTGGCCATTACTCAAACATTAATGCAACATATAGAAATTTAAGTGATACAAACAGAGCTTTTGCATCATACGATAGCCCAATAAGCGGATACAATGGTGGAGATGATACTATAATCCCAAGCAATCCTCTTGTAACTTTTATAAGCGATCTTAATAACGATGGTACTTTAAGTAGGGTTGAGCATGCACGTGATACAAATTTAAATACATCAAAAGTTCTTATTACAATTCCAAATGATGGCACAGTAAGGGCCGGAGATATACTAAATATCACTATAACTAAGCCAGATGGTAATACTGAAAATAAAACAATTCCTATCACTCCAACTATCATAAGCAATGGTTATCAGTTTGATGCACCAATACAGACTGGCAAAATTTCAAAAGTTGATGCAACTATTACAAATTTTCAAGGAAATGTTAGTGGCAGAAGTGAAGATAGCGTAACTTCAAGTGGCTTTAGTGCTCCAGAGGTTAAATTTACAGAGGATAATGGTCCTGATAATAATCTATTAACATATACTGAAAATGCTAAAGATGGCAAATTAAATGAAACTCCAGTACTTATAACTGTAAAAGATGTGATTGTTGGAGATGTGCTTCACGTGACTTTAACAAAGCCTGATGGCACAACAGAGGTTAGAAATGTATCTATTGATCAAAACATAATAGATAATGGATATAAGATAGATAATATGCCAGTTGAGCACGGTAAGCCTTCAAAAGTAGAAGCTTACGTAGCAGATAGCACAAACACGATGAGAAGTGCAACTGCAAGTGACTCTACTACTCTTGATGTAAAACCGACTTTGAAATTTACTGAAGATACAGACGATAATATCTATCTATATGATAATGAAAATAAGCAAGATAACGACTTTAGAAGCACAACAGTAGAAATAACTCTACCAAAAGATGTAGTTATTGGCGATAAAATCGTTATAACTTATACCGATCCACTAACTAAGCAAGATACAACAAAAGAAATTTCTCTTACACAAGAGATGATTGATAGTCAAAAAGTAAATACATCTCTTCCGATATTTCCAGATGTAAGAACATCAGCTAGTGTTCATGTGGTAGATAAAAACAATGTTCGAAAAAGCGAAGAGTCAGATCAAGATAGTGTAATGCCTATTGGTAGAAATTTAGAAATGACATTACCAGAAGAAAAGACTCTTCATGAAATTTCAAGACAAGAAAGTACTGATGACAATGAAGTAAATAAAACCACAGCAAGGATTACTCTGCCAAATAAAATTGATAATGGCGATAAGCTTACGCTAACTATTACTGGACCTGATCCTGATGATCCTGTAAATAATCCTTCTAAAACTTATACAAGAGAATTTACTATACATATGGATAGTAAAGGTGCTGTGACTAGTGTAACAGAAAACGGAACTTCTAATGTTTTAACACCGATAAAATCAGGTGACAATCAATATACCATTGATGTTTCTGGTATACAGCTAAAGTATGGAGAAGATACGAAAATTAAGGCTAAAATCACACATTCAAATCCAGACAGGCATACATCTATAAGTGAGCCAGAAGTATCGGCTAGTTTAGAGTATGTAAAAAAACCTGAAGTTATCTTTGGAGAGGCTAATGGCACTAGGAGTATGAGTAGGGAGCAAGCTATGAGTGATCATGATCTTAATAGCACAACAGTCACTATAAAGCTTCCTAAAAATGCAGTAAGTGGAGATAAACTAACTGTAACTATAAAAGAGCCAAATGAAGCTACTGCTAGAGAAATAAAATATACTATTGGAAAAGATAATAATGGTAAGTTCTTTGTAAAAGATAGCGATGGCAATAAAATAGATACAGAAACAGATGGTAGAAGCTTTAAAATTTCTGGCATTAAAACAGCAACTGGTCTAGAAACTAAAGTAACAGCCGAGATAAAAGATAAAGATGGTATTCAGCATTCAGAAGATACAAGCACGGTTACTATATCAAATATAAACGATATGGCGGTATATTTCAAAGAGGACGCTGACCGTAACGTATCCTTAACGAGAGCGGAGAGCAAGGACTCAGATGGCGACCTACATAAAACGACAGTAGTAGTAAAAGTGCCAAATAACGTTATAGCTGGTGATGTGGTAACTGTAAAAATAGATAATGGCACTTCACCTAAAACTTATAAGGTTACAGGTAGAGATCCAAGCGGTAAAATCATACTAGAAGATACTTCTACTCATACTTCTATAACTGCGAGTGATAAAAATGAGATAGAAATTCCTGGCGTAGAGATCATTGCTGGCAAGACCATCAATGTAACTACTGAGACCACCGATGCAAGTGGTGGCAAGAAAGCCGAAGCTCAAAATCATAATACTCTTGAAAAGCTTCATGAAGACATGGAGATAACTTTTGAAAAAGATACCAATAATGATGGTATTTTGGGTAGCACAGAGGCAACTGGAGCGACTACTATAGCAACTATCAAGCTTCCTTCAAATTTTGTTTTAGGTGATAAATTAATAGTAGAGTCACATAACGAAGACACGCCAAACAATAAAACAACTAAGACATACGAGATAGTAAAAGATAATAACGGCAAATTGATAGCCAAAAATGGTAGTGAAGAGCTTGATATTACCGATGATGCTGACCGCAATAAGGTGGTCAAATATACACTTGGCTTAACAGAAGATCATAAGACTATCATTAATGCCAAGGTTACTGATAATACTGGTGCTGATAAGGTTGAGACAAATAGCGATATTACGCTTGATGCTCAAGGTAGCGGTTCTGGAACAGGCTTTAGGCTATTTATTGATGAGGATAAAGATAGAAACGGAGTTCTAAGTAGAGATGAAGCTATGAAGGATGGAAATTTAAATACTACTTCGGCAATACTTCAAATCCCAACCACTGTAAATAGCGGTGATACTATAAAAGTTAAGGTGAATGGTGGAGCAGAGAAAACTTATACCGTTGCTTCAAATGATGGTACAAACGTTACTATAAAAGATGCAGGTGGCAGCCTTGTCGCACTTGATCCAGGAAATAAACTAAAAATTTCTAATGTTCATATCGATAAAGATCATCCAGCAGTGGTTGAAGCTACTATAAATGGAGTAACAAAAATAGCTAAAGCTACATTGGAGTCAGTAGATACTAAAAATTTAAAGATTGAATTTGTTGAAGATAATGCAAGTAGAGACAATGTAATAGACAGAGATGAAGCTATTTTGGACAATGATATAAAAAAGACAATTATAAGCGTTCAGGTGCCACATAATGTCACAAATGGCGATAAGATAGCAGTAACTATAAAAGAGCCTCAAACTAATGGTACAACAGGGTCTAGAACCATAACTTATACAGTTTCAAAAACTGCTAATGGTAAAATTTCATTAACAGATGATAGTGATACTACTCATACTCCACATGAACTAGAAAATAACACTATAAAAATTCCTGGCGTTGCTATGCTTCCAGGTCGCGAAACTAGTGCAGTAGCTACTATAACAAATGGTGCTGAGACTACAACTAGTAGCGAAGCAAAAGCTAAACTTGCACCTTTAAGTGAAGCGGGATTAAGTGTAAGCATAGTTGCTGATAAAAATGATAATGGCATTATCTCAAGAGATGAGTCAGGTAGTAAAATTTCAAAGGTTCATGTTTCTATCCCAGGAAGCGTTATAGCTGGTGATAAGATAGATGTCAAGATAACGAATCCTGATGGATCTACCTTGACTAAGCATTATGAAGTTATGGGAAAAGATGTAAATGGGAAGATTACACTTAAAAATTTAGATGATGGTTCTCAACAAACGCTTGATAGAGATAATCCACTTGATCTTAATGCTACTATCGCAGTTGATAAAGAAACAAAAGCTGAAGTTACTCTAACTGACACATTTGGTGAGAGCAAAACAGTAAGCGATACGGCACATGCTGAAATCGATGCTATAAGAGGCATCATGTTTAATAAAGATATAAAAACCTCAGAAAGTGGTGAAAGATCTACTACGGTTAAAGTTTATCTTAATGAAGATGCTAGAGATGGAGATACGGTGGAGTTTAAATACACTGATCCAGACAACCACCATGCACTAACTAAGACTGCAACACATACTTTATCGGCTGAAGATATAACAAAAGGTGTATTCGAGCAATCATTAGATATTAATGCTAGATCAGCTTATGATTTGGAAGTCAAAGCTACTCTTAAGACCTCGGATTCGGATGGCTTAGAGTCTAAATCTTATGAGCCTTATAAACCACTTCATATAGGCGTTGAAAACTATACGGTTAAATTTGACGCAAGTAAAGACATGAAAGGTGGCGAAGGCAACGATACTTTGGTCTTTGATGGCGACAAAGTTAACTTTAACAATATTTCTAATCTTGATTCAAAAGTGGAAAGCTTTGAAAATCTTGAGCTTAAAGGAAAGACAGAGATCAAATTTAATGTACAAAATATCCTTGATATCACTGATAACCCTGATACGGTGCTTAAGATAAAAGGTGGTGATGTTGATGCTAATGGCAATAAAATCACAAAAGTTGATCTAGATCACAAATGGGATCGTGACTCTAACTACGACGCTAGTGGCTTTAAGGGCTACTCAAGCATAGATCAAATAAATGGAAAAACTATCCATATCCAAATAGACGACAAAATCCACACCGATCTTTAATCCCCAAAATGAGTGCGTAAATTCGCACTCATTTCAAACTCAAACCCACATTATTTTTTAAGTCTTGTTTTACTAATATTTGCTCCTTAAAGGAGAAAATATGAAAAATTTAATAGCCGTTATTATAGTTATCGCTGCACTTGCTTTTGGTACTTTTAAGTATATAAATTCATTTGTTGCATTTGATGAAAATGTAAATGCAAAGTGGTCGCAGGTGTTAAATCAATATAAAAGAAGAGCCGAGCTTGTGCCAAATTTGGTTGAAACTGTAAAAGGCTACGCAGCCCATGAACAAAAAATTTTTGAAGATGTGGCAAATGCTAGAAGCAAGAGCATGCAAGTAAGCGTTGATGCAAGTGGTCTTAGCGATGAAGCTAAGATGAAAGAATTTATGACAGCACAAAGCTCATTTGGCTTGGCGCTTGGCAGGCTTATGGCAGTTAGCGAGAACTATCCAGAGCTAAAAGCAAATCAAAATTTCTTATCTCTTCAGAGTCAGCTTGAAGGTACGCAAAACCGCATAAGCGTAGCAATGCATGATTATATCGAAGCTGTAAAAGAGTATAACGTAGCCCTTAGAAGCTTTCCAAATAAATTTATAGCAAGTGCTTTTTATCCTGAGCTAAAGCCAAAACAAAATCTTGAAATAAGTAGCGAAGAGAAGATAAATCCAAAAGTTTCATTTGAGAAATGATGAAGAGAATTTTTGCTCTTTTATTTTTTGCATTTTGCTTTTGTTTTGCCATAAATTTTAACGAGCAGATAAATGATGAGGCTCAAATTTTCTCTAAAAATGAGAAAGCTGAGCTTTTAAACTTAGTGCAAAATTACGAGCAAAATAGTACGACACAAATTGCTATCGTGACTCTTAAATCACTAGAAAATAAAAGCATAGAAGAGATCTCTCTTGAGGTAGCTAGAGGCTACAAGCTGGGACAAAAACAAAGCAGCAACGGAGTGCTTTTAATAATCGCTCCAAACGAGAGAAAAGTACGTATAGAAGTTGGCTATGGGCTTGAAGGTGTGCTAACTGACGCTATATCAAGCCAGATCATAAATGATGTGATAGCGCCTAAATTTAAGCAAGGTGATATGGGCGGTGGTGTGATAGATGGCATAAGAGCCATCATAAAGGTAGCTAGTGGCGAAGAATTTGAAAGTGTGAGTGATGATGAAGAGATACCGTTTGGAATAGTTGCCTTTTTTGCTGGCATGATCTCGTGTTTTATCTCTGGCTTTTTAGGTAAATTTTTTATGCGAGTTGGCTTTAGTGCGTGTTTTGCAGGGCTTATATCTACGGTATTTGAGCAATTTTTTGGCGTGAAAAATTACTTCATTGTCTTTGCCATTGTGTTTGTAATATTTTTTATTATTTTAAAAAATGCCTTTAAAAAAAATACTCAAAGCAAAAATACACACAGTGACTTTAGGCGCGATAGATCAGACTCAAATAGCAGTGGCAGCGGCCATTCAAGCAGTTCAAGAGGTGGTGGCTTTAGTGGCGGCGGAGGCGGTTTTGGCGGAGGCGGAGCAAGTGGCAGCTGGTAAATTCTTATCAAAGATTAGTTTGTAAAGCTCAAACCCTTTAAAATATAAAAAAATTAGGAGCAAAGATGCTAGCTGGCGAGCTACTTAAAAGCCATTTTTCTAAATTTGATCTGATGGCAGTGCTTAGTAAATTTTTAGAGCAAAGTCATTTTGATAAAGAAAAATTTGATCTGCTCAAACAAAATAACTTTAAAATTCTAGATAAAAATATAAAGCAAGAGATAGTTGAGGCTGCTGGTTTTAAAGAGTTTTTTGATAAGAAATTTCAGAGCTTTTTATGCGAGCTTATGCAAAGTAAAGTTTTAATTGTTTCTGGCAAAGAGTATAAATTTAGCGAGCTTGAAATTTATACTTGTTTTGACGCAAATACCTACAAAAGGCAGTGTGAGGCAGGAGAGATTTACTTTCACAACTTTGGCTTTGACATATCCTTTAAAAGCGAGCCATCGCTTTATGGTGGCATTTTAGTAAGAAGCCTAAAACCCTTAAACGGGCAAAATTTTATCTTTGGGCCAAGAAAATGTGCCTTGCATATCTTAAATAGCAAAATGAGCAATTTAAGTTTTGATCTAAAAGAGGCTGATCTTAGAAAAGATAAGATTACTTTTACGTCACGTATTAGATCATTTGGCGATGAAAACCAGCAAAAAAATGATTGTCTTAGAGCATTTACTGCTGAGTTTGAAAAAGCATTAGAGTTTGATGAAAATTATAAAAAGAGATTAAATGCCTATAAAAAGGGGTGAAATTCATCTTTTAATCAGCTTTTGCGGTGAGAAATTTAGTCCAAAAATGCTAAATAAAAAAGATCGCAGAAGAGTAAAAAAATATCCAAATTTAATAAAACAAAACTCATTTAAAATATCTCGCTACTTAAAATTTAAAGCAAAGATGCGAGGCAAAATCTGTCTTTCACATAAAGAAAATATCGCAGTTCTAGCCATTTCAAAAGAAAAGATCGGAGTCGATGTCGAAGAGCTAAAGCAGAGAAATTTTGACGCCGTAGCTAGCTTTTGCTTTACAAAAGAAGAGAGCAAAATTTTGGCAAATGCAAAAGATAAAACGCAAAAATTTTATGAAATTTATACTGCAAAAGAGGCGATTTTAAAGCTTAAAAATTTATCGTTTAGCGATCTTGGTACTACCAGCTACGATGAAATGGCAAAAAAATACTTAATTATTAATAATTCATTTATTATTTGCCTTGCATTTAAGCAATGCAAAGATATAATTATTAAACTTTTGTAATTTTTAACATTAAAAGGTAAAGATTGCTTATAAAAAAAATAGTCATAATCCTTGCTATTTCGCTTTTTGTTCTTGGATGTGCAAAGAAATTTGATACGCCACATATAGTAGATTTTGACTTGAAAACATTTAAGGTAAGCTCATCAAAAGGTCTACTTTTGCTTTACGTGCAAAATAGCAAGAATGAGTATAAATTTAGCCTTGTAAATGCACTTGGCGCGCCAGAAGCTAGGCGAATTTTAAAAGAAGGTAGCTTTAAAAATTTAGGTTTTTTACCGCCAAATAGTGCTTACAATGAACTTTTTATAAAAGTGCTAGAGATGATAAAAGATGAAAAAAACGAGCAAAAATTTATGATAGATGATCAATATTATGAGGTAGAAAGTGTTGATCTACGTTAGCAAACCAGCTATTATCAGTGCCGCAGGGAGTAGTAGTGATGAGAATTTAAGTTCGCTTTTAAGTGGAAAGAGATTTCTAAGCTTAAGCAGTGAGTTTCATCCTGAGAATAAATTTTTAGTAGCGAAATTTGATAAGGCACTACCAGAGTTTGCCAGGAAGACAAAAGAACACTTCAAAACAAGAACCAATGCTTTGCTTTTAAATACGCTTCTTGAGCTTGATGATGAGATCAAGAGGGCTATCAAAAAATTTGGCAAAAGCCGTGTAGGTGTCATTTTAGGCACTACAACGAGCGGAATTGAAGAAAATTTTTGGACTTTTAAAGAGTATATAAAAACTGAAATTTTTGATAAAAGCAAATTTGGTATAGATAGAAACTGTCTTGCAAATGTGACTGAATTTGTGAGTGAATTTTATGGATTAGAAGGTCCGAGTTTTTGCGTTTCAACTGCCTGTACTTCTGGTGTTAAGGCGATTATTGAGGCGCAAAGACTAATAAAAAGCGATATTTGCGATGCGGTTATATGCGGCGGCGTCGATAGTTTAAACACCTTAACCATAAATGGCTTTAACTCACTTAGCATTTTAAGTCAAAAATCAAGCGAACCCTTTTCTAAAAATAGAGAGGGTATAAACATAGGCGAGGGAGCTGGGCTATTTTTGCTGAGCCGTGATGAAATTTCAAACGTAGTTGTCGCTGGCTCGGCCTCAAACTGCGACGCTTTTCATATGACTCAGCCCGATTTTAATGCCAAAATGGCAATTTGTTGTATAGAAGAAGCTTTAAAAAAAGCTGGCATGGACGGCGTGGACTATGTAAATTTGCATGGCACCGGCACGCAAGCAAATGACAAAATGGAGGCAAAAGCTGTAAATTTAACGCTTGGCTTTGCATATGCTAGCTCGTTAAAGCCGCAGATCGGACATACGCTAGGCGCTGCTGGAGCAATAGAAAGCGCCATTTGCGCCATACTTTGTATGCAAGAAAATAGCGCCTTGCCGCCACACGTTTATGACGGTGAGTACGATGAGAGCTTGGAAGCTATAAATTTAGTAAAAAGCGGCACGAAATTTGACATAAAAACGGCGATGTCGCTATCTTTTGCATTTGGCGGAGATAACGCCGCGATAATATTTAAAAGAGTGAGATGATGATAAGTGATTATTTGCCGCACAGTAGCGCCATAACCCTGATCGATGAAATTTTAGAATTTACACCTTGTGAGAGCATCAAAGTAAGAAGTGTGATAAATGAGCAAACTCCATTTTTGGAAGATGGGAAATTTTACACACAAAAGGCGATTGAAATGATGGCTCAAAGTCTTGGCATCTACGACTCAAAGATGCGTGAGCTAAGGGGTGAGAAGGCGATATTTGGCTTTTTACTTGGTAGTAGAAAATTTGAAATTTTTAGGCCGTATTTTAAAGTGGGCGATGAGATAGTGATTGTCTCAAATTGCTCGATCCAAGATGAGAGTGGATTTGGCGTTTATGACAGTGAGCTTTTTGTAAACGGCGAGCTTGGTGCAAGGGCTGTTTTAAATGTGATGAGCCCTGATGAAGAATTTGTAAAAAAGGCACTTAGTGAGTAAGAGAGTATTGATAACTGGATCAAGTAGAGGCATAGGAGCTAGCATCGCTAAACGCTTAGCTAATGAGTACGAAGTGGTGCTTCACGCAAGAAGTAAGAGCGATGATCTTTTAAAGATAGCTAGTGAGCTTGGGGCTAAATTTTTGACATTTGACGTGGCTGACACCGCTACGGCAAAAGAGGCGATAGAGGCCGACATGGAGGCAAATGGCGTCTACTACGGCGTTATTTTAAACGCTGGCATAACAAGAGATAACACCTTTGTGGGGCTAAGCGACGAAGAGTGGTTTGATGTGATAGATGTAAATTTAAATGGCTTTTACAATGTTCTAAGACCAGCGCTAATGCCCATGATAAGGGCTAGAAAGCCAGCTAGAATAGTAACACTAAGCTCTGTTTCAGGCGTCATTGGCAACAGAGGTCAGGTGAACTACTCAGCTAGCAAAGCTGGCATCATAGGAGCTAGCAAAGCCCTTGCAGTCGAGCTTGCAAGTAGAGGCATAACAGTAAACTGCGTAGCTCCAGGGCTTATAAAGACAGATATGAGCGAAGAAATTTTAAATAGCGACTTCTTAGACGAAGTGCTAAAGGCCATACCTGCAAAAAGAGCTGGCGAGGCAGATGAAGTGGGAGGACTCGTTAAATTTCTACTAAGCGACGAGGCTAGCTACATCACAAGGCAGGTTATCGGCGTAAATGGAGGACTTTGCTAATGCGTGTATTTGTCACAGGTATCGGCGCAGTCAGTGCTTTTGGCAACAGCTGGGAGGAGATGAGGGCTAAATTTCTTGAGGGTAAAAATGCCGTGAGATATATGAGCGAGTGGAAGGGCTATAAGGACCTAAACACGCGCCTAGCAGCACCTATCATAGACTACAAACACCCACAGGAGTGGGATAGAAAACAGCTAAGAAGCCTTGGCAAGGTCTCGTGTTATAGCGTACATGCGGCCGGACTTGCTTTAAAAGATGCTGGTTTGCTAAATGGAGAAGAGTTGCAGGCTGAAAATTTGGACCCAAACGTGCAAGATGGTAGGATGGGTGTAGCTAGTGGCTCAAGTACTGGCAGCACAGACTCTATCCTTGACATGGCAAAGCTAGTTTTGGACATGGATAGCGGCTTTAACGCAAATACCTACATAAAAATGATGCCTCACACCACAGCGGCAAATATCGCGCTTTTTTACTCGCTAAAAGGACGTATAATCCCGACGTCATCGGCCTGCACAAGTGGTTCGCACGCCATTGGCTACGCATACGAGAGCATAAAAAATGGCAGCATAGATATGATGCTAGCTGGCGGGGCTGAAGAGCTTTGCGTGAGCGAGGCATACGTCTTTGACAAGCTTTACGCAACTAGCGTAAAAAACAGCACGCCAAATTTGAGTCCAACGCCGTTTGAAAAAGATAGAGATGGCTTGGTGCTTGGCGAGGGAGCCGGATTTTTGGTACTTGAAAGTGAAGAGAGCGCATTAAAAAGAGGAGCTAAAATTTACGCTGAGGTCGTTGGTTTTGGCTCGACGTGTGACGGCACGCACATCACAAGACCACAAAGCGCTACGATGAAAGCGGCGATGAGCTTAGCGCTCCGCGCGGCAAAACTAGAGCCAAAAAGTATAGGTTACGTAAATGCCCATGCGACTGCGACAAAACATGGAGACATAGCCGAGAGTATCGCTACAAATGAGATTTTTGGAGAGGATATCGCCATTAGCTCGCTTAAGAGCTACCTTGGTCACACGCTTGGCGCTTGTGGCGGACTGGAGGCTATCGCTTCTATCATGATGATGAGAGAAGAGCTATTTTTTCCAACTATAAATTTAAATGTGATCGATCCTGAGTGTGCAAAGCTAAACTACTTAAAGGAGCCAACGCCGATAAGGACAGACTTTGTGATGAGCAATAACTTTGCATTTGGCGGCGTAAATACATCTTTGATATTTAAAAGAGTTAAAAACATTTTTTAAAAAGGATAAACATGAAAAAATTAATTTCATTAGTTGCTGTTTTGGCATTTGCAACAAGTCTTAGCGCAAGAGATGATGTGAAATATCACTCACTTGACTTCCTAAATGGCCCAAAAGCTAAAAATTTCTTACTTCCAAATGTAAGTATCAGCTTTGGCACAGGCTATAGCGGTCAGGTAATTGTAAAAGATCTAACATCAAATAAAAAGACAAATGGTTTTAATAAAAGTGATGAAGAGGCATGCCAAATCGCACTTCTTTCGGCCTTAAAGACTTTCCAAGAAAGAGCATTAAAAGAAGGTGGCACTAAGGTTGTAAATCTAACTGGCTACTACAAAAAACAGCCATTTAACTCAAAAACTCAGTTTCAGTGTGGAAGCGGTGCTTTGATGTCTGGCGTTACTCTAAAAGGCGATATCGCGAAATAATGAAATTTCAAATTGATTTTTTTGATGCGATAGCTTATGGCGATGTCGGCGAGGATCTGGCTAGATACAAAAAAGAATTTGATCTAGCAAAAATTCCACCCATACAAAGAAGAAGGCTAAGTAGTGCTGCAAAGTGCGCTTTTAGCCTGCTTAGTGGTTTTGATAAGCTTGATATGCCAGTTATTTTTAGCTCATATGAAGGAGAGATAAATCGCTGCTTTGAGCTAGAGACTACACTGGCAAAAGCTGAGCCAGTTTCGCCTACTTCGTTTTCACTGTCGGTGCATAATGCTATCTCGTCACTTCTTAGCATAGAAGCTAAAAATCACAATGAAATTTTAGCCATTTCCTCTTTTAGTCCAGTCGAAGATGCCTTGCAAGCGGCATTTTTAAGACTAAATGACGGATATGAAAAGGTGCTAATACTTGCCTATCATGAGTCGATAAAGCAGAGTTATTTTGATGAGAAAAAGCCGTCATTTATGCTCGCTCTTGTTGTCTCAAAGGCAAAAAATGAGAGGGTTTTAACTCTAAAAAGAGCTAAAAAAGAAAAAGAAATTTGCGGGAATTTATTAAAAAGTTTTATTGTAAATTTTGATCCAAAAATATCAAAAAACTGGCAAAGTTGTAGTTATTCTTCGTCTTGGAATTTTAGCTATGAGCCTTAAAATTTTAAGAACTGGATCTTTCTTTTTATTTTTTGCGATCATTTGCATAAGCGGAGATTTGTTGCTTGTGCCAGTGGTGCTTTTGGGGCTAAATAAATTTAAATTTATACAAAATTTATGCCGTGATCTAGTTAGAATTTCTTGGGGATTTTTTATAAAAGTTGCTAAAAATTGTGGGCGTTTGGACTATAAATTTGAGCTTAGCGAGCTAAATGGCGGATCAAATTTGGTCATAGCAAACCACCCTTCGCTTCTTGATGTGGTCTTTTTAGTTTCAAAATTTAAAAGAATAAACTGCATCGTAAAGGGCGAGCTTGGCAGAAATATATTTTTATTTGCTGCTATTAGGGCGTGCAACTACATACCAAACACAAATAACGAGGAATTTTTACAAAAAAGCGTGGAGGTTTTAAAAAGTGGCGAAAATTTATTAATTTTCCCAGAAGGCACACGTACGAAAGATGAAATTATTTTTCATAAGGCAGCTGCTTACATAGGTGTAAAAGGCGCTAAAAATATTGTATGTATCGGCATCAATATGCATCCAAGAAGTCTTAGAAAAAATGAACCATGGTACAAAATACCAGATGAAAAGATAAAATATCATTTTAAAGAGATGAAAAATTTTGATGTTGATATGTTTTTAAAGGATAGGCCAAGTCCGGTAAGGGCTAGGGCAATGCATGATGAGATAAGTAAAATTTATAAGGAGGAATTTGGTGAAAGAGCTAGTTAATGAGATAAAAGAGTTGATCATCACAAGCTTAAATTTAGAGGATATGAAGCCAAGCGATATTGATGAGAATGCGCCACTTTTTAATGATGGTCTTGGACTTGATAGTGTTGATGCCTTAGAGCTTGGGCTTGCAGTGCAGAAAAAATATGGTCTTGTACTTGACTCAAAGACGGCAAATTTAAAAGAGATATTTTTTAGCGTATCTTCTCTTGCAAAATACATTTACGAAAATAGGAAATAACGATGAGTGAAAAAGAAATTTTTGAAATTTTAAAGAAAGCCTTGATCGATCTTTTTGAGATAGATGAGAGCAAGATAAAGCTAGAGACTAGGATATATGAGGATTTGCAGATTGATAGTATAGATGCTATTGACATGATTGATTACATCAAACGTCAAACTGGACATAGACTGATGCCAGAGGACTTTAAAAACGTAAAAACGCTTGATGACATCGTAAAAGCCGTAGCAAAGAAATTTGAAGCATAAAATAGTAAACCTAGTGCTAATTTTAGTAAGCATTGCTTACCCTTTAGTGCTATTTTTTTGGCAAGAAAATGCCACTTTGATATTTGGTGTTTTATGTGTGCTTTGGGGGCTTAGAGCCTATTTTGAAAGTGGCAAGAAAAGGCAGGTTTGCTTAGCGGCTGGGATATTTTTTGCCATTTGCGCTATTTTTAGAAGCGTAAATTTAGCATTTTTGTACCCAAGTATCGTAAGCCTTGGCTTTTTGGCGGTCTTTTTTTACAGCTTAAAGGGCGAGGCGGTGATAACTAGGCTTGCTAGGCTAAAAGAGAAAAATATCGACGAAAAGGTCGTTAGTTACACAAGAGGGTTAACAAAAATTTGGTGCTTATTTTTTGTATTTAATGCGATTTTCGCATTTGTTTTATCGTGTTTTGAGGATAAATTTTATTGGAGTATTCACTGCTCCTTTGTTTCTTATATTTTGATGGGATTTTTGTTTTTTGGAGAAATTTTATATCGTAAAGTTTTTATTTTAAAGAGGAAAAATGGAGTTTGAAAATAGTCTAAAAGAGTTTAAATTTGTTGATATTGATAAAAATTTATACTCACAAGTTGGTATTTTTGGGGCAAATTTAAAAGAGTATGGCGTGAGTGAGATAGAGATCTATCTAAGTGAAACTTTTGACTTTTGTGTCGCCTTTTTTGGAGCACTTGCGATCGGCGTGAGACCGATTTTACTTGCAAAGCCTATTTTTAGTAGTGATAAATTTAATATCAATGATGAAAATTTCAAGAATTTTTTGACTCCAGTCAGAAATATGGAGCCAAAATTTAATCTAAATTCTACTTTTTTTCTTCAGACTTCGGGCTCGACTGGAAATAGCAAAAATATCCCAAAAAGACTTGGTGCGATGATAGAAGAAGGGCTATTTTTAAAAGAAGAACTTGGAGTTAATGAGAGCGATACATTTTTTTCAAGCGTTTCACATCAGCATATGTTTGGCCTTACTTTTAAGGTATTTTTGCCCATCATCTCTGGTGCAAAGGCCGTTAGTAAGGAGCTAAATTACCCAGAGGCGATCTTTGAGCTTGATCTTTCAAAATTAAGCTTTGTAACAAGCCCAGTTTTGCTTCAAACGCTAATTTCTAGCCCAAGAGCAGATGAAATTTCAGGACTAAAAAACATCATTTGTGCTGGCTCAGCCCTAAAGAGCGAGCTAAGAGCTAGCATAGCAAAACTAAGCAGTGCGCGCATCATCGACATCTATGGCAGCACCGAAACTGGTGTAGTGGCTAGAAATTTAGGCGATGAACTTTTGCTTTTTAGCAAGGTAAAAGCTGCTTTAAACGAGGACGAGGCGTTAAATGTGAGCTCGCCTTGGTGCGAGTTTTTTCAGACTAGCGACTGGGCACAGATAAAGGGCAACAGACTCACGCTAAAGGGCAGGATCGATAGGATCGTTAAGCTAAATGACAAAAGGGTCAATCTAATAAGCATTGAAAATAAGATGCTTGAAAGCGGTCTTTTAAAAGACTGCTACTGCGATACGCATCCAAAATTTAAGCGCCTAGCCGCACTTTTAGAGCTTAGTGAAGAGGGCGTGAAGCTCTTTAGAAATAGCGGTAAAAAGGGCGTTGTAGCAAGGCTAAATGAGCTTTTAAGGCCTGAGTTTAAAAATAGTGTTAGGTATTTTAAAATCGTTAGCTCACTTTGTAAAAACGCGCAAGGGAAATTTCTAAAGGCAAATTTTAAAGAGCTTTTAGAAAAGAGTGAGGAGCTTTCTTGGGAGAAAAGTAGCGAGGAGGGCGTTTATAAATTTAAGACAAAGCTTAGCCTAGCACTTAGTATTTTTATGGAGCATTTTCCAAATTTACCACTGCTACCTGGTTTTGTGCAGCTTGATTTTGTATTTAAATTTGCAAGAGAGCTTGGCGCAGAAATAGGCGATCAGTGTGTGGTGGAAAATCTGAAATTTTTAAAGTTTGTAAGGCCAAATGACGAGCTTTGTATAGAAATTTCACAAAAAGATGGGAAGGTATATTTTGAGATATTTTGTAACGGTACTAGAAGTAGTATTGGTAGGATAAAGCTGGGCTTATGAAGACGCTCTTTCTCATACCATTTTACAACCATCCAGAGAAGATCAAAGCCCTTTGTGAGGCGCTTGCGGGTTATAATCTACATATTTTAATAGTTGATGACGGTTCAAACAAGGTTTCAAAAAAAGCCTTGGAAAATTTAAGCGAATTTGGTGTAGAAATTTTGACAAGAACCCAAAATGGTGGCAAGGGCGCTACGCTAAAAGATGGCTTTAGACACGCTGTGCAAAATGGCTACACGCATGCATTTCAGATCGACGCTGACTTTCAGCACGACATAAGCGAAGTGGCTGAGTTTTTAGAGCTTAGCAGAAAGTATCCACACGATATGATAATGGCTGATCCGATTTATGGCGAGGACGCACCAAAGTCGAGATTTTATGGTAGAAAGATCACAAATTTTTGGGTCAAGGTAAACACATTAAGCACCGACATAAAAGACGCGATGTGTGGCTTTAGAATTTATCCGCTAAAAGAGCTAGAATGGGCGATATCTCAAAGCAAGTCAAATAGGATGGAATTTGACATGGAAATCCTTGTAAATGCCGTAAGAGCAGGTGTTGGACTAAGATGGATACCGCTAAAAGTAAGATATGAAAAAGGTGGAATTTCTCACTTTAAAATGCTAAAAGATAACGTATTAATAAGCCTTATGCATGCAAAATATTTTTTTAGTTTGGTTCCATTTTTGCTGAGCAAAGTCTTTAGGGGACAAAAATACGTATGGTGGCAAAAAGGCGAAAGATCAAATGAATTTTTCTTAAAGGTGAGCTTGTTTTTAACCAAGAATTTGCCTATTTTTCTTATAAAACCTATCGTTATGATCGTTGTTTGCTTTTATTATATTTTTTCAAAAATAGAGAGAAAAAATATAAGAGAATTTTTGCAAAATGTAGAGAAATTTAGCGGTAAAAAACCAGCTACTAGTGTTTTTAGAAATTTTTATGAATTTGGTATTGCGATTTGCGATAAATTTCGTATTTGGCAAAATGGCGTGCTCGAAAATGAGCTAGATATTGACGAACTTATGTGGATAAAAGAAGAGTTTGAGGCATCAAAGCGTGGCAGAATTTTGCTAACAAGCCACCTAGGAAATGTAGAAATTTGCAAGACACTTTCGCTTAGATCGCCAAGTTTTCGTATGATCATCTTGGTTTATAGCAAGGGAAATGAAAATTTTTATAAAATTTTAGAGCAGATAAGTAAGGGGCAGATCAAGCTAATAAGCGTAGAAAACCTCGATGCAGCAGCTATGCTTGAGCTAAAAGAGGCGGTAGAAAACGGCGTAAATATCGGCATAATGGGCGATAGAACTCCGGTAAATGGCGATAAATTTGTTGAGGTTAGCTTTCTTGGCAAGATGGCTAAATTTAACTATGGCCCATACTTGCTAGCTGGCATTTTGGGCGTAAAAATGAGCACGCTTTGGTGCGTGAAAAATGGCGATAAATTTAGCATCGAGCTAAGCGACATCGCAGATGAGATAAAACTAGGTCGCGACCGCAAGGCAAGCGTCATGCCATACGTGCAAAGCTATGTAAGACAGCTTGAGGATCACGCTTGCAAGAACCCATCGCAGTGGTTTAATTTTTTTGATTTTTGGAGATAAATTTGAAAATTTCACACGTTAGCACATTTAAAGTGGCGTTTTTTGACGTTGATAGCATGGAAGTGATGTGGCATGGCAACTACGTCAAGTACCTAGAAATGGCACGCTGCGAACTACTTGACAAGCTTGGATACAACTACATAGCTATGAAAAAAGATGGTTACGCCTTTCCTATCGTAAAACTTGACGTAAAATACGTGCGACCAGCTTTTTTTAACGACGTCATAAAGGTCATAACAACGCTTAGCGAGTGCGAAACATTTTTAAAATTTCACTATCTTATAGAAAATGAAAAGGGCGAAAAACTAAGCGAGGCAAATACCGCGCAAGCTGTCATCGAGATGAAGAGCTTACAAACTTGCTTTGAGATGCCAGAGGCTTTAAAAAAGGCGATTGAAGCTTACACGAAAAAGGAAAATTTATGAAAAAAATAGCTCTTTTTTTAGCCATTTTTATATCTTGCTTTGGCTATGAGCTAAGCGAGCTTAAAAATATAGTAAAAACAGATGGTGTAAGCGGAAATTTTACGCAGACTAAGAGCCTGGCTGGCTTTAATAAAAACATAAAAAGCTCTGGTGAGTTTAGGCTTGAAAATGGCGGTCTTTACTGGGACACGCTAGAGCCAGTCGTCTCAAAGGTTTTTATAAACAAAGACGGTATTTTTAAAAACGAAAATGGCAAGCTTGAAAAGACGAGCGCAAATTTTGATGAAAAGCTATTTCTTGCTATCATCAGCCTCGATGAAAACGAGCTTAGGAAAGAATTTGATATAAAAACAAGTGACAGCCTAAAAGAGTGGAGCATAGAGCTAATCCCTAAAAATTTACTCTTTAAACAAATTTTTAAATCCATAAAGATAAGTGGCGACGAGGTGGTAAAAAAGATCGAGCTTGACGAGGTAAGCGGGGATAAAACGATAAATGAGTTTAGTCTAAAATGAAAAAACTAGCCACGATCTTGGCTTTTATCTTTGTTTTTTTAGCCTCGCTTTGCTACTCACTTGCAAGCCTAAAAAACGTGCAAACTGACATCTTTTCACTGATAAATTTCAAGGACGCCAAAGAGGCAAAGGTGCTAAAAGAGGTGCAAGATGAGATGGCGTCAAATTTTTTAGTGCTGGTAAATTCCAAAGAGCTAGTCAAAAATGTGCAAAGCTTAGCTCTTAAAAGTTCGCTTTTTAAGAGCTTTGAGGCGAACATTGACGTAAATTTAAATGATATAAAAAGTGACATCAACCGCTCAAAGATCGCGCTTTTAAGTAGAGCTGATCTAGAGCTTTTAAAAAACGATAAAAACGCCTTTTTTAAAAAGCGCGCAGAGGAAATTTTTAACAGCTTTAGCTTTAGGCTTTTAAATGTAAAAGATGATTTTTTCTCGTTAAGTAGTGGTTTTAGCACAAAAAATGGCAATGTGAGCTTAAATTTAGCCGAGCTCATGCTTGAGGTAAAAGACGCAGAAAAGAGCTTTTTCTTGCTAAAAGGCGAGCTGAAAAAGGGAGCTGCGAGTGAGATGCTAATAAAATTTTACAACGAGTTACAAGCGCTTAAAGTTGGACAAAACGAGCTTTTTGTGCACTCAAGTGCCCTCTATCAGGCATTTTCAAAGCAAAAAAACGAGAGCGAGAGCCTTTATATGAGTGTGGTCTCGCTAAGCCTAACCGCTATATTTTTGATGCTTGCGTTTAGAAATTTGCGGATTTTTTATGTGATATTTATTGCTGTATTTGGCTTTAGCATTGCATTTGCAGGCACTTTGCTCTGCCTTGGTGAGCTAAATATCCTTACTATTTTAATAAGCACAAGCCTCATTGGACTCATGTTTGACTATGTCTTGCACTGGCTTAGCAAAAACGAGGGCGAAGCGATCAAGGCAGGCAGTATAAAAAATATGCTAAAAATTTTCTTGTTAGGCCTACTTATCACGCTTAGTGGCTATCTGGCTTTTACATTTTCTGATCTTAGGCTGCTTAAAGAGGTGGCGCTATTTTCAGCATTTGCGCTAGTTGCTGCGTTTTTAGCCAGCTATTTTTTCATGCCTTTAGTCTTTGAAGGTGTGAAATTTTATAGATCAAAGCTCTTTGATAGGTTTTTAACTAAATTTTGCAAGCTTTCCGCCCTAGTTGCTAGGCATTTGGGGGTTAAATTTCTAGCTATCTCACTTATTTTGCTAGCTATTTTTCTAGGATTTGATCTTAAAAATTTATCAAAAAGCGAAAATGTTAAAGACTACTCAAATATGCCAAAGAGCCTGCTAGCAGACTCTTTTTATATCTTAAGCCTAACTGGCAACAACCAAAATACAATGATCGTAACAAGATCTAATGGCGATATTTTGGGTGATGAAAAGAGCCTTTTATCCGAGCTAAAAAAGAGAAATTTGATAAAAGATGAGAGCTCATTAAGCGATATACTTTTAAGCAAAAGCGAGCAGGCTGAGCTAAAAGAGGCGTTTAAAAAGACGCTTGGTGATGAGCAAATTTATGTGATTTATGAGAAATTTGGCTTTAGCAAAGATGAAGTACGAAGTGAAATTTTAAAAATTTTGAGAGAAAAAGAGCTTGGCGTGAGTGAAATTTTGGCTCTAAAATCAATGAAGGATTTTAAGAAATTTATGCTTGATGAAAATACAAGCATAGCTTACGTGAGCGACTTTGTAAAAGGGGCGGCAAGTGATGATGTGCTGGAGCGCCACAACGCTTTTAGCCTAAATTTCGCTGACTCACTAAATGAGAGTCTAACACAGGCAAAAGAGCTTGCTCTAAAGCTAAAAATGACAGCGCTTGTGGTCGCGTTTTTACTACTGTGGTTTTACTTTAGCGCGCTTATTTCGTTACTTGTGATGGGTGTCATCATCTTTGGTGTACTTCTTACGCTCTTTATTTTTGCCATTTTTGGCGTAAATTTAAGCATATTTGGCGTCTTTGGGCTAATCCTTGCAAGTGCTGTGGGGATTGACTACATGATATTTGCACTAAATGAGGGTCTTAGTGAAAAAGAGCGAATTTATGGGATATTTTGCGCATTTATCACGAGCTTTATCTCCTTTTTTACCCTCTCTTTTAGTCAGACCGCGGCTCTTAGCGTCTTTGGACTAAGTGTTAGCCTTTGCGTGCTGATATATGGGCTATGTGCTAGCGTTTTATCTTGTAAAAATATAAAAATTTAGCCTGATTTTCATGCCCCAAGCGGCTTGTCTAGCTCGGGGCTTTGACGGTTTTGTTATTTTAACTCGTTAAATTTCGCGTAAGGGTTTTATAAAAGACAAAATTTACGCGAAAAATATCTCGCTTTTTAGCCGAAGCAGGCATAGATAGGCACTTAGCACGCTTTGCTCTCTTACGTAGTTGCGCTCACCTTTTAAAAGTAGCCTCTCAACCTCGATGTTGCCGTTTCTATCGCCAGCTGCGACATATACCGTGCCAACTGGCTTGCTAGCTGTGCCCCCACCTGGTCCAGCTATACCGCTAATGGCAAGCGCAAAGTCCGCATTTGTCGTGCTTAGCGTGCCTTTTACCATCGCTTTTACGCAAGGCTCGCTCACGGCTCCGTAAGTATCTAAAATTTCATCCTCAACGCCCAGCCACTCGTGCTTTATGTGATTTGCGTAGGTTACTAGTGAGCCATCAAAGCTAGCTGAGACGCCGCCATATCTTGCAAATTTAGCTGCTGCCAGCCCAGCCGTGCAAGACTCGGCAAATGAAATTTTAAGCCCCTTTTGCATGAGCTTCTTTGCCACAAATTCTATCACGTCTTTTTGTGGGATAAATTTTTGCGAAAACAGCGTTTTTACCCCTTGTAAAAAGCTCTCAATCTGGCCAAATTTATTGCTTTTTGCTCTTACTAGTATCAAATTTGGCAGGATCTGCGCAATGGTTATATCGACCTCGTAAGTTTTAGCAAGTGGCAGCATAAGGATCTTAGCGCTATCTGCGTCGATGTCTATTAGATGAAAGTAGCTAAAATCAGGCTCGTATTCGATTAAAAACTCGCCTAGATCTTCATTTGGATTAGCTTTTACGAGATTTATCTGGGCGTTATTTAGGCTAGCTAAAAAGCTATTTTTTGAGTAGTCTAAGCTATCTTTAAGCGCAAGCGTCGTGCTATCTTTTAGCTCTAGCGAGCCCCCAGTTAGAGTGGCTACGATCTTTGCGGCGATGGCAAAATTTTCATCCGAGCCAAAAATGCTTACAAAGTCGTAATCTTTTGATAAATTTTCGATGATAAAAGGTAGCTCTTTACTATTTTTTGGAGCAAAACTGACCACTCCAAGCTCGCCAAAATGATCCTCGTAACTTTGAAAAATGTAGTTTAGAAATTCTCTATTTATCTCAAGATCTTCGCCTATTATCAAGATACTTTGTCTCATTTTTAAGCTCCTTTTTTTGCCCCATTATACTATTTTTCAGTGTGATTTAACCAGCACAGGTGTAAAATTAGCAAATTTTAAAATCAAGGTAAAAAATGGACTACAAAGAGACACTTTTACTCCCAGAGACAAATTTCCCGATGCGCGGAAATCTCCCACAAAATGAACCACAAAGACTAAAATCATGGTACGAAGAGCGCAAGGTTTACGAAAAGATGAAGAAAAATCGCCAAAATGCGGTTAAAAACTTCAACATCCACGACGGCCCTCCGTATGCAAACGGCCACCTTCACATCGGTCACGCGTTAAATAAAATTTTAAAAGATATCATTACAAAAACGCACTATTTTTACGGCGAAAATGTCCGCTACGTGCCAGGCTGGGACTGCCACGGCTTGCCGATCGAGCAGCAAGTCGAAGTAAAGCTTGGCGATAAGAAAAAAGAGCTTAGCAAGGTCGAGATCAGGGAGCTTTGCAGGCAGCACGCTAGAGAATTTATAGATATCCAGCGCGATGAGTTTAAAAGTCTTGGCATCATCGGCGACTTTGAAAATCCATACATGACGATGAAATTTGAGTTTGAGGCTGACATCTACAAAGCGCTTTGCGAGATCGCTAAAAAAGGCCTTTTGATAGAGAGAAACAAGCCGGTTTATTGGAGCTGGGCGGCTAGATCGGCGCTAGCTGAAGCTGAGGTTGAGTACGAGGAGAAAGAGGACTACTCTATTTATGTAGCATTTGAGCTTGACAGCGACGCGCTAGAAAAGCTTGGCGTAAAAGAGGCAAGTGCTGTCATCTGGACGACCACGCCTTGGACACTTCCAGCAAATCAAGCCATAAGCCTAAAACTAGATGAAATTTATGTGCTAACGGCTGAAAATTTGATCTTTGCAAAGCCACTACTTGAAAGCGTTGTAGAGAGTGGTCTAAGCAAGGGCGAGATCAAAAAAGAGTTTAAATCAAGCCTGCTTGAAAACACTCACGCGATAAATCCACTAAACGGCAGAAAGTCACGATTTTTACTAGGTGATCACGTTATGATGGACGGAGGTACTGGACTTGTTCATACAGCTCCAGGACACGGCGAAGACGACTACTACGTCTGCTTGAAATATGGCTTTAGTGAAATTTTGATGCCAGTTGATGATGGTGGCTGCTACGATGAGAGCATAAAACATCACGGACTATTTAGAAGTGACGTGGTAGATGAGTTTGTCGGTATGCACATCTTTAAAGCAAATGAGAAAATTTTAGAGCTACTTGGCAAAAGCTTGCTTAGCGTCTCTAAATTTAGACACTCTTATCCATTTTGCTGGAGAACGCACAAGCCTGTCATTTATAGAGCCACAAAGCAGTGGTTTATAGCTATGGACGAGGCTAAACTAGGTGGAAAAACACTTAGACAAACGGCGCTAAAAGAGCTTGAAAAGGTTAAATTTTATCCAAGCGTAGGCATAAAAAGAATAGGCTCGATGATAGAAAATCGCCCAGACTGGTGTATCTCACGCCAGCGTGACTGGGGTGTGCCGATCGCGTTTTTCAGAGATAAAGCGACAAAAGAAGTTATATTTGATAGTGAAATTTTAGACCACATCGTGGCTATCTTTAAAGAAAAAGGCGCTGATGCGTGGTGGGCGCTAAGTATAGACGAGCTTTTGCCAAAGGGCACAAAATACAAGGCTGAAAATTTAGAAAAAGTGATGGATATCCTTGACGTTTGGTTTGATAGCGGCTCGACATGGCATGCGGTCTTGCAAAGCGACAACTACGACGCTGGCAAATACCCTGCAAGCATGTATCTAGAGGGCTCAGACCAGCACCGCGGCTGGTTTCAAAGCTCACTTCTAGTAAGCACAGCTATAAATTCTCACGCACCTTATGAGAGCATATTAACTCACGGCTTTACTGTCGATGCTAAGGGCGAGAAGATGAGCAAGAGCAAGGGCAACGTCATCGCTCCACAAGATGTGGCTAAGACTCACGGCGTGGAAATTTTACGCCTTTGGGTTGGCATGAGTGATTACTCAAGTGACCTAAAGATAAGCGAAGATATATTAAAGCAAATAAGCGAGCAATACCGCAAAATCCGCAACACAATCCGCTTTTTACTAGCAAACGTAAATGACCTAGAAAGCCTAAATACAGAATTTAACATCCTTGATAAGTGGATCTTAGCACGCGCTAAAAAGGTCTTTGATGAGGCGAGCGCTTGCTTTAGAAATTATGACTTTTCAAAGGGCTTTAATATCCTTTTAAATTTCTTATCAGCCGATCTTAGCGGCGTATATCTTGACGTTTGCAAAGATAGGCTTTACTGCGACGCAAAAGACGCCCCAAGAAGAAGATCAGCTCAAAGTGCGATGGCGATCATCACAAAGGCACTTTTGCCACTCATCGCTCCAACACTTACTTACACCGTCGATGAGGTGATGGACTACGCTCCAAATATCATCAAAGGCGAGGCAAAAGACGCGTTTGACCTAGTCTATGAGCCAATAAAATTTGATCTTAGCTTTGAAGATGAGCTACTTTTTGCCAGCAGGGAGAAATTTAACGAGATCGTGGATGTTCTTAAAAAAGAGAAAAAGATAAAATCAACTCTAGAGCTAAGCCTAGAGACCACAAATCACAACATCACAGGCTACGACGAGCGAGAGGTGGCTGATCTTTATATGGTAAGCTCAGTTAGACCTTATGATGATAGCGAGCCATTAGCCGAGTTTGAGCTAGAGGGCGATAAATTTAAGATCATAGCAAGCAACCTTCACAAATGCCCAAGATGCTGGAAATTTAACGCTAGCAAAGAAGATGCGCTATGCCCAAGATGCGAAGAGGTCATAAGTGCTAAGTGAGCCAGTAAGCGCAACTATCATAATAGCAACGATCGCTGCGGTGGTCGTTGTTAGCTTTTTTGGCATATTTTTGGTTAATAAATTTAAAGGATAAAAATAGTGGTAACTTTAAAAGAAGCTTTGAAATTTTCAGCTGAAGAGATAAAAAATTTAAGAGCCGAGCTTGAGGCAAAGATCATAAAAGAAAAAGAGCTTGGCGCTTATGTCGAGCAGCTAGCAAATTTAGAGATCGCAAAACTAGGCGAGGGCGTGCCTATCGCTATAAAAGACAACATCCAAGTAAAAGGCTGGAACGTAACAAGTGCCTCAAAAATTTTACAAGGCTACGTAGCACCTTATAACGCAACTGTCATCGAAAAGCTACTTGGTAAAAATTTAGCTCCATTTGGCCGCACAAATATGGACGAATTTGCGATGGGAAGCACGACTGAGAGCTCATTTTACGGCAAAACACTAAACCCACTAAATCACGCTCACGTTCCAGGTGGCAGTAGCGGTGGCTCAGCAGCAGCAGTTGCAGCTGGCCTTGCAGTCGCAGCACTTGGTAGCGACACTGGTGGCTCGATTCGCCAGCCAGCGGCATTTTGCGGATGCGTAGGGCTTAAGCCAACTTACGGCAGAGTGAGCAGATATGGCCTTGGCGCCTACTCAAGCAGCCTTGATCAGATAGGACCTATCGCGCAAAACGTAGAAGATGCAGCCATTTTATATGACGCGATCGCTGGACACGATCCAAAAGATAGCACGAGCGCAGATGTGCCGTTTGTGAGCGTGAGTGACAAGATAGATGGCAACAAAAAACTAAAAATTTGTGTCATCAAAAACTACGTAGAAAACGCAAGCGAGCAGACAAAAGCTGCTTTAAATTTAGCCATAGAAAAGCTAAAATCACACGGCCACAGCGTAACTTACACAAATTTTGAAGACTCTAAATATGACGTCGCAGCCTACTACATCATCGCAACCGCAGAGGCAAGCGCAAATTTAAGCCGCTACGACGGCGTGAGATATGGCAGACGCGCAGATGCTAGAAATTTAAAAGAGCTATATGTAAATTCACGCTCAGAAGGCTTTGGCGAAGAGGTAAAAAGAAGAATTTTGCTTGGTACATTTGTACTAAGTAGCGGATACTACGATGCTTACTACATCAAAGCGCAAAAAGCAAGAGCGCATATAAAAGCTCAGTATGAGAAAATTTTGGAAGAAAATGATCTCATCTTCATGCCAGTTGCTCCAAGCACAGCTTATAAATTTGGAGCACACAGCGATCCACTTCAAGCCTATCTAAGCGACATCTACACGATCAGCGTAAATTTAGCAGGCCTACCAGCTATCTCTGTGCCAGTTGGCAAAGATGATCAAAATTTAAACGTGAGCGCCCAGCTCATCGCAAAAGCGTGGGACGAACAGACCTTGATAAATGGTGCTAAGAGCCTAGAAAATTTAATAAAAGGATAAAAATATGAAGATAGTAAAGAGAGCTTTAACGTTTGAAGATGTGCTTCTTGTGCCGCAATACTCTGAAATTTTGCCAAAGCAAGTTGATGTAAAAACCAGGATCAGCAAAAATGTCACGCTAAATATCCCGATCGTCTCTGCTGCGATGGATACGGTGACTGAGCATAGAACTGCTATCATGATGGCAAGGCTCGGCGGTATCGGCGTCATTCACAAAAATATGGACGTCGAAAGCCAAGCAAAAGAGGTCAAACGCGTTAAAAAAAGCGAAAGTGGCGTCATCATCGATCCTATCTTTATAAATCCAGAAGCGACCGTGGCTGAAGCTCTAAGCCTTATGTCAGATCTTCATATTTCAGGCGTTCCAGTCATCGACAAAGACCGCAAACTAATAGGAATTTTAACAAACCGCGATTTGAGATTTGAGACAAATATGAGCACTTTGGTAAAAGACCGCATGACAAAGGCACCGCTTATCACTGCACCAAAGGGCTGCACGCTTGATGATGCGGAGAAAATTTTCTCTCAAAACAGAGTTGAGAAGCTACCTATCGTCGATAAAGACGGCAGACTTGACGGACTTATCACCATAAAAGATCTAAAAAAACGTAAAGAGTATCCAAACGCAAACAAAGATAGCTACGGCAGACTTCGCGTGGCTGCGGCTATTGGTGTTGGTCAGCTTGACCGTGCTAAAGCTCTTGTCGATGCTGGCGTAGACGTCATCGTCATCGACTCAGCTCACGGCCACTCAAAGGGCATTATTGATACGTTAAAAGAGGTAAAAGCAAATTTCAAAGTTGATGTCGTAGCTGGCAATATCGCAAATCCAGCAGCCGTAAAAGACCTAGCAGAAGCAGGAGCAGACGGCATAAAAGTGGGCATTGGACCAGGGTCTATTTGTACTACAAGGATCGTTGCTGGCGTTGGCGTGCCTCAAATTTCAGCCATTGACGACTGTGCAAGCGAGGCAGCAAAATACGGCATCCCAGTTATTGCAGATGGTGGCTTAAAATACTCAGGCGACGTAGCAAAAGCCCTTGCAGCAGGCGCAGCTTGCGTCATGGCTGGTAGCTTGCTTGCAGGTTGCGAGGAGAGCCCAGGCGAGCTTATAACATTCCAAGGTCGCCAGTACAAAGTATATCGTGGCATGGGATCGATCGGCGCTATGACAAAGGGCAGTTCAGACCGCTACTTCCAAGAGGGTACCGCTCAAGACAAGCTTGTACCTGAAGGCATCGAGGGTCGTGTGCCATTTGCTGGAAGCATAAAAGATGTTATCCACCAGCTAATAGGCGGCCTAAGAAGCGCTATGGGCTATGTTGGCGCAAAAGATATCCCAACTCTTCAAGAAAGAGCTGAATTTGTCGAGATAACAAGCGCAGGACTTAAAGAGAGCCACGTTCACGACGTAGTTATCACTCACGAGGCACCAAACTACAAAGTTAATTAGTGTTAAATCTGCAAACTAAAACTATTAAATTTAACGAGCCACTCTATCTTGAGAGTGGCCGTATACTATCAAATTTCAAGCTTATTTATGAGACTTATGGCACGTTAAACGCCGATAAAAGCAACGTTATCGTGATCTGCCACGCTCTAACTGGCTCGCACCACGCAGCTGGCACTTACGCAGGCGATGAAAAAGCTGGCTGGTGGGACGGGTTAATAGGCAGCAAAAAGGCGGTCGATACGGATAAATTTTACGTTATTTGCGTAAATATACTGGGTTCATGCTTTGGCTCGACTTCGCCACTAAGTGTAGATAGAAGCAGTGGTAAAGAGTATAGGCTAAATTTCCCAGTCCTTGCCATAAGCGACGTAGTAAAGGCGCAAATGAGGTTATTTAGCGAGCTAGGCATCACAAGAGTAAGAGCCGTGATAGGTGGCAGTCTTGGCGGTATGCAAGCACTTTGCTACGCTATCGAGTTTCCAGAATTTGCGCAAGATATCATCATGCTTGCAAGCACCTATCAGACTAAGCCTTGGGCGATAGCTTTTAACAAAATAGCCATCGAAGCCATTTTAAACGATGAAAATTTCAAAAACGGCGAATATGACGCGGAATTTATAAGAAAAAATGGTCTAAAAGGCATGGCTTACGGCAGGATGGCAGGGCACATCAGCTTTTTAAGCCCTGATAGCATGGATGAGAAATTCGGGCGAAACTATGTTGAGACAGACGGCCTTTATGAGCTTTCTGGGCGCTTTCAGGTGGATCGCTACATGGAGTACAACGGTTACAACTTCCCAAAGAGGTTTGACCCACTAAGCTACCTATACATCGTAAAAATGATGAACATCTTTGACTGTACAAGACACTATGACAACCTAAAAGACGCCCTTGCGCCGATCAAAGCAAATTTACATCTAATCGCTTTCAAAGGCGATCTACTCTTTCCGCCAAGCTGCATGAGAGAAATTTATGACACGCTTTGTGAGATGGGGCGAGGAGAGAATACAAATTTCGTAGAGATAGATAGCAACTACGGCCATGACGCATTTTTGGTCGAGATAGAAAAATTTGATGGATATATAAAAAATATATTAAAAGGATAGAAAATGGAGCAAAAAGAGCAAAGCTTTGAAGAAAAATTAGCCCTAGCAGATAAAATTTTAAACGATCTAAACAAAGATGATGTGAGCCTAGAAAATAGCATAAAGCTGCACGAGCAGGGCAAAAAGCTCTTAAATGAAGCAAGAGAAATTTTAGAAAACGCAAAACTTAGCATAAAGCAGGTGGATGATGAGTAGAATTTGTGCTCTTCAGCTACCAACTCAGCCTTTAAGTGAGGCAAGGCTTGATTATTACCTAAAAATTTGTGCGGACGAAAACGCAAGGCTAGTTGTGCTTGGTGAATATGTGCTAAATAGCTTTTTTAAAGAGCTCATTAGCATGCCAAAAAGCCTTATAAAAGAGCAAAGCGAGCGCAAAAAAGAGGCTCTTTTTTTAATGGCAAAAAAGTATGATCTAAATATCGTTGCACCTATTGTAAATCTAAAAGGCAAGGAAATTTTTAAAAGTCTAGCTAAATTTACCCCAACACAAGTAAAGCTATATGATCAGCAAATTCTCATGCCTTACGCTCACTGGAATGAGGCGAAATTCTTTAATAACACAAGCGATGAGCTAAATTTGCCTATTTTTACCTACGATAAAATTAAAGTCGGCGTCATGTTTGGCTATGAGGCGCACTTTGATGTGTGCTGGGCCTATATGAGCGCTAAGAAGGTCGATATTGTGCTCGTGCCAACGGCTTGTACATTTTTCTCGCAGGCGCGCTGGGAGGAGCTTTTAAAGGTTAGAGCTTTTACAAATAATGTCTACGTGCTGCGCGTAAACCGCGTAGGAAGCCACAAGAGCGATGATGCGCAGTGGAGCTTTTACGGCGATTCGATGCTTATTAATCCGTTTGGTGAAGTCAAAAATAGACTCGGCAAGAACGAAGAGATGATGATAGATGAGCTTAGCAAAAAGGAGCTTAGCGAGGCTAGAAGCACTTGGGGCTTTATGCAGATAGAGGCTAAATTTAAAAGATAAAACGCTGTGCCTAGGTAGAAAAGAGCAAATTTAGCAAAAGTTATCACGATTGCGAGAATGAGCGCTATTTAAAAGAATTTTGGAGTGAAATTTGAAACAAAGTGACGTTGAAGGATATATAAAAGAGAAATTTAACGTTTTGGGCGAGCAAATTTTCCCAAAATTTCCAAAAATTAATGTCTTTCGTCACAAGAAAAATGAGAAGTGGTTTGCACTGCTTATGGAGATAAGCGCTAGCAAGCTAGGGCTTAAAAATGACGAGATGATAGAGATTTTAAATCTAAAATGTAGCCCAGATCTAGCCATGGTACTAGTTGATGAGCAGCAAATTTTTAAAGCATATCATATGAACAAAAAGCACTGGATAAGTGTAAATTTAAACTCCAAAATCTCACAAAAAACAGTTTTTGACCTGATAGATGAAAGCTTTACCTTAAGCAAATAAAAGCCATTTTTCAGCCTTAAATTTAGTAGTTTTTGTTAAAATTACGAAAAAATTTAAGGATAAAATTTGCAAGAGCTAAACAATGAGATCAAAAAAGTCCATTTCATAGGCATCGGCGGCATCGGTATCTCAGCTATCGCTAGATTTTTACACGAAAAAGGCCACAAGATAAGTGGTAGCGACATCAAAGAGAGCAAAACGACGCTAGAGCTTCAAGATGAAGGCATCGAGGTTATCACTCCGCACTGTAAAGAGGCGATAAAAGACCAAGACTTTGTGGTCTACTCGGCCGCGATAAAAGAGGATAATATCGAGCTAGTGGAGGCTAGAAACAAGGGCATAAAGTGCTTTTCTAGAAAGGAAATTTTGCCTTATGTGCTTGAAGATAAGTGTGTCTTTGCAGTAGCTGGCGCGCACGGCAAAAGCACGACTTCAGCGATGCTAGCAAGCCTAATTGAAGGCTCAGTCATCATCGGCGCCATCTCAAAGCAGTTTGGCTCAAACATGCGCTACGCCAAAAGCGACAACGTCGTATTTGAGGCAGATGAGAGCGACTCGAGCTTCTTAAACTCAAACCCATATCTAGCCATCGTCACCAACGCAGAGCCAGAGCACATGGAGCACTACGACTACGATCTAGCTAAATTTTACGCAGCCTACAAGGGCTTTTTGGAGCGCGCAAAGGTTAGAGTAATAAACGCTGAGGACGAGTTTTTAAGCACGCTTAAGCTTGATGCGATCAGACTCTTTCCAAGCACTGATATCACCGAGCTTACGATGGTTGTAAGAGACTATCAGCCATACACCAGTTTTAATCTTAAAAATTTAGGCAAATTTGAGGCCTTTGGCATGGGCGAGCACATCGCTATAGATGCCTCTTTGGCCATTCTAGCTGCGATGCACGAGACTCCGCTAAAAGATATCAGAGAAAATTTACTAAATTTTAAAGGCATAAAAAAGCGTTTTGACATACTTTGTGCAAACAAAAATTTTGTCCTAATAGACGACTACGCACACCATCCAACAGAAATAAAAGCGACGTTAAAATCAGTATTTGAATACGCCAAAATTTTAGGCATAAACAGCGTCAAAGCGATATTTCAGCCACACCGCTACACAAGGCTTAGTACAAATTTAGCCGGCTTTAAAGAGTGTTTTAAAGGTGTTGATGAGCTTGTTATCTTGCCAGTTTATGCAGCCGGTGAAAATCCGATCGAGGTTGATATGAAGAGCGAATTTAGCGAGTACAACCCGATCTTTACAGATAAGGTCGAGCGAGTCGAGGACGGCATCGAATTTACAGATGAATTTGGCGTAAAAAACCGCCTAAGTGACGGCATAGTAGTTGGTTTTGGAGCGGGCGATATCAGCGTGCAGCTAAGAGGCGGCTACTAATGGATCTAAGTAGTTTCAAGCATCAAGATGAAAATGAAATTTTAAAAGAGATAAAAGAAAAAGAGCTAAGCGAGGATGAAATTTCTAGCCTTATAAATTTAGGTAAAAAAGATATCTTGATCGCACTTGCAAGGGAGCAAAAGTTAAGTAGCGCTCAGATAAAAGATATGCTACCAAATGTCCCGTATTTAGCCGTTTGCTTACTAGTTGAAAAACAAGATATCAGTGAGGTTATGGCAGAAATTTTAGAAAAGATCAAGCCACATCCAGAAATTTATAAAGAGCTAATCGCAAAATATAAAGGCGTAAAATGGTAAGAAATTTGATAATAATCGCCGGTGTGATGCTACTTTTTGGAGCGATCTGGGCGATAAAAGATGAAAAGATAAACAAAAAAACAAAAGCTATTGTTAGTGCCATTTTGCTTGCAGTGCTTATTTGTGGTTATATTTATGAGAGCAATTTGTCAAGAAATGAAGACGCTATTTCAAAGTTAGTTAGTGATTTTAAACAGGGTAAAACTCTAAAATGTGGCGACTATAATGTGAGCAATAAAAAATTTAACTACGAATTTGGCACGGCATCATTTTTGGCTAAAAGAGAATTTAGCGAGCTCTCAGGCGTCATCGTGCCTATAAAAAGTTGTGAGCAATGACTGAAGAGATATTTTTAAAGCTCGATTTGGGCGAGTATTTAGAGAAATTTAACTCCTTTTTAGCAAGGCAAAAACCGCTATTTTTACAAGGTGACAGCAAAATCCACTTTGAAAACATAAATGAGCTTTCAAAGTATGATTTCAAGGCACCTGACGAGATAAAAGAGCTTGATGACGCGCTAATTAGACTTAGCAAGCAAGCTGTGCTTCACATCAGTGAAATCTATGAGTTTGCAAAGATTATTAAGTATTTTTCATATCTAAAAAAGCAAAAATTTGAAGGCAGGCTTGGCGAGTGGATCACAAAAGTAGAAATTCCTGAAGCGATGAGCACTTTGGCAAATAGTTTTGATGAGAATGGCGAGTTTAGTGATAGTGTGGACGAGAGATTTCACGCGATAAAGCAGGCGTTTAGCGAGAAAAAGCGCCAGATAGATGCCGAGCTTAAAAAGCTCATCTACTCAAAGCACATTACGCCCTATCTAGTCGACACCCAGACGCACTATATCAACTCGCAAGAGGCACTTTTGGTACGTGGCGGTTTTAATCACGCCCTAAAAGGCACCGTGATCGCTAGAAGCTCAGGCGGCTACTTCTACGTCGCACCTGCAAGCACCGAGCGCCTAAAAAAGGAGCAAAGCGAGCTACTTGATAAAAAAGAGGAGATCATTTTTGAGCACTGCAAGAAATTTAGCCTGCAGATGAGCAAAAGCCTGCTCTTTTTGAAATTTATAAATAACGCTTTTGATCAGTTTGACGCGTATCAAGCTCGTGTAAATTTGGCTAGATCGCGTGACTATGAGTTTGTTTTGCCAAATAGCTCGCACGTTATCAAGCTTGAGAAATTTGCCCACCCAGCGCTTAAAAATCCAAAGAGCGTGAGCGTGGATTTTAGTAAAAAAGTGCTTTTAATAACCGGCGTAAATGCTGGCGGTAAGTCGATGCTTTTAAAATCAATAATTTCAGCCACGCTGCTTGCAAAGTATCTGCTGCCTATGCGTATCGACGCAAACCGCTCAAGCATCGGCTCTTTTAAAGAATTTGACGCGATCATCGAAGATCCGCAAAGCGTGAAAAACGACATCTCGACCTTTGCTGGCAGGATGGTGCATTTTGCAAAGCTTTTTACTAAAAAGTCAATCATCATCGGCATCGACGAGATCGAGCTTGGCACCGACTTTGAGGAGGCTGCGAGCTTGTATGGCGTCATGATAGAGCGCCTCATCACTCAAGATATCAAAATGATCATCACGACCCACCACAAGCGCCTTGCGATGCTATTAGCTAAAAATCCAGAGGTTGAGCTAGTGGCGGCACTTTACGACGAAGCGGCTCAAAGGCCTAAATTTGAGTTTTTAAAGGGCACGATCGGCAAGTCTTATGCCTTTGAAACGGCGGCAAGATACGGCATATCTCAAAATTTAGTGGCGCAGGCAAAGAAAATTTATGGCGAAGATAAAGAGAATTTAAACGAGATCATCACAAAGACGCTAAATTTACAAACCAAGCTTGATGAGGGGATAAAAGAGGTCACGGCAAAAGAAGAGCGGCTGGAGCGCTTGCTTGAGGAGCAAAAAGAGCTAAAAGAGAAAAATGAGATCAAGCTAAATGCGACTATTTCTCGCCTCGAAAAAGAGTATTATGAAGCGATAAATGCGGCAAAAGCTGTTATAAATTTCAAGGATATAAAAGATAAGCAAAGGGCGCTAAACGTGGCAAATGAGAAAAAAGCCGCCATCGTTAAGCCTAAAAAAACTGAGCGAGAGAGCCTAAAAGTAGGCGATAGAGTGAAGTATGAAAATATCAAAGGTACGGTTTTAAGTATCTCTAAAAATGACGCGATGATCGAGTCAAATGGTATAAATTTACGCGTGCCACTCGAGCTTTTAAGAAAAAATGGCAACGAAGTGGTCTTGCCTAAAAAAGGTGGAGTAAGTTTAAGCGTAGATAAGCCAAAAACGGCCTCGCTCTCGCTTGATCTGCACGGCATGAGAGCTGACGAGGCGATAGCTAAGCTTGATAAATTTATCTCAGATAGTCTTGTTATGGGGTTTGATGAGGTTAGCGTATTTCACGGCATTGGCACTGGCAAGCTCGCCTTTGCTGTCAAAAATTTCTTAAAAGAGCATCCAAGCGTGAAAGAATTTTTTGACGCACCGGCAAATCAAGGTGGATATGGAGCTAAAATAGTCAGGCTTTAACTTCTTCCTAAAAGTTAAAATTTATTTTAAGGTTGATATAATCAGGGCAAGTACACAAAATAAGGGAAGTAACTTTTGAGTAACAAGGACGAGCAAACGGGTAAAAATCTAAACATCACTAAAACGATTATAGGTTTAGTGTTTATTTTGGGAAGTATTTTTTTAGTCGAAAACCTGGCAGTTTTTTATTTTAAATTTAATAATGCTTCTGCTGAAAATGGCTTTAATCTTCGAAAGAAAGTTGATTATTTGACATATCAATATGTTGATTATTTCAAAAATGTCAGCAAATATGATGTCGCAAATTTCCAATCTTACATTAACGATAGCGCTATGGGTGATGTTCTTTTATTAAAGGATGATAATAAAAATGGATACAAGGTCGTAGCATCTTCAGATAAAAGAATAATAAATCAAGAGTTTAATGACAAAAGCTGTGGAAATATCTTTGCTCATAATTTCCAAAAAGATTATTTTTGGGCAAAAATTTTGCCAGAAAATGCCGCTCAAGTTTGTATGTTTGTGCCAGTTGGAGAGTATATATTAGGCTTTAAAGGAAAGGTCGATCAACGTATTACTGGCACGCATGATGAGTACTTTTTTGAGTGGCTTTTAAATAATATGGCTTTAACATTCATCTTAAGCCTCGTTGGTGCAATAGTTGCTTTATCTACTTGTATATGGTATGCGGTCAAGTATATAAAAGAAAAAAATAACTATAACGCATTAAAAACAGATGCTAAAAAACAGATAGAAGAGCTTGGAGAAAAGCTTTATATCGATCCGATGACTGGACTTTTAAATAAAACAGCATTGGTGCGTGATATTAATAGCTATGAAAATCCTAAAGTAGTGCTTATAGATATTGACGATTTTGGTAAGATGAATGACTTTTACGGTAAATTTGCATGTGATCAGATTTTGGTCAAGATGGCTGATTTGATCAGTGAATTTGCCAAAAACGAGAATATGAAGGCTTACTGTATAGAAGCAGATAGGTTTGCTCTGGTAGAAGATAGCGATAGCTTTATTGATAGATATGAAGATATGGTTGAAGATTTGATAGAAATTTTTAAAGGCCGTATGCTAAGTATAGTCGATGAAGATGGTAGAGAGATAGAAGGTATCGAGATACATAGTACAATAGGCTTTGCTCTTGATAGTGACCAAACACTAAGAAAAGCAACAATAGCGTTAAAAACGGCAAAAGAGCAAGATAAAGACTATGTTTGTTATTTCAAAGGGCTAAATCAAAAAGAGGAATACGCAACTCAAATAGAACGCTCTAAACTGATACAATACGCCACTATAAATAACAATATTGTTCCTTATTTTCAGCCGATAGTTAATGACCAAAAGGTACCTGTAAAATACGAATGTTTGATAAGACTTTTAGATAGAGGTGATGTTATATCACCAAATGTCTTTTTGGATATCTCAAAGCGTATTAAGCGTTATGCTGATCTTGAGAAACAACTCATTGTAAAGTGCTTTAAACAGCTTGTAGAGGATAAGAATTTAGTACTTTCTATAAATTTAAGCAGTAGAGATATGATCGATGGTGATGTTAGCTCACTTGTTTTAAATTTATTGAACAAGCACGATGTTGCTGGTAGAGTAGTATTTGAGATCGTTGAAGATGAAGAGCTTAAAAATTTAGAGAGAGTTTCAAATTTTATCGACCGTGTAAAAAGTATGGGTGCAAAGATCGCTATTGATGATTTTGGCTCAGGATATTCAAATTTTTCTTACATCATAAAGATCAAGCCTGACTACGTGAAGATCGATGGCTCTATTATAAAAGATATAGACATAAATAAAGATTCACACTCTATCGCAAGTGCGATCGTGGCATTTGCAAAAGACCTTGGTATAAAAACTATTGCTGAATATGTGCATTCAAAAGAGATATTTGAAATCTGTAAAGAGATCGGCGTAGATGAGTTCCAGGGCTTTTATTTTGGTGCACCAGAGCGTGCCGGCTCATAAGGCCCTTAGTGGTAATTAGCTTTTTAAAAGAGCTTTTAAGCTTTCGCTCTATCACACCTAATGATGCTGGAAGCTTAGAATTTATCGCTAAATTTTTACCTGATTTTGAGGCGAAATTTATAGAAAAAAATGGCACCAAAAATCTCACACTTTCTAAAATTTATGGTGATGGCGAGCATCTAGCTTTTGCTGGGCATGTTGATGTCGTACCTCCAGGTGAGGGCTGGGATAGCGAGCCATTTACACCATATGAAAAAGATGGCTACATCTACTCAAGAGGCGCACAGGATATGAAAAGTGGCGTGGCTGCTTTTGTTTGTGCTGCTAAAGATGCGAAATTTGATGGGAAGCTAAGCCTCATATTAACAAGCGACGAAGAGGGCGATGGCACATATGGTACGCCTTTAGCACTTGAATATTTACGCGAAACAGGGGATCTGCCAAAATTTTGCGTAGTGGCTGAGCCAACTTGCGATAAAGAATTTGGTGATAGCATAAAAGTTGGTAGACGTGGCTCAATAAATGGCAAGATCGTGATAAAGGGCATTCAAGGGCACGTGGCATATCCTGAAAAGTGTGTAAACCCGGTAAATTTGATAGCTCCACTTTTAAATAAGATAGCTGATCACGATATGGACTCTGGGAGCGAGTTTTTTAGTCCAAGCAAGATCGTTGTAACTGATATTAGAGGCGGCATGCAAGTTTGCAACGTCACGCCAAGCGAGCTTAGCATAATGTTTAATGTGAGAAACTCAAATTTAACTGATATAAATGATGTTGAGAGCTATCTTAGAGAGGTTTTAAAAGAGCTTGATTACGAGCTTAGCATAAAACAAAGCTCAAAGAGATTTTTAACAAATAAAGATAGCAAAATCGTAAAAAATTTAATGGCTTCTGTCACAAAGTTCACAGGCGTTACACCGGTTCTAAATACAAAGGGTGGCACGAGCGATGCAAGGCACTTTGCTGAATTTGGTGTAGATGCGATAGAATTTGGCGTCATAAACGACCGCATACACGCTAAAAACGAACGAGTTAGCGCCCGTGAAGTAAATAAACTTTATGAAATTTTTAAAGATTTGATAGAAAAATTTTAATCCATAAATTTCATTATCCTTAAACCAAAAGTTATTAATTGTCTAAAAAATACTTTCAAAAGTCATTTTGATTGATATTTTTTGTCAAAGAATTTTAAAATTAAGAAATTTCCTTTATTTGGCAATATTGCTATTATCTGTTACAATTCATGGAATAACCGGGTTTTGGCCATTTCAAGTAAAACCTAATGGAATGCTCTTTTTGACGAGCATATGGTAGAAGTTATAAATACATTTGTGGGCGAAAAATATATCCAGTACAATCCTAGTTTTAAAGATGGTATGGATATCATTTCTAATTTATAAAAAAGTAAAATTTCAAATAAATAAAAAAATGCAAGTAAAACGAAAAATATACAAATCTTTTCAGTACGAGAAAATGAGACATGGCTTGCGAGCTAGATTGTCCTTTTTGGCCGTAGCAGTCGTGATTTTGACAATTGAAATTTATATCGCAGCTTTTGTTAAAGGTGGCTTCGTGCGACATTATTTAGGTGATGTGCTAGTTACGGTGATGCTTTACGCATTTGGACGAGCCGTGTTTAAAACTGCACCAAAAATTTTAGCGTTTGAAATATTTGCTTTCTCGCTATTTATAGAAATTTTACAATACTTTAAAGTGCTTGAAATTTTAGATATTCATAATTTAATAATACGCATAGTCTTTGGCGGAACATTTGACGTTAGCGACATCGTATGTTACGCATTGGGCTGCTTGCTGGCTTATTTGACTGATGCCATTTACTTTCTGCAAAAGTATAAAAGTCCAAATATATAGTGATAAACTACAACTTTATTTTTAAGTATAAAGCAGGAGCTAATCATCTTAAAAGCTCCAGCAAATTTATCTATCTATTTTAACTCACCCCAGTTTTTGGCGATATTTAGAGATGTTTTAAGTGGCACATTTAGCGTGTAAATTTCCTCCATCGTCTTTTGCGTCGCCTTGCCAAATTCCTGTGCAAACTCGTCTTTTACTTCAAATATCAGCTCGTCGTGGATTTGAAGTAGCATTTTTGCATTTTCATCTAAATTTGCTCTAACTTTTACCATGGCCATCTTGACAAGATCTGCCGCAGAGCCTTGAAAGACCGTATTTACCGCCTCGCGCTCAAACATCGCTATTTGCATAGGAGTGGCACTTTTAAAGTCAAAGTAGCGCCTTCTGCCAAGCAGTGTCTGCACAAAGCCGTCGTTTTTGGCTGAAATTTTTATGCCCTCCAAAAACTCTTTGATCGTCTCAAAAGCCTTAAAATAGCGCTCTATATACTCTTTTGCCTCGGCTCTTGTGATATTTACTTGATTTGCCAGCTTGCTTGAGCCCATGCCATAAATGAGGCCAAAATTTATACTCTTTGCCACGGCTCTATTCTGCCCATCGCTGCTACCAAATATGCTAATAGCCGTCCTTGCGTGGATATCCTCGTTATTTTTAAACGCCTCAAGAAGCGCAGGATCTTGGCTAAAGTGAGCTAGCAGTCTAAGTTCGATCTGGCTGTAGTCAAGCCCCACAAAGCTATAGCCCTCGCGTGCCTCAAAGCACTCTCTGACGTCCTTTGCGAGGCTACCACGAGCCGGGATATTTTGTAAATTTGGATTTTTACTTGAAAGCCTGCCAGTGCTCGTGCCAGTTTGCAAAAAACTCGTGTAAATTCGCGAGCCCTCATCCTTTTTTGCAAGCGCTAAAAGTGGCTCGCAGTAGGTGCTTTGCAGTTTATATAGCTCTCTGTAAGCTAAAATTTTTTCTATCACTGGATGAGCGTCCGTAAGTTCAGCTAGTACGCTCTCATCGGTGCTATACCCTGTTTTTGTCTTTTTTTTGGTTGGGAGTTTTAAGTGCTCAAAAAGTATGACGCCAAGCTGTTTTACGGAGTTTATGTTGAAATTTTCACCACTTAGCTCGTAAATTTCACTTGTTAGTGCTTTTAGTTTGGTGTCGTTTTCAAGGATGAGCTTTTGCATTTTGGCTTCATTTATCTTGATGCCGTTTTGCTCCATTTCAAAGAGCGTAAGGATAAATGGAAACTCGTGTGTATCGGCAAGGGCTAGTAAATTTTTATCAAGCGTGTTTTGAAAAGTTTTATAAAATTTAAGCGTTATCCAAGCATCCTCGCTCGCATATTTAGCGGCATTTTCTAGTGGCACATCGCCAAAAGTCTGTCCCTTTTTGACAACGTCTTCAAACTTTATCGTGTCGTAGTCATAGAGCCTCTTTGCCAGCGCGTCCATGCCGACACTTGAGTTTGGATCGCTAAGCCACGCAAGTATCATCGTATCTTTAAAATTTGCTGGGGGATTTAGACCAAGGTTGTTTTTCACGATCTCAAAGTCGTACTTTAAATTTTGTCCGATTACGCAGCCTTTGTAAATTTGCCCTACCGCCCAAGTGGCAAATTTTAGGTCTATTTGCTTTGGCGCGCCTAGGTAGTTGTGAGCCACTGGCACGTAGTAGGCATCCTCGTCGTTAAAACAAAAGCTAAAACCAACAATCTTTGCGCTCCTGCTATCAACGCCTGTGGTCTCGGTGTCAAAGGCGACGATGGTCTCTGGCGTGACGTCTGATAAGAGCTTTTCAATGCTAGCCTCATCAAGGAGTAAATTTGCTCTAAAGCCAAGCTTAAATTCAGCATTTTCATCTTTTTGCAAGCTCTTAAGAAGCCTATTTAGATCGTACTCTTTTAAAATTTCTGAGATATTTACCAAAGGATTTTGCTCTGGAAATTTAGAGTGCTCAAGATCAAATGAACTAACTGCGTCATCAAATAAAGTGGCTAGCTTTTTGCTCAAAAATGCTTCGTCTTTTGCAGCGGCAAGCATATTTTTAGTGCGCTCGTTTCTAAGAAGGGCTAAATTTTCATAAATTCCCTCTAAGCTTCCGTACTCAGCCAAAAGCTTCTTAGCTCCCACTGCGCCGATGCCTTTTACACCTGGGATATTATCTGAGCTATCGCCTGCGATCGCTAGAAAGTCCCTTACCTGAGCTGGATAGACGCCATACTTTTCAAAGCAGCTTGCGCTATCATGATCGATCTTGCTTTGTGGGCTGTAGATGCTCACTTTGCCGTCCTCTATGAGCTGGTAAAGGTCTTTATCGTGGGTGACTATTCGCACAAATATATCTTTATCCTTGCAAAATTTAACCGCGCTTGCGATGATGTCATCGGCCTCGTAGCCCTCGCGGCTAAGGCTGTAAAGTCCCATTTTTTCTATCATATCTATGCAAACTGGAAGCTGCTCTTTTAGCTGAGCTGGTGGCTCGCTCCTGTTTGCTTTATAATCACCTAAAATTTCGTGACGTAAGGTCTTGCCTTTGCTATCAAGAGCAAAGATGAGATAGTCGCTTTGGTATTCATCCTTGAGGCTTGCTATAAAATTCGCAAAGCCACTAATCATACCGCTTGGCTTGCCCTCGCGGTTTTTAAGTCCGCTCATGGCGTAGTAGAGCCTAAAAAAGAAACCAAAAGTGTCAATAATCGTAAGTGTTTTCATTTTTATCCTTTGTGTAATTTTATGAAATTTAGGCAAAAAATAGGCTGATTTATAAAAATTTTTGATATTATGGCGGACATTACAAATAAAAAATCACAAAAATAAAAAGCTTTGAGGTCATGAAAAAAATAGTTTTTTTACGTATCAATCCAAACGCAGTCGGTGGTGCCGAACGCTATTTAAGAAGGCTTACTAAAGCCCTAAAAGACGTAGGTATAGACACATCTATACGCTCATATCTAGGAGAGGCTAGGATCTCGTCATGGAAAAAGGCTTTGAGATTTAACGCACAGGTAAAACGCCAGAAACAAAGCGATGAAGTATATTTTAGCTTGGAGCGAGTGAGCTGCGCAGATATTTATAGAGCAGGGGATGGCGTGCATAAAATTTATCGTGCCACAAAGCCATTTTGGTGGGTTAATCCTCTAAATTTTGTCTATCCATATCTAGAAAAACGTTGCTTTAAAAATTCTAAAAAGATAATCGCAAATTCAAACTACATAAAAGAGCAAATCATTTCAGCTTACGGTGTCGATGAGTCAAAAATCGTTACCATCTATAACGGTATAAATTTACCGCAAAAAGTAGAAAAAGGAGAAGCAAAACTTAGCGTATGCGAAGAATTTGGACTCGATTACAATTTACCAATTGTGCTTTTTGTCGGAAATGGCTTTAAAAGAAAAGGAGCAAAGGACTTTTTACTTCTTGTCTCAAAGCTAAAAACGCCAGTAAATGCGCTAATAGTAGGCAAAGATAAAAATTTAAATTCATATAAGAAGCTAGCAAAAAAGCTAAAGATAAATGCATTTTTTACAGGTGAGCAAAAAATGACTGCAAAATTTTATGAAGCAAGCGATATTTTTATATTTCCAACACACTATGAGCCATTTTCAAATGTCGTTCTAGAGGCGCTTAGTTTTAAAAATATTGTCTTTACAACGGCTCAAAATGGGGCAGCTGAAATTTTAGAAAATCGTTTTATCATGCGTGAACCAAATGATGAAAGTATACTAGAGCTAGTGGAGCAGGTGCTTAATGATAATGACATGATGAGAGAGCTGCAAGAGAAGTCATTTTTAGTTTCTCAAAAATTTAGCATAGAAGAAAATGCAAGCAAAACTCTTGAAATCATAAACGAAGTGCTAAATTTGGAGCAAAAGTGAGAGTTTTTATAGAGCTTCCAACTTGGCTTGGAGATGCTGTGATGGCGAGCGGGGCGATAGAAAATTTAAGTAAAAATGCTAAAAATATTGTATTTTTTGGCTCTTATGTGGCCTGTGAGCTTTACAAATCACACCCAAAGTGTGAAAAAGTAGTCATTGACGATAGTAAAAAGCAAAACTCAAGATATTTAAGCCTTATAAAAACGGCTAGAAAGCTTGGAAAATTTGATATTGCTATTAGTTTTAGAAGCTCATTTGCTAGTAAATTCTTGCTATTTTTTCTAAAAGCAACGCAAAAATTTTGCTTTAAAAAGAGTAGCGAGAGCTTGCATCAGGTGCAAAAATATCTAAATTTCATAAAGCAAAGCCTAAATTTAAAAGAAATTTCAAACGAACTAAAAATTTATTATGAAGCCAAAAAAAGTGAGCAAAAGCTCCTCGTGCTAAATCCAGGTGCTAGCTACGGAAGTGCCAAAAGGTGGTATCCGCACTATTTTGCAGAGGTTGCACTGCACTTTAAGGATGAATTTGATGTAAAGATCACTGGCTCAAAAGCTGAGCTTGAAATTTGCAATGAAATCGAGCAAATGCTCTTAAAAAATGGTATGAAATGTGAAAATTTGGCTGGAAAAACAAGCATAAAAGAGCTTTGCGAGGTCATAGGTTCTATAAAAAATGGCATCTTTTTGACAAATGATAGTGGCCCTATGCATATCGCAGCTGCCTATAAAGTGCCACTTGTGGCTCTTTTTGGACCGACTAAATTTAAAGAGACCAGCCCATGGCAAGATGAGAGTGCAAAGATAGTGCATTTAAATTTAGAGTGTATGCCATGCATGAAGCGAGTATGTCCTATAAAAACACATGCCTGTATGAAGGAGCTTACGCCAAAAATAGTCATCACTGAAATAGAGCTGCTAAGAAAAAAATTAAATTTTTGAAATTCTAAACATAATTAAATATATACATACATAATTAAAAATTTTAGTTTTTATTTGATCGCATTTTTACCAAGCATTTGACATTGGTTATCAATATAGCTATAATCACGCAAAAATTTTTACTAAGAAGGTATTATGGAGCTAATTAAACATCACATTGATCATGTAATTATTGCGATTTTAGGCATTATGAGTTTTTTTGTACTTTGGTATACAATTGAGCGTATTATTTTTTATTCACGCGTTGATATAAAAGGCTACAAAAGTATCGAATCGCTTGAAGAAGCACTAACCAAAAATTTAACCACACTTTACATTATCTACTCAAATGCACCATATGTAGGACTTCTTGGTACAGTTGCTGGAATTATGATCACATTTTATGATATGGGTATGGCAGGCGGAATCGATACTAAAAGCATAATGGTCGGCCTCTCTCTTGCGCTAAAAGCAACTGCTTTTGGACTACTTGTGGCGATACCAACTTTGATGATTTACAATGGTTTTGTCAGAAAAGTAGATGTAATGCTAAATAGATACAAGGCTGAAAATGCGTCTAAATAAAAAAGATGGGTTAAATATTGTCCCATTTATTGATATTATGCTTGTTTTGCTTGCTATCGTGCTTAGCATCTCGACTTTTATTGCTCAAGGTAAGATAGCTATTGATCTTCCAAGCGCAAACAGTGCCGAGCAAAGTAAAGAGGACGATAAAAAGGTAAGCGTAGTAATTGATAAGGATAATAAATTTTTTATAGATGATGTAGAAATTTCTGAGAACGAACTTAAAGATAAGTTAAATGCGGTTGATATAAAGACATTGATCGAACTAAAAAGCGATAAAAATTCGAAATTTGATAGCTTTGTCAAAGTAATTGATATATTAAAAGAGAAGGGCCACGAAAATTTTGCAATCCAAACAATCTCTGAATAAAATTTCAAATTACAGCGGCTTAGCTGTTTCGCTTATAGTGCATGGAGTAGCAGTATATTTTTTACTTTCACATGATTTTGATGAGATAAAAATAGGTGAGCAAAAACCGATAAAAATAGCTCTTAATTCATTTACTCCAGTGCCGCAAGTCTCAGCACCTCAAATAGCGGAGCAAATGCTTATACCAGAGCCAACTCCACCAGCTCTACCGCCACCACCAGAGCCACCAAAACCTGAGCCAAAGCCAGAACCAAAACCTGAACCTAAAAAGGTGGAGAAACCAAAGCGTGAAATAAAAAAGGTAGAGCCTAAAAAAGAGAAAAAAATAGAACCAAAACCTGAACCGGTGATTGCTCAGCCAGTGCAGCCTATTGTACCGCCAGCTAGTGTAAATACAAATTTACCAGCCAATAACAAGTCTATCGCTGCAGCCCCAGTTCAAAATGTAACACCTGAGCTAAATTTATCAAATTCGCAAGGTGATGAAGATTTTACGAAGGTTATAATCGCAGTTAAGAGGCATAAAAGTTACCCAAATAATGCAAGGCGTATGAAGCATCAAGGTGTTGTAGAAGTTAGATTTTTACTCAAGCAAGACGGTAGTATAGATGAACTTAAAGTTAGTAAAAGCTCTGGTTTTGAGTCGCTTGATAATGGTGCTTTAGAAAATATTCAAAGAGCAAGCTCTGAGTTTCCAAAGCCTAAACAAGATCGTTACCTTCGATTCCCTATTTCGTATACATTAAAATAAATTACAAGCTTACTTAAGCTCGTAATTTATTAGAATTTCTTTTTATATTTTAAATCAAAATAGAAAAACATAACTTATTTTATTTAAAAAGCGTGTATTTTAAACTTGCTTTAAATATTAAACATGTATAATCTGACTTTCTTTAACGAGTGGTTGGATAGCTCAGTCGGTAGAGCAGCAGACTGAAAATCTGCGTGTCGGCAGTTCGATTCTGCCTCTAACCACCATTAACCTTTCCTTAAACATCAATCATTTTTCTCTTGGTTCTATTAAATTTCGTATTTACAAGGCTTCTAGGTTATTTATAAAATTTAAATAAATTTTTATTATTAATAAATTTAAAAT
>CAUSCE010000010.1:0-81339 GCA_963530215.1 uncultured Campylobacter sp.
TAAATTTCATCCGCGAGCAGACGAGCGCGCCGCTACTTTACGGCGGAAGCGTAAACGTCGTAAATATTGGCGAGATAGCGGGAATCGCGAACTGTGACGGAGTATTAGTGGGGACGGCGAGCTGGGATGCCTCTAAATTTTTGGAACTTATACGCGTCGTCTCGTGAGCGTCTTTTAATGAGTTGGAAATTTTAAGTCTGCGACAGGCTATGTGCCTAGTCTTGACTTAAAATTTCTACACAACATTAAAAATCCATCTCACGATACTGCCGCTATTAAATTTTAAATTTAAAAATTTAAATTAAATCGCTTAAAAGCCAAGCAAATTTTAAAGGAGAAATAATGATTTTAAAAGGCAAAAAGGGCCTCATCGTCGGCGTCGCTAACGCTAAGTCAATAGCTTACGGCATTGCAAAAGCTTGCTGCGATCAAGGTGCGCAAATGGCGTTTACATACCTAAATGACGCTCTTAAAAAACGTGTAGAGCCGATCGCGGAGGAGTTTGGGAGTAAATTCGTCTATGAGCTTGACGTAAACAATCCTGCTCATCTTGACGGTCTTGCGGATCGCATCAAAGCAGACCTTGGCGAGATCGATTTTGTTGTACATGCAGTGGCTTACGCACCAAAAGAGGCGCTTGAGGGCGAGTTTGTAAACACCACAAAAGAAGCCTTTGATATCGCGATGGGAACTAGTGTGTACTCGCTACTAAGCCTTACTCGTGCGGTCCTACCGGTGCTAAAAGAGGGCGGTTCGGTGCTAACTCTTACATACCTTGGCGGACCAAAATTTGTGCCACACTACAACGTTATGGGCGTTGCTAAAGCGGCACTTGAAAGCTCGGTTCGCTACCTAGCGCACGACCTTGGCGCTAAAAATATTCGCGTAAATGCGATCAGCGCAGGCCCTATCAAAACGCTTGCTGCAAGCGGAATAGGCGATTTTAGGATGATTTTGCGCTACAACGAAGTAAATAGTCCGCTACAACGCAACGTCACAACTGAAGATGTCGGCAACAGCGCGATGTATCTGCTTAGCAACCTTGCTAGCGGCGTAACAGGCGAAGTTCACTACGTAGACTGCGGCTATAACATCATGGGCATGGGCGACGTGGCTACCGACGCCGAGGGCAATACGATCCTAGCTTGGGACGCAAAATAATCTACTAATACAAATTTGGCGGGGTGACTCGCCAAACTCTTCTTTTAAATTTCATTAAATTTATTGTAACGGTACACAATAAGAGCTCTAGGGTGGCTTATAGATACAAATAAGCCAGGCTTGGGGGCTTGGTCGAAGAACGGCTAAATAAGCTAAAAATGGGTGAAATTTTACTGCGTGATGAGAACAGGGCGCAAAGCGAGCTTTTAGGGCTTCAGGTAGCTACTTGCTCACCGATGGGAGCGCTTATTTATGGGTGTGGTGGCATCGTGATGAATAGAGGTTGGCTGCGCCTGCTTGGTTCAGGATGCGAGCAGATGAAGTGTGGAATTTACAGCTTTAATCTTGGCAAAAGCTTTAGCGAGGTAGGACAGATGCCTAGCAATTTGTTCGTGGCAAACGATGTTTTGTATAAATTTTTCGTGATAAACGGCGGTGTCTTTGGTGGCAAAGCCGGCAATGCCTTTTACTGCGTGCCAGATAGTGGCAAATGGGAGGATACGTAGCTTGGCTACTCGTAGTTTTTATACTGGGCGCTTTGCGGCGAAATATCGAAATTTTATGAGCTTTACCACTGGGATGACTGGCGTGAAGATGTGAAAAATTTTAGCCTTGATAGGATGATATTTGCATTGTTGCCGATACTTTGACAAGACACCAACGTAAGTCTAAGACTAAAAAATATGAAAAAAGATAGTATTTGCATGAATGAATTTTCAAATTTTGCCTTCAAGGGCGTCTAATAAATTTGTATGTTACTTCTATTAGATCCAAGAGTTTCGCTCTATCTTATTTAAAATTTATAAAATTTTTTCATAATTTACTTAAGAGTGTTTATAAAAATAATTCTGAATACTAAAAAGCAAAATTTTTTTAGATTTCTTAAGCCTTTCTTGATAAAAATTATCTACAAATTTTAAGAATTTTTATACTTGTAAGAAATTTTCTGTTAAAAATTAACCTTATTTACTACCTTGATAAAATTATATAATTTTATCCTTTATTTCGATATTTAATTAATTTATTAGATAATTAAAATTTAAAAATAGTTTATATTTTTATCTAAAAACTCAAAAATTTATCCAAAATTTATACTTAAAATTATAATATTCAATCTCAAAATTATGCTATAAAATTAAAATAGTAATTTTAATAACCAAATTAGGAGGAAATATGAGATTTAAAAGCTTATTTAAACTCTCTCTTGCAGCAAGCATAGCAGTTTGTGCAAATGGGGCAGACGAGAGCGTATTAAGCGGAGTTGAGGTAACAAGTAGTAGTGGCGGATATGGCGTTGATGACATCAAAATTTCAACTAGAAATGCTGGCCTAGTAAAAGACGTGATGAGAGATATTCCTGGTGTTTATGTAGGCGGCACGAACAGCATGAATCAAAAAATTTACATGAGGGGCGTTAGCGATCGCGGTCTAAATATCACGATAGATGGCGCAAAACAAAACGGAAATACATTTCACCACAACGCCGACTTGCTAATTGATCCTGATCTTATAAAAGCTGTTGATGTCGAGGTTGGCTCAAGATCAGTGGTAAACGGCTCAGGTGCACTTGGCGGTTCGGTCGCCTTTAAAACGGTTGATGCAAAAGACTTGCTTGATGATGGTGAGATCATCGGGGCAAAGATAAAGACAGGATACGCCTCAAATAACAGCGAATTTTCTCAAGGTCTTATGCTCTTTACTGCACCAGTTGAAGGGCTTGATTTTATAGCCGCTATTAATCACAAAGGCTACGACTACGGCAAAAGCGGCAACAAAAGAAAGATAGGGGGCGACGGCAACGACCTTAGCTATCTTTTAAAGCTTGGTTATAGCTTCCTTGATGCACATAGAATTTCTATCTCAAGAGAACATAATGAATTTAAAGGCATGTATCCAATGAGAGCCGAGTTTGGCAGCTGGTATACTGGTGATTATCCTGTTGATAACCGAAAATATGAACGTGATACTACAACGCTAAAATACGAGTACAAACCAAGCGATCTTCTAAATTTAGATGTAACGGTATACAATACCGAGCATAAAAAAAATGACCCGGCCTTAAAAATTTTAGGCGTAAAAACAAACGGCATAAATGCAAAGGCTAAGAGTATAGTCGAGACCGGCGCTTTGACGCAGACGCTTAGATACGGCGCTGAGTTTTACCAAAGTAAAAATTTTAATAAGCCAAACAACCACTACCCAGAAAAGGTAAATAACTACTCAATCTATGCAGAAGATGCGCTAAATTTTAGCTCACTAACCGTTACTCCTGGCATCAGATACACTCATCACGAGCTAAAAAGCTACGATGGTAGAGCCGGAAATGTAAAGAGCTACACTTATAAATACAATGAATTTACCCCAGCACTTGCACTTGATTATGAGATACTTAAAGGTCTTAACGCTTTTGCAAGCTATGCAAGAGTCTTTAGAGGGCCTGATGTCATGGAGTCTATGTATGCTAGTATGGCAGAAAATTTTGAAGCAAATAAAGATCTAAAAGCAACGACTGGCAATAGCTATGAAACCGGTCTTAAATATCATGGTGATATAAGCGAAGCTAGTTCATATAGCCTCTCTGCAAAATACTTTATGACAAAATATAAAAATTTAATAGTTGATAACAACGCAGCAAATGGAGCTTTAAAGAGGATAAACGCTGGCGGGGCTGATATAAGTGGCATTGAGCTACTTGCAAGGCTAAATTTAGACGCACTAAGCCTAGCTGCTAGCTACACTCATCAAAGTGTAAAATATAAAGATAGGGTATTGACGTCTTGTCGGCGAGGAACTGTTGGGCCTTGCTATTCGACCTCAAACGTCATCGGCTACCGCGATCAGGGCGATAAATATACATTTAACGCAGAGTATGCATTTTCTAGCATCGATACGCTAATAGGCTACAACCTAATCTACTTCGCTTCAAAAAATACCATATCAGCTGGCAATAGTGAAAATGCCAAGATACCAAGCTATGCAGTTAGCGACATCTATGCTAGCTATACGCCAAGTAGCGGCAAATTTAAAGGGCTAGAGATAAATGCTGGAATTTACAACCTCTTTAATAAAACTTATGCTTCGCAGTCTCAAAGAATGGCTGATTATACAGGCAATCCAGACTATGTAGACTGGGAGCCAGGTAGAAATTTCAAAGTAAACGTATCTTATAAATTTTAACTTTGTGGCAAGGTGAAAGCCTTGCCAAATTTCTCTTTTATATAAAAATTCTAGCTTTTTTCACCATGCTGTTTGTTTTAAAATTAATATAGTATTATTTTGGCGACTAAACTTTTTTGGGAGAAAAAATGAGGCAGAAGCACTTTGAAGTGGTAATTGTCGGAGCAGGCATTAGTGGGACGGCGCTCTTTTACGAGTTGGCTGCATTTAGCGATATAAAAAAGGTCGCACTTTTAGAAAAATATGACGGCGTAGCTACTCTAAATTCAAACGGCAAGGGCAACTCACAAACCATTCATTGTGGCGATATCGAGACAAACTACACACTAGAAAAAGCAAAAAAAGTCTCTCGTGTGGCAAATATGCCAGTAAAATATGCTCTAAAATACAATCTTGATGGCAAATATATGTTCGCTCATCAAAAGATGGCACTAGCTATCGGAGATGCAGAAGTAGAGCGCATGAAAGAGCGATATGAGAGTTTTAGAGAGCTTTTTCCTTATCTTGAAATTTATGACAAAGAGAAGTTAAAACAGATCGAGCCAAACGTCGTTTTTGATGCAAATGGCAATGAGAGGCCAGAAAATATCATCGCCATAGGTACGCAAAATGGGCAGTTTACGACGATGGACTTTGGTGGTTTAGCAAACTCTCTTGTGCAAAATGCGCTAAATTTAGGCGGAGATGGCTATGAGATCAGCCTAAACTCAGAAGTAACTGATATAAAAAAGGCGGGTGATACATTTCACATAAAGATAAATGATGGCGAGGTGATCACTGCAAACTACGTTGTAGTAGATGCTGGAGGGCATTCGCTATTTTTGGCTCACAAAATGGGTTATGGGCTTCATCTTAGCACACTACCCGTTGCTGGAAGCTTTTATTTCGCAAAAAAACGCCTACTAAACGGCAAAGTCTATATGGTGCAAAACGATAAGCTACCATTTGCTGCGCTTCACGGCGATCCAGACATCCTAGCTAATGGAAACACTCGCTTTGGACCAACAGCCCTAGTCATACCAAAACTAGAGAGATACCACGGCTGTTCAAGCTTTTTTGACTTTTGTAAATGCCTAAAATTTGATAAAAATGTCTTTGAAGTCTTTACAAATCTCTTAAAAGATAGCGACATCAGATCTTATATTTTGAGAAATTTCTTATTTGAAGTGCCATTTATCAATAAAAAAGAATTTGTAAAAGACGCTAGAAAGATCGTGCCAAGCCTAAGTGAAAACGATCTGAGCTATGCTGTAAATTTTGGTGGCGTAAGACCACAAGTTATCGACCGCAATAAAAAGTGCCTTGAGCTTGGCGAAGGCAAGATAAGCACAGGCGAGGGTATAAGCTTTAACATGACTCCAAGCCCTGGGGCTACTAGTTGCTTTGAAATAGCAAGAACTGATATGATCGAAGCCTGTAAATTTTTAGGTAAAAACTTTAACGAAGAGAAATTTAACGCTGAGTTTTTTGGATAAAAATGGAAGTGTTTGATATTTTTAAAAAGGGTGCGGATATGCCAAAAACAGCACAACAAAGAAAAGAAGAGAGCATAAAAATTTTAAAAAAAGAAGGCGTGGTTGTGCTTGAGAGTCTGCCGCTAAGGTATGACAATAGTGAAGTTACGCCAAGAAGCGTTGATGAGATCATTGCTCGTGCGGTTTGCTCATTTACAGCGATCATGTGTGCTTGTACGATTCGTGATAATGGCCACTTAAGTGAAGATGAGATAGCCTGGGCTAAAGACTTTTTGGGCGATTTTTATGGCGATCTAAGTGTAAAAGAAAAAGAGGTCGTAGAGGGTAGGGCTGATATAAATTTGGCCGTAAATATGGGCTGGAAATATGAGTCGCTTTGGATCTTGCTTTGGGCGCTTGGCATAGCTGAAGATATCGGTAAATTGGATAAAATTTGCGACTGTGAGTTTGTGATGAATGTCTTTAGAGAGGGCGGGCTCAAAAACCGCTCAAAACTGCGCAGTTTGGATGAAATTTTAAGCAAGCTTGACCTAGTTTATCGTTATCACTGGGCGTGTGTAGATGCTAGGATAAACGGTAAAAAGGTTGCTGGACTTGACGAAGAGGTCGTTATGGAGAGACGTGCAGGGCTTGAGTGGCTATGTTGCAAAGGTTGGGAGAACGACGACTTAAGAGCTGAATTTAACGCTTGGGACTACCCTGATCTAAATACGTAAATTTACATTTTTGCACTAAAATAAGCCAAAAATGAAAGGAAAAATATGAAAATTTTAGTAACTGGAACAGCTGGATTTATAGGATTTCACCTTGCAAATGCCCTTGTAAAAAGAGGCGACGAGGTCGTCGGATATGACGCGATAAATGACTATTACGACGTAAATTTAAAACTTGCACGCCTAAAAACGGCTGGCTTTGATACGAGCGAGATAGACTATGGCAAGCTTATCACCTCAAAAACGCATCCAAATTTAAAATTTATAAAAGCAGATCTTGCTGATGAAAAGACGATGAAAGAGCTTTTTGCTAAAGAAAAATTTGACGTAGTGGTAAATTTAGCCGCACAAGCAGGCGTTCGCTACTCGCTTATAAACCCAAAAGCCTACATAGACAGCAATATCACGGGTTTTATGAACATCCTAGAATGCTGCCGTCACAATGAGACTAAAAATTTAGTCTATGCAAGCTCTAGCTCGGTTTATGGACTAAATGAGAACATGCCGTTTTCTACGCATGAGGCGGTAAATCACCCTATAAGCCTCTACGCAGCGACCAAAAAGAGCAACGAGATGATGGCGCACACTTATAGTCATTTATTTAACGTACCGACGACTGGACTTCGCTTTTTTACAGTTTACGGACCATGGGGACGCCCTGATATGGCGCTATTTTTGTTTGTTGATGCTGCGCTTAAAGATAAAACTATCGATGTCTTTAACTACGGCAAGATGAAGCGTGACTTTACCTACGTGGACGACATCGTAAAGGGTATCATTAAGTGCATCGACAACCCTGCTAAGCCAAATCCAGCTTGGGACGCAAAGCACCCAGATCCTGCCACTTCAAAAGCGCCGTTTAAGGTCTATAATATCGGCAACAACAGCCCAGTCGAGCTCATGGACTACATAAAGGCGGTTGAGATAAAGATCGGCCGTGAGATCAAGAAAAATTTTCTCCCACTTCAAGCAGGCGACGTGCCAGCAACATTTGCTGATGTGAGCGATTTGGTGGCTGACTTTGACTACAAGCCAAATACAAAAGTAAACGACGGCGTGGCTAAATTTGTCGAGTGGTATTGCGAGTTTTACGGAGTTAAAATTTAAGGAAAGCAGATGAGGCGATGTGAATGGGCAAAAGGCGAGCTTGATATAGCTTACCACGATAACGAGTGGGGCAAAGTCGTAAAAGATGATAGAAAATTTTTTGAAATGATAGTTCTGGAGGGTTTTCAGGCGGGACTTTCGTGGCATGGAGTGCTTCAAAAAAGAGAGGCCATGAGAGAGGCGTTTGATGGCTTTGATCCAGAGAAGATCAAGCATTACGGCGAGGCTGAGATAGCTAAATTTATGCAAAATGAGAGGCTGATTCGTAACCAATTAAAACTAAAATCACTTTCTGCAAATGCCATTGCATTTTTATCCGTAACACAAGAATTTGGCAGCTTTTATGACTACTTGTGGGGGTATTTGCTAAGAAAATTTGACCCAAAATTTGACGGCAGGCAGATCATAAATCACTATCAAGATATCAAACAAGTGCCAGCCACTACGCCTATGTCTGATTTTGTGGCAAAGGATCTAAAAAAGCGAGGGTTTAAATTTCTAGGCTCTGTTAGCACCTATGCCTTTTTGCAAAGTGTGGGCGTGGTGGACGATCATATGGACTATTGTTTTTGTAAGGCAAAAGCCTGATTAGAATAATTTTTGCGGTTTTAGTCCTTTTAAATTTTGCATTTTCTCTTGACCTACTGCGCCTTAGCGAGTATAAAGACCAAAATGTCAGTGGCTGGCTAGCTAGCGAGAAGCTTGATGGCGTGCGTGCCTACTGGAACGGAGAGAATTTACTCTCAAGGCAAGGCAAAAGGCTGAATGCGCCGCTAAGTTTTACTAAAAATTTCCCAAAATTTGCACTCGATGGCGAGCTTTACGCAAAAGAGCTTAAATTTGAAGAAATTCAAGCGACCGTGATGGATAAAGTACTAGACGAAAAGGCATGGAGCAGGCTAAAATTTCATATTTTTGATGTGCCTGAGGCAAATGGTGGCTTGCTTGATAGGCTTGAAGTTTTGGCTAAATTTCTAAAAAATGAGCCAAATCAAAATTTGATTATCATAAAACAGATAAAAATGCGTGATAACGCCCAGTTTTTAAAATTTACAGAGGACATTGTAGCAAAAGGCGGCGAGGGAGCAGTGGTGCGTGAGCCAAATGCACCGTACGAGCGAAAAAGAAGCAAAAATGCACTTAAATTTAAGAAATTTAAAGATGCCGAGTGTGAAGTGACCGCTATAAATAAAGGTAGCGGCAAATACGTAAAATTTGCTGGCTCGCTTACCTGCAAAGCGCTTGGTGGCAAGCAGGGTGAAGAAAAAGCTGGTGAACCAAAATCTGGCGCTATCTTTAAAATAGGATCGGGACTAAGCGATGAAAAGCGCCAAAATCCCCCAAAGATAGGTTCTATCATCACATATAAATTTCAAAATTTAACAGCCAACGGCAAGCCAAGATTTCCTATATTTTTAAGGGTTAGAGAGGATTAAATTTTTATTCAAAAGCCTTGCTTTACTTTTGCTTTACCCTATTTTTGATAAAATTAACCACTTTTTACGAAAGGCTTAAACTTGAAAATTTTAGTAACAGGTGGTGCTGGATACATCGGCAGCCACGTAGTAAAAGCACTTTTAAAGCAAGGCAAAGATGAGATAACCATCATCGATAATCTCTGCAAGGGCTCACAAAAAGCACTTGAGGCGCTCCAAAAAATCGGAAATTTTAAATTTATAAACGCAAATTTAGAAGATGATCTAAGTGAAATTTTCGCAAATGGTAAATTTGATGCGATCATCCATTTTGCAGCGTTTATCGAGGTATTTGAGAGTATGAGTGAGCCGCTAAAATACTATCTAAACAACACCGCAAACGTTGCAAGGGTGCTAAGATACGCAAAAGCTTACAATGTAAATAAATTTATATTTAGCTCAACTGCTGCAGTTTACGGCGAGCCAGATGTGGCGGAGGTTAGCGAAACCACGCCTACTAATCCGATAAATCCATACGGCAGAAGTAAGCTTATGAGCGAGCAGATCATCAAAGACTACGCAGCGTCAAATGAAAATTTTAAATTTGCAATACTTCGCTACTTCAACGTAGCAGGCGCAGACGAAGAGGGGCTTATCGGTCAAAACTATCCAAACGCCACGCACCTTATCAAGGTGGCCGTGCAAACTGCCCTTGGCAAGCGCGAGAGCATGGGTATCTTTGGCGATGACTACGCGACAAAAGATGGCACATGTGTAAGAGACTACATCCACGTTAGCGACCTAGCAGACGCTCACATTAGCGCACTAGAGTATATCGGTAAAAATGGCAGCGAAACTTTTAATGTGGGATACGGCAGGGGATTTAGTGTAAAAGAGGTCATCGAGACCGCAAAAAAAGTAAGTGGGGTAAATTTTAAGGTGCTAAATGCGCCAAGAAGGGACGGCGACCCAGCTATCCTTATCTCAAACGCAAGCAAACTACGCTCGCTAACAAGCTGGAAGCCAAAAAGAGACGATCTAGCACTCATCATAAAAACCGCCCTTGAGTGGGAAAAGAGAATTTAAGGATAAGCATGAAAATAGCAGTGATTGGAACCGGATATGTTGGGCTAGTAAGTGGTGCATGCTTTGCTAAGATGGGCAACAGCGTGATCTGCGTCGATGTCGATAGCAAAAAGATCGAAGCGCTAAAAAACGGCGTCGTGCCTATATATGAGCCAGGGCTTGCTGATATCGTGAGTGAGTGCTATAAAAATGGCTCGCTTAAATTTAGCACGCAGATAACTGAGGCGCTAGAGCATGTGGATGTGCTATTTATCGCAGTTGGCACGCCTATGGGCGCTGATGGACAGGCGGATTTAAAATATGTCCTATCAGTTGCGAAATCGATCGGAGAAAATTTAAGCAAACCGCTAATCGTAGTTGATAAATCAACCGTTCCAGTAGGCACTGGAGCTAAGGTGCATGAGGTGATCGAGGCTGAGCTTAAAAAGAGAAATTTAGATGTTAAATTTGAAGTCGTCTCAAACCCAGAGTTTTTAAAAGAGGGCGCGGCGGTTGAGGACTTTTTAAAGCCAGACCGCGTAGTTATCGGAGCTAGCAGCGAGTGGGGCTTTAGCGTTATGAGAGAGCTTTATGAGCCATTTATGAAAAATCATGACAGGCTCATTTGCATGGATGTAAAATCAGCTGAGATGACAAAATACGCTGCAAATTCGATGCTGGCAACCAAAATAAGCTTTATAAACGAGATAGCAAATATCTGCGAACGCGTGGGCGCTGATGTAAATTTAGTAAGAAAGGGCATCGGCAGCGACTCAAGGATCGGATATAGCTTCATCTACCCAGGCTGCGGATATGGCGGCAGCTGCTTTCCAAAAGACGTCGAGGCGCTCATCTACACAGCTAGACAAAATGGCTTTGAGCCAGAGCTTTTAAACGCGGTCGAGTCAAGAAATAAGGCTCAAAAAAGAGTGCTTTTTGATAAAATTTACAACTTCTTTGGCGACGATCTAAAGGGCAAGGCGATCGCACTTTGGGGGCTTGCGTTTAAGCCAAATACCGACGATATGAGAGAGGCTAGTTCGCTAACTTTGATAAAGCTTTTAGACGAGGCTGGCGCAAAAGTGGTCGCTTACGATCCAAAAGCGAGCGAAGAAGCTAAAAAATATATGCCAAATTTAGATATAAAATATGCTAAAAATAAATATGACGCTCTTGATAACGCCGATGCTATGGTGCTTGTGACGGAGTGGAGCGAGTTTAGATCGCCTGATTTTATGGAGATCAAGGAGAGGCTAAAAAATGCTGTCATATTTGACGGACGCAACCAATACAACGCTAAAATTTTAGCTGAGTATGGATTTAAGTATTTCCAAATCGGAGTAAAGGCATGAGAAAATTTTTACTTTTTATCGTAGCTTGCATGCTCCCCTTTGCACTTTTGGCAGGCGAAAACGCGCCAAAAACCGAGGAAAATATTTTTGAGCTACCTATCTCAAAGATGCCGCCTGATTATTTTAAATACGAAGTCGCATTTTTTAAAGAGATAGAAATCGACTGCAACTTCGCCTTTTTGCTCGGTGGAAAGCTTGAAGAAAAAGAGGACGCGCGCGGGATTTATTACGAATTTAGTGGCAGTGATAAGCTAGCGCAAACGATGATGCTTTGCAAGGACGCAAAGAAAAAGAGGCGGGTTTATTACGAATTTACTAAAATTTTACCAGGCATTAGCCCTATTAGAATCATAACTCCAAAAGGTGTAAGTGCGGAAATAAGAATGTATGAACGCGTAAAAAAGATAGAAGCAAAAAAGAAAGGAAAAAATAAATGAAAATAGCAGTAGTAGGACTTGGATATGTGGGACTTCCACTAGCAGCAGCTTTTAGTGAAAAGTACGAAGTAGTCGGCTTTGACGTAAATGCAAAACGTATAGAAGAGCTTAAAAGTGGCTATGATAGAACGCTTGAGCTTAGCAATGAGCAGATGAAAAAAGCGATCGATAATGGCATGAAATTTAGCCTAAATTTAGATGATATTAGAAGTTGCAACTTCTTCATCGTGACCGTCCCAACTCCAATAGATAAGAACAAACGCCCTGATCTAACCCCAGTGGTAAAAGCGACTGAGAGCGTAGCAAAGGTGCTTAAAAAAGGTGACATCGTTGTCTATGAAAGCACCGTTTATCCAGGCGTTACAGAAGAAATTTGCGTGCCACTTCTTGAAAAGAGTGGGCTTAAATTTAACAAAGACTTCTTCTGCGGCTACTCTCCAGAGCGCATAAACCCAGGTGATAAAGAGCACACTGTTACAAAGATCAAAAAGATCACAAGTGGCTCAACTCCTGAGATCGCAGACAAGGTCGATGAAGTCTATCGCTCTATCATCACAGCTGGCACTCATAAGGCCTCAAGTATCAAAGTAGCCGAGGCTGCAAAGGTCATCGAAAACACTCAGCGTGACATAAACATCGCCTTTATAAACGAGCTTGCGATGCTTTTTGAAAAGCTTCACATCAACACTATCGACGTGCTTGAAGCTGCTGGCACGAAATGGAATTTCTTAAATTTCCGTCCAGGTCTAGTTGGCGGACACTGCATCGGAGTAGATCCATACTACCTCACTCACAAAGCTCAAGAGGTAGGTTATCATCCTGAAATGATCCTAGCAGGCCGCCGTATCAACGACGATATGGGCAGATACGCAGCTGATCAGGTTATAAAACTAATGATAAGAAAAGGCGTGCTTATCAACAAAGCGCGCGTACTTGTTCTTGGTATGACATTTAAAGAAAACTGCCCAGATATAAGAAATTCTCGCGTTATAGACGTGGTTGATGAGCTAAAAGATTTTGGCTGCAAAGTCGATGTGACTGATCCTTGGGCTGATAGTGCTGAGGTAAAACACGAGTACGGCTTTGATCTAGTGAAAGAGTATAACCTAGATGACTACGACTGCATCGTGATCGCCGTAGCTCACAATGAGTTTAAAAAGCTCAACCTAAAAGGCCACTTAGTTTATGATATAAAAAATATCTACCCAGAGGCTGATGCTAGGCTGTAAGGAATTTGGTGCACAAAGTAAGCGTAAATTGTAAAATTTTACTTATATTTCTGGCTGCTTATCTGTTTGGATTTGCGGCTAGGATACTCTGGGTATTGTGGGCAAAGGATATGCCAGAGTTTTACTTTAATGGCGAATTTATGCTTACGACAAATGACGCATACTACTACGCAGAAGGTGCTAGAGATATGCTGGCTGGCTTTCATCAGCAAAATGACTTTAGCCCCTTTAATCACCCAATCTCAACTATAGTTTTTTATATTTGCAAAATTTTACCTTTTAAGATCGAAAGCGTGATATTTTATATGAGCGTCTTTTTAGCTCCTCTTATCGCACTTCCAGTTGTTTTGATATCAAATGAGTTTAAGACTCTTAGGGTAGGAGCTGTGGCAGCGTTTATGAGTGTTATCTTACCAAGCTATCTTTCAAGGACATCGCCTGGATATTTTGATAGTGACATGTTAAATGTCACATTTGCGCTTTTTATCATCTATTTTTTGATCAGGCTTTTGAACGCAAATGAACAAAAATTTATCGTTTTGCCTGGAGTTTTTGCATCGCTTTATCTTTGGTGGTATCAAAGCTCATATGCACTTATTTTAAGCATTTTCTTTATGTTTTTACTATATACGCTAGTTTTTATGCGAGATAGATTGCAAAATTATCAAGCGATATTTTTTATGTTTATAAGCATCGTAAGCTCAAATGCTTTTACTAAAGATCCACTAATAGCAAATAAAATTTTGGTTTTTAATTTAGCAGTTATTGCCTTATTTTTCTCTCTTTTTTGCAAATATAAAAATTTACTCTCAGCTAGAAAATTAGCCATTTTTCTTACTTTAATGCTAGCTATTTTTATCTATTTTGGTGGTTTTGATTTCATTACTTCAAAAATGGGTATTTATGTTTTTAAAGGCAATGAAATTCTTAGCGATAAATTTCACTTTATAAATGAGTATAATTTCATCAGCGAAGCAAAAAGTGCCAGTCCTTTGTATTTTATCTATTTCATGTCGGGAAATATTCTTATATTGCTGGCAGCTATTATTGGATACTTGCTACTTTGCTTGAAATTTCGTCCATTCTTACTTACATTGCCAATGCTTGGACTTGGACTCCTCTCTTTCTTTGGTGGAGTTAGATTTGTTATGTACGTAACACCACTTGTTGCGCTTGGTTTTGGGTATTTTTTGCATTTTTTTTTAAATTTATTTGATCTTAGAAATTCTATTAAAAATTTATCATTTTTAGTTTTTGCCGTAGCCGCTCTTGCCATAAATTTAGATTTTGCTTATTCATATAGGCCAAACACTGTAATTAGCCGTGATGAGGCAGTGGCGCTTGATGGGCTCAAAAAGGTCACAAAGCGCGATGATTATGTATTTTCATGGTGGGATTACGGGTATGCTATAAGGTATTTTGCTGATGTTATGACTTTAAACGATCCTGGCAGACAAGGTGGCGAAAATAATTATTTTGTTAGCCTTGCTTTGAGAAAAGATGAGGCATTTTCGGCTAGACTTGCAAGAGTGGCAGTTACGTATAATGACATCTTGCTTGAGCAAAATGTAAGGCCAATAGATAAAATTTTAAAAGACTACAACACAAGCGATATAAATATTTTTTTAAGCCAGCTTGAAAGTGAAAATTTTTCTCAGCCGGTGGCAAAGAAGGCGGTTTATTACTATCTTGTGCCAAATATGATTGACATCGCACCAAATATCTTTAGATATAGCTATATCGACGTCACGACTGGCGAAAAGCAAAAAGAGGATTTTTATCATGTTAGTGCATTAAATGGCGTTAGCGAAGCTGGTATTGACCTAGGAGATGGCTATACTTTGCCTACAAATGAGCAAAAATTTATCATACATAACGGTGAGAAAATAGCCGTAAAATCATTTTATAAGGTAAAAGGTGCTGGAAGAGATTTGCAAATAGATGAAAAAATCATAGATAAAAACGCTAAAATTTATGTGGTTTTTTTAGAAGATTATGCGCGGATATTGTTGCTTGATGAAAATGCTTTTAACTCATCTTTTGTGCAGCTTTTTATATTTGAAAAGGCCGACGATAGATACTTTGAGCCATTTACCATTTCAAATGGCGTGAAAATTTATAGGTTAAAAATCTAATGCTAATCAATCTAATAAGCTCGATCGTCGTTTTTGTCGTATCAATGGGCATAAATTTCTTTCTTACGCCATTTATCTTAAAAAGTCTTGGCAACGAGGCATTTGGCTTTGTAGGCCTTAGCAACGCCATTGTTAGCTACGCCGCAGTCGTGAGCGTGGCGATAAACTCAGTGAGCGGCCGCTTTGTCGCTCATGCGTGGCACAAAAAGGATCTAAGCCTTGCAAACACCTACTACTCATCAGTGCTTGTTGTAAATATCTTCTTTTGTGCCGTTGTCGTGGTGCTAAGCTCCATTTTTATCCTAAATTTGCAAAGCTTTTTAAACGTCCCCGAAAATTTGCTATTTGATGTGAGAATGACCCTTGTTTTTTACTTTATAAATTTCTGCGTTGGGCTATTTAACGGTGTTTTGACGGTTTGCGCGTTTGTGACAAATAAGCTCTATCTACTCTCCATCAGAAACGCCATCTCAAGCGCGATCCTAGCGATCCTCATCGTGGCGCTCTTTTTCTTTTTTAAGCCCTTTATCTCATACATCGCCATTTCAGCGCTAGTTGCTAGCCTTTTTGTCTTTTTTAGCACCATTTTTATGTCAGCTCGCATCACACCAGAGCTAAAATTTAGCCTTAGTAAATTTGACTTTTCAAAGATAAAAGAGCTTTTAAGCTCTGGCATTTGGAACAGCTTTAATGCGCTAAATCGCATACTTTTAACGGGCATGGACCTTTTTATCTGCAACATTTTTGTAAATGCAAACGCCACAGGACTTCTTTCAGTTGCCAAGGCCGCTCCTATCATACTTGAGAGCTTTGTAGCGCAGCTTAGCGGTATCTTTGCGCCAAAATTTGTCGAGCTTTACTCAAAAAATTTGATCACGGACCTCATAAAAGAGGCTAAATTTTCTATGAAGGTGATAGCCTTTGTGATGAGCGCTCCGGCTGCATTTTTCGTCGTTTTTGGGCTTGATTTTTACACGCTTTGGCTACCTTTTAAAAGCGCAGATGAGGTTAAATTTATCTACAACGTCTCGATGATCACGCTTGTGCCGATCGTATTTATCAGCTTTGTTTTTTCGCTTTTTAACCTTGATAGCGCGACAAACAAGCTTCGCCGACCAGCCATTGCCAACACTATCCTTGGAGTTAGCACGATCATAGCACAGATCGTCTTGCTTAAATTTAGTGACTACGGCGTTTGTGGTATCGTCATCGTCGCAGCCATTTTTTATAGCATAAGGATTCTTGGCTTTGACCTCATAAATGCTACTTTAAATTTAGAGGTGAAGCTCACCACGTTTTACGGGGTTTATTTTAAAAATTTAGCCGTTTTTGCGCTTTGCGTGCTTGCGATGTTTGCCTGCAAGGACTTTGTGAGTTTAGATAACTGGCTAAAATTTACTATCTTTGCTGCGATATACGCCAGCGCAGCTTATGTTTTGGGATATTTTTTGTTTTTTAATGCCTTCGAGCGAGGCATAGTCTGGCGTAAAATTTTAAAAAAATTTAAAAGGTCTTAAATGAATGAAATTTATTTGATCTCTTTGGCAAAAGATACCAAAAGGCGCGAGCTTTTACAGCAGAAATTTGGCTCTTATGATAGCTTTAAGCTAATAGACGCAGTCGATGGCAGGGAGCTAAACGCGAGGGAGTACTATAAGATCATTTCGCCATCATTTAAAGCTTACGGCAAGGTTTTAAGCCCAGCAGAGGTTGGCTGCTCGCTCTCGCACGTGAAGGCTTATGAGGCGTTTTTGGCAAGTGAAGCCAAATTTGCCCTCATCTTTGAAGACGACGTGATAGGCGATGATAATGCCATAAAAGAGGCCTTTTTAGCAGCTAGCAAGATGCCTGAAAATAGCGTACTGATATGTGGCATGCAAGATGGGCTAGAGGGTAGGTTTAGCGCCTTTGGCAAAAAGGTGGATAGTAGCCTAAGTAGGCCACTTTGGCAGGTCTCAAAGCACTCATTTTCAAGTATTTATAGAGCAGGGGCTTATGTGCTAACTAAAAAAAGCGCTAAAAATTTGCTTGAAATTCATAAACGTGCGCTTTGCACGACCGATGTTTGGGACTATTTGCTTGGTGTTAATGATATGCAGATGTATTTTTGCGATCTCTTTTCGCACCCAACAGATCTTAGTGGCTCAAACATCGAGGGAGAGCGCCTTGAGAGGGGATACAAGGCAAATTTAAAGGCCTACATAAAAACATTTAAATTTATATTTTTCTCACGACTTGAAAAGCTTCAAGGCTATGAGAGAATTTTTAAAAGGGGCTAAATGAGCGAGCCATTAATAAGCATTGTAACTGCGACTTATAAGCGTCCGGAGCTTTTAAAAAAGGCCATAAAAAGCGCTCTAGCTCAAAGCTATAAAAATTTAGAAATAATTGTGACCGATGACGGCGATGACGAGAGTGCGAGTGAAATTTGCAAGAGTTTTAACGACGCAAGGATCAAATTTGTAAAAAATAGCGCTCACAAAAAGAGCCCAAATGGCAACAAAAATAACGGCTTTGACAACGCAACAGGCGAGTTTGTCTGCTTGCTTGACGATGACGATGAGCTTTTGCCAGAGGCGATTGCTGAGTGCTATGAAATTTTAAAAAGTGGCGAGTATTCGTGCGTTTTTGCAGACGCTATCTGCGAGAAAGATGGCGTGATGACCGAGGTCGTGGCTGGTAGAAGCCCATATAGCAAGAGTGGGGCGATGAGCAAGGTTGATTATCACTGCGGGCGAATAAATGGCGAGTATTTTAAGCTTTTTTCGCGTGAATTTATAGACAGCTTTAGGTTTGATGAGAGCAGTTTTGGCGGTGAAAATGAGCTTTACATCCGCTTTTTTGAAAAAAATGTCTTCTATCTTAAAAAGCCACTTTACATCTACCGCATCGCAAGAAGTGACAGTGCTACACTAAATGCCAGCAAGCACGCGTTAAACGTGGCAAACGCCTATATAAAAACAGCAAATCTGCACTACGACATCGCTATAAAAAATGAGCCAAAATTTCTAGCCTTGCAGTATAAAAACGCCGCTTACTACGCCAAAATAGCAGGCAAATATGGCCTAATGTTAAGGTGCATCTTTAAAAGTCTTAGTATTAAATTTAGCAAAGAGGCGTTTATTTTCTTGCTGCTTAGCCCGCTTCCAAGTGGCTTTTTGCCGGTACTCTCAAAGCTTAGAGTTAAAATCAAGCAAAGGTTTGGCATATGAAGATATTATTTGTCACATCAACACTTAGAAGTGGCGGTGCGGAGCGGGTTTGCGCGGTGATCGCATCAAGATTTAGCGTGGATCATGATGTAAGCCTTGTTAAATTTGACAAAGATGAGCCATTTTACGAGCTGGCAAGTGGCGTGAAGCTCATAAATTTAGGCGTTGGGGCTGATGAGCTTGGCTTTGTTGGAAATTTAAAAAAGAGAGTTTCAAAGGTGCTTGCTTTAAGAGCACTCATACGAGAGGGCAAATTTGACGCTGTGATATCATTTTTAGACGCCGTAAATACCTTGGTTCTCTTTAGCTCGGCTGGGCTAAAAACGCCTATAATCATAAGCGAGCACACAAACTATCTTGCGCCAAAAAGGGCGATCTTTAAGGTGCTAAGACGCATAAGCTATCCATTTGCAAACGCACTTAGCGTCTTAAGCGACGAGGATCTAGGACATTACTCGAAATCTTGCAAAAATGTGATGAAAATTTACAACCCGCTCTTTGAAGAGGTGCGCAGTGAGAGCTTTGATAAAGAGAATTTAATCATCTTTGTTGGCAGGCTAAATAAGATAAAAAACTGCGAAATGTTTGTAAGAGTGGCTGCAGGCTTAAAGCAAAGCGGCTATAAATTTGTCGTCGCTGGGGATGGTGGAGAGAGGGCAAATTTAGAAATTTTAGCCAAAAGCTTGGGCGCTGATGTCCAGTTTTTAGGCAATGTAAGCGACATCGCCTCGCTTTATAAAAGGGCAAAGGTGCTGCTCTCTTGCTCAAATTTCGAGGGTCTTGGAAATACTTTGATAGAGGCGATAAACTACGACTGCGTGCGGGTTGCGACAAGAACTAGCGGGGCAAAAGAGCTTATAAAAGATGGTTTTGATGGCTTACTTTGCGAGATAAATGACGCTGATCAGATGAGCGAAAAGCTTGCAAATTTGCTGCAAGATGAGGCAAAAATGGGCGAATTTGCTAAAAATGCAAGAGCTAGACTTGATGAGTTTAGTGTGGAGCAAATTTATAAAAAATGGCTGGAGCTTTTAAAGCTTGGAGGTGTAAAGTGAAAATTCTTTTTGTCATCGCCGCACTTAGAAATGGTGGAGCTGAGCGCGTGCTAAACGTGCTTGCAAATGAGCTTTGCAAAGACAATGAGATCACTATCGCTCTTCTTGAAGAGGATCTTGGGCTTTATAAATTTAGTGAAAAAGTAAAGATCATAAATCTTAACGTCACTGGCTCAGGCGTCGCTTTAAAATTTAAGAAAATCCTCGCTCTTAGAGCGTTTTTTAAAGAGCAAAAAGCTGATCTGATAATGAGCTTTATCGACTGGACAAACGTCGCTTGCGTGCTGGCAAATGCTGGGCTAAAGAGCAAACTAATAGCAACTGAGCATCACGAGCATAGCTACTTAAAAAGTAAAGTCGCAAGCGCTATGCGTGACTTTTCGTATAAATTTGTAGATGGTTTAAGCGTGCTAAGTAAAAGCGACTATGACTACTATAAATTTGCTAAAAATCGCGAGGTCATACATAATCCACTTTTTATCGACGTGCCTGAAATTTGCGAGAAGCAAAACGTTATATTGAGCGTGGCGAGGCTGGAGGCGGTAAAGGGCTATGATATCTATTTTGAGGCGCTTAGTAAGGTGGATAAGAGCTTGCTTGATAGCTGGGAGATAAAGATCGCAGGTAGTGGCAGACAGGAAGCCGAGCTAAAGCAAATGGCTTCAAATTTAGGGCTTAATGTCAATTTTCTAGGCCATATGAGCGATGTTAGTAAGCTTTATAGCGAGGCAAAAATTTTCACTCTTAGCTCAAGAAGCGAGGGGCTTTCAAATGTGCTAATAGAATCAGGCGCTTTTGGCTGCGCTAGGTTAAGTAGCGACACTGTGGGTGCAAGAGAGCTTATAAATGACGGCACGGACGGGCTTATCTTTAAAAATGGCGACGCAAATGATCTTAAAGATAAGCTTGAGATGCTTTTAAAAGATGAAAATTTAAGGCAAAAACTAGCAAAAAACGCCAGCGAAAATGCAAATTTATTTAGCAAAGAAAATATCATCAAGCAGTGGCGAGAATTTATAAAAAAGGTTGTTAGCAAGTGAAAAAATTAGCCGTTTTTTTATACTCGATGGGGCCTGGTGGGGCTGAGCGAAATGTGGCAAATTTACTGCCATTTTTGATTAAACGTTATGAAGTTCATCTCATCTTAATGAGCAAGGTCATCGCCTATGAGATCCCAAGCGAGGTGCAAATCCACTTTATAGAAAATAGCGATCCTTACGAGAGCGGACTAAAGAAGCTTGCAAGGCTCTTTTTAGCGATGCCAATGCTTGCCTTTAAGTATAAAAATCTTTGTCAAAGCTTAAACATTGACATGCAGTTCGTGCTGATGAACCGCCCTTGCTATATCGCTGCAATAGCTAGAATTTTGGGCTTTAAAAAAAGGCTAGTTATTAGCGAGCGAAGCTGTCCATCGGTCCTATATAAAGACGATCTAAGCGGACGAGTTAATAAATTTTTACTCACTCATCTTTATAAAAAAGCAGATCTCATCCTTGCAAATGCAGCTGGCAACAAAGAGGATCTGGTGCGAAATTTTGGCATGAGCGAGGACAAAACAAAGGTGCTTTATAACGCCCTTGATCTAAAAACTATAAATTTGCTAAAAGATGAGCCGCTAGAGGGTGACTTTAAGCCATTTTTTATAAACATCGGACGCCTTGATAGCGGTAAAAATCAAGCCATGCTAATAAAAATAATCGCCTCTATTAATGACCCTCGTGCAACGCTTGGCATTTTAGGGAAAGGGCCTTTAAAGGATGATCTACAAAATTTAATCGACAAGCTTAATGCAAGTGAGCGAGTAAAGCTTCTTGGCACTGATAAAAACCCATTTAGACACATAAAAAACGCTTCGTGCTTGCTTTGTACCTCGCGTTTTGAGGGCTTTTCAAATGTCTTGCTTGAAGCACTAGCGTGCGAAAAAACTATTATCTCAACCGAGCATAAGAGTGGCGCAAAAGAGCTTTTGGGCGAGAGTGAGTTTGGTATTTTGGTGCCAGTTGATGACGAAAATGCGATGAAAGAGGCGATGATAAAGGTGCTTAATGCGCCTGAAATAAGGCAAAATTTTGAAAATGTTGCGTATAATCGGGCTAAATTTTTTGATAGTGAAAATATAGCGAGCAAGCTTATAATTTTTTTGGAAAATCCTAATGAATAGAAATTTATTTTTTAAAAATTACTCTTTATACTTGATGATATTTGTCGCAGTCTTTTTTAGCGTGATTTGTAGGCTTTACTGGGTCTTTTGGGCGAGTGAATATCCGGTATTTTTCTGGAACAACGAGCTAATGATTAGCACAAACGACGGCTACGCATTTGCCGAGGGCGCAAGGGATATGCTGGCTGGCTTTCACCAAGAAAATGACCTTAGCTACTACGGCTATCCGCTTTCCACACTTACTTACTGGATCGTGAAATTTCTAGGCGTCAAGCTTGAGACGGCGATGATTTATATGAGCGTGTTTTTCTCATCGCTTGTCGCTGTGCCAGTCATCTTGATCGCAAATGAGTATAAGTTAAAATTTGCTGGCTTCATCGCTGCGCTTCTTGCAGTGGTCGCAAATAGCTACTACAACCGCACGATGGCAGGTTACTACGATACTGATATGCTCATCATCACTCTTAGCGTCTTTGTCGTCTGGGGACTTGTTAGAGTACTTGAGAAAAAGGATGCAAAGAGCCTGATAATAGCACCCTTAAGCGTGCTTATCTATATGTGGTGGTATGCGAGTGCCTTTTCGCTTATTAGCATTTTAACTGGGCTATTTTTACTTTACACGCTCATTTTTGATAGGAAAAACCCACTTTTTTATCTTGAAATTTCGCTGCTTTTACTTGCCATTTCAAACCTTGATCTATCGCTTAAATTTGGTGTGATATTTGCATTTTATGCACTTTGCCTCTTTAAAAAAGAGATGATAAATTTAAAAATTGCTCTTGGCATTTTGGCAGTTGTTTTTATTGTTTTTGTAATTCGTGGCGGACTAAATCCGATTATTTTTCAGCTTAAATTTTACGTCTTTAGAGATGCGCCTGAAGTTGGAGGCATGAGCTTTCACTTTTTTAATGTCAATCAAACCATCCAAGAGTCGAGCATCGTTGATTTTACGCTATTTTGCGAGAGGATCAGCGCAAATATCATCACATTTTTGATCTCACTTGCTGGCGTTGCTCTTTTTTGCTACAAACACCGCTCATTTGCCGTCTCGCTTGGCATGCTTGCACTTGGCTTTTTAGCATTTAAAAGTGGACTTAGATTTACCATTTATGCTGTGCCTATCATGGCACTTGGCTTTGGCTATTTGGTGGAGTTTATACTTTCAAATTTAAAGCTAAAAGGAGCGGTGCTAAATCTTGTGAGAGCCTTTATAACCGTGCTCACCCTAATTCCAGCGCTCATTCATATCTATGGTTACAAGGCTGAGCCAGTTTTTGTGCACAAAGAGGTTGAAATTTTAAACAAGCTAAAAAGTATCGCAGGACGCGAGGACTACGTGGTTGCGTGGTGGGACTATGGATATCCGATCAGATATTACAGCGATGTTAAGACGCTAATTGATGGCGGAAAGCACCTTGGACGTGAAAATTTTGCCGTGAGTTTTGCGCTTGGAAGCGATGAGATGAGCTCGGCAAATATGGCAAGGCTTGATGTTGAGTACACAGAGAGAAATTTTAAAGAGAGATTTAATGGCAATTTGGCCCAAATTTTAAAAGAGAGAAATGCAAGCATTGATCAATTCTTTAACGATATAAAAGAGGCAAATTTTAGCCTGCCAGCAAAGACAAGGGATATCTACTACTACTTGCCAGATAGGATGCTTAGTATTTTTCCGACAATTTTGCAATTTAGCAAGATCGATCTAAAAAGCGGTAAAAATTTAAACAACGGCCTTTTTATCGTCACAAGAGCGATCTCTCAAAATGAAAATGGCATTAGGCTAAATGGTGGATTTACGCTCACAAGTGATGTCACAAATTTAATCTATGATAGCAACATCTTGCCTCTTAAATCTTTCATAGAGACTGATTATAACGAGGCTGGCAAGCTAAATGTCAAAGAGTATAAAAATAACGAAAGCTCAAATATTTCTGTCATTTTTATGAGAGATTATGGTAGGTTTATCATCCTTGATGAAAGTATTTTAAATAGCGCATACATCCAGCTTTTTGTGCTTGAAAGGTACGATCCAAAAATTTTTGAGCCAGTCATACTTGATGGGGCGGCAAAAGTTTATAGGCTAAAGAGGTAGAGATGGCAAGGATAGGATTTTTAAGCCACGCTGATATGAGCATACACTTTTTTAGACGCTCTATTATGCAGGCTTTAAAAGATATGGGGCATGAAGTTTTTGCTATCGCTCCAAAGGGAAATTTTACTAATGAGCTAGCTAAAAGCTTTCACGTCGTTACCTACGAGCTTGACAAAGCCAGCTTAAATCCGCTAACAGTGATAAATAATTCCAAAAAACTATCTCAAATTTTAAGCGAGCTAAATTTAGACCTGCTACAAACTGGCGCTCACAAGTCAAATGTCTTTGGTACGTTTGCCGCTAAAAACGCTGGTATAAAGCACGTGATAAATTTGGTTGAAGGTCTTGGTAGCTTTTATATCGATGATGATCTTAAGACAAAGGCTGTGCGTTTTGTCATGGAGAGCCTTTATAAGCTCTCTTTTGCAAAAGCCGATGCTTGCGTGTTTGTAAACGATTCGGACGCTGATTATATGATTTCAAAAAATTTGATAGATAAAAGCAAAGTTTGCCGCATAAAAAGTGTCGGTGTTGATACTGCTAAATTTGACCCAGCTATCACGCAGGCGGCAGACTTGGGCGAAAAAAAGGTTATTTTAATGATCGCAAGAGCCATGTGGCACAAGGGCGTTCGTGAATTTTACGAGGCAGCTGAAATTTTAAATGGCTACAGAAACTGCGAATTTGTCTTTGTGGGCGAGGGCTTTAGTGGCAACAAATCAACCGCAGATGAAAGCTTTTTAAAAGGTGGCAAGGTGCGATATCTTGGCGCTAGAAACGACATACCACAGCTTTTAAAGGCTTCTTACTTGCTGGCACTCCCTAGCTATAAAGAGGGCTTTCCAAGAACGGTTTTAGAGGCGATGAGTATGGCTAAAGCAGTCGTTGCTAGCGATGTGACAGGCTGCAACGAAGCAGTAAAGGATGGCTACAACGGGCTTTTATGTAAAGTAAAAGACGCAAATGATCTTGCTGACAAGATAAAAATTTTGCTTGATGATGAGGAGCTTTGTGCTAGACTTGGTCAAAATGGCAGGGACTGGGCAGTTAGCGAGTTTGACGAGAAGCAAATCGCAAAAAGATATATAGAAATTTATAGGAAATTTATAGATGTATAGAAATTTTTTAAAGAGGGTGATTGATATTTTGGGGGCTTTGTTTTTGCTCATTTTAACGTCACCTATCATCATAGCAACGGCGATTTTTATCTATTTTAAAGTAAGCCGTGATGTTATTTTCACGCAGGCAAGACCAGGTCTTAATGAGAAAATTTTTAAAATTTATAAATTTAAGACGATGAGCGATGAGCGTGACGCAAATGGCGAGCTCTTGCCAGATGAGCAGCGTCTTGGTAGATTTGGTAAGCTAATCCGTTCGCTTAGCCTCGATGAGCTACCACAGCTATTTAACGTGCTAAAGGGCGACATGAGCTTCATTGGGCCAAGGCCGCTTTTAGTTGAGTATCTGCCTATTTATAACGAAACGCAAAAGCACCGCCACGACGTACGTCCAGGTATCACAGGGCTAGCGCAAGTAAATGGCAGAAACGCCATAAGCTGGGAGAAAAAATTTGAATACGACGTCTATTATGCTAAAAATTTAAGCTTTATGCTTGATGTAAAGATCGCTTTGCAGACAATAGAAAAGGTGCTAAAACGAAGTGGTGTCAGCAAAGAGGGGCAGGCGACGACGGAGAAATTTAATGGCAAAAACTAAGAAAATTTACATCTACGGAGCGAGCGGGCATGGCCTTGTAGTAGCTGACATCGCTAGAAGTAACGGCTATGATGAGATAGTTTTTTTAGATGACGCTAGCAAGCGTAAATTTAGCCCAGAGCTTGAAAAAGCTGACATTATAATAGCTATTGGCGACAATATAACAAGGCAAAAAATTAGCCAAAAAGTAGAGGCTGCTGGCTTTGATATAGTAAATTTGATCCATAAAAGCGCAGTTGTGAGCGAAAGTGCTGTGATAGAAAAAGGCGTAGTTGTCATGCCAAATGCCGTTATAAACGCAAAAGCTCGTATAAAAGAGGGCGCTATCATAAACTCTGGTGCGGTGATAGAACATGAGTGTGTGATAGGTAAATTTACTCATATCAGCCCAAATACAGCCCTTGCTGGAAACGTTAGCGTGGGCGAATTTGCGCACATTGGCATTGGCTCAAGCGTCATTCAAGGCATAAGTATTGGCAAAAATTGCATCATCGGCGCTGGAAGTGTGGTTGTTAGAGATATAAAAGATGGCACAAAGGCTTATGGCGTGCCAGCATGCGAGCGCGCTAAGATATAAATTTAAAAATAAGTGCTAAAATCGCCAAAAAATCACGAAAGGGATGAAATGGATAGGGTTTTTTTATCTCCACCAAATATGAGCGGAAAAGAGCAAGAATATATAAAAAAAGTTTTTGAAAGCAACTATATAGCGCCACTCGGCGAGTATGTAAATAAATTTGAAGAAAGTATAAAAAACTACACCGGAGCAAAAGATGCTCTTGCGCTAAGCGCTGGAACTGCGGCACTTCACCTAGCACTTCGCGTCCTTGGCGTAAAAGAGGGCGACTTTGTGCTAGCTTCTAGTTTTACTTTCATGGCTTCAGTCTCGCCTATACTTTATGAAAAAGCAACTCCAGTCTTCATTGACTGTGATGAGAGTTGGAATTTAAGCCCAGAACTACTTAAAAAAGCAATCTCAAATTTACCTAAAAAGCCAAAAGCGCTAGTCGTCACTCATCTTTACGGACAAGCTTCAAAGATGAAAGAAATTTGTGAAATTTGCCAAAACGAGGGCATCGCTTTGGTTGAAGATGCAGCTGAAGCACTTGGCGGATTTTACGGCGGTAAGGCGCTTGGCACATTTGGCGTGATGGGCGCATATAGTTTTAACGGCAACAAGATAATCACCACTTCAGGTGGTGGTATGCTAGTTGGTGACAAGGAATTTGTGGAAAAAGCTAGATTTTACAGCACGCAAGCAAGAGAGCCTTTGCTTCACTATGAGCATAAAGACTATGGCTACAACTACCGCTTAAGTAATGTACTAGGCGCTATTGGCGTGGCTCAGATGGAAATTTTGGAAAAAAGAGTCGAGCAAAAGAGAAAAGTCTTTGAAATTTATGAAAAAGAGCTTGGCGATATTTTAGAATTTATGCCAGAACTGCCAAATTCTCGTGGCAACAGATGGCTCACAACTGGTGTTTTTGCTAAAAAAGATGCACATTTAAAAGTTATAAAAGCACTAGCTGATGCAAACATCGAGAGTCGCCCACTTTGGAAGCCTATGCATTTACAGCCTGTCTTTAATGGTGCGTTAAGTTTTATCGATGGATATAGCGAAGATCTATTTTCAAGAGGAATTTGCTTGCCAAGTGGTAGCGATATGAGTGAGCAGACACAAGAAAGAGTGATAAAAATAGTCAAGGAAAATGCGTAAATGTTTCATGCAACAAAGTTAAAAAGGCTCGTATTTTTCCTTCTTGGCGATGTTTTTATATTTGTTTTTTCGATATATGTGGCTTATCTTTTAAGATTTAACGCTGACATCCCAGATATCTACGTGCAAGGGCTTTTTGTAACGGCTGGATTTTTGATCGTATTTAAGCTCTTTTTTATGTGGATGTTTAAAATTTACAAGGTGCCGTGGAGGTTTTTTGGATTAAATGAAGCAAGAAAAATTTTCTTAGCTCACGTTTGCTCAGCTGTTTTATTTACGATCATTTTTTTTATCATTCAAGATTTTTTAAATCCATATCCAAGAAGCGTTATTTTCATTGATCTTCTTATTTCATGCTTACTTGTTGGGCTTTTAAGAATTTCAAAACGCATGGTGCTTGACTTTTCAAACAAACCTCACAAAGGTGAGCCTTGTATCGTTATAGGCGCAACGTCAAAAGCGCTTCACGTCTTGCGTGGCTTAAAACAAGGGTATCTTGACTACTACGCGGTTGGAGTGGTAGATGGCAGGAGTGATCTTGTTGGTACTTATTGTGATGGTTTTTTAGTGCAAGATAAAAAAGAGATACCAAGCCTTATAAAAGATTATGATGCAAAGACCGCTATCATTGCGCTTGCGCTAGATCAAGATGAGCTTCAAGCCCTAGTTGATGAGCTAAGCGGATATGGCATAAGAGATATGAAGCTCTTCTCTCTTATCGAAAATGAGCCGATCAAGGATATCTCAATCGAAGACTTACTTGCTAGAAAGCCAAAAGATTTAAACCCAGAGGCTATTTCAAATTTCTTAAAAGATAAAAGAGTACTTGTCACCGGAGCTGGCGGTAGTATAGGAAGTGAAATTTGTAAGCAGTGTTTGAAATATGGTGTAAGTGAGCTTATAATGGTTGAGCACAGCGAGTTTAATCTTTATAAAATAGGCGAAGACACAAAAGATAAAAGAACTGTTAGCAAGCTTGTAAATATCACAAATTTAAAAGACTTTGAAGAGGTTTTTGAAGAATTTAGACCAGAGATCGTCATCCACGCTGCAGCCTACAAACACGTGCCACTTTGCGAGCTAAATCCTCGCTCAGCAGTTGAAAACAACATCCTTGGCACAAAAAATGCAGTCGATCTTTCTAAAAAATATGGCGTTAAGAAATTTGTCATGATCTCATCAGACAAGGCTGTGCGCCCAACAAACATAATGGGTACAACTAAGCGTGTTTGCGAGCTTTACGCACTAAATTCAAATGAAGCAGGTGTATGCGAGATAGTTTGCGTGCGCTTTGGTAACGTTCTTGGCTCAAGCGGATCTGTCATACCTAAATTTAAAGCGCAGATCGCTGCAAATAGGCCACTAAGCGTCACACACCCAGAGATTACAAGATATTTTATGCTTACATCAGAAGCTTGTCAGCTAGTCCTTCAAGCGGCCTCTATCGCAAAAGGTGGCGAGCTTTTCGTGCTTGATATGGGTGAGCCTGTTAAGATCGTTGATCTTGCTAAAAAGATGCTTCTTCTTTCAAACAAAGAGCATTTGGGTATAGAATTTGTAGGTCTTAGACCGGGCGAGAAGCTTTATGAAGAGCTACTTATCAACAAAGATGATGTGCAAACCAAGTACGAATCGATCTTTGTAACGCATTCAGAGCCTTACGATTTAGCGCTTTTAAACTCGCAGATAAGTGAGCTTTTGCAGCTTGAAGATGATGAGGTAGCACCTGCACTTAAAAAGATCGTTCCTGAGTTCAATCACGCATTAAATTTAAAAGGTTAAATTTGGTTATAAAAGATATTAAGAGATTTAGTGACACGAGATATAAGGCAAGGGCGTATATTTGTTATTTATTTAGTAGAAATTTGCCAAATAGACTGCCCGGAGTTTGTTTAGAGAACATAAAAGCTGGCTTTGATAAGATCAGCCACGAGATAGAAAATTTTGACGCATTGTATATCTTAGACGAAAATGGCGTGCAGATTGAAGACTCGATCAGCCTAAATGAGAAGTATAAAATTCCAAAGGGCGAAAACCGCGCAAATAAAGCCTACTACTACACTGCAGTGCGTGAGAAAAGATGCGTTTTAAGCGATCCATATCCATCAAGCCTAAATGGAGGTTTATGCGTCACAGCAAGCGTGCCTATCTATAATGAAAAAAATGAGCTTAAATTTATCGCCTGCATCGACATAAGCCTAGAAAATATCCTAAATATGGTCGATAGCGGCTTTGTTGAGGAGCATTTTGGTAGATTTTTAAAGACTATTTATACACTTTTTTGTGCATCGCTTTTTATGATCTGCGCATTTTTGTTTTGGCACGGTGTAAAGAGCTTTATCTCAAAGAGCATCGAGCATATAAATGTCGAAGAAATTTTTGAATCAACTATCATTTTAACGCTAGCCCTCGCCATTTTTGACCTTGTTAAGACGATATTTGAAGAAGAGGTGTTAGGTAAAAATCACGAGGAAAATAGCGTTATTTATAAGACGATGGTGAGATTTATCGGCTCAATTATCATCGCACTTGCAATCGAGGCGCTCATGCTAGTCTTTAAATTTGCTATCACTGCACCTGAAAATATCATAAATGCTATCTATCTAATAGGCGGTGTGGCGATGCTGATGGCGGCACTTAGCTTTTATCTTTTCAGCGTAAAAAGACAAGAGAACAGATGATCGCTATTATTGATTATGGTGCGGGCAATATCAAAAGCGTGATAAATGCTTTTAAATTTCTTGGACATGAGTGCGTTTTAGTAAGTGAGCCTGATAGTTTAAAAGAGTACTCTCACATCGTTTTGCCAGGCGTTGGAGCTTTTGGTGAGGCGATGACAAAGCTAAAAAATAACGGCATGGACGAAGCCGTAAAAGAAGCTGTAAAAAGCGGCAAAGCATTTATTGGTATTTGCCTTGGTATGCAGCTTTTGTTTGAAAAAAGCTTTGAATTTGGCGAGCATGAGGGACTTTTTCTTTTGCCTGGTGAGGTCGTAAAATTTAATGAAGCTAATTTCGATAAACCATTAAAGATACCTCACATTGGTTGGAACGCTTTGGAATTTAAGCAAAATAGCCCATTAAATTTAGGACTAAAAGAGCTTGAGTATTTATATTTTGTACATAGCTATCATGTGGTTTGTGATGATAAATTTGCACTGGCAAAGACAACTTATGGATATGAATTTACAAGTGCGGTTTGGCATGAAAATATCTTTGGCTTTCAGCCTCATCCAGAAAAAAGTCATGAAGCTGGACTTAAAATTTTAGAGAATTTTGCGAGGTTATGATGGAAATTTTTCCAGCGATTGATTTAAAAGAGGGGCAAGCAGTTAGACTAAGCAAAGGTCTTATGCAAAGTGCAAAAATTTATAGCAACGAGCCAAGTGAACTTGCTAAAAAATTTGAAGATTATGGCGCAAAATGGCTTCATGTGGTTGATTTGGATGGTGCATTTGCTGGAGAGACGATAAATTTTAAAACAATTGAAAAAATTACAAAGGCTACAAATTTAAGCGTCCAAGTGGGTGGTGGTATAAGAGATGAAGAGCGAATAAAACGCTATTTAGATTTGGGAGTTAGCAGAGTGATCCTTGGCTCAGTAGCTCTTAGGGATCCAGAATTTACAGCAAAAATGGCTGAAATTTATAGAGTTGTAGTTGGCATTGACGCAAAAGATGGCTACGTGGCCGTGCAAGGTTGGGGCGAGATCTCAAATATAAAAGCAGTCGATCTTGCAAGAAAATTTGCAGATGTTGGCGTGGAAGCTGTGATTTGTACTGATATTAACAAGGATGGAATGCTTGGTGGGGTTAATGTTGAATTTAGCTTGCAAATAGCTAGGAATAGCAAGCTTGAGACAATAGCAAGTGGTGGTGTGAGTGATATAAATGATGTTTTGATGCTAAAAGCTACAAATGAGATTAGCGGCGTAATAGTTGGGAAAGCCTACTATGAGGGATTGCTTGACCTAAAAGAGGCCTTTAAACTACTTAGATAGCGTTAAAGCTTTTATAAATTTAAATTAGCTAGAATAGGGCAATTTTTACTAAAAGGATATTATGTGAAGATTTTGGTTGTAGATGACAGTTCAACAATGAGAAGAATCATAAAAAATACTTTACAAAGGTTAGGACATCAAGAAATTCTTGAGGCTGAGCATGGTCTTGAGGCCTGGAATATCTTAACTCAAAACGAAGGTATCGAAGTTCTTATCACTGACTGGAATATGCCTGAGATGAATGGTCTTGAGCTTGTTAAAAAGGTAAGAGCAGAGCAAAAGTATGTTGATATGCCTATCATAATGGTAACAACAGAGGGCGGAAAAGCCGAAGTTATAACAGCTTTAAAAGCAGGTGTTAATAACTACATCGTTAAACCTTTTACACCACAAGTTTTAAAAGAGAAGCTTGAAGACGTTCTTGGTTAATGAAAGATAAATTCTACGAATTAAGCATAAAAACATCAAATTTTTATGATGAAATTTTAGAGCTAGTTTTCTCTTTTGGAGTTACCTGTGTTGAAGAGCTAGATCACGAGATCATCATCAGGGAAGAGTATGATCTAAAAGATATAGCTTGGGGTATCGAAGAGTATGCAAAAGGGCTCTCTAGTGTTCGTAAAATTTTAAATGATTTAAAAATTTCTCTTAATTTAAAAGAAAATAAAGACTGGCTAGGTGAATATAAAAAGGCAGTTAAGCCCATTTTGGTTGATAAAATTTATGTTAGACCTAGCTGGGAAGAGCCACTTAATGGCGTAACAAATATCATAATCGACCCGGCTCTAGCCTTTGGCTCAGGGCACCATGAAAGCACAAATTCTTGCTTACAACTTTTACAAAAATATGCAAAAAGTGGCAATACTGCTTTAGATGTAGGTTGTGGAAGTGGAATTTTAAGTATTGCCTTGGCAAAGCTTGGCTGCAAGGTCGATGCTTGTGATACAGACGAGCAAGCCACACAAAGCTCACTTAGTAACGCCGAGCTAAATGAGGTTAAATTTAATAAAATTTGGACAGGTTCTATCGCAAATTTAGAGCAAAAATATGACATTGTTGTAGCAAATATCATCGCTGATGTCATTTTTATGCTCTCAAATGACTTAAAAAAATCGCTTAAAAAAGGCGGCTACTTGGTATTGTCAGGAATTTTAAACAAATACGAAGATAGGATTAAAGATACGTTTAAGGATTTGAAGCTAATTGAGATAAAACAAAGCAACGATTGGAGTAGCTTTGTTTATAAGGAAATAGATGAATAACCAAAATAATAACCAAAACAATGGCAATAATAACGGTTTTTTTAATAAAAATCCTATTTTCATTTTTGCCATTTTTGCAATAGTTATAGTTTTAGCTTTTAGAAGCTTTAGTGGAGACGGACTTGGTGGCTCTTTTGGGCTAAATAGTAATGCCCAGAGTAAAATGGTAGCTTATTCTGAGTTTAAAGATATGTTAAAAAATAAGCAACTAAATGAAGTTGCGATATCTGAAACCACAATAAAAGGCGTTGGTAATGACAAAACCATCTACCTCGCAAAGCGCATAAATGATCCAACGCTCATTGGCATACTTGAGCAAAATGGCATAACTTACAGCGTTTATAGCGAAAATAACTGGTTTGGTGATCTTATATTTTCATGGATCATCCCAGTATTTATATTTTTTGCTATTTGGATGTTTATTGCTAGTCGTATGCAAAAGAATATAGGCGGTGGCATACTTGGTATCGGAAGTGCAAAAAAACTTATAAATTCTGAAAAGCCAAAAGTAAAATTTGACGATGTTGCAGGTGTCGAAGAGGCAAAAGAAGAGGTTCAAGAGATAGTTGATTATCTAAAAAGTCCCGATAAATATCTAAGACTTGGGGCAAAAATTCCAAAAGGAATTTTGCTAGTTGGCCCTCCAGGTACAGGTAAAACACTTCTTGCAAGAGCAGTTGCAGGCGAGGCTAGTGTGCCATTTTTCTCTATGTCAGCATCAAGCTTTATAGAGATGTTTGTCGGTGTTGGCGCAAGCAGAGTTAGAGATCTTTTTGAAAATGCTAAAAAAGAGGCTCCAGCGATCGTTTTTATAGATGAGATCGATGCGATCGGTAAAAGTAGAAATTCTGGTCCGATGGGCGGCAATGACGAGAGAGAGCAGACGCTAAATCAGCTTCTTTCTGAGATGGATGGCTTTGACGCGGACAAGTCGCCAGTCATCGTTATAGCAGCTACAAATAGGCCTGAAGTTTTAGATGCTGCGCTTTTAAGGCCAGGTAGATTTGATAGGCAAGTGCTTGTTGATAAGCCTGATTTTAAAGGACGCTGCGACATTTTAAAAGTTCACATGAAAGATGTAAAGATCGGTAAGGATGTAAATATCGAAGATATTGCAAGGCTTACTACTGGTTTAGCAGGTGCTGATCTTGAAAATATCATAAATGAGGCTGCACTTCTTGCAGGACGTAAGTCAAAGACTTTTGTTGAGCAGGCCGATCTTGTAGAGGCTGTCGAGAGATCGATCGCTGGGCTTGAGAAAAAGTCTCGCCGCGTAAATCCAAAAGAAAAAAGAATCGTCACTTATCATGAGTGCGGTCATGCCTTGATAGCTGAGCTAACAAAAGGTGCAAAAAGGGTAACAAAAGTCTCAGTCGTACCACGTGGTCTTGCGGCACTTGGCTATACTCTAAATACGCCTGAAGAGAATAAATTTATGATGCAAAAGCATGAATTGATAGCAGAAGTGGATGTGCTTTTGGCTGGTAGAGCTGCTGAAGAGGTGTTTATTAAAGAAATTTCAACCGGAGCTAGCAACGACCTAGAGCGTGCGACTGATATCATAAAAGCTATGGTTAGTATGTATGGCATGAGCGATGTTGCTGGTCTTATGGTGCTTGAAAAGCAACGCGCGACATTTTTAAATGGTGGTCAAAGTATCAAAGATTACAGTGATAAGATGGCTGAGAAGGTTGATGAGTTTGTAAAAACGCTTCTTCATGAAAGATACACAGCTGTGCTTGGTTTGCTTGAAATTTATAAAGGTGCTATTGAAAATATGGTGTCAGCACTTTATGAAGAAGAAACAATCGAAGGAAAAAGAGTTAGAGAGATCATTAAAAACTATGAGATCGAAAATGATCTAGAGAGCAGACTCGTAGAGACAGAAGAAGACGAAAAGAGTAAAAAAGAGGAATAAAAATGAGTGGCTATATCACGAAAGCAGGATATAAATTTATATTATTTTTTCTAATTTTATTTGTTTTATCTTTGCTATTTGGGATCTTGCCACTACTTTTTGCTATTTTACTTTTTTTGGGACTTTATTTTTTTAGAGATCCTGAGAGAGAGCCATTTTCTGATGATAAATTAGCCTTACTATCGCCGATTGATGGTAAGATAAAAGAGATCAGTGCTTCAAATTTTGATAATAATGAAGTAGCTAAGATCGTTATAAAAAAATCTTTTTTTGATGTTGGTACATTAAGGGCTGTAAGTGATGTAAAAGTAGCTGAAATACGCAAAAGACATGGCTTATTTTTGTGTCAAGCTATAAAAATTTCAGAATTTTTAAATGAAAGAGCTATTATTCGTTTTGAAAAAGAGAATATAAAATTTGTTATGAAAATTATAGCTGGAACTTTCAGTCGAAGTTTAGAAATTTCAAATGTTACTAGCCTGAAAGCATCTAGAAAATTTGGTTTTTTAGGAAGTGGCGAGGTGATTTTATACCTACCAAGAGATACTAAAATATGTGTAAGTGTTGGAGAAAGCGTAAAGGCTGCTTCGCTTTTAGGATATTTTGAAGAGGGAAAAAGAGATGAATAACATACAAAAGATGCAACTAATGTATATCTTGCCAAATTTATTTACAGCAGCTAGTGCTTTTTTGGGTGTTATTAGCATTATTTCATCTATTCAAGGTAACTATTTTAAAGCCATTATTTATATAATCTTATCGCTTATTTTAGATGGACTTGATGGACGTGTGGCTAGACTTACAAAGACAACTAGCAAATTTGGGGTAGAGTTTGATAGTCTTGCAGATCTTGTTGCTTTTGGTGTAGCACCAGCGATTTTATTTTATTTGACTATTGGTAAAAATTTTGGCAGATTTGGAGCACTTATAGCTGCTATGTTTGTGGTTTTTGGAGCTATCAGGCTTGCTCGCTTCAATGTCACTACTGGTACATATGAGCCAAATGTTTTTATCGGGCTTCCTATACCATCAGCAGCTATCGTGAGCGTACTTTGGGTTGGAATTTATATTGACTATACTTTTTTGGAAGGATTTGAGTGGTGCTTGATGCTACTTGAAGCTACTTTGGCAGCTTTAATGGTTAGTAACATTCGCTATCCAAGCTTTAAAAAAATAAATTTAAAACAAACCCACGTGATAAGAATTTTAGTAGCTCTTGTAGTTGCGTTTTCGATGCTTTATCTATATCCGTTTGAAAGTGCGACTTTGGTTATGAGCGTCTATATGCTTTATGGCATAGTGAGAGCCACTATAATGTTTAGTAAAAATTCCAAAAAAAAGGAGAGCGAATGAGCGAAAATGGCGTCATAAAATCACGTAAATTTTTACCAAAAATCGAAATCAAAAACTCTCTACTGCTGCTACTTAGGTAGCAAATTTCTCTTTACTTAACTCATCAAATTTAAAATTTAAATATAAAAAATAAAAAAGGACAAAAATGGATAAGAATAAAATTATAATCTTTGATACGACTTTAAGAGATGGTGAGCAAAGCCCTGGCGCATCGATGAATACAGCTGAAAAACTACAGATCGCACTTCAGCTTGAAAGGCTTGGCGTGGATGTTATGGAGGCTGGATTTGCGGCAGCAAGCCCAGGGGATTTTGATGCGGTAAATCAAATAGCAAAGCAAGCCTCAAATATCACGGTTTGCTCTCTTGCACGCGCAGTTGAGCGTGATATTAAGGCAGCTGGCGAGGCATTGGCTCCAGCTAAAAACAAGAGAATTCATACATTTATAGCGACAAGCCCAATTCATATGGAGTACAAGCTAAAAATGAGCCCAGATGAAGTAATAAAACGTGCAGTCGAGTCTATAAAATACGCAAAAACCTTTTGCGATGATGTAGAGTTTAGCTGCGAGGACGCTTGTAGAAGTGAAATGAGCTTTTTAAAAGAAATTTGTGATGCTGCCATAAATGCGGGTGCAAAAACTTTAAATATCCCTGATACGGTTGGTTATTTATATCCTGAAGAGATAACTGCTCGCATTAGTGAAATAGTAAAATTTGTAGGCGATAGAGCGATAATCTCTGTGCATAATCACAATGACTTAGGCATGGCTACAGCAAATTCACTAGCGGCCATAAAAGCTGGTGCAAGGCAGGTCGAAGGCACGATAAATGGCATAGGTGAGCGCGCCGGAAATGCTGCGCTTGAAGAGATCGTGATGGCTATTAAAACTCGCCAAGACGTCTTTGCTCCATTTTATACAGACATTATCTCAAAAGAAATTTATCCAACTTCAAGACTGATTGCTAGTATTATAGGCATTGAGCCTCAACCAAACAAAGCTATCGTTGGTAAAAACGCATTTGCTCATGAGAGTGGCATACATCAAGACGGCGTGCTAAAACACAAAGAGACCTATGAAATAATTAGCGCTGAGAGTATAGGCCTTGAGAAAAATTCTCTTGTTTTAGGTAAGCATAGTGGTCGCCACGCGTTTAAAGATAAGCTTGCTAGCCTTGGATTTGACCTTGATAGCGATGCTCTTAATAAGGCATTTGAAAAATTTAAAGAGCTAGCTGATAAGAAAAAAGAGATATTTGATGATGATATTAGGGCTCTTGTGGCTGAAGAGATTACAAAAATTCCACAAGCTTATGAGATCACGGCTCTTCTTCAAAGTAGTGGCGGAAGCCTTGCAAGTGCTTCAATTAGCATAAAACACAATGATGAGATCATCAGTGACTCAGCTCTAGGAAATGGTACTGCTGATGCGATATTTAAGGTAGTTGATCGTATTAGTGGCATTAGTGGCACACTAAAAGACTATAAAGTGGCATCTGTTTCCCAAGGTAAAGACGCACTTGCCAAGGTTGATGTAAAGGTCGAGTTTGAGGGCAAAACGGCTGTAATAGGCCATGGACTTGACATAGATACTATGATGGCAAGCGCAAAAGCCTATGTTGGCGCACTAAATAGCTACCTTCGCATACATAAAAACTAAAATTTTAGCTGGCTGCTAAATTTGCAGCTGGCTACTTTAAATTTAATCCAAAAAATATATAAATTTTTAAAATTCAAAGTCTTTATTTAAAAAAATAGATTTTACTATCTTTACAAATTTTAAAATCTTACTCACTCGCCTTAGCAACTTACTAATTTTATGGCTCATAAACATTCACCACTAAATTTAGAAGCGTGATATGCTCGCCCATAAATTTTAAAATTTGATAGAGTTTAGACCGCATGTAGTACGAAGTATGAGTGTATGCCCTTTGAATGTGCGAAGGGTTTGGGGGATTTTTTAAAAAAAGGAGAGGGATAAGAGGATGGACTTCGTGTCTGCCACGCAGTTGCGAGCCTGAGAAGTAAAATTTAAGTCCCCTTGCCTCTCTTTTGAATAAAAAATTGCAAATTTAATCAAACCATTTTGTAAATTTTAAAATATTACACTCACCTTAGCAGACTACTAAATTTATAGCCACAAAATGCTAGCTCTAATTTGAAATTTTGCTCGAAGAATAAATTCTTGACTTACTACCCAACTATCTTTTTAACAGCTAGTGAAGCTAAATTTAGCCCAAAGCAAGCAGTCACGCCCATGAAGCTGCCAAGTGGCTTGCAAAGTGGCTCTTCTGTTGAAAAGACCACATCAAATTTACCGCTAAAGCCTGATTTTTTGAGCTCATATCTATATTTTCTAGCTAGTGGATCGACCGAGGTTTTCCACACGCTAGCCACCTTTATCTTGGTTGGATCAACCCTTTTTGCCCCACCCATCGAGGCTATAAATTTGCTAGGATCTACCGCATTTGCAAGGGCGATCTTGGCGGTGATATCATCGATCGCATCGATCACCACGTCAAATTTACTAAAGTCAAATCCAGCGACAAACTCAGGCGTGATCAGCGTCTGCATAGGCGTGATGCAAGGATAAATTTTGGCAAACTCCTCCACCTTTATGCCGCCAATGTTTTCGCTATAAATTTGGCGGTTTTGATTTGTCACGTCAAAGATATCTTTATCGATTAAAGTGATGCTTCCAACCCCACTTCTAGCAAGCGCATCCACGCACATCCCACCAACGCCTCCAGCTCCGCAAACTAGCACTTTTGCACTTTGAAGCTTGCTAAAACCATCCTCGCCAAAGAGCCATCTTATCCTTGTAAATCTATCATTTTGCATCAAATTTCCCCTTTAAGCCCTCCAAACTCTCATACGAAGTCATATTTAGTTTTATGGGCGTTATCGTGGCAAAGCCCTCATTTACCTTGCTGATGTCACTTGGCTCGCCTTTTTCGTATTCAAGCGCAGCGTTTCCAAGCCAGTAGTACTCGATACCTCTTGGGTTGCGATTAAGCGTAGCATGCGTGGCGTAGGTGCGTTTGCCAGCTGGTACGACGGAGTAGCCTTTGAAATTTTTGCTAGTTACAGCCGGGATATTTATATTTAGGAATTCTCTTTGATTTAGCGAAATTTCACCCTCTAGCACCTTTGGTACGATAAATTTCACCACCTCTTTTGCTAGATTAAAGCCAAGTTCATTTAGTGAGTTATTCGCATAAAACTGCGAAAAAGCGATACTTCTAATGCCTTGCAAAACGCCCTCCATCGCCGCTCCACACGTACCAGAGTAGGTGATATCTTCGCCCAAATTTGCTCCGTGATTTATACCACTTATCACTAGATCTGGCTTTTTGTTATAAAGTGCGTGAAGTGCGAGATAGACGCAGTCGCTGGGCGTTGCGTCATCGAGTTTAAAAAAGTTATCATCAAGTTTTATAAATCTAAGTGGCCTTGTGAGTGTCAAAGAGTGAGCGCAGGCTGATTTTTCAGAGCTTGGAGCTACGATCGTGACATTTACGCCATCTAGCTCGCTTAAAGCTTCTTTTAAAGCAAGCAAGCCAGTCGCTTCAAATCCATCGTCATTTGTTATCAAAATTTCTTTCAAATTTTATCCTTTAGAGGTTTGGATTTTATCACAGCTTTCTTAAAATTTTAAAGAATTTTTGCGTATAATGCCCCTAAAAAAGACATGATGAAAGTGTGTAAATGAAAATTTTAGTCTCCGCTCTTGAGCCATCGGCAAATTTGCATTTAAAAGAAATTTTGAAAAATTTCGAGGGCGAATTTGAGCTTATGGGAATTTTTAGCGAAGAGCTTGGCACGCCATATATGAAAAGTAGCGAATTTTCAGCGATGGGCTTTGTCGAGGTTTTGCCACTCATCTTTAAAGCCAAAAAAGCGATGAAGGTGATGAGTCAGATGGCAAAAGAGGCTGATGCCGTGCTTTTAATAGACAGTCCAGCTTTTAATCTGCCGCTTGCAAAAGCGATCAAAGAGTCTGGTGCAAAGACGGCCGTGACATACTACATCTTACCTCAAGTTTGGGCGTGGAAGCCAAAAAGAGTGAGCGCGGTTGAGAGGTATTGTGACAACCTAGCTTCGATCCTACCATTTGATGCGAAATTTTATAGCCGCTCTACCTACGTGGGACATCCTTTGATGGATGAGATAAGGCTAAAAAAAACTAGCCTAAGTAGCAGTGGTAAAGTAGCTTTTTTGCCAGGCTCAAGAAGGTCGGAGATTTCAAGGTTGATGCCAGTTTATAGAGAGCTTGCTAAAAAGATAGAAGCAAAAAGGCTACTTGTCGTGCCACCATTTTTGCTTGATAAAGTGGATGAAATTTATGGAGATGTTAGCGATTTTGAGATCGTCTCAAACACGCCTGAAGCCTTGTATGAGAGCGACTTTGCCTTTGTTTGCTCAGGTACGGCTACTCTTGAAGCAGCGCTCATTGGCACGCCGTTTGTGCTAGCATATAAGGCAAAAGCGATAGATGTCTTCATCGCTAGAAAATTTGTAAAGATCAAGTATGCGGGACTTGCAAATATAATGTTTGATTTTATGGGTAAAGAGCCGCTTCATGAGGAATTTATTCAAGAGTTTGCAACGGCTGAAAATTTGCTAAGAGCCTACAAGAGCTGCGATAGGCAGAAATTCTTAAAAGGCTGCGATGAACTAAGGGCCTACCTAGGGCATGGCAGCAGTAAAAATGTAGTAAAAATTTTAAAAAATATGGAGTAAAAAATGAGTGAACCAATGACAATGCACGGATACGAGAAGATAGAAGCTGAGCTAAAGGATCTAAGGCTAGTACAGCGCCCTCAAATCGTAACTGAGATAGATATCGCAAGAAGTCACGGCGACCTAAAAGAAAACGCCGAGTACCACGCTGCAAAAGAGAAGCAAGCCTTTATAGACGCTAGGATCGCTGAGCTTAGCGCGCTTCTAGCAAACGCTGAAGTGATCGATCCAAGTAGCTATGAGCACGATAGAGTTAGGTTTGGCTCGAGTGTGACGATAATGGACGAAGAGACCGAAATAGAGCATACATATACGATAGTTGGCATTAGCGAAAGCGACATCGATAAAGGCTATATCTCGATAAACTCACCACTTGCAAAGCAACTTTTGGGTAAGGCCGAGGGCGATGAAGTGGTGCTAAATTTACCAAAAGGCAGAAGCGACGTTGAGATCGTTAAGATCTGCTACAAACCTATAAAATTTGACTAAAAAGACGAGGCGAAGGGCTAAAAACTGCTTTTTGGCTCTGCTAATTTTTAATTAAGGCAAAATTTGAGCGAATACCTATATGCCCCCGTTATAAAAGAAGGCGCAATCTTTTTGGCTGATGCACATGAAAACGTAAACCGAAATGGCTTTTTAAAATTTTTAAGAGCCATTGATAGCAGGGAGATCAAAGAGCCGCCACAGATTTTCTTGCTTGGCGATATGTTTGATTTTTTAACGGGCGAGGGCGAATACACAAGAGAATTTTACGCTGAGCACTTAAGCCTTATAAATAAAATTTCACAAAAGGTAGAAATTTTTTACTTCGAGGGCAACCACGATTTTAGACTTTCAAATTTATTTAATAAAACAAGAGAAATTTGGGATGGGCACGAGATGCTGCGCTATAAAAGCGTTAGGGTTTATGATATTTATGATCAGCCAGCAAATTTCAAAACGATCAATGAAGAGCACGTCCAGATCGCGCATGGCGATATATTTTTACCTTTTGTAGATAAATATGCACTTAGATTTTTGCGTTTAAAATGGTTTTTAAAATTTATGAATGCTTTGGATAAATTTTTAAATTTTAAAATATCAAAAGCGATATTAGCAAAACTTACCAAGAAAAATTTAGACTATAAAATTCCTAATTTTAAGGAGCTAATGAGCAAGCATTTGCAAGGATATGAGGCCGGCATTGTGATAGAAGGACACTATCATCAAGGCGAGCAATTTAACATTTACGATAAGTCTTATATAAATTTACCTTGTTTTGCATGTGAGCAAAGTTATTTTGTTGTAGAATACGCCCAGCAAAAATTAAATTTGCTCAAAATGAGTTTGAAAGGACATTGATGTTTGGAGATAACGTACTAAAAACGGACTCAAACGAGATGGAACTTGTTGATTTTCGTATCTTTAAAAAGACCGAAAACAAAGTATATGAAGGAATATACGGAGTCAATGTCGCAAAGGTGCGGGAGATCATTAAGATGCCAAATCTTACAGAGCTTCCAGGCGTTCCCGAGTATATCGAGGGAATTTTTGATTTAAGGGGCGTGGTGATCCCTGTCATAAATTTGGCAAGATGGATGAATATTATCGAGCCAACTGAAGGCGTAGTTATAAAGCCACGTGTTATTATTGCTGAGTTTAGTGGTATTTTGATCGGTTTTATCGTCCATGAGGCAAAAAGGATCAGGCGCATAAGCTGGAAAGATATTGAGCCAGCAAATTTTGCTTCAGGTTCTGGCGCTTTAGACAAAGGCAAAATAACAGGCGTGACAAGAATAGAAAATGATGAAGTTTTACTTATCCTTGATCTTGAAAGCATAGTAGAAGAGCTTGGAATTTACTCACCAAAGATCGAATTTGATGTAACAGACGATCAAAAATTAAAAGGTGCTGCTTTAGTTTTAGATGATAGCTCAACTGCTAGAAAACTAGTAAAAGATGCACTTGAAAAGATGGGACTTAGCGTAGTTGAGGCTAAAAACGGCGTTGAGGGCTTGGAGAGAATGGAAGAGCTTTATCAAAGATATGGAGATAACCTATCAAGAGAGCTTAGAGTTATCTTAAGTGATATCGAAATGCCACAGATGGATGGATACCGCTTTGCTTCAACTCTTAAAAATGATGAAAGATTTAAAGAAGTGCCAATAGTATTTAACTCCTCATTGAGTAATGATTTTAGTGAAATTAAGAGCAAAGAAGCTGGTGGTGCGGCGTATCTTACAAAATTTGATGCAAGCATATTTTATCAAGAAGTGCTAAAAGTTATTGAAGCACATTCTAAATCTGCAAAATGAGGTGAAACATGGATGATATGAAAGAAATAATGGAAGACTTTTTAATAGAGGCTTTCGAACTTATTGAGCAGATAGATCACGACCTTGTTGAGCTTGAGTCAAACCCTGAAGATTTGGAATTATTAAATAGAATTTTCCGCGTTGCTCACACAGTAAAAGGTAGTTCAAGCTTTTTAAATTTTGACGTTTTAACAGAGCTTACTCACCATATGGAGGATGTTTTAAATAAAGCCAGAAAAGGCGAGCTAAAGATCACTCCAGACATTATGGACGTAGTTCTTGAGTCAGTCGATATGATGAAAGGCTTGTTAAGTAGCATTAGAGATCATGGAAACGATACAGCTGCTGGAATTGATATTAAAAATATTTGTGCAAGACTTACTCAAATTTCTGAAGGCGAGACTCCAACAGCAGCTCCTGAAGCTCCTGCCACGCCAGTAGCTGAGCAAACGCCAGAGCCGGCAAAAGAGCCAGAGCCAACCGCGCCTGCTGAAGAAGCGCCAGAGATAAGCGATGCTGAGCTTTCAAAGCTAAGTGATTCAGAAGTTGAAGCTGAGATAGAAAGACTCTTAAAGGTTAGAAAAGCTGAGGATCAAGCAAGGCGCGCTTCAAAAGGTATAGCTCCAAAATCTCCTAGCGAGATAGCCCCAGTTGCAAGTAGTACTTCAGTTCCAGCTGCAAAAGCAGAGAGCAAAGAAAAAGACGGAGATAAGAAGGTCCCAGCGACAAGTAGCGGTGCAGTAGCTCAGGAACAAACTATACGTGTTGAGGTAAAAAGACTTGACCACTTAATGAACCTAATTGGTGAGCTTGTTCTTGGTAAAAACCGCTTATTAAAAATTTATGATGACGTGGAAGAGAGATATGAGGGTGAGAAATTCCTTGAAGAGTTAAATCAAGTAGTCTCAAGTCTAAGCTTGGTAACGACTGATATTCAGCTTGCAGTTATGAAGACAAGAATGCTTCCAATAGCAAAAGTCTTTAATAAATTCCCACGTATGATACGCGATCTTAGCCGCGATCTTGGTAAGCAAATCGATCTTGAAATTTCAGGTGAAGAGACTGAGCTTGATAAGTCAATCGTAGAAGAGATCGGCGATCCACTAGTTCACATCATCAGAAATTCATGCGATCACGGCATCGAGGATCCTGAGACAAGAAAGGCAGCAGGTAAGCCAGAAAAAGGCCTTGTTCAGCTAAAAGCTTACAATGAAGGCAACCACATCGTTGTTGAGATAGTTGATGATGGTAAAGGCTTAGATGCTGACATGCTTAAATCTAAATCGATAGAAAAAGGCATCATCACTGAGCGCGAAGCTGATGCGATGAGTGAGAAAGAGGCATTTGGACTTATCTTTAGACCAGGATTTTCAACTGCGGCAAAGGTCACAAACGTATCTGGTCGTGGTGTTGGTATGGACGTTGTTAAGACAAATATTGAAAAGCTAAACGGCATCATTGATATTGAAAGTGAAGTTGGAAAAGGCACAGTTATGAAGCTTAAAATTCCACTCACACTTGCGATTATTCAGTCGCTACTTGTTGGAACACAAGAAGAATTTTATGCTATTCCACTTGCTAGCGTTCTTGAAACTGTTCGCGTGCCGATTGATGATATCTACACGATCGATGGCAAAAATGTACTAAGGCTAAGAGATGAAGTCTTGTCTCTTGTCAGACTTTCTGACGTATTTGGTGTAGAAAAGGCATTTGATGGCGGAGATCAAACTTATGTCGTAATAATCGGTGTTGCTGAAGCAAAACTAGGCATTATCGTCGATACTTTGGTTGGACAAGAAGAGATTGTTATTAAATCAATGGGTGATTATTTACAAAATATCCCAGGTATTGCCGGTGCTACTATTAGAGGTGATGGCCGTGTAACATTGATTATTGATGTTGGTGCTATGATGGAGATGGCAAAAGATATCAAGGTAGATATTAGAGCCGAAATAGAAGATAGCACAAAAGCAAAGGAAAAACCAAGCGATTATAAAGTCTTGATAGTCGATGACTCAAAAATGGATAGAACTATCATGCAAAAAGCGCTTGAACCAACCGGGGTAACGATAATAGAAGCCACAAACGGTGTTGAGGCATTAAATATCGTAAAATCTGGAGAACACTCCTTTGATGCGATCTTGATAGATATTGAGATGCCAAGAATGGATGGATATACGCTAGCTGGCGAAATTAGAAAATACTCTAAATACAGGAATTTACCACTTATCGCTGTTACATCAAGGACGTCAAAAACAGATAGATTGCGTGGCGTAGAAGTTGGAATGACTGAGTATATTACAAAACCATATTCAGCCGAGTACTTAGAAAATGTCGTTAGAAAGAATATAAAATTAGCTTAGGGGTAAGGGATGAACAATAAACTAAATCAAGTTTTAAGCAAACAAAAACAGCAAATGAATGGTCCTGAGTTAAAAAATAATGAGGATATAGTTCAGCTAGTAGGATTTGTTGTCGGCGAGGAAGAGTACGCAATACCTATTTTAAATATCCAAGAGATAATCAAACCTATTGAATATACACGTGTTCCTAGTGTACCTGATTACGTTCTTGGCGTGTTTAACCTACGTGGAAATGTTATTCCGCTTATTGATTTGCGTAAGCGTTTTTCACTAAATGTCACAAAACAAAGCCCAAGCACAAGATATATCGTTATGAAAGATGCGGATAATATCGCTGGCTTTGTGATAGACCGCTTGACTGAGGCCATCAGAATAGACCGTAACAGGATCGATCCGCCACCAGAGACTTTAGTAAAAGATAAAGGCATGATTTATGGTATCGGAAAGCGCGACCAAAATATCCTTACGATCTTGAAGGTCGAAAGCCTTTTAAAACGTGATTTTTAGGGTATAGCTTGATAAAACTTTGTGTTTTTGACTTTGACTCTACAATAATGGACGGCGAGACAATAGATATTCTCGCCGCCACTAATAATGCTAGCAAAGAAGTAGCTAATATAACTAAGCGTTCGATGGACGGTGAGCTTGATTTTTTTGAAAGTCTTACAAAAAGAGTAAAATTTTTAAAAGGATTGCCGCTTTTAAAAGTAAATGAAATTTGCAAAAATTTACCCATAATGCCAGGAGCTGGCGAGCTAATAGAGGCTTTAAAGCAAAAAGGTATCAAAGTTGTGGTTTTTAGCGGTGGATTTCACAATGCAACCGATGTAATGCAAAAAAAGCTTAATTTTGATGCAAATTTTGCAAATATCTTGCATCATAAAGATGGAATTTTAAGTGGTGAAGTTGGCGGAGAGATGATGTTTAGTAGTTCAAAGGGAGATATGATTGATCGCTTGTGTGGACTATTAAATTTAGGCAAGGACGAGATAATGTGTGTTGGGGACGGGGCCAATGACATATCGATGTTTAGAAAGTGCGACCTTAGCATTGCATTTTGTGCAAAAGATATCTTAAAAAAAGAAGCGACACATTGTGTTGATGTTAAAGACTTGCGTGAAATTTTAAAATTTATAAGGTAGAAATTAATGTATGACAACGAAGCTAAATTCTCTCTTTGGTGTGATTTTATAGAGAGAAATTTTTTACAAAGCGAATTTAACTCTTTATTGGAAAATAATATTATAAACGGTGCTACAAGCAACCCAGCTATTTTTAAAACAGCATTTGCTTCGCCTGCTTATAAAAAGATAATAGAAACTAGCAATAAACGCCATCCAAAAGATCTTTATGAAATTTTAGCTACTCAAGATATAAAAATCGCCGCATGTAAAATGTTAAAAAATTATGCAAATGGCGATGATGGCTTTGTAAGTATTGAGGTTGATCCAAATTTAAGCGACGATACAGTCGCAACGATAGAAGAAGGTATTAGGCTTTATAATCTAATATCAATGCCAAATGTTATGATAAAAATTCCAGCTACAAAAGATGGTTATGAGGCGATGAGCGCGCTTATGGCAAGGGGAATTAGTGTAAATGCTACGCTTATATTCTCGCCAGATCAGGCTAAAAACTGTCTTGAAGCTTTTAAAGAAGGCAGTAAAGCTTATGCAAGTCGCTTTATAGATACTACTATGCCAAAAGGTGTGATAAGTGTTTTTGTAAGTAGATTTGATAGAAAGCTTGATGAGGTTATGGCTGCGAAGAGCTTGCCAACTGGACAAATTGGCATAATGAATGCTGCAAATATATACCACCTGATCGAAGATTTTGGACTAGAAAATGTAAGAACACTTTTTGCAAGCACAGGCGTAAAAGGCGGTAGTTTAAGAGGGGATTATTACGTTAGAGAGCTAATGTATAAAAATTCTATAAATACAGCACCAATAGAGACGATAAAAGAATTTATAAAAGAAAAAGCAGAGGTAAAAAATGTACCTAGTAAAGAAAATATCTCAAGCTTTTTCCAGATTATAAAAAATAATGAGATAGATATAAATGTCGTTTATAAAGATTTATTAAGCGATGGTTTAAAGCAGTTTGTATCAGCATTTGATGATATTATGAAATCACTTTAGACAAAGAACCCAGGCTAATACACAAACAGCAAAAGTGATCATTCTTAAACAAGCTTTATGTGAAATTTATAAAGCATTGGATAAAATCAGCACCTATTTTTTATGAAAGGAAAACGATGTTAGAAGGAATCGTTAGAGAGAGTATCGGTAAGAAGTCTGCAAAGGCTTTGAGAAGAGATGGTTATCTAATCGCCAACATTTATGGCAAGGGATTAGAGAATGTTGCAGCTGCTTTTAAAGTAAATGACTTTATCAAAGAAGCACGCAAAAAAGAGAGCCTTGCTTTTGATGTAAAAGTAGGCGGAAAAGTTTATAATGTCGTTATTGTTGATTACCAAAGAGATGTTGTTACAAGTTATCTTAAACACGTAGATCTAAAAGTAGCACTTCCAGGCGTTTTATCAAAATATATGATCCCAGTTAAGCCAGTTGGAACACCTATTGGTCTTAAAAATAAGGGCGTTTTGATCCAATCAAAAAGACGTCTTTGCGTAAAATGTACAGCTGAAAATTTACCAAATTCATTTGACGTTGATGTAAGCAAACTTGACATCGACGATACTATTTTGGTTCGTGATATCACAGCTCCTAAGGGCGTTACTATTGTAGACGCTGACCGTGTTGCGGTACTTGGAGTTATTAAAGCTAAATAAAAAGGGCTTTTGTGACACTAATAGCGGGGCTGGGAAATCCTGGTCCCAAATACGAAAACACTAGACACAACATAGGCTTTATGCTTATAGACCTCCTAAAAGACTCAAATTTCAAAGATGTTAGCTCTGCTAAATTTCAAGGCGAAGTTTTTAAATTTAACGACATTATCTTGCTAAAACCAACGACATTTATGAACCTCTCAGGTCAAAGTGTTAAGGCGGTAAAAGACTTTTATAAGCCAGATAGGATCATCGTCATCCACGACGATCTTGATCTTAGTTTTGGTGCGGTTAAATTTAAAAAAGGCGGCAGTAGCGGCGGACACAACGGCATAAAATCGATCGATAATCTAATAGGCAACGACTACGAAAGGGTGCGTGTTGGTATTGGGCACCTTGGTGATGCTAAAAATTTTGTTCTTGGAGAGTTTAGTGATGAGGAAAAAAAGGCTTTAGATGAAATTTTGGCCTACACAAAAAATGCAGTTTACGAGCTACTAAAGAGCGACATTAACGAAATTTCGCAAAAATTTACGATAAAAAAAGGTCTTATCAAATGAAACTATACGCCAGATACGTTGGCTGGGTCTATATAAAATCTTTTCTTGTCGTATTTTTAGCACTTGAACTATTTTATGTAGGCATTGATCTACTTACAAATTTAAAAGATCTGCCACCATCTGCTAACCTTCAGCTCCTTTATGTTGGGCTTACATCACTTAGCGCTATTGGTTATGTTTTGCCACTTTCGCTTATTTTTGCACTCATTATTTTACATGTAAATATGGTCAGGTCAAACGAGCTAATCAGTTTTTATGCGCTTGGCATTAGTAAAAATAACTTAATTTTTCCACCTTTTTTTATTGCACTTTTTGTAACTATTTTTTATGTTGGCTTAAATTTTACTCCATTTGCCTATGCACACGACTATCAAAAAAGTATCGCTAAAAATACGGCTTTCTCAAAAAGTACAAATGATTCATTTTTAAAATTTGAAGGCAAATTTATCTACATAAAAGAGCTAAATTCTGTTAATCAAATAGCAAATGATGTTAGAATTTTTGAGATAAATGGCACAAATTTACTCTCAACTACATTTGCAAATCATGCTAATTTTAAAGACAATGAGTGGATTTTAAAAGATGTTAATCAAACTCTTTTGCCGCAAATTTTAGAGCTTGGTGAGGCTGGTTTTAATAAAATACAAAGTGATAGCTTAGATGCGTTAAAAGGCTTTAAGCCAAAGAGTATTGAAAGCGCTGTTAGTGTTGAAAACTCAAAATTTAATATCCCAGATGCGATAAATTTTATAAAAACATTTAAAAATGAAGGTATTGGCCTTGATAGTGCAAAAACAGCTTTTTACAACCTTGCTATCGCACCATTTTTTGCACCATTTTTGTTGCTCATTTTTTACTATCATTTACCTGTAACTGGCAGGTTTTTTAATCTTGCACTTTCGACTTTTATCTTTGTTGTGATAACCCTTGTCGTTTGGGGACTGCTCTTTATTCTTGCAAAATTTGCACAAACTTCTGTGATCTTGCCAGAAATCGGCATAGTTTTGCCAGTTATTTTACTTTTTGCATACGCCATTTATCTCATAAAATCGCATCGTTAAGCCAAATTTTGGTAAGCTTTTTGTAAAATCAAGCCATTTTAATAAAGGCTATTTTATGGATTTTAAAGAGCTTGCAAATAGATACAAAACCCCACTTTACGTTTATGATTTTAACTACATAAAAAACCGCTATGAAGCACTAAAAAATGCATTTTTTGCTAGAAAATCTCTCATTTGCTATGCGGTGAAAGCAAACTCAAATTTAAGTGTTTTAAAATTTCTAGCTGATCTTGGAGCTGGATTTGATTGTGTTAGCATTGGCGAAGTAAAAAGAGCGCTTTTAGCAGGTGCAAAGAGATATCAGATCATTTTTAGTGGCGTTGGCAAGAGCGATGATGAGCTAAAAGAGGCTTTGAAAAATGAAATTTTACTCATAAATGTCGAGAGTTTTGCTGAACTTTTAAGACTTGAAAAGATCGCAAAAGGGCTAAACTTAAAGGCAAGAATTAGCATTAGGGTAAATCCAGGTGTCGATGCAAAAACTCACCCATATATCTCGACAGGGCTAAATGAAAATAAATTTGGCGTTGATGCCGAAACAGCTAAAAGAATGTACATCCACGCTAAAGCTTCAGACTCTCTTGAGCCAACTGGCATACACTTTCACATCGGATCTCAGCTAACATCACTTAGCCCGATAATTGATGCTGCAAATATCGTTAGTGAGCTTTTAAGAGAGCTAAGAGCACTTGAGATAGATATCAAATTTTTCGATGTTGGTGGCGGACTTGGCATCATCTATAACGACGAAAAAGAGATAAATTTATATGACTATGCTCAAGGAATTTTAGCTGCACTAAAGGGTCAAGATGTGACCATAGTTTGCGAGCCAGGACGCTTCATAGTGGGCAATGCTGGCTATTTTGTCGCAAGCGTTTTATATGAAAAATTTAACGGCAAAAAGAGATTTGTCATCACTGATGGTGCGATGAATGATCTTATTAGACCAAGCCTTTATGGTGCTCATCATGAAATTTTTGTTTGTGGCAAGGATAAAAATTTAGGCCCATGCGATGTAGTCGGTCCAGTTTGTGAAAGCGGCGACTTTTTGGCAAAAGATATAGAGCTACCAGAGTGTGAAAGTGGCGATGTTATCGTGGTTAAAGGGGCTGGAGCTTATGGTTTTAGCATGAGTTCAAACTACAATACAAGAAACAGAGCCGCTGAAGTTTGCGTGCTTGATGGCAAAGATAGGCTGATAAGAAGACGCGAGAGTTTCGAGGACGTTGTGGCACCTGAGATTGAGTTTTTGGAGAGCGCTGATGCAAGAGCTAAATGAGCTTAGAAAAGAGATCGATAGTATCGATGATCTCATTTTAAATAAATTAAATGAGAGGATGAAGCTTGTTGAGCAGATCGGCAAGCTAAAGCAAACGACTGGAACGCCTATATATCGCCCTGAGCGTGAGCGAGCTATCATAAACCGCTTAACTAGCCTTAGCAAAGATAAAGCTTTAAATAAGGCTGCGATCGAGGCTATTTATCTTGAAATTTTTGCTGTTAGTAGAAATTTAGAGATGCCTCAAAAGATCGTCTATCTTGGACCTGAGGGCACTTACACGCACCAGGCAGCGCAGAGTAGATTTGGCGCGATGAGTGCCTATCTGCCACTTGCTACGATCGAGGCAGTTTTTACGAAGCTAGCTCAAAAAGAGGCGAAATACGGCGTCGTGCCTATCGAAAACAACACCGAAGGTGCTGTTGGAGCTACGCTTGATTGTTTGAGTAAATTTGATGATATAAAGATAGTAGCAGAGCTCTACGTAGATATCCACCACAGCTTTGTTAGCATAAATGAAAATTTAAAAGAGATAAAGCGAATTTACTCGCATCCGCAAGGCTACAACCAGTGCCGTAAATTTTTAGAAGATCACTTGCTAAATGAGGTCGAATTTGTCCCAGCCAAATCAACTGCAGCAGCTGCATATATGGCATCTATGGATAGAAACTCAGCCGCCATTTGCTCAAAAATCGCAGCTAAAATTTACAACGTGCCAATCGTCTATGAGACTATTGAAGATAATATGGCAAATAGAACGAGATTTTTGATTTTAAGCGATTTTAAAAATGCAAGAGTTGAAAACTCAAAAACTTCGATCCTTGCAAAGACTGATCACAGTCCAGGACGTCTTGCCGATCTGCTTTCTATCTTTAAAAATGAAAATATTAATATTACAAAACTTGAGTCACGTCCTATCAAGCAACGTGAATTTAAGTCAGTGTTTTATCTTGATTTTGAAGGGCATATCGACGATGAGAAGGTGCAAAACGCCTTTGAACTCGCAAAAGAGAGTGGCGCTGAGATAAGCTGGTTAGGAAGTTATTTAAACGGAGAAGAGTAATGAAGTTTAATGATTTTTTAGATGATTTAGTTAATTACGAGGCTGGAAAGCCGATTGAGCTTGTAGTTAGAGAGTTTGGCATCGAGGCAAAAGATGTAATCAAGCTAGCTAGCAACGAAAATCCTTTTGGCACTAGCAAACGCGTAGAGGAGGCGCTAAAAGAGGTCGCTAAAAAAGCGCATCTCTATCCAGACGATAGCTACTTTGAGCTAAAAGAAGGGTTGGCTAAGAAATTTGGCGTAACTAGCAAAAATTTAATCATCGGCTCTGGAAGTGATCAGATCATAGAGTATGCACTCCACGCAAAGGCAAATAAGCAAAGTGGCGTTTTGATGGCTGGCGTGACATTTGCGATGTATGAAATTTATGCAAAACAAACTGGAGCTAAAATTTATCGAACAAAGAGTGTGGAGCATAATTTGAGCGAGTTTTTAGAAATTTATAATGCGCATAAAGATGAAATTTCAGTAATCTTTCTTTGCTTACCAAATAACCCTTTGGGCGAGTGTATCGATGCCGATGAAGTCTATAAATTTATAAAAAACATTGATGAAAATACGCTTGTGGTGCTTGATTGTGCTTACAACGAATTTGCTAAATTTAAAGATAGCAAAAAAGAGATAAAGCCAAGCGAGGTGGTGAAATTTAAAAATGCCATCTATCTTGGAACATTTTCTAAAGCTTACGCACTTGGTGGCATGCGCGTTGGATATGGCATGGCAAATGAAGAGATCATAGGTGCTCTCTCAAAACTAAGAGCTCCGTTTAACATCACAACTCTAAGCTTAAGAGCAGCGATAGTAGCACTTGGAGATGATGAGTTTGTGCAGCAAACCATGCAAAATAACTTTGAGCAAATGAAGAGATATGAAGAATTTGCAAAGCAAAATGGCATAGAATTTATCCCAAGCTATACGAATTTCATAACTTTTAAATTTAACGAGCCAAAATCAAGCCAGATATGCGAAAAGATGCTAAAAAAGGGTATAATTTTGCGAGATCTAAAAAGCTACGCCTTAAATGCGGTGAGAATCACCATCGGTCAGGCATGGCAAAACGATAGAGTTTTTGAAGAGTTAAAGCAAATTTTAAAGTAGGGATATGGATTTTAAGGCATTACTTCATCAAATAAGTCAAATTTATCAAAAGCTTTCACTAAAACAAAAGATCGTCGCAGCTAGCTCGATCGTCTTGGTCGTGGCATTTTTGGTATTTTTAACACTTTATAAAAGCAAAAATGAAAATTTTGCAGGCTACAGCGTCCTTTTTGAAAACATTAGCCCAAATGATTCAGCCTTAATACTTGATCAGCTAAATAAAGATGGAATTAAATATAAATTGGCAAACGAAGGCACTATCCTTGTGCCAACGAGTGATGTCTATAAAGAGCGTATCGCTGTTGCAACGCTTGGCATACCAAAAGAGAGCAAAATCGGCTTTGAAATTTTTGATAAGCAAGAATTTGGTGCGACTGATGCCGAACAGAGAGTAAAATTTCAAAGAGCGCTTGAGGGCGAGCTAGCTAGAACGATCGAGAGTCTCTCTTCTATCCAAAAAGCGACTGTTCGTATCGCTATCCCTAAAGAGAGCGTTTTTACTGAGCGTCAAGCACTTCCAACAGCTTCTATCGTTGTTGAGCTAAAGCCAGGCGTTAGCCTAAACGCAAAGCAAATTTTTGGTATTAAAAATCTTGTCGCTGCCTCTGTTACAAATTTAAGCACAGAAAATGTAAAAATCGTAAATCAAGACGGAGTCGCACTTGGCGATGAAGATAGTGAGTTTGATAGTGATGCTATAGCTCAGCAGATCCGCTATAAGCGCGAGTTTGAAAATAATTACGAGCAAAAGATCGTAAATGTGCTAGCTCCTATCGTGGGCGGTGCGGACAAGGTCGTAGCAAAGGTAAATATCGACTTTGACTTTGACAAAAAAGATACAAAAAGTGAAGTTTATGACCCAAATAACGTCGTAAGAAGCGAAAGTAATATCGAAGAAAAGCGCCAAGGCTCAGCGCCAAATGAAGTAGGTGGCGTCCCAGGTGCGGTTAGCAACATAGGCCCTGTTCAAGGGCTAGATGACAGCACTTTAAAAGAGCAGTACAACAAAAGCTCGCAGCAGACAAACTACGAAATTTCAAAGAAAGTAACAAATGTCAAAGGGCAGTTTGCTAGCATAAATAGAGTGAGTGCGGCTGTCGTTATAGACGGACTTTATCAGAGTAAAAAAGACAAAGATGGCAAGCCAACTGGTGAGATAGAATTTACTCCACTTTCTAAAGAGCAAAGAGAATCAATCACAAATTTAATCAAACAATCAGTCGGCTATAACCAAAATAGAGGCGATGAAGTAAGCTTAGATAACTTTGAGTTTAAAACTGGCAAAGATATAAGCACTAGCGAGAAGATGGATGGCTTTGTGAATAACTATGTAGTGCCATTTATGCCGCTACTAAAATATATTTTTGTAGCATTGTTGCTCTACATCTTCTATAAAAAAGTCATTGTGCCATTTATGCAAAAGATGCTTGAAGAGACAAAAGAAGAAGAGGAGCAAGTTCAAGATGGTCTTGAAGATATTGAGGTAGATGCTGAAGATACGCTTGAGAAATTTAAAGCTGCTCGCAAAAAGGTCGAAGAGCAACTAGGACTTAGTGGCGAGTTTAATGAAGATGAATTAAAATACGATGTTTTACTTGAGAAAATGAGAGCGGTCATCACAGAAAGAAATGAAGAGATAGCAATGCTACTTCAAGATATGGTAAAAAATGACAGCGACTTTAATATGCGTAAGGAAATTTGATGTCAATAAAGCTAAATGACAAGCAAAAAATGATTTATGATGATCTATCGATGCCTGAAAAGATTGCTATTTTGCTGATTCAGCTTGGCGAAGAGGCAACTGCTCTTATATTTTCTCACATGGATGTTGATGTCATCACTGAAATTTCAGGCTATATCGCAACCGCAAAAAACATAGACAAACAAGTTGCAAGTGCTGTGCTAGAAGAATTTTACGCATTAATGCAGTCAAATCAATATATGAGAAGTGGTGGTTTAGAGTACGCAAAAGAAATTCTTTACCGCACATTTGGTCCAGAGGCTGCTCAGAAAATTTTAGACAAGCTTGCAAAAAGCATGGAAAACTCAAAAAGCTTTGGCTATCTTGATAAGATAAAACCACAACAGCTTGCAGACTTTATCATAAAAGAGCACCCTCAAACCATCGCGTTAATACTAGCTCACATGGACTCAACAAGTGCTGCTGAAACGCTTAGCTTTTTCTCAGATGAGCTAAGAAGCGAAGTCGTTATTAGAATGGCAAATCTTGGTGATATTAGTCCATCGGTAATTAAGCGTGTTTCAACTGTACTTGAGGGTAAGCTTGAAAGTCTTACATCTTATAAAGTCGAAGTTGGCGGTCCAAGAGCTGTGGCAGAAGTGCTTAATAGACTTGGGCAAAAAGCCAGCAAAAGCACGATCGAACGCATCGAACAAAGCGATGATAAGCTTGCAACAACGATTAAAGAGCTTATGTTTACATTTGAAGATATTATCAACCTTAACGCAACCGCAATTAGAGAAATCCTTAAAAATGTCGATAAAAAAGACCTTATGGTCGCATTTAAAGGCTCAAGCGATGGCATAAAGGATAAATTTTTATCAAATATGTCTCAGCGTGCAGCAGAAGCCTTTAAAGAGGAGATGCAATATCTTGGTGCGGTGCGTGTAAAAGATGTTGAAGAGGCTCAAAGACGCATAGTAGAGACGGTGCAAACTCTAGCTGATCAAGGTGTATTCCAAGTCGGCGAAGCAGATGAGATGATAGAATGAAAAGCAGCGTAATAACCAGTGAGACTTCTCCAGCTCACTTTATAGAAAATTACAGATTTAAGGTACTTGGAGTTGGAGAGCGAGCCGCAGATAGTGCTCCTGTATTGATAGAGGAAAATAATCTTAGTGAAGAGCTAAGCGAGCAAAATTTTGGGCAAAAGGGTGAAAATTTTGTTCCTCAAGCTAGCCACCAAACGCAAGTAAACTCACAAAACCACTTTGCTTCTCAGGCTCAAAGTCCACAAATACAGCAAGGAGGCGAGTCGAGCTTTGTTGAAGAGTTACTTAAAAAAACAGATGAGCTAAGTAGCAACATCATCAAACTTCAAATGCAAATAGAAAATCAAGAGAGCGAATTTGCTAAACGCCTTGAGTCTGAAATTTCTCGTGCAAAAGAGGATGGCAAAAATGAGGGTATCGCCCAGGCAAATGCAGCAAATGAAGCAAGGATAAATGAGTTAGAGGCTAGATTTAGCACCTCAGCTGCAAAGTTAGATGAGCAGTACGTTAAATTTGATGAGTTTTTAAAGAAGATCGAAGAAGAGCTCGGACAAACTGCTATAAAAATCGCAAAAGAAGTGATTGATAAGGAAATTTCAACCTCTTCAAGTCAGATCGCTCATCATCTAGCAAGCTCTCTTATAAAAGAGCTAAGTAATGTTAAAAATATAGAAATTCGCGTAAATCCCGAAGATAGCGAATATATAAAAGAGCAATTTAGCAAGAATGAGCACGTCAAAATAAGCGCCGATGATGCTATAAGCAAAGGCGGTGTGGTTATTATAAGTGATGGTGGCAATATCGATGCGACTATGCAAACAAGGCTAGAAAAACTAAAAATGCTGGTAAATAATGAATAAAGACGTTAAAAGTTTAGATGTTGATGAACTAAACGCACTTTGTCATGACATCAGGGATAAAATTTTAGCCACTGTTAGCAAAAATGGCGGTCATCTTAGCTCAAATATCGGTGCAGTTGAGATCATTGTAGCGATGCATAAAATTTTTGATGTGACAAAAGATCCATTTATCTTCGATGTAAGCCACCAAAGCTACGCACATAAGCTACTAACTGGACGCTGGGATAGCTTTGATACGCTTAGGAAATTTAATGGCGTCAGTGGCTATACAAAGCCAAGCGAGAGTAAATTTGACTACTTTGTAGCAGGGCATAGCTCGACATCCATATCTTTAGTAGTTGGTGCTGCAAAGGCGATAAAACTTAAAAACGAAGATCGTATCCCAGTAGCTGTCATAGGCGATGGCTCACTAAGTGGCGGCATGGCGTACGAGGCGCTAAATGAGCTTGGGGATAGAAAATATCCTTGCGTCATCATCCTAAACGACAACGAGATGAGTATAAGCAAGCCTATAGGCGCGCTTAGTAAGTACCTAAGCCAGATGATGGCAGGACAGTTTTATCAAAAATTTAAGGGCAGGGTTGAGAAATTTCTAAGTTATATGCCAGATTCAGCGGCATATATGGCTAGACGTATCGAAGAGGGCATTAGACTCATCACTCCCGGTATGTTTTTTGAAGAGCTTGGGCTTGAGTACATTGGGCCAGTTGATGGACACGATTTAGCCGCGCTTCTTAGTACTTTTGAAACTGCCAAAAATATGAAAAAACCAGTCATAGTGCATGTACAGACGCTAAAGGGCAAAGGATATGAATTTGCCGAGGGCTATTATGAAAATTGGCACGGAGTCGGGCCATTTGATCTAAAAAGTGGCGAATTTATCAAAAGACAGTCAAACAAGTCAGCCACGGCGATCTTTAGTGAGCAGCTATTAAAAATGGCAAGAGAACACAGCGATATCGTTGGTGTGACGGCAGCGATGCCAACAGGCACTGGTATGGATGCCTTGATACAAGAATTTCCAGATCGTTTTTGGGACGTAGCGATAGCTGAGCAGCACGCAGTTACCTCGATGTCAGCCATGGCAAAAGAGGGCTTTAAGCCATTTGTCGCGATATACTCAACTTTTATGCAAAGGGCCTATGATCAAGTCATTCATGACGCTTCTATTTTAAATTTAAACATCACTTTTGCGATGGATAGGGCTGGTATTGTGGGCGAGGACGGCGAAACACATCAGGGCGCTTTTGACATTAGCTTCCTAAACGCTGTGCCAAACATGGTTCTTTTTGCCCCAAGGTGCGAAGAGAGCATGAAAAATGTTATGGAATTTGCCTACTCTTACAAGGGTGTTAGCGCATTTAGATATCCGCGTGGGGCATTTATCTTAAGAGATGAGTTTGAAGCTCAGCCACTTGAGTTTGGCAAGGGTGTAATTTTAGCTGATGCAAAGAGTGATATCGCATTTTTAGGCTATGGCAACGGCGTTGGTAGGGCAAATTTGGTCAGAAATTTACTTGCTGGTAAGCTTGATGCGATATTGGTTGATCTTATCTTTGCAAAGCCGCTTGATAGTGAGCTTTTACTGGATCTTGCAAAACGCACTAAAAAATGGTACATCTTTAGCGATAGTGCCAAAAAAGGCGGTATTGGTGAGATAGTAAGTGCATTTTTACAAGAAAATAAAATTTCAAATATAAGCGTCATTAGCTTCGAGTATGAAGATAAATTTATCCCCCATGGTTCAACTGCTGAGGTTGAAAAGTACCTTGGTATAAGTGCCGAGCAGATTACCAAAAATTTACTAGAAAATAATTAATATCATTTAATAAAGTAACGTTTAATATTATTTTTGCTAGCATAAGCCAAAATAAAAACAAGGAAAAGCATTATGCAATACGTATCATTATTAAAGCAATCTGGGCTAAAAGTCACGCCACAGCGCCTTAGCGTTTTAAGAATTCTTGATCGCCACACGCATCCAACGATTGATGAGCTTTATGATGAAATTTTAAAAGAGAGCCCATCGGTTTCTCTAGCAACGGTTTATAAAAATTTAAATACTTTAAAAGATGAAGGTCTTGTAGTTGAAGTAAATATCGTCAATCAAAAAGCTAGATACGACATATACGAATATCCACATATCCATGTTGTCTGTGAAAGCTGTGGAAGCGTCGAGGACGTGAGCTACGATGATGCTGAGCTTGGCAAATATCAAGAGGCATTAGAAAAGAAGATCGGAAATATAATAGAACGTCTAAATATAGTAGCTAGCGTAAAAAGCTGTAAACACTGTAAATAAAATTTATGTTGCTATTTAGCAGCATAAATTCCATCTTTTTTCTTATAAAAATACTTTTAAAATAAGCCTAAATTTAGCATTTTTCTCATTGTTTTAAGCACTAACTTGCTAAAATGAACAAAAAATTTTGGAGAAAAATGTGAGTTTGGAGATAGAGCGTAAATTTTTACTCAAAAATTCTCAAATTCTAGATTTTTTAAAAGAAGCTGGAGTAGTCTTTAAACATCTTGAAATTTCTCAATTTTATACCAAGATAACGCAAAATGAAGAGATCCGCTTTCGAAGTGAAGAAGATAAATTTATAAAAACTGTAAAGATCGGCAAAGGTCTAATCAGAGAAGAAAATGAAGAATTTTGTGAAAAAGCGGAGTTTAAAAAGGCTCTTAAAAGCCGTATTGGTAGCGTCATCTTAAAAGATAGATATATTTTTAAACTAAATAACAATCCTTGCAATATCGATATTTTTAAAAATGAATTAAACGGGCTTTGTACATTTGAAATCGAATTTAGCGATGAAAATGAGGCCGTCTTTTTCAAACTGCCACCATTTTTAGAAAATTTTTGCCTAAGTGACGTAACTTGCGATAAAAGATATAAAAACAAATTTCTTGCCATCCATGCTAATGAAAATGAACAAATTGACTACAAAAGAGCCTATAAGATCATAAAAGAAAAAGAAATTTTACCAAATTTTGCTGCAAATCTAAAAAGTGGTGAGGCGCTAAGAGTCCTTTTTGTTAGTATTTTTAAAGTAATAAAAAGGCTAAAAAGCCAGTATTTGATAGATAAAGATGAAGAAGTTTTGCATGAGCTTCGCGTAAATTTAAGAAAGGTTAGATCGATCCTTAAAATTTTTAGTGGCGTTTTCGATGAGAAAGTGACACTTTTTTTTGGTGAGAATTTTAAAATGCTTGCAAACTCGACAAACAAAAAGCGAGATTTGGATGTATTTTTGAGCTTTTTAAACGAGCAAAAACATGCAAACGAGCCTATCTATTTTGTGCGAAAGGCTCTAGATTTAGAGTATGAAAATGTAAAAAGCTATCTTGGCGACGAAGAAAACTACGCATTTTTAAAAGAGTGGGAGATATTTTTAAATGAGGGTGAATTTTATAAGTCAAAACTCTTTGACGTAAGCCTTTCGCGCCTTGGTTCGTTTAAGCTTAGAACGCTTTTGGTTTTAGCTCAAAAAAGGCTAAAAGGCCTTAATCAAGACTGCCCAAATGAGAGCTTCCATGATCTTAGGATAGAGCTTAAAAAGATGAGATACATATATGAGTTTTTATGTGAAATTTTCTATTTTGAAGGGTTTAAAAAGTATGAAGAGAAGCTAAAGCAGATGCAAGAAATTTTTGGCAATCTTCAAGACTATGACGTCTGGCTCGGTATCCTTAAAAGGCTTCCAGAAATGCCAGATAAAGAGAGGCTTGAGAGTAAAATTTACAAGCAAATTTATAAAAGTAGAGAAGAGATACTAAAAAAGCGTCTTAAATTTATAAAAGCAACTCGCAAAATTTCAAGAAATTTAAAAATTTACTACATATAAAAGGGCAAATTTATGCAAAAACAAGAAAAAATCGTTGATATGTTTAACCAGATCGCTCCGACTTATGACGTCGCAAACAGAGTGCTAAGTCTTGGTGTGGACGTGAGTTGGAGGAAATTTGCCTGCAGATATATGCTAGAAATTTTTAAAGAAAGAAGCATAAATATTGTAGACGTGGCTTGTGGTACTGGCGATATGATGGGGCTTTGGAGTGAAATTTCAAAAGAATTTGGCGTGCAGATAAAAAGCCTTACTGGCATCGATCCCTCAAGTGGTATGCTAAAAGAGGCTAGGGCGAAATTTCCAAATTTTAAATTTATAGAGGCCTATGCTGACAACACGACGCTCGCAAGTGGTGAGGCTCAAATTTTAAGCATAAGCTACGGCATAAGAAATGTGGTCGAGCGAAAGGCGGCACTTAGGGAGTTTAATAGAGTGCTTGCTTTAAATGGCTACGTAGTCGTGCTTGAATTTACTAAACGCCAGAAAAAGGGGCTTATAACCTCACTAAGGGATTTTTACCTAAGTAAAATTTTGCCAAAAATTGGTGGCTTTATCTCAAAAAATAAAGAGGCATACGAGTATCTGCCAAGCTCGATCGAAAATTTCTTGGACGCAAAGAGCTTTTGTGATGAACTAGTCGAAGCTGGCTTTGAGATAGAACTTTGCAAGGGCTTTAGCATGGATATCTCGACGCTATTTATCGCTAAAAAAGTAAGAGAAATCAATGCTTAGTGTTTCTGAGCTAAATGAGAAAGCAAAGGCTCTGCTTGAAGCCACACTTGACTATGTCGAGGTAAGCGGAGAAATTTCGCGCCTTACTAAGCACGCCTCTGGACACTGGTACTTCACGCTAAAGGATGAGAAGTCAAGCATCTCAGCTGTGATGTATCGCATGAATAACCAAAAGGTGAAATTCTTACCAAAAGATGGGCTAAAAGTAAAAATTTATGGCAAAGTGACCATTTATTCGCCAAGCGGGTCGTATCAGCTAGTGGCTAGTGCGATGCTCCCTGATGGCGAGGGTGAGCTTGAGCTTGCGTTTAGGCAGCTTAAAGAAAAGCTCGAAAACGAGGGCCTTTTTGATATCGGCGCAAAAAAAGAGATACCAAATTTACCTAAAAAAATAGCCCTTGTCACAAGCGCTACTTCGGCGGCGCTTCAGGATATGTTAAAGGTCGTGACGAGCCGTTGGAAATTAAGCGAAATTTATATTTTTGATGCTTTAACTCAAGGTGAAAATGCCCCAAGCTCGCTTATAAAAGCCTTGCGCAGAGCCGATAAATACAGCGTAGATGTGATTGTTTTAGCTAGAGGAGGTGGCAGCAAAGAGGATCTTTGGTGCTTTAACGACGAGGGCTTAGCGCGTGAAATTTACGCCACCAAAACGCCAGTCATAAGCGCTATAGGACACGAGATAGACTATGTTATAAGCGACTTTGTGGCAGACCGCAGATCGCTTACGCCAAGTGCAGCTATGCTTGATTTACTCCCTGATGAGGAGGCGTTTTTCCAGTATCTTGATAGGCTCAGCGACGATCTTGATAGCGCTTTAAGCTTAAAGATCACCAAAAAGCAAAATTTGCTAAATGTCCTTCTTTCTAAATTTTCATCAAACGCTCTAAAAGCTAGGATCGAGCTAAAATTTAGCGAGGTGGCAAATAAGCAAAACGCCCTAGCAAACGCTGTGCAAAGAAAAATTTTAGTCCTTGGCTCGGCACTTGGCTCGCTAGAGAAGGCTTATGAGATGAGAGAGTTCTTTTTTGAGAGCACAAAAGGGCTTATCGAGGTTAGAAAAGATGGTAAGAGAGCCGATCTTAGGGATTTAAATTTCAATGATGAGATCGAGCTCATCTCACAAAATACACATAAAAAAGCAATAATCAAGGAGTAAAAATGAGTAGAAAAATCAACTTTAGCGCAGGCCCAAGCGCGATACCATTAGACGTTTTAGAGCATGCAAAAGCCGAATTTACCGACTACAGAGGTGAAGGCTACTCGATCATGGAGATCAGCCACAGAAGCAAGACCTTTGAGGAGATCCACTTTGGCGCGATGGATAAGATAAGAAAGCTTTATGGAATCGGCGATGAGTATGAAATTTTATTTTTGCAAGGTGGCGCACACTTGCAATTTAGCATGATACCAATGAATTTATATCAAGGCGGCAAGGCGCAGTACGCAAACACCGGCGTTTGGACAAACAAAGCCATCAAAGAGGCAAAAGTGCTTGGCGTAAATGTGGATGTCGTCGCAAGTAGCGAGGATGAAAATTTCTCTTACATCCCAGAGGTAAAATTTAGTAATGACGCCGACTACGCCTACATCTGCTCAAACAACACGATTTATGGCACGCAGTATAGGGCTATGCCAAAGACCAAATCGCCCCTTGTTGTTGATGCTTCGAGCGACTTTTTCGCTAGACCGCTTGATTTTAGCAGTATCGGCTTGCTTTACGGTGGCGCTCAGAAAAATGCAGGTCCAAGTGGCGTGACTATCGTTATTTTAAGAAAAGACTTAGTTGATCGCGTGAGCAGTCAAAATGTCCCTATGTTTTTGCGCTACAAAACGCACGTAGAGGCAAACTCACTCTATAACACACCGCCAACTTTTGGAATTTATCTTTTAAATTTAACCATGCAGCATCTGCTTGATCTTGGCGGACTTGCTGAGGTTGAGAAGATAAATGCCAAAAAAGCAAGCACGCTTTACGACATTATAGACAGCTCAAACGGCTTTTATCTAGGTCACGCTAAAAAATCAAGCAGATCAGATATGAATGTGAGCTTTACGATACCAAAAGATCATGCGCTTGAACCAGTTTTTGTCGAAGAAGCGCTAAAAGAGGGCATGCTAGGGCTAAAAGGTCACAGACATCTTGGTGGCATAAGAGCCTCTATCTACAATGCCGTTAGCCAAAGTGATGTTGAAAAACTTGGCGAGTTTATGAGAGAATTTGCAAGAAAACATAGCTGATGAATAAAACAAAGAAAGCTTATGATGAAATTCCTTATTTCTCGGCTGCATTTAGCGACTGCTCGCCAGTTAGGATAGAAGCGGTTGCTAAATTTCTGGGGCTTAAAGTAGCTAGCTTAAAAGAGACTAGAGTGCTTGAGCTTGGCTCATCATATGGTGGCAATATCTTGCCATTTGCTATTTCGCATAAAAACGTAAAAGTCGTTGGTATCGATATCTCAAGCCATCAAGTGGCTGAAGGTAACAAGGTAGCAAAGCAGATAGGTTTAGAAAATTTTACTCTGCTTGAGCGAAATTTTTTGCACATGAACGAAAGCGATATAAAAGAGCTTGGGGAATTTGACTACATCATTGCCCACGGCGTTTATAGCTGGGTGAGCCCAAATGTAAGAGATGCGCTGCTTGCCACGATTAAGGCACTACTTAGCAAGGATGGTATCGCTTATGTTTCGTATAATACCTATCCTGGCTGGAAGAGCCTTGATATTTTAAGAGATTTTATGCTTTTTGTTAGCTCAGGCAACGACAGCAAAGAAGCACTTGCTCACGTAAAAAGCGAGTTAAATTTCTTACAGGATTATTTGAAATTTAGCCTGCAAAACCAAAGCGATGTCGTATACAAAGATAGCATGAAGTTGCTTTTAACACAGCTAAATTTCTTACAAAGCATCATTGCAAAAGGCAATGATTATTATATATTGCATGATTTTTTGGAGGCTAGCAACGAGCCAATCTACTTTCATAAATTTGCTAAACATATCGATAAGCATGGACTTTGCTACGTCATAGACGCTTCGCTAAATGATATCTTTGCAAGCTCAACTGGAATTTACCGCTTTGACGCACATATCGAGCAAAATTACAACTCTCGCATCAAAAAAGAGCAACTAAACGATTTTTTATTTAATAGATCATTTAGAAAAAGCCTCATCGCTCACAAGGAGAGGCTTGGCGGTGCTGAGGACTTTGATGCGGTACTTGGAGAGAGCGAGCTCGATAGAATTTATTTTTCATATTTTAGCGAGCAGCCAAGAACAAAAACGCAAGAAATTTTAAGCAAAGCCTATCCGCAAAGCCTAAATTTAAGTAAAGTAAAGGCCGCACTTGGTGAGAGCGAAGGCGAAGCATTTATGGGGCTACTTGAAATTTTAAATGATCAAAACACCAAAATTTCATCTTCAAAGCTTACTGCACTTGCTTATGAGCCTAAAAAAACTAGGCTAAAGCCTAGAGCTGCTGCGTATCTTGAGTATTTTTTAAACGCTAGCTCACCAGTTATCTCATTGGCAAATGAGCTAAATGGCAAGCTAAGCTTAAGCCATGAAGAGATCAAGGCCGCTTTAAAATTTGATGGCAAAGCTAGTTTAAAAGATATCGCAAAGAGCGTAAATTTAAGTAAAGACGAGCTAGATAAGCTTGCTTTTAAATTAAGTGAAGCCTACTTTTTTGAAGAAATTTAAGACTAGCTAGCCTAGCCTTAAATTTTTGATTTAGCCAAATATCATATCTTTTAAGATCAGAATTATCATCAAGATATAAAAGAGTAAAAACCACTTTTTAAGTGCTCTTTTATCCATAGCTTGTGTCTTTTTGGTGCCAAAGTATGCGCCTATTAGCGAGCCAAGGCCTAGAAAAGCACCTTCTAGATAAGAGATATGGCCGCTTAATGAAAGTGAGATAAAGCCAGAGAAGGCTGCAAACATCACAAAAAATACCCCCATTGAAACGGCTTTTTTTAGCTCATAGCGTAAAAAGCCTACCAAAATAGGAGCGATAAAGACGCCACCGCCGATGCCAATACTAATGGCAAAAGCACCTACAAAAAGACCAACTAAAAATAGTAAAAAAAGTGAGTTATTTGCGTTTGAGCCGTCGCTATTTGGTGTGAAGTATAGTTTTATGAGTGAAAAGATAAAAGTTGCAAGCAAGAGTAGTTCGAGTAAGAGCTCGGGCGTGTGAGATACGATTATGCCACTAAAGCTAGCTCCGACCAATCCTCCAAGACCTAAAAATACGCCACGATTTAGTTTTAAAAGGCCAGCTTTGTAGTTTAGATACGAGCCAAAAGTCGCACTAAATATCATTTGCATGACGCTTATGCCAATAGCGGTTTTTATGTCATATCCAAAGGCGACCATTATAGGAACGACGACCGTGCCGCCACCGATGCCAAAAAAGCCAGCGATGTATCCAACGCCGATACCAATTATAAAAAGTTCAACAAAAAGCATAAATTTCCTTTTATGAGTGCCAAATTTTAGCCAAGCGGTGTTAAAAAAATAGTAAAAAGGTGAAATTTGGGCATAAATTTAGAAATTTGATAAAAATTTTAAAAACTAAAAGCGAACTTTTTTTATAATCATCAAAAATTTAAAGGAAAAAAATGCTCTTAGAACAACCATTGTTTTATTATGAAGTGATCAGAGAAAAATTTAAAAATAGCTACTTGGCCGAGGATAAGACGCAAACGATTATAGGCATTGATTGCGATTATATCGATGAAAAGGATATGGATTTTTATGGGCTTAGAAGTTATTTTGATACAAATCGTAATAAATCTTTAGCTCCATTTGCAGGTCTCTTTGGTGTTTTTGCTTATGATGGCGTGAGATATTTTGAATATATCGGAGAAGAGAAAGCTAAAAAGTATGAATTTCCAAAATTTATCTATGCCGATGCAAAGGCTTATCTGCACTTTGACAAGATGAGTAAAATTTATACATTCTATGGAGATAAGAATAAATATTATGACTTTTTGCTTGATGCGAAAGTTGAATGCAAAAGTAAAGAGCAGAGTAAATTTAGTATAAAAACTGATCTTGGTAAAGAAAAGAAACACTTTGAGGATATGGTTGAGTTAGCAAAAGAGTATATAAGAAGTGGCGATGTCTTTCAGGTGGTGCTTGGTGAATTGCTTGAAATTTCAACGAATATGAGTAGTCTAGACTTTTATAAAAAGCTCTCACTTACAAATCCAAGCCCATATATGTTTCATTTTCCTACACCTTATGGCGATGTGGTTGGCTCTTCGCCAGAGCTTGTTTTTGAGATGAAAAGTGAGCAAATTTTTGTGGCACCAATTGCGGGCACAAGGCCTAGAGGAAGCGATGCAAATGCAGATGCGGCACTTGAAAATGAGCTTTTAAGTGACGAAAAGGAGCTAGCTGAACATAAAATGCTAATCGATCTTGCTAGAAATGACATCGGCAGGGTTTCAGAGCCAAAAAGCGTAGCTGTAAAAAATGCTATGCATATCCAAAAGTATGAAAAAGTAATTCATATCGTAAGCGATGTCTATGGCAAATGCGCCAAGGGGCTTGATCTTTTTGACGTCTTAGCTAGTATCTTTCCGGCTGGCACACTAAGCGGAGCCCCAAAAATAAGAGCTATGCAGATAATCAATGAGCTTGAAATTTCTGAGCGAAATATCTATGGCGGTGGCATTGGATTTTTACATTTTAATGGCGATGCTCAGGTTGCTATTCTTATTCGCTCAGCCATCTTTGTGTCAGGTGAAAATGGATTTAGTGATGTATTTGTGGGGGCTGGAGCTGGTATAGTTTATGACTCAAAGAGCGAAAGAGAATACGCCGAAATTTGCCATAAGCGAGCAAGCGTGCTAAATGTATTTAAAAATAACACAAAAGAGTTTTAGGCGTTAAACTTAATAAATTCATAAGAGCTTTTAGCATAGCTAGTACCCATAGAATCGATTTGCTCTCTTACGGTAGCTGAAAGCTCTGCTTTTGTGATATTTTTGGCTAGCACTTTTACAAAAGAAAATTCACTTCTTTCTTGTGCGCCAAATATCAGCACTCTTGTATCAACCTTTTGGCTTTGCCTTGTCTTATCAACAACTCTTGTTAGCCCTTCGTAGTTGAAGTCTTTTACATTTTCATCCACAAGAACGATTCCGTAAGTTTTGGTTTTTATCTTTGTTAATAGCTCATCAAAGCTATTTGTGGTTTCAAGTGTGTTGTAAAATTCTCCTAAAGCTGAGCTAAATATTTTATTTTCCATTGGTGATTTCTTAAATAAAATAATATTTTCGCTTTTTGCTAGATAGCTTTCGTCTATTGCAATCTCGCCAAAATTTGGCAAAAATTTTCTAAAAATTTGAGCCAGTTCGTCACTATTTATTGGCGTTTTTATATAAGCGTTGAAGTATTCTTTGACGCTCTCTCCATCTATATTTGAAGTATTTGAAAGCATTAGTATAATTGGAATTTTCGCATTTTGTATGGATGCTTTTATAAGATCAAGATTTTTTTGAAGGCTATTTTTTTCAGCTTCGAAAAATTTCGAGCCAACAAATATAAGGTCAAAATCGCCTTGCTTTATGGCTTGTTTTAAATCTTTTTTATTGCAAACTCCCACAACTTCGCAGTTAAATTTACTAAAACCACTTGCTGTTATATCTATGTAAATTTCATTAGTATCGCAGATTAAAATTTTTGGTTTATCGTTTAAATCTTTATTCATAATATTAGCTTCACCTAAGCAAAGTAGCCTTGTGATGCTTAACGGAGTTAGTGGATCTTTTAAAATAAGCGGATTTTTAACATCCTGACCTTGCTTATTGGTATTTCTTAAAAATATAGCATCATAATTTTTTGTAATAGATGGACTAGTGCTTGTTAGCATATCCACTTTGAGCCCAAGGTCTTTTGTAGTTTGTTTAAAAGCTTCGTTGTAAGCGACATTTGCGTCTTGTAAGAATGCTAGTTTATGATTGCATTTTATATCAAAGTCTTTATAGTTTGATGTTGTTTTAAAAATGACTACAAATTTAAACTCATTGCCAATACTTTGAAACGAATTAATCTCCAGCTTGCTTTCTAAATTTTTTAAATAAATTTGAGCGATTTTTAGATAAAACTCGCTCTCATCATTATTTAAGCTATTCTCATCATCTGAAAATATATCTGAAATTTGCTTTTCGCTCATGGCGGTTGAGCTATTTTTTATGCTAAAGCTTACAGAACAAAGTCCGCTTCTATCAAACTCTTTTTGAACTTTTTTGATAGTGATGATAATATTTTGATGTCTTAAAGACATTGATAAAGATGCCAAAAAGATAGAGTTAAATGCGGTTTTTAATGAATTTAGATTTCCTTCTAGTTCATTTGTAAGGCTTGGATCAAGGTAGCTTATAAAATTTATCTTTTTGCTTTGCGAATAGACGATATTTGCTTGCAAAATTTCTTCAAAGCTTTTTTGAGGATCAAATATCTCGGTTTTATTGCATTCGCTATATTTTTTAACATTTGAGATATTTTTAGCATTGTTATAAAGCGAGGTCATGATATTTGCATTTTTTTCTATCGTGTCTATAAATACTTGCTTTTTGCTATTATTTGTTTCTATTTTTAAAGCCGCAGTCGATGTAAAAATTTCTTTATTAATGGACTCTAGCTTTTTGCTCACGGATAAAATATATCTATCTTTTATCTGAAAAAAGCTGCTATCTTTTATATAAGTTTCTTTTAGATCTTCATAAGCTTTTATAAGCTTTGATATAGCATTATCCGCACTTGTCTCTTTTGATGATAGGATATAACTTGATATGTATTTTGACTTATCGATAAGCACCTTTAAAAATTTCAACCTAGCAGAAATACCAAGCAAAGATAAAATGAGCAAGCCACAAAGCAAAAACTCAAAAAAGGCCTTTATGCCAAAGCTTATTTTCTCGCTCTCGGTAAGTTCTAACAGCTCATTTTTTATGTTTATGGCACTATTTAATAAAAGTATAAATTTATCATCTTCATACTGTTTGATTAAGATGATATCTTCGATATTTAGCTTTTCAGAAAATGCGATCTTGGCTTTAGCTTCTCTTATCTTTTTAGCTTGATAGTTGGCTTCAAACTGGTTAAAGTCTTTATAAATATTCTCTTTTAGCTCACTTTTTGGAAGCATATCGAGATTTGGTGTGTTGTCTCTTACGGAATATATATTTTCTCTTACATCATTGTTTATTGAAAATAAAGGGCCATTTATAAAGATATTTTTTACGTAGTATTTGGTGTTGTTTGCTAAAGAGAGTTGATTGTAAATTTTACTTAAAGTCGCGGCATAAGCTTTTATTATAAGCGGAAAGTCTCGGTCTAAGTCCTGTTTAAAATTGCTATCTATTTCTCCATTTATATTTTGGAAAAATTCATAAAATAGTTCATCAAATTTATCATTTTGGTTTAGATTTGCTAGCAATTCTTTTAATTTATTTACATTTCGTATCTCGATGCGATCGTCTTTTCTTATAGAATTTATAAATTTTTGTGTATTTTTTAAGGTGTTATCCCGCAACCTTTTTATATCTTCTTGGCTTTTGCCTATTAGCGTATCGTGCTCTTGTATTACGGATTTTATAGTTTGAAATACCAAGGATTGTTTATATAGTTTTTCATTTAGATCTTTTAGATCTGTAAATTTTTTATAGCTTTCATTTCCGCTATATGCGCAAAAGATCGCTGAAATTATTATTGGCGCTAACAATATATAAAATTTATTATTTTTCATTGATACTCTTTTTGCTATATTTTTTGACGATATTTTCTATCTCAATTAGTCTTTTGGTAAAAAGAGACATCTCTTTCATCTTTCCATTTTGATTGTTATCTAAAAAAGCGTTAAGCTCATTTGCAAGGTTATTAAGCTTTAAATTTAATGCAGCTTCCCTTATCTCATCTACGTATTTTTTGAGCATTATCTCGTCTTTCGCGATTATGGCTGATTGGATTTGGATAAGAATTTCTCTTGCATTGCGTAAAAATATATTTAAATAGGATGCAAAATCTTTTTTATTTAAATTTAGTATTTTAAGCGATGTTTCAAACCAAGAATCATCAATAAGTGATTGTGTCTGCGTATCAAAAAGATACCATGCGTTTAGTTTAAAAACAGGTAGTCTTAATGTAGGTTTTACTTTTACTGCTGCTATTAGATTTTGGTTATTTATTATGTCTTGCTTCTCTAAAAGCACGATAAAAAATTTTTCGCCATTTTTTAAAATAGCATTTTGCAATCTCGCTTCTAGTAAGATCGCACCACCATCTTTTCTTTTTAAATTTACTCTAGCACTATTATCTTTCGTATTTTGTAAAAATTCTAAGAAGCTGTAGTTTGTACTTTCCTGGCTTGTTATGACTAGCTCACTTATATCTTTGTATCGCAACAAAAAGTCATCCAAACTATCAAAACCCAATAGCTCAAGTGAATCTTGCGTTATCGCAGATATTTTTAAATTTTCATCATATATTATCACTTCAAATTTCCTTCTTTGAGTACTGCAAGCTTTTCTGCTACGCTTTTATTTGTTATTTTTGCCACTTCGTCTAAATTCGCTTCGCTGATTTTATCAAAACTTCCGTAAAAGCTGATTAATTTTGCGATACTGCCCTCAGATACGCCAGCTTGCTTTAGAATTGATCTTTGCATATCGTTTTTCTGCCTTGTTTTTCTGTGAAAGCTGATGACAAATCTATGGCTTTCATCACGCATTTTTTGGAAAAACTGAAGCTTTTTATCGCTCGTACTTAGGCTAAAGCTGCCATTTTTTGTGTAAATTTTATCCTTTGCTTCACCTTTTGCGCGGTGAGCTTTGGCGTCTATTTTTTCTTTTGAGATAGCGATCACATCGACATTTGCGCCACTACTTGCTAAAATTTCACAGGCTAAGTTTAAAAGCACTTCGCCTCCGTCAATAACCCAAAGATCAGGTGGGCTAAGCTTGTCAAATCTAAGTGCTCTGGCTGTCAAACTCTCTTTCATCTGATCGTAGTCGTTTTTGGAGTTTAAGTGCATGTGGCGGTAGTTTTGCTTTGCCCACTCGCCATGCTCGTAGCGCACCATCGCTCCGACACTTGCCTCGCCAAAAAGGTGTGAGTTGTCGTAAGCCTCGACCACGTAAGGCGTGTGAGCTAGGTCAAAGTACTCTTTTATCTCGTTTAATAGCACGTTATCGTGCGTTTTTAGATATTTTTCGATGCTAACTTCAGCGTTTTTGGTGGCGATCTCACAAATTTTTCGCTTATCGCCAATTTTAGGGCAAGTGATGTTAAATTTACGCCCAAATCTCTCGTTTAAAATTTCCTCCACCAGCTCGCTATCTTCAAAACTCTCATGCACATAAATTTTGGTGCTAATTATAGGCTGACCAGCTATGAAGCTTTTTAAAATAGCCTGCTTATAAGCTTCGTTTATCTCGTCTTTTTGAGCGTTTTTGGCCTGCGTGATGTCAGTTTTTACGCCAGTTATCTTGCCACTTTGCACGCTAAATCTCACCGCACAGATCATATCGTGCACGCAAGCGACCGAGTAGGCCTCGAAGTCCTCAAGTTTAGCTAGATCAACTTCAACCTTTGTTTGCATATTTTTAAGTGTTTGTATCTTATCTCTAGTCGCGGCTGCTTGCTCGTAGTCTTCGGCCTTGGCGTAGTTTAGCATGAGCTCTTCAAGGCGAGTTATAAGTAAATTTGGATTTTGTAAGGCCGCGATAGCTTCGTTTACGATCTTAGCGTAGCTCTCTTTTGAAATTTTGCCTTCACACGGGGCATAGCAGCGTTTTAGCTGATAAAAAAGGCAGGCTTTTTTGCCTTTGATGCAGGATTTTTTCTGAACGAGATTAAAATTTAGATAAAGCGCCTCAAGTAGCTCGCTAGCTCCGCTAAAATATGGCCCAAAATAGCGGATATTCGAGCCTTTTATCACTTTTCTAGTGATCTCAAATCTTGGAAAATCATCATTTAAATTTATAAAAATATAAGGATAAGTCTTGTCGTCACGAAGCAAGATGTTGTACTTTGGTTTTAGCTGCTTGATGAAAGAATTTTCAAGTATGAGCGCGTCTGCTTCGCTTGGCGTGACGATGTATTCAAGATGCACAGCTTCGCTTATCATCTTTGAAATTCTTGGGCTTAGTTTTTCAGCCGGAGCTAGGCTTGGGGTAAATTTAAAGTAGCTTTTGACCCTGTTTTTTAAAATTTTGGCCTTGCCAACGTATAAGAGTCTATTTTGCGCGTCAAAATACTGGTATACGCCAGGCTCGTTTGGAAGCGTTCTTATCTCGTCTATTAGCATCTTGCCTACTCATTTTTCTTGAGCAAAATTTCTCTTAGCTCTTCAAATTTTTGGTGTATTTGCTCGTCTTTTGCTAAATTTTTAAACTCGCCTTTACTAACTGGCGCATAAAAGATGGTACTTTGCTCTTTTTGATTAAAAAATTTTAAAAATTTGCTCACGACAAATCTTATATTTTCTTCTTTTTTGTTTTTTGTATAGTTGATTTCGTTAAGAGGCTTTGGAGTAAGAATGCTGTTAAAAACGCTATTTTTATTAAAATTGCAAAAGGTTTTTAATAACCTTTTTATATCATTTATACTACTATCACGCCTAAGCTCTAAAAGCCCAGTGGGATGAGTAAGAACAAAGGTCAAAACACCTTCTCTAACATAGCAAAAAGCTATGTAAAATCGTTTTGCTTTCCCCATAAGCTCTAAAAGCTGTTGGCACTCGCTTGCCATGCTCAATTTTTCTTTATACAAAGGATTTTCGTGAATAGTATTTATCAAAAATTTAGCGTTTTTCATGGGCTTATCTTATCATCTTTTATTTTAATTTTTACTCTTTTTGCATTTAGCGGTTGTGGCTATAAAGATGATCCATTTTATGGAAATGCTCCAGTAAAAGAAAAGAAAACTGACAAGATAAACAAAATCTAGTAAAATTTTCGTATTTAAATAAAAATGTAATGTAAGCTTAATAATTTTAACTAACCTAATTTTTAGGCTCATTTAAGTAATATACCAAGATTTTTTATTCTACAAGGAGAGTATAATGAGGTTTTTTGGACTTCTAGGCTTGTTTTTCGCGATGGCTTTTGGTGCTGATGGAGAAACCGCAGCTATTGACTTAACTACTACATGGGCAGGAATTTTATCGCTTATAATTTTTGTTGTTGGATATTTTTTCATAGCAGCAGAAGAAAATTTCCATATCGACAAAGCAAAACCTGCTATCTTTATCGGTACGTTTATGTTCCTGCTTATCGGCGTTTATATGCTTATAAATGGCATGGATGTGCATTCGCTTGAACATGAGGTAAATCACCTGATTTTAGAGATCGCTCAGATCGTATTTTTCTTGATGGTAGCGATGACATTTATCGAAGCACTTATAGAAAGAGACGTATTTAATGCACTTAAATATAATCTCGTATCAAAAGGCTATACTTATAGAAAACTATTTTGGCTAACTGGTGTTTTGGCATTTTTCATAAGCCCAGTAGCTGATAACCTAACAACAGCACTTATTCTTTCAACCGTTCTTCTAACAATAGATAGAAATAATACAAATTTCCTAGTAGCTGGTGCGATAAATATCGTCGTAGCAGCAAATGCAGGTGGAGCATGGAGTCCATTTGGCGATATCACTACGCTTATGGCTTGGGCTGCTGGAAAAGCGCCATTTGTCGACTTTTTCGCACTTTTCCCAGCGTCTATCACTGGCTGGTTTGTAACGGCATTTTTACTTTCTCGCGTGGTGCCAAGTACCGCACCGCATTTTGATGTGGCAAATGAGCCAAAAGTGGTTATGAAAAAAGGCGGTAAAGCGGTTATTTTTATAGGCGCATTTACTATCTTTTGTGCAGTTATGATGCATCAGCTTTTCCATTTGCCAGCGATGTGGGGCATGATGTTTGGCTTCTCGCTGCTTAGTCTTTACACTTACTATTTCAAAAAAGCTCACAAAAATGAAGAGCCAATGCATGTATTTCACTATATGTCAAAGATCGAAAACAACACACTATTTTTCTTCTTTGGAATTTTAGCTGCAGTTGGTGCTCTTCATTTTGCTGGATTTTTAAATTACGCTGTATCACTTTATGATAAATTTGGCTCAACTGCTGTAAATATCGGCGTTGGATTCCTTTCAGCAATCGTTGATAACGTTCCAGTTATGTCAGCTGTTTTAAAAGCAAATCCAGCAATGGGAGCTGATGCAGGTGAGGCAATGAGCCAGTGGCTACTAGTGACACTAACTGCTGGTATCGGTGGTTCGATGATCAGCTTTGGTTCAGCAGCTGGTGTTGGAGTAATGGGTAAATTAAAAGGAATTTATACCTTTGGTGCACATATGAAATACGCTTGGATGGTGGTTCTAGGATATATCGTATCGATCATTGTTTGGTATGTGCAGTTTGAAATTTTTCATATCTATTTTTAAAAGGTTATAAATGAACAATACGATTATAGTTTTGGATTTTGGTTCGCAATACACTCAGCTAATAGCTAGAAGGCTAAGAGAAGAGAGCGTCTACACTGAAATTTTGCCATTTAATGCAAAGCTTAGTGAGATAAAGGCGAAAGAGCCAAAAGGTATCATTTTAAGTGGCGGCCCAGCTAGTGTTTATGCTAAAGATGCTTATTTTTGTGATAGTGGTGTCTTTGAGCTAAACATCCCTATACTTGGCGTTTGCTACGGTATGCAGCTACTTGCTCACACACATGGGGCTGAGGTTTTAGCGGCTGATCAAAAAGAGTATGGCAAGGCCGAGCTTAACGTTATTAAAGAGCATGAGCTATTTAAAGATACACCTTCAAAACAAATCGTATGGATGAGTCATAGTGACTATGTAAAAGACTTGCCAGAGGGCTTTGAAGTGATCGCTGTTAGTGAAAATTCGCCTTATTGTGCTTTTGGCGATGATAAACGAAAATTTTATGCGATACAGTTCCACGCAGAGGTACAACACAGCGAATATGGCACGCAAATTTTAAAGAATTTCGCTAAATATATCTGCGGTTGCGAGAGCACTTGGAATATGGGAAGCTTTGCTAAAAACAAGATAGAAGAGATAAGAAAAACAGTAGGCACTCACAAGGTGCTTTGTGCAGTTAGTGGCGGCGTGGATAGCTCTGTGACTGCGGCACTTTTAGCGGCTGCTGTGCCTGAAAATTTGATCCTTGTCTTTGTTGATAACGGACTTCTTAGAACAAACGAAAGAGAGCAAGTTGAAGCTACATTTAGAACAAAGCTTGGCGTTGAGCTAGTTAGCATAGATGCGAGCGAGACCTTCCTTGGACGCTTGGCTGGTGTGGTTGATCCTGAGAAAAAACGCAAGATCATAGGCGAGACATTTATAGAAATTTTTGAAAAAGAGGCTAAGAAGCATGGCGACGTGAAATTCCTAGCTCAAGGTACTCTTTATACTGATATCATCGAAAGCTCAGTAGTTGGCTCAAGCAAGACGATAAAGAGCCACCACAACGTTGGAGGCTTGCCTGACTGGATGACATTTGAGCTTATAGAGCCGCTAAGAGAAATTTTTAAAGATGAGGTTAGAAAGCTTGGTCTTGAGCTTGGATTAAGCCGTGATTTAGTATTCCGCCATCCTTTCCCAGGACCAGGCCTTGCTATCCGCATAATGGGCGAGGTAAATAAACCAAGTTTAGAGCTACTTCGCAAAGCTGACGTGATCTTGCGAGATGAGCTAAAGAGCACTGGTTGGTACAACAAAACTTGGCAGGCATTCTGCGTACTTTTAAATGTAAATTCTGTTGGTGTAATGGGCGATAATCGCACCTACGAAAACGCTGTTTGTGTGCGCGTGGTCGATGCGAGCGATGGCATGACTGCAAGTTTTTCAAGGCTTCCTTATGATCTACTTGAAAACGTAAGCCGCCGCATCATAAACGAGGTAAACGGCATAAACCGCGTAGTTTACGATATCTCAAGTAAGCCACCTTCAACTATTGAGTGGGAATAGAGTAAAAAACATAGAAATGGCTTAAAATTGAGCTTTTGAGCCTATGAAAATGAGCAACTGGGACAAAATTGGGTAAAGATTTCAAAAAGAATAAACCCAATAATAGCTTAAAGTGGCTTGTAATAAAATATAAAAAATCAGACCGTAGCTTAGTTTTTACGGTCTTTTTGCGTTTTTGGAAAAAGATCTTTCGTGCGAATAATACTTATGCAAACTGCGATCTGTATTAAATTGTGATGATAGATTGAATCATTCTTTTCATAGTAAATATTATGTTTATTTATACATCATTGATTTATTTCTTTTCCAAAAAGTTGTTTATACAGATTAATATTCGTTTTTATATTATCAGCAAGCTTTTCATGAACATCTGTAGGATAATCAAATGAGAATTTGTCTATTACCAAAAAAATAAGCAGGTAATATATTAGGAGGAATCCAAAATAGTCAATTGCATAAGTTCCTAAGGTAGTTTTACTGCTTTTTGTAATCGACATGCTAGAACCATGCATAATATCATTGCGAAGCGTATATAGAAAGCCTGAAATAAGAATATGCAATCTATCATTTAATGAAATATTATAGGTTTCTATGCCAATTAAAACAGAATCATTCTTCAGTAAATAACGATATAATAAACTAGCTTTTCTAATTGTATCGCCATATCTATTATGATCCACTCCATACTTTTGTTCAATAGCATCAACAATGCTTCTTCTTTTTTTTGATGCACAAGACGAACCTCCGCTAATATCCGTTGTAACTCTTTGATATGCTTTATTATCTCCACTTTTATCAGTTAATCGAATGTATAAATACTGGCATGCTTTTACTGGAATAATAGAAAGTAGATTTTTGAATGCTTCCATTAATGCGGAATTAGTACTCAAAATCTTATCCCATTCTTCATCACAAAGTTTTTTGTTTTTATCAGTTATTGAAGAAATTGAAGAATGAAAATTATCTATAAAGCTATCATAAGCTTTAAAAATAAACTCATAGGAAAAGTTTGGGTATTTTTCTATCTGGTCAATTGCCTCTATCATAAAAGAAACTGTTTTATTATAGGAAGTATCAGGATTATTTAGTAATTGAAAAGGAGCAAAAATTGTTCCACTGTCCTTCTTTTTTTCTTTCACTATGGTATAGTACTTTTTTTCAATTTCAAATGGCTCAACATTTGGCCAATTATTTAAATATTCAATTCTTTTTTCTTTGAAATCTATAGACATTGGTAATCTCCTACTAATTTAAAGTCTATCTAATCAGTTTAAATATGCGTTGTTAATTGCGATAACTTCTTGTTTGTTTATTTAACCATTGCATAAAGTTTTTCTACATAAATCTACAATCATTTCCTTATCTGCCTTTCATCAAAAACCTTGATTTCTTAGGAAAAGACAACTTCCAATCTTTGAATTCCTCGTCTGTAATTTCCCCGTTATAATGTTTCTTTCTCATTTCGTCCCATTCGACTAAAAAGTCATCAAAATGTGGATTATGAGATAGTAGTGCAGTAGGTTCACCGTTTCCTGCAAGGGGATGGAACTTCATTTTCTTTTCATAGTCAAAGATAATATGCATGATCTCAAAAATAGAGTTTGGATCATGGTCGATTAAAGCAGAAATATCACAGTTAAGTGCATCTGCTATTTTTCGTAATTGTTCAATGTTCGGTGATCTATTTCCTAATTCATAATTACGAATTGTAGCATCAGTCAGTCCGGACATGATGCCAAGCTCTTTTTGTGTTAGTTTTCTAAATAAGCGAATTTGCTTTAATTTCTTGCCGGAAATCATTTCAAGACTCCTCTCTTAAAAATTTTCTATTATATTTTATCACAAATTAAACTTCAGCACAACAGAAGTGTTCTGTATATAACAGGAAATAATCCCGTAATAATAGCCTGCACGGAATAATAAAAATTATAATAGGGCTTAACAAAACAAAAATGAACTATTATAATACGGATATACAGTTCAAATACAAACTGTTAGAACGCAAGACATTTAGATTGACGCTCGTCCTATCTCAAGACATGGATGCAGAACCTTGTAAAAACCATGAATTGAAAGGAGGGCTAAAAATGCAAAAGGTATTCATGACAGCAAAAGAAGTTCAAGATTTTTTAGAAGTCAGCAGAACGACTGCCTATCAGTTGATCAACGAAATGAATCAAGAACTGACAAAGCTCGGCTATCGAGTACAAAGAGGTAAAGTGAATCGACAGTATTTCATGGAAAAGTATTGTTATGGAAATGAAGTTAGAAAAGAGGTGTAAAAGTGGGTGCATATAGAGGTGAAAATAAAAACGGCACTTGGTACTGCAAGTTCAGTTATGTGAATTGAAAAAGGGGAAAAGCTATATAAGAAAAAAAGAGGATTTTCAACAAAAAAAGGAAGCCTTAAATTGGGAAAAGAGTTTCTATCACAACAAGCCGGAACGGTTGAAATGACATTTAGAGAATTCTTTGAACTGTATAAAAGAGATAAAAAGCCACGTATTAGGGAGAACACATAGCGAACGAAAGAAGCAATCGTTATGACTAAAATCATGCCATATTTGGGAGATTTGTTAATAAATGAAATTAGCAATGTAGCCATTATACAGTGGCAGAATGAATTGATGAAAATTAAAGATGATAGAGGTCAAACATATCACCGACATACCTTCGCACAATCCACGCTCAACTTAGCAGTATCCTAAATCATGCTTGCAGATATTATAGTTTGAAAACTAATGTGGCAAGAGATGTTGGTACTATGAGAGAAAAAGAAGCTGATGAAATGTTGTTCTGGACACAGGAAGAATATGAGTCATTTATTGAAATGGTTAAGGATAAGCCACAGTCGTTTTATGCATTTGAAATTCTTTATTGGTGTGGACTTAGAATGGGAGAACTTCTTGCACTGACTAAAGAAAAATTTGACTTAAAGACTGGCGCTATAAAAATTGATGAATCGCTGCAAAGAATTGATGGAAAGAATGTTATAACTCCACCTAAAACAAAAAAGAGCATTAGGAAAGTTGTAATGCCTGATTTCTTGGCAGAGGAAATCAAAGTTTATCTGGATGGTTTTTATAAATTAAAGCCGAAAGACCTAATATTTAGTTTTTCTAAGAGTTTTTTACATCATGAAATGGATAGAGGCTCTAAGAACGCCAATATAAAAAGAATAAGAGTGCATGATTTAAGACATTCCCATGTATCCCTGCTAATTGAACTTGGATTTTCTGCTACTGCTATTGCAGATAGAGTAGGGCATGAATCAATTGATATAACTTATAGATATGCACATCTGTTTCCGAGTAAGCAAAAAGAAATGGCGGTTTCACTAACACAAGTTAAAGATTGGGAAGATTTATTGAAAGAGGATGAAGATGATGTTTAGACCGGAGTCATTGCAAAGAAGAACAAAGCAGATTAAATCAAATAATAAAAAGAATGAAGAAAATAGAAAGCGTAACCGTACTTTGAATTTTAGAGTTTCAGAGGAAGAATATGATCTGATAAATAAGCAAATTGAAATAAGTGGGTTATCAAAACAAGAGTATTTCATACAGCTACTTGGAGAGCATCAATCAAAATTATAGCTGACTACAAAGTATTAGATGCTATATCAAAAGAGATATTTCAATTAGCAAAAGCGGTTAAAAAGTTCGGGAAATTAAATGAAGAAGAGCAAGATGTTTTGCTGTATATTTTAGAGATTTATGAAGAAATTAAACAAGAAAAAGCCTTTAGTCAAAAGACCAAAGGCAAGATGAAAGTACAACTTGGTATTTCGTCCCTGACAAGATTATTTTATCAGGTTGTACTTCTGTCAGCAACATAAAGATTGGAGGACGAAATGATAAAAATAGAAAAATATAAACAAAATATTCCAATGGAATTAAGAGAATATAAACAGTGGTTATGGTTTAAGAAGATCAGGAAAATGGATTTGAAAGGAAGAGAAAAACTCTCAAGATTCCAGTAAGTTCAATTACCTTGAATCAAGCGATTGGAATAATAAAGAAAACTGGGCAGACTTTGAAACAGCAGTTAATAATATAGAAAGTAGTGGTTGTGATGGATTGTCTTTTGTGCTAAGCAAGATGATCCGTTTCTTTGTATCGACTTGGATAATGTATGTCATGATATGAGAGAAAAGTTTTGCAGAGATTTCCATGATACCTACATTGAAACTTCTCAATCCGGCAAAGGGCTTCATATTTTTGCAGAAGGGAAAATTGCTTATAATTTTAATAATCAAATCGAGAAAGTGGAAATGTATCAAAATAACAGATGTATTGCCATGACTGGGAACAGTGTTGATAGAACGCTAAATAACATCATAGATAAGCAAAAGGAAATTGATAAATACTATGAATGTTTTGCACCTAAAAAGAGCATTAGAGAGCAAATAAAAGCATATCAATCAGATAATGATTTATTGGCTGATGCACCTAAAATCATAGAAACGATGTACAAGCATAATACAAAAGCTAAAGGGATTGTTTGAGGGAACTATCTCAAGTGGTGATGCCAGTAAAGATGATTTCCTATTGCTACTATTATTAAATAGCTACACACATGGTAATGAAGCATTAATGAAAGATATATTTCTAAAATCTGCCTTAAATCGCATTGATGATAAGAGTAAAAGAAAAAATGAAGCTGCTTATATCATATATTTGGAAGACAGTATTAAAAAAGCTATTCAGTATGGGAATCAAAGATATTGGGATTATAACTATCACAGAAAAATTGCAGGCGATATTCGTGATTGATTGGTTGAAATTTAATGACGATGAACTGTCGGATTATCTTAATAGAGATTTAGAATACACAGATAAGGGACAAATAAAGAGTAACACAACCAAATATCATCACGGTATTAGTAAATCCACTATTTCGCAAAGAAGAGCAGATAATAGACGGAACAATTTTCTTTGATACTTGTAGCATGGCAGTCAGATTTTTTGGAACTTTGAAAGGTGAAAAACAGGAAGAAAAAGAGATAAGAAAATGGAACGATCACTTAACCAACCTTTTAGGCGTAGAGATAGAAAGGGAATTTGGCATTAAGTATTCAAAAAATAGAATGGATGATGCCATAACCTTTATTGCTCATAAAAGGGCTATAAATCTTCCTGCTAT
>CAUSCE010000011.1:0-80016 GCA_963530215.1 uncultured Campylobacter sp.
AAAATGAGAATTTAGAGAGCAAAGAGACATTTAATAGCGATAATAAATTAGAGCTAAATCAAATGGTAAAAGATATCGCTAGTAGCGCTAAACACCAGCTTCAAACAAAGGCTGAGATAAAAGAGACGCTTAGCAACTTCTCTTCTACGCTAAAAGAGCAGGTGCAAAACTACAAAGCTCCGATCACTCGTTTTAACATAACGCTTAATCCTCTAAATTTAGGCGAGGTCGAGATCACGATGGTAAATCGAGGCAACAACTTACATGTAAATTTTAACTCAACCACGGCTACAATGAATCTCTTTTTACAAAATCAAGCCGAGTTTAAAAATAGTCTTGTGAATATGGGATTTACCGAGCTTGAGATGAATTTCTCAGATCAAAATCAAAGACAAGATAAAAAAGAACAAGCAAAGAATAAATACAGCTCAAATCAAAGCGATGAGAGCGAAAACACTCAAGCGGAACAAAGCTTGCTTGAGCTAGTAATACCAAGATATATTTAGGAGAGATCATGGCTTCAGTTTCAGATATAACTACACAAACAACACAACAAAAAAATGCCGAGAAAAAGGCAAAAGCAAAGCAAGATGCAGCAGCCGGCACAGGAACTAACCCAAATGCGCAACTAGATAAAGATGCATTTATGAAGCTACTTTTAACAGAGCTTCAGTATCAAGATCCAACAAGCCCTATGGATACTGAAAAAATGCTCACACAAACTAGCCAACTAGCATCACTAGAGATGCAACAAAATACAAACTCAGCTATGAAAGAGCTTGTAAATCAGTTAAAATCAAACGCAAATGCCTATGCTATCTCAGCCCTTGGCAAAATGGTCTCAACTGGTTCAAACTCAGTTTTACTAACAGATGAGCAAAAAACTGTAAATTTTGCACTTTATTTTAAATCAGATCTTGCAAATGGTAAGCTTGAAATTAAAAATGCAAATGGAGAGGTCGTTCGTTCAATCGATATAAAAGATCTAAAATCAGGAGTTCGCAGAATATCTTGGGATGGCAAAGATGATTCTGGAAAACAATTACCAAATGGTGCATATACAGTCTCTGTTAATTACACTGGAAAAGATGGTAATTCATACAAGACTCAGGTGGGTAGCTATCCGGTCGAGGCAGTAAAATTTGTAGACGGCAAAGCTATGATCAAAATCGCAGGCGAATATGTCCCAATGGATAAAATATCTGAATTTTACGAAGGATAAAAGCCATGATGAGAGGTTTTTACAACGGAATTAGTGGCATTAAAACACAAAGCTTTGGCATGGATGTTTGGGCAAATAATATCTCAAATATCAACAACGTAGGTTTTAAAGCTTCAATTCCTGAGTTTAAAAATTTAATCAATCAACATATGGCTTCTGCTGGAAGTGGTCCAACTAACAATCAAGTAGGTCTTGGAGCTACGAAACAAACGACAGCTTTAAAGATGACAAATGGTAGCTTTCAAAATACTGATAATAACTTTGACCTAGCCATAGGCGGTAAAGGCTTTTTTGGTGTCGTTGATAAAAATGGTAGAAACTACTACACAAGAACAGGTAGCTTCGATATAGATGGGGCTGGAAATTTAGTAGACAATAAAGGCAACTTGCTTCTTGGTACGTTAACAAGTTTTACTCCAGTCACTCCAAGTGCTAATGCTCTTAGAAAATATGGTCAAACAAAAGGTACCACGCAGGCATTTACTGCAAAAGAAGAAGATCTAAAACTAGGCGATACTGGCTCACAAAAAGGTATAAATTTACCTCATTTTTTATATATGCCAGCCAAGCAAACAAAAAATATAAATTTAAAAGGTAACCTAGACTCAAGCCTTATAACAGATAAGCGAACAACAGCCATTGATGCGGCAAATTTTAATTATACACTCGATAATACAAACAAAACTATCTCACTAAATGGACAAATTCCACTAAGTCAGACAAGATTTGGTGCAAAAGCAGGCGATAGCGTAGTGGTAAAAGTAAAAGACGGCGATGGTAAAATTAGTGAGTTTTCAACCACGCTAGAGAGCGATGGCAGCTGGCATATAAACAATAAAAGCCTAAAATTTATGAATTTTGCTAGCTTAGATGTAAAAGCTGAAGTTACATCACTAGTTGAAGTAGCTAATAAAGAAAAACTAAGCTCAGAGATATATAACAGTGATGGTACAAAGAGCTTAGTAACTATAAATTTTACAAAACAAATCCCTCAAGGTGGCAATCAAACTACCTGGAATGCCACAGCTACGATAACTGATGCTAATGGTGTTGTGCAAAATACAGCTATGGGAACACTTACTTTTGATGGTAGCGGTAGGCTTGTTACAAATACATTAACAAGCGTTGGAAACGTAGCTTTAAATTTTCTTGGCAATGGAGATGCAAATGTCTATAATGGCATAACAAGCTCGGCTAATTCAAAAAAAGACTTTGTCATAAAAGCAGATGGCTACGCTGAAGGAAATCTCTCAAAATATAGCGTCGATGATCGTGGAAATATCATGGCAAATTTTGACAATTCTCGCTCATTTATAGTTGCAAAAATAGCTCTATATCACTTCCAAAATGAACAGGGCGTATTAAAAGTGGGTGATAATCTCTATGAAGCAACTCCAAATTCAGGTGAGGCATTTTTTTACAAAAATAAAGCTGGTGAGACCATTTATGGCTCACAAATTCTTGCAAATAAACTTGAAATGAGTAACGTCGATCTTGGTCAAGCGCTAAGTGAGGTTATAGTCACGCAAAAGGCTTATGAGGCTAGTGCAAAAAGTATCACAACAAGTGATGAGATGATCCAGACTGCTATTCAAATGAAGAAATAATTTTTATGCTAGTTGATGATTAAAAATTTAAAATGAATGATAATTTTAAGAATAGAGTTTGACTTCGTTTATCAAAAACTCATAAACTCTTTGCTGAACTAAAATTTCTTCCTCACAGCCACTCATCAAGCGACGAAGGTGAGAAAAATCTATCTTTTTGGCGTATCTTTTGTGATCTTTTAGGTCTTTATCAATGCTTAAAAGTAGTGCATCAAGTGTGATTCTATCGTTTCTTTTAACTCTTGCTACATACTCTTTAACAGTTTGGATCAAAAAATCTTTTCTGGTCTGGTCATTTTCATAAATTTCACTTACGATGTCATTTAAAACAAAAAAATCATCTTCGTCTGGGTCAAATTTAGCAGAGATCATAGCGGCAAAAATTTTGGCACGAAATTCTAAAGATTTGTGATGATATATAAAAAAATCTCTAAAAGCTGATAAAAAACGAAGTTTAAACTTTCCAGACATTACTCTACTTTTTGTGAAATTTTGGCTGATTATATACTTTTAAAGCTAAATTTTTAAAAATGTAACTATAAAACAAAATTTAAGTATAGTTTCTGTATGATTGCGAAGCTCCTTCTTAGACCTGTGCAATGCTTTTTATGAGCACCGCTTCAGGGTGGGAACACAGCAGAGCACTTGTATTAAGTGTGTGCCGCAGTTATCTGAGAGGGGGTCTTTCTAAACCAAAATGCTCATTAAAATCATCACAAATTTCTAAAAAATCCACTCCATCGATCTTAGGTTTTTCACTAAAAAATTTATACATATTATTAAAGCCATCAGTTAGCTCTTTTGACTTGACGCCGTAGCTTATAGAAATTCCAGCTTCGATGTAGGCTGAGAGCTTGTCGCAGTATTTTAGTGCTTTGCCATCGATTGGGTTAAATTTATCCTCATTTACGTTTTCCATAGTCCCTTCGTGGCAGATGATCTTGCGCTCATAAGTTCTATTTTCAAACTCATCTTTTATAAATTTCTCGCCATCTTTTCTGATGCCAAGGATGTAGCTAAACTCATCTTTGATCTTTTCAGGCACAAATGGCAAAATCCTCTCATCAATAAGCCTCATTTCATACTCACTGATGATCTCATTTAGGCCTTTTACACCGTATTTTACAGGGCTTATGATATCCCTTGTAAGGCTCTCTGGTAGGTCGTGAAATAGCGCGCAAAAGAAGTTATTTTCTAGGCGTTTTTTGCAAGCTTTTGCTTTGAGTGAATAAAAATAGCTAAGTATCGCAACAACTAGCATATGTCCTAAGACCGCAGTTTCAGGGATGCGTGGCGTTTGTGCCCAGCGCTTTTGAAACCTTAGTCTACCACTTAGATCAACAAGGCGGGCTAATTTTTGATTCATAGCGATCTTTCTAACACCAATTAGCTCGTAATAATCCTCCATCTCCTCCTCAACCTTGGCTTTAAGCTCTTCTATATCGCTTAAAAACTGGCTCGTTTGATAGACGATAGAAAATTCCCATCTAGTGGCAAGATAGCTGGCTGCTTTTAGGATAAGGCGTTCTTTTTCATGCTTTCTATCACTTTTAAAATAACTTTTAAATCTCTCTAAAAACTCCCCATCTTCAATATCTGAAATAAGACTATCAAGATTACTTAAAACCCAGCTATTTATCTGCTCTTTTTTTGTCTTTTGGATGTGATGAAAGACGTCTGGACGTATGTCAGTGACCACGACCCTACTTAAAAACTCAAAAATTCCAGCCTCAATGATATAGTTCATATCGGCGTCTTGCTCTTGTTTTGCTATGAAATAAGCGATGATAAATTTATGAGCCTGCTTATCAAGCTCGACTAAATTTGTCATCTTTGGATAGTCGTTCCAACGTGATATAGATGCTGCTTTAAAGATATGTTCTATAAGCTTAGCAATTATCATTATTTATCCTTTTTGACTACTTTTGGCTTCTTATCATCGGCATAGCTTATCTTTCTAAATCCCTCTTTATTTGAGCTTCTTCTTGGCTTGTCATCTTTTTTAAATTTATCATCTCTGCTGCCCCTGCTACCACCACGATCGCTTGTACTTCGTCTCTCCCGTGACTTATCGCTAAAGCTTCTCTCCCTACTTTTTGGAGCAAATTCTTTCTCTTCAACTGGCTTTTTTACGACTAAATCAGAGCTGATCTCAATAACTGTATGAACATTTCCACGTGGGTTAAAGTCGCCAACTATCTTCATAAATTTTGGCTGAAGTTTTTTTTCTAAAACAGAGTAAATTTCATTTATACTATCTTCGTGGCTGATGTTACGGCTCATAAAGCTATTTATATAAAGCTTTATCGCTTTTAGCTCGACAACTAGCTTGTTTGGGATGTATTCAAGATATATGGTCGCAAAGTCAGGATAACCAGAGCGAGGGCAAAGGCAGCAAAACTCAGGCAGAGTGATCTTTATGACATAGTCCCTTGTTTGCTTATTTTCCCAGACCTCAAGGTCACTCTCTACGTCAAATTCTTTCAAAATTTTTTCGCCATATTTTATATCTAGCTCTTCGCTCATCTTTTATCCTTTTTTCTTTTAAATATCCAAATGCTTAACGTCTTTTGCGTGGTCTTGGATGTAGTTTCTTCTTGGCTCGACCTCATCGCCCATAAAGAGATTAAACGTATCAGAAGCGCTTATAGCGTCGTTTATATCTATCTTTAAAAGTCTTCTGTTCTCAGGGTTCATCGTAGTCTCCCAAAGCTGCTCAGGGTTCATCTCACCAAGACCTTTATAGCGCTGGATATATGCACCTTTTTTCGCATTTTTTTCTACTTCATCAAGCACGTCTATAACATCACTATGCAAGTCTAGACCACGCTCTTTTATCTTTTGGCTGATGTAAAGTGCCTCTTCATAGAGTGGATTTGTAAATAAATTTTCATTTACCACAAGTTCTTCTAAGCCGCTTTCAGTTTGCACATAAATTCTAACCTCATCATCACTAACGTAGTGGTTTAGGATGTTGTGACCCTCAGCTTTTAAGAAATTCTTTAAAATTTCAAAAATTTCATTGTAGCTTTTTGAAACGATGTCTGGATTTTCTATCATATAGCGGATCGCTGAAAGAACGTTAAAGCGTTTTTCAAGCTCTTTTAAGACGCTTCTATAAGCTGCAACGATCTTTAAGAAATCAATCAAATCAGCACTACCGATACCCTCTATATCAACGCCCTCGATACCAGTTTCGATAAGAAATTCATTTAATGCCTTTTCATCTTTTAGATAAATTTCTTTTTTACCTTTTTTATAGCGGTAAAGTGGCGGCTGAGCTAGGTAGATGTGGCCATTTTCTATAACTTTATTTAAAAATCTAAAGAAGAAAGTTAAAAGAAGCGTCTGGATGTGGCTACCATCGACGTCGGCATCGGTCATGATGATGATCTTATGATATCTAAGCTTCTCAGCGTCAAATTCATCTCCAATACCGCACCCTAGCGCTGTTATCATATTTTTTATCTCATCAGACTTTAAAATTTTATCTAGTCTTGCCTTTTCAACGTTTAGAATTTTACCCTTAAGCGGCAATATCGCTTGAAAAACTCTATCACGTCCTTGCTTTGCTGAACCGCCCGCAGAGTCGCCCTCCACTAGATATAGCTCACTTATGACTGGATCTTTGCTCTGACAATCAGCCAGTTTTCCAGGAAGCGTACCTACACTCATACTCTCTTTTTTACGAGTTAGATCCCTAGCTTTTTTAGCGGCTTCTCTACCACGAGCTGCCATTAGAGCTTTATCCATTATCGCTCTTGCTTCGATAGGATTTTCTTCAAAGTACTTTGTAAGCACGTCAAAAACCATCTTTTGAACGATAGGTTTTACGTAGCTTGAGCCTAGTTTGCCCTTTGTTTGTCCCTCAAACTGCGGCTCTGGCACCTTTACGCTTACAACTGCGATAAGTCCCTCGCGGATATCTTCGCCAGTTATCTTTGTATCTTTTTCACGTGCAGCAGCGTTTGCTTGAACGTAATTTGTGATAACTCTTGTAAGACCCGCTCTAAAGCCAGCCTCGTGCGTACCGCCGTCTGGAGTTTTGATGTTATTTACAAAGCTTAGTAAATTTTCACTATAAGTGTCGTTGTAAAGTAGTGCAAAATCAACAAGCACGTCATCTTCTCCGCCACTAAATGATACAGCTTTACTAACAGCGTTTGCCTTATTCATATCAGTTACAAAGCTCTCAAGTCCGCCCTCAAAATGAAAACTCTCACTTCTGCCGTTTCTTTGATCTTTAAAATTTATAGTTATCTTTGGGTTTAGATAAGCTAGCTCGCGAAATCTTTTTACTAAAATTTCATCGTCAAATTCAGTCACTTCAAATATGCTATCATCTGGCCAAAACTCAACTTGAGTGCCTGTGCGATTTGTAGTTTTTATGACTTCAAGATCGCTTTGCGGGATACCTTTTGCAAATTCTTGTCTGTGAAGTTTGCCATCACGTTTGATATTTACGACTAGCTTTTTAGAAAGGGCATTTACGACAGATACACCAACGCCGTGAAGACCGCCAGAGACTTTATAAGTGTCCTTGTCAAATTTACCACCAGCGTGAAGCACAGTTAGAACAACAGTCGCAGCTGAAATTTTTTCAGTCGGGTGCATATCTACTGGGATACCACGGCCATTATCGCTAATGATCGCTGAGCCCTCACGTGTAAGCTCAACGTCAATCGTATCGCAGTATCCTGCCATCGCTTCGTCGATAGAGTTATCAACGACTTCGTAGATCATATGGTGAAGACCGCTTATGTTAGTATCACCTATATACATACCTGGGCGTTTCCTGACCGCCTCAAGCCCTTTTAGTACTTTAATATTTTCTGCGCCATAATTATTTTCCATAATCTTGCCTTATCTTATAAATTTATCGGCATTATTACTGTTGTTAATTCTTTTGAATTTACAACAAATGCTAGCGAGCTTTCATTAAATCCAAGCTCAAAATTTTCATCCTCGATGCTACTTAAAAAGTCAAGTAGATATCTATTTTTTATACCTATGAAAAATTCATCTCCAAGCTCTAAACCAGTTTGATAATCTATCGTAGTTTTTGCTTCAGAGTTGTCTTCTATAACACTTTCAAATGTTATATTGTCTTTTGCAAAAGATATTTTCATTGTATCACTTAGCATTGAGATAGTTTTTATACCCTCTATCATCTTATCTCTACTTAATTGAAGTCTTTTTCTTACCTCTTTTGGTATTACACGCTCGTAATCTGGAAATTTGCCATTTATAAGTTTTGTGAAAAATTCAAAATTTTGACTTTGAGCGATTAAGATATTTTCATCATAGTAAATTTCTATCTTGTCAAAAAATAATTTTTGTATTTCATTGATAGCTTTTTTAGGGATTATAAGTGAAAATTCTTTTTCAGTTGGTGTTTGAAATCTAAATACACTAAGTCTTCTTGTGTCAGTTCCGACGATATTTATAAAGTCTTTTTTAATATCAAGAAAAGCTCCGTTTAGTTCAAATTTTGGGTTATTACTATCAATACTTGGTAAAATTTTCTTTAAACTTCTTCCTAACATAACAGCATCAACATTAAATTTTGATTTACCATCAATTGTTGGAAATTCTGGGAAATCTTCAAATTTATACATCGGAAGTTTATATTTTGAGTTTTTTTGTTTTATATAAAGATAGTTGTTTACAGTTTCTAACATCACTTCTTCGTCTTTTAGACTTTTTATAATGTCAAGTAGTTTTTTACCATTTGCAGTTGCGTAACCTTCATCAACGATTTTTACATTACTTAGCTTATATGCTAGACCTATTTCATGATCAGTTGCTTTTATATTTAAAACCCCATCTTTTGCTGAGATATAAATGTGAGAAGTTATAGCACTAAGATCTCTTTTTTCAAGATATGGATTTGTATTTGTTACTATGCTTTCAAGCATATTTTTGTTTATTAAAACTTTCATTAAAAACTTCCTTCTATTTTTAAATTTAATTTTTTTGTTTTAGTAGGTGATGTTAAAAAGTGAAAAGTGCTTTTAAACACCGAAATACAGCTATTTGAAATGTGAAAAATTATATTTTCTTTTTCACATTTATTCACAAATTTCATATTGTATTTTATCCTTTTGTCAAAATTTTGTTTTTTAATTCAGTAACTTTTAGACTAAAAATTTCATTAGTTTGTATTAGCTCATTTATCTTTTTAATATTATGACTAACGGCACTGTGATCTTTCATACCAAAATAGTTTGCGATTTGTGGCATTGAGTTTGTTGTAAGCATCTTTGCAAGATATATGATGATTCGTCTAGCCTCTACGATATTTGTAACTCTTGATTTGCTTTTTATATCACTTTGTTTGATATTTAGCTCTTTACTAACTATTTCAACGATAGTATCGAAATTTATATTTTCACGTTTTTCTTTGATCAAATCTTTTAATATACTTTTTGCAAGATCAAGTGTGATCTCTTCTTTCATAAGAGTTTTAAATACATTTAAATTTATGATAGCTCCCTCGATCTCACGGATATTATCTCCCATATTTGTAGCTATATAGTTTATTACCTCTTTATTTAGATCGATTTTATCAAATTCACATTTTTTGATGATGATGGCTATCTTTGTATCAAGTTCGGGCGGCGTAATATCAGCCATAAAAGCCTTATCAAATCTTGAAATCATCCTATCTTCAAAGCCTTTTAGTGTCTTTGGAGGTCGATCTGAAGTCATAACTATTTGACCATTTTTTGCTAAAAGTTCATTATATGTGTTGAAAAATTCCTCTTGGATTTTATCAGTTTTACCAAGAAACTGCACATCGTCTATTAGTAAAACATCGCAGTTTCTATATTTTTCACGAAATTTTGGCATTGAGTGGTTATTTATGTGACTGGTAAAATCTATCATAAATTGTTCGCTAGTTACGCAAATAACGGTTTTCCCTTTATTTAGGCAGTGATTTCCGACTGACTGGAGTAAGTGAGTCTTGCCAAGTCCCGTCGTGCCATATATAAAAAGTGGATTATAAAGTACACCAGGTTTTTCAGCGGCTGCTTTTGCGCTTAAAAATGCGTATTGATTTGAAGCTCCACAGACAAAATTTTCAAATGTGTAGCTTGGATTTAAAATGCTACTTTGTGTTTTTATCTGCTTAACATTTATTTGATTTTGTTTTGATACCTTGCTACTTTTAGTAGATGAAATTTCTATATTTGGTTTTATACCTGTTCTAACTTCATATAGATGAGCGATTTTATCAGAATATCTTGTATTTATAAATTTAGCCATTAACTCATTTGGTGCAGTAAATACGATAATATGATCGTCTGAAGCCTTTTCGTTAAATTTTAATTGCTTGATATAACTTTGGTATTCTTCAGGTGAAATTTGTGTTGAAAGATTTTCTAAAATTTCGTCTGCTATCAAATTTTTATGCCTTAAATTTCGAGAATTTTTATAGTGATACTATCTTAATTTTAATAAAACCTTTGTTAAACTCCGACAAACTTTTTCACATCGTGAAAAAGTCGTGAAAAAGTATTGAAAAGATAGTGATGAAAATTTTAGGAATCGACCCAGGTACGAAGAATTGCGGTTATGCAATACTTGAAAAAAATAAATTAAAAACTACTCTTCTTGAAGCAGGACTCATAAAAATAAAACCAAACACACTTCAATATCAGATTACCGAGCTTTGCGAAGGGCTTGATCTCATCTTTAAAAATCATAAATTCGACGAGGTCGCGATTGAAGATATATTTTTTGCTTACAATCCAAAAACGGTTTTAAAACTCGCTCAGTTTCGCGGAGCGCTCAGCCTTAAAATTTTACAGCTTCATGGTGATTTTGCTGAATATACGCCACTTCAGGTGAAAAAGACGGTCACTGGCAAGGCTAAAGCCGATAAAGAGCAAGTGGCATTTATGGTGAAGAAAATTTTAGGTATAAATAAAGAGATAAAACCGCTTGATATCACCGATGCGATTGCGATCGCACTAACTCATGCGAATAATTTAAGAATAAGCTAAATTTTTATAGGAAAAAGATGGCAACGTTAAAAGCATTACTAATTGGCGAGGTGAAAAACTATGGCTCGCAAAGTGCAACTGATAAGTTAAATACACCATGGAGTTCAGCTATATTTAAAGTAGCTCAAAATGGTGAAATTTTTGCAAATGAACTTGGCTTTGAGGGTGATAGTGTTGCTGATACAAAGCACCATGGCGGCCCTGAAAAAGCTATATTTGCAAATTCGTTTGCAAACTATGCCCAGTGGGAGAAATTTTTAGGATTTAAAAATTTAGCTTATGGAGCTATGGGGGAGAATTTATGTGTTGATGGGCTTGATGAGAGCTGCGTTTATTTGGGCGATATCCATAAGATTGGCTCGCTTGTGCTTCAAGTCTCGCAGCCTAGAAAACCATGCTTTAAGCTCTCAAAAAGATGGGGCAATGAAAATATGGCTACTCACATCTTTGAAACTGGCCTTACTGGCTGGTACTACCGCGTCATAACACCAGGATCGTGCAAGGCAGGTGACACCATAGAAATTATCAAAAAAGATGAAGTTGGCATGAGCATTTTGGAGATAAATAGGCTCTTTTTTACACCAAATGAAAATTTAAATTTACTAGAGAAATTTAACTCTCTCACCACTCTTCCAAAAAGTTGGTATAGTGACATGGAAAGACGTATTCAAGGTATTTATAGTACAGAATATATGAGAAATTTATAATAGTAAGTAAAATTTTTATTATTTTAATACCCACAAACATTCAGATATTACAAGACTTATGTGAAATTTTGCATGAGCCTTTAAATTTTAAACATTTTTTACGCTAGAATTACCAAAAATTTAAAGGAGAAAATATGCCATTACTTGATAGTTTTTGTGTAGATCACGTAAAAATGCAAGCCCCAGGAGTAAGACTAGCAAAAAGTATGAAAACGCCAAAGGGCGATGATATCAGTGTTTTTGACTTAAGATTTTGCAAGCCAAATGAAGAAATTTTGCCGGAGAAAGGTACTCATACATTAGAGCATTTGTTTGCTGGCTTTATGAGAAATCACCTAAATGGCAATAGCGTGGAGATCATAGACATCTCACCGATGGGCTGTAGGACTGGCTTTTATATGAGTTTGATCGGCACACCTAGCGAAGAAGCTGTAAAAAAAGCATGGCTTGCCTCTATGAAAGACATCTTAGAAGTCAAAGACCAAGATAAAATTCCAGAGTTAAATAAATTTCAATGTGGTACTTATAAGATGCACTCACTTGATGAAGCACACGCCATAGCAAAGAAAATTCTTGATCTTGGCTTAGTCATCATAAACAACGATGAGATCAAGCTTGACGTTGATGCTATGGGACTAAAAAAGCACTAATTTGAAGACGACTAAGCTAGAAAATCAAGCCTATCTAAAAGAGCAAATTTTAACCTATCTTGGTAACAAACGCTCGCTTTTAGGCTTTATAGATCTAGGCGTAAAATACGCAAAAGACGAGCTTAAAAAAGAGAAGCTTAGCTGCTGCGACCTCTTTAGTGGAAGCGGCGTGGTAGCTAGGTTTTTAAAACAAAATAGCGAATTTCTAGTTACAAACGACTTGGAGTTTTATAGCTTCATCACAAACTCATGCTACCTGCAAAACGCCACAAATGAGCTAAGAGATGAGATAAATTTTTGGCAAAAAAAGCTTGAAAAAGAGATAGAAAATAACCTTTCTGAAGGCTTTATAACAAAACTTTACGCTCCAAAAGATGATGAAAATATCGCTTTTGGTGAGCGGGTCTTTTACACGAGAAAAAATGCCAAATTCATTGACACTGCTAGAAGGCTCATAGATGAGATGTTGCCAGAGGAGATGAGAAAATTTTTCATAGCTCCACTACTTTATAATGCAAGTGTGCATGCAAATACAAGTGGAATTTTTAAAGGTTTTCATAAAAATAAAGAGGGCATTGGCCAGTTTGGTGGCAGGGGGCAAAACGCCATTTCAAGGATCACTTCTGATATAAATTTGACTAAGCCAATTTTTTCAAATTTTAACGTGCCTTTTGAGGTCTATCAAAAGGACGCAAATTTGCTCGCAAAAGAGATTGATGGCCTTGATCTAGTCTATCTTGATCCACCTTATAACCAGCACCCATACGGCTCAAACTACTTCATGCTAAATCTCATTGCAAGCTACGAGGAACCAAGTAAAATTTCAAAAGTTTCAGGCATCGCAAAGGACTGGAACAGATCAGTCTTTAATAAAAAATCATCAGCAAGCGAGGCCTTTTTTGAGCTCATATCAGATTTAAAGGCGAAATTTGTACTCATTTCATTTAACTCAGAGGGCTTTATCAACCAAGATGAGTTTGATAAAAATTTAAACAAAATGGGCAAGGTTCATCTGCTTCGTAAAAAATACAACGCCTACCGTGGTAGCAGAAATTTAAAAGCTAGAAACATCCACGTAGACGAGCTTCTTTACGTTTTACAAAAGTAAATTTAGCGCTCATTTCATCACTTCTAAATCACAAATTACACTAACGTAAATGTTGGTTTGACTCATCTTCTGGCAAGCACTTTTCAAAGATAAATTTATGCTCTTTTGGCAGGGCATCGTAGATAGCATTTGCTAAATTTCTTATCTCCCAAAGGGCTGATTTTGAGCTTCTTAAAGAGATGAAATTTTGCAAGCTTCTAGCATTTATACTCCATGTAAGCTCGGTTTTATAGCACTCTGGCAGGCAGTATTTTACGATGTCAAGGCTTTTTGTAGTTGAGGCTAAAATTTCACGTAAATTTTCAAGTGCTTTTATACTTGCGTTATCGACTAGTTCGTCATTTGTTAGTACGATAAATTTAGCCGCACGCTCAAATTGCCCTACTTCAAATTTTTCCTCTTTTTTTAGCTCTTTTAGTGTGTAGCGAGTTGATTTGACGCTTAGACTTGCCAAGCGGTGACGAGCTAACTCTTGAAGTAGCGCACGAGAGATACCTTGGATGTAGAAGTTATAGTAAAGGTGCTCTAAGGTCGAGGCGTGTTTAAATTTATTGCCTACTCTATCTATTAGCTCAACATCTTTTTCGCCGCCGTTGTCGCCTTTTTCAAAGCTTTGCCAGCATGTGCGGATCGCGTGTGAGCAGATATTTAGTGGAGTGTGATTTAGTAATGTTACTTGCATTTTTTCTCTTTTGTAAAATTTTTTAACATTTTACAAAAAGAAGGCTGATTTTATTTGTAAATTTAAAGCATAAATTTCAAAGGGAGGCAAACGCTCCCTTTTGTAAAAGTCTTAGTTATTATTGTTTTAATTGAAGAAGTGTATTTAACATCTCATCGCTTGTTGTGATAGTTTTTGAGTTTGCTTGGAAACCTCTTTGGATTACGATAAGATCTGTTAGCGCACGGCTTAGATCGACGTTACTAGCTTCAAGTTTTGAAGCTGCGATCGTTCCTTTATCGCCTGTACCAGCTGCACCGATAACTGCTTCACCTGAGTTTGCGGTTTGCGAAAAGACATTTCCGCCCTCGCTTTGAAGACCTTCGTTGTTTGTAAAGGTAGCAAGTGCTACTTTAGCTAGGCCAAAGCTTTGACCATTTGAAAATGAGCCTATTATCGTTCCAGTCTCATCTATTTTTATGCCGTTTAATGTGCCGCCTGTGTAGCCATCTTGTGAGATTGACTCAGTTGATGAGTCTTTATCAAAGCTTGTTAAGCCGTTAAAATCAGTTCCAAGACCAAAATTTAAGCTAATGTTTTGGCCACTTTGTGAGCCGTTGTTAGCTGAAAATGTTATCGTTGCTGGATGAAAACTTGCAAGTGAGCCATTTGCGTTAAATCTAGCTGTTCCAGTTATAACATTATCTGGACCTTCGCCTGTGTAGTTTATCTTAGCTGGCTCTGGTACTTGTATAACCATGCTCCACTCAGTTCCTCCATCTGTTGTAGTACCTGTCTTTGTCCATTTGATACTAACTGTATGTTTTGAACCAAGCGAGTCAAAAATTTCTGCCGTTGAGCCGTGGCTTGACATCATCATCTTTCCACTTGCTCTTAGAGCTTGGCCTGGGCTTAGTGCGCCATCAAGTGCTTTCATAATAGTTGTAAGTCTAACATTTTCATTTATAGCTGAGTTATTTGTACCTTGAGCCGGCTTTGTAAGACCAGTTGTTGTCATATAAAGTGCATGATCTGCTACTTCGTTTGATGGATTTTCTAGTTGAAATTGACCTAGTTTATTTACAGTGATCTTTACGCCATCGTTTGTGTCATCGCCTGCAAGTGCTTGAAGTGCTGCGATACCAGCTGCGTGTTTTTGATCTGGAGTACCAGCTGCAGCGGCATATGCTGTATTATAAGCTGTTTGATATGCAGTGTTAGTTATGGCTGCTCCACCAGTTCCAGGTGCTATTCTATGTGCTGCGGTTGCTAGTTTTGCCGCATCAAGTGCATCTGAGTTCGCGTTTATTTGGCCATCGCCGTTGTAGTCAACGTGGTTTCTAGCATCTTCTTGCATAGCAGCGCGAAGATCTTCTGTTGTCGTTACTTGTCTTGCGATTTTATCGTTATTTGGATGAACAGCTGTTGTTTGTGAGCTTGTATAGACATATTGATAAGCTGTGATGATATCTTTATCAGCTAAACCAGTAACAGTATTTCCGCCATTTACTTTTAGATGGATATTTTTTGTCTCTTCAGTTGTGCCTGAGTTATTTCTATTTATAAGTGTTAGTTTGTTGCCCTCTGAAATTTCAGCTCTAACACCAGTTTTATTGTATTGAGCATTGATAGCAGCTGCAACATCACTGATGCTTGTTATTGTGTTAGCTTGAGATTTGATGTTTGTACCATTGATCGTGATATCAAGTGTTGCTGCTGGGTTTATCTGTCCGATACTTTGTGGTAATCCACTTCCTACTGTAAATTTTTCGGTTTTAGCATTTGCATAGCTCACCCAGATACCTTGTCCATCTCTTAAAGCAATGCCATTTCCAAGCTCATCAAATGTAACACCAAGATCTACACCACGCTCCGTTAAGCTTTGTTCTTTTCTTGAGTTCGTATAAAACTCATCGTTATTTGTATCATTCTCGTTATGGACTTCGTTTGCATTTAAAATTCCGTCATTGTTATAGTCACGTCCACCAGCAACAGAGTCTAGTGAATAAATAGGCGTACTTCTTTGTCCTATGGTATTGCCTGAGTCAAGGTTGCCTTTTATCTTTACTTCTGTTGTAGCTCTTGCTGGAGTAGTAAGACCCTCTTTGATCACGATATTTTTTATTGGTCCTGTTGAGTCTATAGTACCAGTCTCTTCATCTCTTGTCCAGCCTTGAACGACATAGCCACTATTGTTTACAAAATTTCCAGCTTTATCACGGACAAAGTCACCATTTCTTGTATAGTATCTTGTTGTTCCACCATCTGGAGATACGACGAAGAAACCATTTCCTTGAAGTGCAAGGTCTGTTTGCTTATCAGTAGATGTTAGTGTACCTTGTGAGAAAATTCTCGTAGTTGAGTTTATAGTTGTTCCTAGACCTATTTGCATAGCATTTTGACCGCCTAGCTGACCTTGTGGAGCAGTAGCAACTCTTGGAGTTTGGCTTAGTATATCAGCAAAGTTTGCACGGTTGTATTTATAACCATAAGTATTAACGTTTGCGATATTGTTGCCTTCTACGTCCATGGCTATCTGGTGGGCTTGCAGGCCTGAAACACCAGACCAAAGTGATCTCATCATTGACTTATCCTTTTTGCATTTTAAATTTTTATATTTTTCAAAAGCAAAAGATGTTCCAAAAATTTATATTGATAAAAAGTAGAAGAAATAAAAAGAATTTTGGCGTAATTAACGCCAAAATTTATCCAAGTATCATAGCTCCAACTATACCACCGATGATAAGTGGGATATTGAAAAATACAAATGTAGGCACACAAGTATCATATATGTGGTTGTGCTCACCATCAGCATTTAGACCGCTTGTTGGCCCAAGTGTGCTATCGCTTGCAGGACTTCCAGCATCTCCTAGAGCCGCAGCTATGCCAACTAGCAAGATGATAGCTGGTACGCCAAATCCAAGGCTAACGCATAGTGGCACATAGATAGAAGCTAAGATAGGTATCGTGCCAAAGCTAGTGCCTATGCCCATCGTAACAAGAAGTCCGATAAGAAGCATCAAAAATGCTCCGCCTATCTTGCCGCCAGATACCAAGCTAGCGTATTTTACAAGCTCGTCTATGCCACCACTCTCTCTTAAGATAGTGCCATAGCCTGCAGCAACTAGCATGATAAATGCGATAAATCCCATCATAGCAAGGCCATTGTCCATGATCTTATCTACTTTTTTGTATTCGATACCGCCAAAAACGACCATAACCAAAAGTCCAAGTAGTGCGCCAAGAGGTAGCAGTTCAGTATAAATTTGCACACCAAAAGCCACAACTGCACCAGCTAAAACCGCCCACTCTTTTTTAGTCATCTCAAGGCTTTTTGAGCGCTCGATCTCATCAAGCTCTTCTTTTTCAAATTTTGAAGTTTTATAAGCTCTTTTTTTACCGTAAAAAAGTATGGCAAGGATAAGTCCAATAAGCATCGAAGCGCCGCCTATCCACATAACAGAAGAGATATCAGAAATAGATGTGGTTATGCCGTTATTTGCTAGCTCTTTTTTTAAGATATTGTGAAAAAGCAGACCAAAGCCAACGCTAAGGCTTACATAAGGTGCTTGAAGACCAAATGTCAAAGCACAAGCCACTGCACGTCTATCTATTCCCATTTTGTTCATAATAGCAAGAAGTGGCGGGATCAAAATAGGTATAAAAGCTATGTGAACTGGGATTAAATTTTGAGATAAGCACGCTATAAATGCAATAGTTAGTATAAAAATCACTTTATTTGAGCTAAGGAATTTACTCAAAGCATTTATCAAGATAGCAGTTAAATTTGTATTTGCGATGGCGGCTGCTAAAGCACCAAGTAAAATATAACTAAGCGATGTTTCAAGATTGCCTTGCATACCGCTTATAAGGCTTTGTGTAGTCTCTTTTAGGGCCGTAAAGAGGCTATCTATCCCACCTGCAATGCCACTTTCAAATCCACTAAATCCATGCTTATACATTACTCCCGCAACAAGAGCAGAGATAAGGATAGAAAGCAAAATGTTAAAACGCAATAGACAAAGTATCGTCATTACCAAAATGCTAAAAACAACAGGGTTAAATATAAGCATGAGCGTCCTTTTTGTGAGTGTTGAGAGATTATACAAATGTGTGGCTTATTAAATTTTAAAAAGAGTGGCTTAAGTGGGCTTGTGTTAAGATTTTGAGTAAATTTTAAAAGGAAAAAACGATGGATTTAGAGAAAATTTATAAAGAGGCTGGGGCATATTTAGAGGGACATTTTTTACTAAGCAGTGGCAATCACTCGCAGTTTTATCTCCAAAGTGCAAAGGTGCTTGAAGACCCAGCTTTGGCTGGAAAGCTAGCTGATGAGCTTGCCCGTGTGATAGAGAGATTTGGCATTAGATTTGATAGCGTTTGCTCGCCTGCACTTGGAGGAATTTTAGCTGGCTATGAGCTCGCACGTGCGGCAAAGAAGCGTTTTATCTTTACAGAGCGAGTTGATAGAGTGATGAGCTTAAGGCGTGGATTTGAAGTGAAAAAAGGTGAGAAATTTATCGTTTGTGAGGATATCATCACGACTGGCGGCTCGGCACTTGAAGCAGCGCACGTGATAGAGAGCCTTGGCGGTGAGGTAGTTGGCTTTGCAGCACTTGCGAACCGTGGCTTTTGTAAGGTTGCAAATTTAGACAATGAAGCTAAGCCAAATGCTAAACTGCCAAGCGATAAGCCATTTTTTGCTTTAGGAAATTTTGAGTTTGAAATTTATGAGCCTGAGCATTGCCCACTTTGTAAAAATGGAAGCAAAGCGATCAAACCTGGAAGCAGAGGCAACTAAAATTTATACTATAAATATAGCTATCTTTCTTTTTAAAATTGATCGGTAGCTAAATTTTTAGAAAATCCAAAATAGTACTTATAGAAAAATTTTAATCAAGACTTCAAATCATTTCAACAAAAATTTATAGTTTAATTTTTAAAAGTAATCTGTCTTTTATATTGGTATGAATTATTTTTTAGATAATCTTATTTTTTAAGCTACCAAGTGATAATATCTGCTCAAAAAGCGAGATGAAGCTATGCAAGAATATGATATTTTAGACGTTTTATCAAATAAAAAGGTCCTTTGCCTTGAAGATGAAGAGGCGATTTTAAAAAATATTTGTGCTTCTTTGGAACTATTTTTTGCCGAAGTAAATGGCGTAACAGATGGCTATGATGCACTTGAGCTAGCTATGAGCGATGCTTATGATGTTTTGGTGCTTGATATAAGCGTGCCAAATATTGATGGCCTAGAGATCGCTAAAAAAGTAAGAACTATAAATCAAAAAATTCCTATCGTGATCCTATCAAGCCACGTCGAGCAAGAGTATTTGTGGAGAGCAGTTGAGCTAAAGATCACAAGATATCTTGCAAAGCCATATGATAAAAAGTCATTTATAAAAGCCCTAGAAGACGTTGCTTTAGAGCTTGTTGGACGTAAGCCGACTCTTAGGCTAAATGATGAAGTAGAATACGATTTTGGCAAAAAAGTACTTTATATAAATGGTGAAATTTCTCATCTAAGTAAGAGTGAAAGTAGGCTTTTAGAGTATTTTTTAAACAACAAAAATCAAACTATAACTTATGAACAAATTTTTGATTATATTTGGGAGTATGAGCAGCCAAGCAAAGAGGCGATAAAGACGATCGTAAAAGAGCTTAGAAGGAAGCTTGGCAAAGATGTGATTAAAAATTTATACGGTGTAGGTTATCTTTGTGAAATATAAATTTCAGCTAATCGTTAGTGTTTTTATCTTTGTTTATCTCTTAATATCCGCACTTGTTTTAAATTTTTATAATAATCTTGCAATGAAAGATGCCAAAAAAGAGGCGTATTATGTGCTTGAGAGTATAAATTCTGTAAGAGAGTACATTGCAGGCGTTCAGCGTCCGCTAATAGAGCAGCTAAAGCATGATGGCATTATAAAAGAGGATTTTTTTGATGAGAGATTGCTCTCATCTTCGTATATAAGCCGTGAAATTTATAATATCCAAAAGAAAAAATACAATCTTGACTTTGACTACAAATTAGTAGCCATGGCGCCTTTAAATAAAGCTCATGAGCCAAATGAATTTGAAGCGCAGGTGTTAAGAGGCTTTAAAGAGAATAAATTTAGTGAATTTTCAAAGATTATAAAAGATGAAAATGGCTCACAATTTTTTGTAGGGCTTCCTATAAGAAGTCAAAATACATCTTGCCTAGCCTGTCACAATAGCGAAAGTGCTCCAAAACAGATGTTGGATCGCTATGAAATTTCAAATGGAAAAATTTCTGAAGCAAGTGAGATGATGGCAATGCTATCTTTTAAAATCCCACTACGTGCAATTTTTTCTTACCATCTAAAAGAGGTTGTCATCATAATGAGCGCGATAGCCTTTGTGTTTGGGATATTTTTGCTACTTGTTTATAAGATGCATAGGCGTGGCGAAGAGAGTAAAAGGCAGACCGAGCAGCTAATGATACATCAAAGCCGCCTAGCCTCAATGGGCGAGATGATAGGCAATATCTCACATCAGTGGAAGCAGCCTTTAGCTCAAATCAGCTCAGCTTTAATAAATTTAGAACTCTATCAGGAGCGAAAAAAGCTTGATGAAGCAAAAATTTATGAGTTTATAGAAGAGACTAGCAAGCAGATAAATTTTATGTCTGAAACGGTTGATGATTTTAAAAACTTTTTTAAGCCAAATACTTTAAAAAGGGAGTTTAGCGTAGAGGAAGTGATAAATCAGACTATAAAAATTCTAAATGCCTCACTTAAGAAATATCAAATAGAAATAGAGATCGATATAAGAGAAAATTTTACGATTTTTGCGAATTTTAATGAAATAATCCAAATTTTAATAAATATTATAAACAACGCAAAAGATGCATTTAAACAAAGCTATGTAAAGCCAAGAGTAATAAAAATTTATACTTTTATAAAAGATAATCGTAAAAATTTATGCGTTCAAAATAATGCAGGAGCGATAAAGGCTTCGTTTTTAAAGGTTATCTTTGAGCCACACTTTAGTACAAAAGAGTCTGGCAGCGGGCTTGGTTTATATATGAGCCGGCTAATTGCTAGCAAAAATAACGCCCTAATCTTTGCTAGAAATGTAGATGAAAATAGTATTACATTTACAATTAGTTTCAAAAATTTATAATTTATTAAAATTCCCCCTTTTCTACCCTTTTTTGGTGTTAGTATTATCAGTATGAAATCATTTTGATTTTAGGATAAAAAATTTAAAGGAGGGCACATGAGAAATCTACAAAAAGCCTTAGCTGGTTTGCTCATGGGTGTTAGCATCTTCGCTTCACAAGCCTGTTGCGAAGAGCATAATATGCAGATGTCCGATAAAGCACGTGATGTTATCGCAAATCCTAAAGGCACACTGCAAAGTAGAGGTGTTATCTCCTTGCAAGACTACGTTGTAGAAGAGCAAGAGATGTATAACTGGTTATTTAAAAACCACCCTATTTTTACAAAGTATGGTGGTAAAACCGTCGGTAAAATGGTCGTTCACGACCGCGGCTTAGAGTGGCTTGCCGAGGGACATGGCTTTGATATGTCAAAGCTTAGTAAAAGAGATGGCGGTAAGGGCTATAGCTCTATGATGTATAGAATTCCAGCCACTTCATCACTTCAGTTTCCTAACAAATTTGTAGGACCAGAAAAGTGCGGTGAGTGTCACCCAGCCCAGTATGAAGTGTGGAGCAGATCTCGCCACGCAACTACTATGCGTTTTCCTGGTGAGCACCCAGAGGTTAATAACAACCTAACTGAGCCAGTATTTGACAAAGATACTGCTTCTATACTTCCAAAAGGTATTACTCCAGATGTTATCTACGCAACCGTTGGTCACTTAAGAACCAAAATGGGCTACGTTGATGCGTGGCTACTTCGTGGTACTTACTACGTTGAGGGCGGTTTGCTAAGAGATGGTACAGGTCAGATCGTAGCTGGTGGTAACCAATGGCAAAGAACATGGGCGTTAAATTTAGACGACGCAACTGTTAAAAAGATAAAAGAGCTTGTCCCAGAATTTCCTGGTACTCTTGAAGAGTACGGCGATAATGGCGGATATGTTAGAGGTCTTGCTTCATATGCCGCAAAACATAAAAAGTCGATGTTTTTCCAAGCAAACTCATCATATTGTGAAGTTTGTCACCCAGTTAAATTCGACTTTAAATCAAAAGCAGAATTTTACGCAGCACTTGGTAATGCCAAAGAGCTTCAAAAACACACTATCTCAAAAGGTGTAAGCTGTGAGGAGTGCCACGGAGCTGGCGGTCACCTTGATGGGGCTACAAATTTTAGAACATCAAACTGCGAACGCTGCCACCAAAGGTTTAACTTTAGCCCAGATCTAGCTCGTGCTAATCCTCTTAACAACGGCAAGCTTGATCTATCACTTAGCTCTAAATTTAAATCAATGGGACCAGGATGCGGATCTGAGGGTTCACAATCATACTTTACAGCTCACTATGATAAAGGCATGAGATGTGTTACTTGCCACGATCCACACGATAACACAGGCCCAGTAGTAGGCGATAAGAGCGTAACTGGTATGAACTATAACTCAGAGCAAGGCTATCTAAGCTCATTCTATACTAAACCAAAAATTAGAAAAGAGTGTAAAGATTGCCACGAGACTCAAGCATATATCGCATCTAAAGCAGATACTCACAAAGATAACACTTGTGCATCTTGCCACATGCCATTTATGATGAGTTGTGAGAATTTCTACGCTGTTCAGTTCCAAGACAACGCTGGCTTTGATACTCAAAGAAGATCTCACATCTGGAAGATCATGGTTGATCCAAAAGAGAAATCTCTAGTACCAGGCGATGCCGCTAAAGGTCCAAGAGATGCTAAAGATTGGCACTTTGAGAGAGATAAAAATGGCCATAACTACGTTGACTTGATGTGGGCGTGCGCTAGAACATCTTGGGCTGATAAAGATATGAAAGATACCAAAGGCTGCCACAGCCCAGTACTATCTGAGCTAAAACCAACACTTCACTTCAAAAACCAAAAACAAGTTTATGATGAAGTTATGGGATGGCAAACTCCAGTTAAGAATGAATTCTCTGAAGTTAAGATTGGTATTGAAGGACTTTACTCACTACTTGAGACTAAAAAACTTGATGCAAGTGATAAAGTAAGAGTTTATGAGCTTATCCAAAATGCTCAAGAGATCATCGATATGGTTGAAAAAGATGGTTCGTGGGGTATGCACGGATTTAAATTTACTAAACAAAAACTCGATGCATCAAAAGAGTATATAAAAGAAGCTCAAAGAATTTTGAATAAAAATTTATAGCATTTAGGGGCTAGTTTTAGCCCCTTTAATCTTAAGGGTTTGATATGAAAAATAAGGTTTTAAAATTTACGCTACTTCTTAGCTTAAGTGCTTCTGGTTTGCTTGCAAATGTAGATTCAAATGAGTCTTATGCTATTGGAGCAACAAGTGGTGGATATGTTTTAAAAGGGTTACTTGAACAAAAACAAATAGGCATTAGCTACGATGCTGAGGCTGTTATCAAAGGTTTTAGTGATGCACTAAAAGGAGAGCTAAAACTAAGCGATGATGAGATAGCAAAGCTACTAAACAAAAGAGCTGAAAATTTAGACAAGATAGTAAAAGAAAAAGAAGCCGCCATACTTAAAGAGAATTTAAAGCAAGGCAAGGCTTTTATGGATAAAAATGCAAAAAATAAAAATGTAAAAACAACAAAATCAAAATTGCAATATGAAATTTTAAAATCAAGCAAAAAGGGAGCGACTCCAAAACAAGAGAGTATCATCATAGCAAACTACAAAGCTAGCTTTATCGATGGTAAGGTCTTTGATGAGACAAAAGAGGCTCCAGCCCATCTTTCTATGCTAAATTTGATCCCAGGTCTTGAAGAGGGCTTAATGCTCATGAAAGAGGGCGATAAGTTTAAATTTGTTATCCCGCCAGAACTTGCGTACGGCGATAGCGGCATGGAGGGCATACCTGGAGGCGAGACTATCGTTTTTGAGATAGAGCTTGTTAAGGTCTTAAAGCCAGGTGAGTTAGCCGAGGCTGCAAAGAAAATTCACGAAAAAGAACTAAATGAGGGCATTAAAAAGCCTCATTAAGATATAAAATGGAGTTAAAAATGCAAAATCAAAAAAATAGAAGAGCCTTTTTAAAAAGCATGGTAGTTGTGGCTGCTGGTGCTGGTGCGGCAAGTAGTGGTTTTGCTTTTAAGAGTGAAGAAAGTGTAAAAAAACCACACTTTGGTATGATATTTGACCAAAATAAATGTGTTGGCTGTACAGACTGCGAGATAGCTTGCAGAAAGGTAAATTTAGTCCCAAAAGGACAGATGAGACTTTTTATAGAAGATAAGACTAATCCTAAAAATTTACTCGATAAAAGATTTGTAAGAGTGTCTTGTCAGCAGTGCGTCGATGCGCCTTGTGTAGCTGTTTGTCCGACCAAGGCTTGTCATAAAGACGAAAAAACGGGCATACAAACTACAAATATAGATGATTGTATTGCCTGTAAATACTGCATCGTAGCCTGTCCATATGACGTGAGATATATCGATAAGGTTACTCATTCAGCTCAAAGCTGTAACTTTTGCGTAGATACAAATTTAAAGGACGAAAAAGAGCCAGCTTGCGTAGAAGCTTGTAGATATGAGGCGATCGTCTTTGGTGACCTTAACGATGAAGATTCGCACATCAGCAAGCTACTAGCCGTAAAAGATAGCATAAGGCTAAGAGCAGAGCTTGGCACAAAACCAAGCCTTAGATATATTCCTAAAGTAAAAATGGGGGTGTAAGATGGATGGTGCATTAAATTTTACTGCAACATTTTCGCATGGAGTAGAGTGGGGCTGGCCGATCGCTGTTTATCTTTTGCTAGCTGGTATGAGTGGTGGAGCGCTAATCGCTGCCATACTTTTAAAACACTATAAAAAGCAAGAGAACTTTAGCCCATTTTTTAAGGCTGCTTCGCTTTTAGCATTTGTTAGCATCATGCTTGGTATGGTTTGTCTGATAGCCGATCTTGAAAAGCCACTTTTGTTTTGGAAAATTTTGATTAATTATAATTTCACATCAGTTATGTCTATCGGTGTTGCTGGACTTTGTGTATTTATACCGCTTAGCTTTTTGATGTGCCTTTATGCATTTAATGATGAGATTTCAAATTTCTTAGCCAAAAGTTTAAAATCCTTTAGTACTCTTTTTGCACTAATAATGAAAATTTTAATACCGCTTTATCCATTTTTAAGTCGTATTTGTCTTATTTTTGCTGTAATAATTTGTGCTTATACTGGATTTTTGATCTCAGTTTTGATTAGATTCCCGCTCTTAAACACAGCTGTGCTTCCAGCCTTATTTATAGCTTCAGGACTAAGTGCTGGCATAAGTGGCAGCAGCTTGGTCGCAGTAGCTTTATTTAAAGAAGATCCACATTCAAGCGACCTTCATTCGCTTCATAGCGTAGAATTTAGCGTTTTGGGAGCTGAAATTTTACTCATTTTAATGCTTTTTGTATCGCTTTTACTTGGTTCAAGTTATCAGCAAAATGCAGCTGTTGCTTTTTATAGCGGTGTTTGGGCAAATTTCTTTTGGCTTGGTGTTGTGCTAGTTGGCTTTATTGTGCCTTTTGTTTTAAATTTTGCATTTGGCAAAAAAGTAGCTAGCCTAAATTTTAGCTTTTATATCAGTTCATTAGCGGCTGTTATCGGTGTTTTACTGCTTAGGGTGTTTATACTTTATGCGGGACAAACTTATAGCATTTAAGGTAGAGGCGAGCGATGAGAATTTTAAATATCTACCGCTTGTCTTTGATATTATTATTTATTCTTGCTTTTGGTGCAGGGCTTGCGACTTTTTTAGAAAATTTTTATGACACACAAACGGCTAGAGTGCTTGTTTACGAAGCGCTTTGGTACGAGTGTGTTATGTTTGCTTGTACCATTTGTTTGGCTATCAGCATCGTAAAAACCAAGATGTATAAAAAATTTGGCGCATTTTTGATACATCTTGCTTTTATCGTTATCTTCATCGGGGCTGCGCTTACAAGGTATTTTGGCGAAGAGGGCGTGCTACATCTAAGAGTTGGCGAGAGTGGCAACACCATGCAAAGCGTAAAGCCTTATTTAAGAGTAGAAATGCCAAATGAGAGCTTTAGCTTTCCATTAAAATTAAGCCTACTTGGCAACAACGACTTTCACTTCAAAAAAGATATAAACGGCAAAGAATTTGAGATAAAGATAGCTGGCTACAAAAAAGATGAGAAAAGCGCTCCAGCTACGCTTACTATAGAGGCTGGCTTTACTGGACAAAAGAGCAAAACCGCCAAGGTAAAAGGCGGAGCCGGATATGAGCTGGAGCCTAGTGTGCTAAGTTTTGGTGGGCAAGAGGTGAAATTTTACTTTAGCTCAAAGGCTTTAAATTTACCATTTTCATTAAAGCTTGACGAGTTTATTTTAGAGCGATATGCAGGGCTAAATAGTCCATCATCTTATACAAGCAAAGTAAGTATCGCTGGCAGTAAGTACGACATCTCGCTAAATAATCCACTAACGATTGATGGCTATAAAATTTTTCAGTCTTCATACGATCCTGACGAGCTTGGAAGCGCTTTTGAGATCAGCCGTGATCCTGGCAAAATCCCAACTTACATAGGATATTTTTTGCTTTGCCTTGGCTTTGTGATAAATTTATTTAGTAAAAAGAGCCGTTTTTTTAGGCTGCTAAATTTTATAAAAGGTTCGCAAATCGCATTTTTGGCTATCTTGCTTTTAAATGCTACTCCAAATTTTGCTAATGAAAATAATAAAAATTTAGACGCTCATGCAAGTAAATTTGCCAAAATTTTGACTCAGGCTGATAGCAGAATCGCTCCAGCTGGCTCTTACTCAAGAGCTGTGATAAGTAAAATTTCAACCAAAACTACGCTATTTGGGCTTAGTAGCGAGGAGCTAATGCTCTCTTTTGCCATCTCGCCAAAAGAGTGGATGGATAAAAGAGTAGTAAAGATCACAAGTGAGCGTGTGGGCGAGCTTTTGGGAGTTAATGAAAAATTTGCTAGTTTTAACGATGTCTTTAACGAAAATGGCGAGTATAAGCTGGCTAAATTTGTAGAAGTTGCAAATGAAAAATCCGCCTCAAAAAGAGATAAATTTGATAGTGACGTGATCAAATTTGACGAGAGATTAAATGTCTTATATCTTGCACTAAAGGGAGAAATTTTAAAATTTATCCCAGCTAAAAATGGCGATAAATTAACGTGGCTAGGCGTAAATGAAGCCTTTAGCTCAAGTGAAATTTCAAACGAGTTTAAAAGCGTTTTAGGCACTTATATAGAAAATTTAAGCCTTTGCGTAAAAAGTGGTGAGTGCAAAGAGGCTGATAGGAGCTTGGAGAAAATTTCAAGCTATCAAAGAAGCACTCTAGGCTCTCTTGCGCCAAGCGAGGCAAAGGTGGAGCTTGAAGTGCTTTATAATCAAATGGAAATTTTTAAATTTCTTATATATTTTTACATGATCCTTGGGCTAGTTTTGCTCGCTCTTGGCTTTTATAGGCTATTTTCTGGAAAGAAATTTAGATTTGAAAAAGCGCTTAGCCTTGCATTTTATTTTGGCTTTGCGGTACATTTGCTAAATTTAGCTCTTCGTGCTTATATCTCAGGGCATGCACCTTGGAGTGATGCTTATGAGAGCTTAGTGTATATCTCGCTTGCAAGTGTACTAGCTGGAGTTTTATTTTTTAAACATCAAAGCTTTGCTCTTGGAGCCGCTTCACTTTTTGCAAGTGTGAGCTTGCTGGTCGCTCATCTAAATTTTATAAATCCACAAATAACAAATCTAGTCCCAGTTTTAAAGTCATTTTGGCTTAGTGTGCATGTAAGTGTCATCACAGCAAGCTATGGCTTTTTAGGCTTTAGCTTTGTGCTTGGGCTTCTTGGGCTTCTTTTAATGGCTATAAAAAATCAAAAAAACGAGCAAAAGCTTAGTGAGCAGATAAGATACCTCGCTGCAACTGATGAGCTAAGCCTCATCATAGGCTTAAGCTTGCTAACTATCGGAAATTTCCTAGGCGGCGTCTGGGCAAATGAGAGCTGGGGTAGATACTGGGGCTGGGACAGCAAAGAGAGCTGGTCGTACATTACGATAATTATTTATGCCATTGCGCTTCATTTAAGATTTATTCCAAGATTAAAAAATATTTTTACCTTTTTAGTAGCTAGTGTACTCTCTTTTGGTTCAGTTATTTTTACCTATTTTGGTGTAAATTTCTATCTAAGCGGACTTCACTCATACGCAAATGGCGATGGATTTAGCGTTTCAAATTTGCTTTATTTGCTTTTAATGCTCTTGGCTTTGCTAATCGCCTTTGCTTATAGAGGTAAGGATATAAAAGAGATTTAGGAGATATGATGAAAAAGAGTTTAGTTTTATTGTTTGCTTGTTTGGGACTATTAAATGCTGGCTATATCAAAGAGGCTTTAAACGCAAAAGAAGATCACAACAAGCTAGCACAAATTTATGAAGATGCTTGCGACAAAGAGAAAAAGGCATCAGGTTGCTACAATCTAGCTGTGCTTTACAGCAGAGGTGATGGCAATGTCAAAAAGGACGAAGCAAAGGCAGCAATGCTTTATGAAAAGGCTTGCGATCAAAACTTCTCTATGGCTTGCAGTAATCTTGGCTACGCCTATGAAAAAGGCAAAGGTGTGGAAAAAGATCTAGAAAAAGCAGTGAAATTTTATGAAAAGGCTTGTAAGGATAATGAGGGCTGCACGGAGCTTGGCTTGCTTTATGCAAATGGTACCGGCGTGACAAAAGATCTTAAAAAGGCAAAAGAGCTTTATGAAAAGGCTTGCAAGGCAGGTGATGGTATAGGATGTAGCAACCTTGGCTATCTATACGCGCAGGGCGAAGGTGTTGAGAAAGACTATGTAAAAGCCAAAGCAAACTACGAAATGGCTTGTGTAAACGAAGCTGGCATAGGGTGTGATAATCTCGGCTTTTTATATGTCTATGCCCAGGGCGTTGATCAAAACCTTACAAAAGCCACAAAACTTTATGAGCAAGCGTGTATATATGGATATGAAAAGGGTTGCAACAACTACGCCATCATGCTAGCTGAAGGCAAAGGTGTAAAAGAAGATGTAGAAAAAGCACGTGAAATTTTTACCAGAAGCTGCAAAAATGGCTTAAAAGAGGCGTGCGAGAATTTAGAAATTTTAGGAAAGCATTGATGCTTGATAAAGCTAACCTAGCGGTATTTAAAGCTTATAAATATAAAAATAAAAAATACTAAAGGAGATAATTATGATTTTACGTTCTATCTTGGGTTCAGCACTACTGGCGACCCTACTCTTTGGTGCTTCTACAAATGAGCAAACTGTCAAAATGAAACCGATGTTTCAAAGCGTAGAGCCAAGCAAGGCTACACTAGTAGGAAGTGGCGAGGATAAGGAGTATTGTGCTATTTGTGGAATGAATTTGGTTAAATTTTATAAGACTAATCACGTATATAACGGCAAGCAAGTAGCATCACTTCACTGCTTATACGAGCTAACAAAAGGCAAGATCCCAAGTGACGCGCAGGTTGTTGATACTAAAAATCTAAATTTGATCGATGTAAATAAAGCTTTTTATGTCGTTGGTAGTAGTGTTAAAGGCACAATGACTAGAAATAGCAAATACGCCTTTTCAACCGAGGCTGACGCAAAAGAATTTCAAGCAGAAAATGGCGGCGAGATAATGAATTTTGCTAAAGCTTACGAGATAGCTGGACAGGATTTTGAAGGCGATAATAAAATGATAAAAGCTAAGCGCGAGGGCGGCGTTTATGCGCATGGTAAAGAATTTTATGAAGCAAACTGCGAAAAAACAGATCCAAAAAGCTTTAAAGCTATCTCTGAGCTAAAAGCTCATCTTAAACAAGTATGTGACTCAAAAGAGGCTAACAAAGCTCCAGAGTATGATAAACACCTACAAGCTGCTGCTTTGTATCTATGGGACGCTCCAGCAAATTTAGGTACTAGCAACCAAGCCTCAAAAGCTAAACAAGAAATAAAAAAACCTGATAGAATAGTCGTGCCAAAGGGTGCAAGATGTGCGGTATGTGGCATGCTTGTCAAAAATTCTCCATGGGCGACACTCATCAAAGCAGATGGCAAGGATTATTATTTTGATGGCGTAAAAGATATGGCGCAATTTTACTTTACGGATGGCAAAATGAAAGATGCTTATGTGAGTGATTATTACACGCTAGAAAAGCTTGATGCAAAAGATGCGTTTTATGTTCACGGCTCAAACGTTTATGGACCAATGGGCGACGAATTTATCCCATTTAAAGATGAAGCAAAGGCAGAGAGCTTTTTAAAAGATCATGCTGGCAAAGGTGTCATAAGATTTGACGAGATAAAGAATTTTATCGGTAAATAATGTGAAATTTCTAGTTTTTTTGGCGTTATTTTTTGGACTTTCTTATACGCTTTTAGCGGCACACTATCTTAGCTTTGATCATAAAGCAAAGCAAGATGAGCTAAGAGAAATTTCTAAGATAACAAGAGCAAATGCTGCTTTTAGTTTTAACCAAAAGGGGCAAAAAGGCTTTGTCTATGATAGGTAAAAATTTTATAAACTACGCCGTGGTTCTGCTTTTTAAAGATAGGAAGGATCACCTTTTTAGCTTTTGCCTCTTTGCACTCATTATCTTTGTGCTAAGCTCGGTGCTTTTCATCTCTGGATCGATCCAACATGATCTTATAAATTTAGTAAAAGATAGATCAAGTATCGTAGTGAGTGCATTTCGCGCTGGCAAAAATGATCTCATGCATCCTGGCTATATCTACGACATCTCAAAGATTGATGGCGTAGCTGACGTTAGGGGCGTGGTTGATGGAGAGTACTACTTTGTTCAAAAGCGTATTTGGTTCCACCTATATGAAGATGATAGCTTAAAAGAGGATGAGATGATCGTCGGAGAAGGTGTCAAGGCAGCGATGAATGAGCTTTACTACGATGATAGCTTTAATTTTTTGACTGAAGAGCGCATGATACCAGTAAAGATATTAAAGACCATGCCGGCGCAAAGTGGTTTGATCTCAAATAACGCTATATTTTTGCATCCAAATACGCTAAGGGCTATTTTAAATTTAAAAGATGAAGAGTATACAAAGCTCTATGTTGAGGTGCCAAACACAGATGAGATCAGTGAAGTAGCTTTAAAGATAGAGAATTTATATCCAAATTCTTTCGCTCTTAGTATAGAAGATGAGGTGGCTAAGGTTAGGCACCTTTATTATTATAAGGGTGGAATTTTTATGAGCATTTACGTTAGCGTTATGCTTATATTCTTTGTCTTGCTTAAGAACCAAATTTCACTCGCCTATGGTAGTAAAAAGCGTGAAATAGCTATTTTAAGAAGCATTGGTTTTTGCATAAAAGACATTATATTTTTAAAATTTATACAAAATTTCATCGTGAGCGTTAGTGCTTTTTTACTCGGTGTTATGCTGGCTTATCTCTTTGTTTTTGTATTTAACGCTCCGCTTTTAAAGGGAATATTTTTAGGTGATGAGCTTTTAAATTTTACAAATTTCACGCCTATTTTGGAGTTTGATAAGCTATTTTTGATCTTTGTTTTTGGTGTGATACCATTTTTGGCGTTTGTGCTCATACCTTCATGGAGAGTAGCAAGTAGTGACATAAATGAGGGGCTAAAATGATAAATATAAGAGGTGTTAGCCTAGTTTATAACCAAAACAAACAAAATGAGTTTTGTGCTTTAAAAAATATAAATTTAGATATTAATGACGGCGAGCTAGTGATACTAAAAGGCATTAGTGGAAGCGGTAAAAGCACTCTACTTTCTCTTATCGCCCTACTTCAAAAGCCAACTAGTGGAGAAATTTTGATAGATGGCACTAACATCGCAAAGTTACCTGATGCCTTTTGCTCCGAGTTTAGACACAAAAGGCTTGGACTTGTATTTCAAAATTTTAACCTCATCGAGGGACTAAGTGTATATGAAAATTTACTAGCTCCATTTGCTCTAACAAATTTCAAGGCAAATGTGCGAGATGAGATGATAAAAAAGGCTCTTGAGCTTGCAAATATCGCTCATAAAAAAGATGAGAACGTATCAAATTTAAGTGGTGGAGAGCGTCAAAGATGTGCGGTAGCTAGGGCTTTATCTATGGATGCTAACATCATCTTAGCTGATGAGCCAACGGCAAATTTAGACAGACAAAATGCACGTGCATTTTTGGGCTTACTAGAGTCTTTTAAAGCTCTAAAAAAGAGTGTTATCGTCGCTACTCACGATAGCATTTTTGATGAGTTAAGTGTCACAGATAGGGTTGTCAGCTTGCAAAACGGAGAGATAGTATGAGTGTCTTTTTATCAAACGCCGTTATTGCCTTTTTGTTAGCAGAGTTTGTACTGTTAGTTTTGATGAGTATTTCGCTCTTTTACGTCGTTAGGATCGTGAGATCGTGGGACTACAACGCACTAACATCGCTTCAATACTCGCTTGAAAAACAAAACTACCTTGTAAATACAATCTTGCTTTTTTGCGTATGTATTAAGATCGTATTGTTTATATTCTTTGCACTTTGCCTAAATGAACTCTCTGATATTGTGCCTGGTGCTATGTGTTCAGCTGGCGTGATCGGCTCAAATAAATTTGGTGGTATATTGATGCTCACTAAAATTTTACTGATCTTTGGGCTTGGCATTTGGCTGGTTATAAATAAGCTTGACTTGCAGGCTCTAAATTTCCCTTATCTAAAGAAAAAATATGCCATTTTTATTTGCCTTTTTGCCATGATACTGCTTGAGCTTGGTATAGAAATTTCGTTTTTTTACAATATCCCACTAAAAGTGCCAGTCTTTTGCTGTTCTGTTACTTTCCAAGCTCCAAAGCTACCATTTGGCTATACAAATTTTGGCTTAGTGAGTGCATTTTATGTGCTCTTTTTTGTCATTTTGGTGCTAAATTTTTTAAAGCAAAGTATGGCGAGCTTTGTGGCAAATTTGTTGTTTTTGGTGCTTAGCTACTATGCAATTACCTACTTTTTTGGCCTTTATGTTTACGAGCAACCAAATCACAAATGCCCATACTGCATGCTAAAAGGTGACTATTTTTATGTTGGCTACCTCATCTGGGGCAGCTTGTTTCTGGGCGTTTTCTACGGCCTTATGCCATATCTTGTTGAGATTATCACAAAGACTAACTACTCACACAAGCTTAAATTTTCATCGATCTGGCTAAGTGTTTGTGTGCTGATCTGTGCGCTTTATGTCCTAAAATATTATTTGTTAAGAGGATTTTTATTTTGATAAAACAAATTTTTTCTTTGTGTTTGTTAGCTCTAGTCTTAGCCATACTCGCCTATAATGCCGATATAAGTGATGATAAAATTTTAGTTTTAAATAATGGCAAATCAGAGCCGATCGAAGAGCTTACACCAAATAAATTTATATGTTATGAGAGCAGGACGCTTATCGCGGACAATAACGATACAGCCCAAGCCATCATGCCAAATGGCGACATCTACTTCTTTAACGACATCACAAATTCTTTCATCTGGTATATGGCGCAAAAGAGCAAAGATAAGATCAAGTTATATGTCTATTCAAGAGATACAAACCGCTACATCCTAGCGCAAGATGCCTGGTACTCGAGGGTCGATATCACGCCGATGGGATATGGCATAGGGGCGTATGAGTTTCACACTTACGGCATAAATGACAACTACTTTAAAGAGGTCTTACTATACGCAGCACGTGGTGAGACGCTGCTAAATCCATATATAAACATCTTGCTTTCAGAAAATAAGATATAAATTTAGAGAAGCACTAAAATTTGTTAGAGCTCGCTAGGTTGTTTTTTTGGTATTAAAAGCCTTTTTTGTTTAACTTTTTATAAACGTCACACCCTGGTTGAAGCCCTAATTCGCAAGCCTTCCCAAATAACTCTTTTGCTATATGGTAATCTTGCTCTACCCCTTGTCCTTTTTCATATAAAATACCTAGATTATAACAGCTCATATCATCTCTACTATCACAACCTTTTTGCCATAACTGAGCTGCCTTGTAGTAGTCTTGTTTTACGCCTTGACCTTTATTGTATAAAGTCCCTAAGTTGTAACAACTCATGCTAAATTTGTCGCCACAACCTTTTTGCCATAATTGAGCTGCTTTATAATAGTTTTTCTCTACACCTTGACCATTTTCGTATAAAATTCCTAAATTAGAGCAACTATCATTAAATCCATCATCACAAGCTTGTTTATATAGTTTGGCAGCTTTGATATAGTCTTGCTCTACCCCTTGTCCTCTTTCATAAAGAACGCCTAGATTATGGCAACCAGTAGTATCTCCACTATCACAAGTGTGTTTATATAGGTCGGCTGCTTTGTTATAGTCCTGCGCTACACCTTGACCGTTTTCAAATAAAGCTCCTAAATTAGTGCAACTATCAATATTCCCACCATCACAACTGTTTTGCCATTGCTTGGCGGCTTTATCAAACTCGCCCTTATCGTAAGCTTCAAGCCCAAGCTCAAAAAGATCTTTAGAGAAGTCAGTAGTAAGTAAGATCATAGATAAAAGAACAATCTTTTTCATTTCTTCTTCATTTTTATAAATTTAATTCGCCTCTTCGTTAGAGAAATAAGCCAAAATGTTAGTATCTAACGTTATTAACTTTTAAAAAGTCTCTTAGGTCTTCGTATTCGCTATTTTCGAAGTAGCGCCATTTGCCAGGCTTTAGCATATCAAGGCTAACACGCCCAAAACTAACACGTTTTAGATCCATCACTTCAAGGTCAAAGTAGCCAAAGAAGCGACGAAGCTCCCTATTTTGACCCTCGTTGATGATGACTTTTAGTTTTGTGTAACCACCGCTTGAGCCAAAGACTTTATAGGCTAGAAATGGCTTAAATTCCATTGATTTTATAGTTGTTTTTGCGTGAGCGCCTTTGGTGGCGTCCTTGGCGAAAAAGCCATTTGTCATCGCTTCTATCACCTCTTTTGTCACCTCGCCTTTTACCTTTAGATAGTATTCGCGCTCCAAGTCGCTATTCATTAGCGCTGTGGCGATCGCTGGGGCGTCAGTTAGTAAAAGTAGCCCCTCGCTTGCGTAGTCTAGGCGTCCCACGCTAACAAATTTTGCAAATTTCTTATCTAGCGTATCATAGATCGTCTTTCGTCCGCGGTCATCTTTTTTGCTAACTAGTTCACCCTTTTGTTTATGATAGACGATAACAGTAAATTCCTTTTTTAGCTTTATCAAACGACCATTTATACGTACTTTGTCATCTTCATCCACGCTTGTGGCAAGGTCGCTAACCACTCGTCCTGCTATGCTAACCTTACCAGCTTTTATCAGCTCATCTGCCTCACGGCGTGAGTAGTTTGTGTTATGTGAGATGAATTTATTTAGTCTTGTTTTTTCCATTTTATAGTCCTAAATTTGCAAGGTCATGGATGTGTAAAACGCCCACGGGCACGCCATTTTCTACAACGGCTAGAAGCTGAATTTTATACTTTTCTATTAAAGCTAACGCATCCACGGCTAACATTTCCTTGTCGTTTATCTCTTTTGGATGTAAGGTTGCAAATTTCATTGCTGGCTCGTCTAGGTCAAAGTCCTCTCGCATAAGTGCACGTCTAAGATCGCCGTCGCTTAAAATAGCATCTAACACACCATCTTTATCGACGATTAGGACCGTGCCAAGTTTACCGTGTGTCATAGTATCGATTGCTTTTTTTAGGCTCGCATTCCAGTGAACTATCGGTAAATTTTCGCTTCTCATCACATCTTTGACCTTTAAAAATAGCCTCTTTCCAAGGCTACCACCTGGATGAAAATTTGCAAAGTCCTCTTTTTTAAAGCCTCGCTTTTGCATCAAACAAACAGCCAACGCATCGCCAAGAGCTAACGTTAGCGTAGTTGATGCTGTTGGAGCAGCGTTTAGTGGGCAGGCCTCTTTCTCTACGTCAATGCTAATAAATGCATCGCTAAATTTACCAAGTGAACTTGTTTCGCTCCTTGCCATGGCGACTATTTTTACGCCAAAGCGCTTTACATGAGGCAAAATTTTGATAAGCTCATCGCTCTCGCCACTAAAACTAATGGCTAACAAAACATCGTCCTTTTCTATCATGCCAAGGTCGCCGTGCATGGCCTCTGTCGGATGCAAGAAAAAGCTTGGCGTACCAGTGCTTGCAAGCGTGGCAGCGATCTTTGCGCCTACATGACCACTCTTGCCTACACCTGTGACTATTACCTTGCCTTTTGTATTAAATATCAAATTTACAGCATCTTCTATCTCTAAGTTTTTAGCATGTCTTAAAAGCTCGTTTGCTTCTATCTTTAAAACTTCGGATGCGATTTGGTTGGCTTTTTGCATAAATTTTCCTTACATTAGATAGATAATTGGCACGATAGTTGGGTACTTTTTGACCTTTCTAAAGATATGCTTTCTGATCACTTGACGCACTTGTGACTCGAGCAGTCTACCATCTTTTAAAAGCTCCTCTTTGACATTGCTTAAAAACTGCGTCAAAATTTCTTGCATCTCTTTGCTAAATTCTGCATCTTGTTTATTGCCTACAAGTCCGTAGCTAATGACACGAGGCTTGTTTATGAGCTTTGCGCCATGACGTGAAATTTGAGCGATTATCATGACGACACCTGCTTCGGCAAGATTTTGTCTATCGATGACGACATCGTCTGATATTTGTTTATTTATTTGATTGTCTATGAAGACTTTGCCGGTTTTTACCGTTTTTACACGTTTTAAGTATTTTTGACAGATCTCCATTTGATCGCCATCGCTCATGAGATAGATGTTTCTCTCGTCTACGCCGCAGCTTATAGCTGTCTCTTTGTGTTTTGCGATATGATTGTACTCACCATGTACTGGCAAGAAAAATTTTGGTTTTATAAGACGTAGCATCAGCTTTTGCTCTTCTTGTGCTGCATGACCGCTGACGTGGATCTCGCTAAAGTCTTGATAAGCGACACTTGCGCCTGATTTTATTAGAAAATTTAATACAGTTGAGATGCTGCTTTCATTGCCAGGGATCGCCTTTGAGCTGATGATGATCTGATCGGTTGGCTTTATTTTGATGTATTTGTGCTCATCCGTAGCCATTCTGTAGAGTGCGCTCATCGTCTCGCCCTGAGAGCCGGTAGTGACGATCAGTACTTCGTTATCTTTAAATTTGCCGACTTCGTTAGCGTCGATAAAAATTTTCTTATCCAGCTTGATATAGCCAAGCTCCATTGCGGTATATAAATTTCTCTCCATTGATCTACCGATGACACAGACTTTGCGGTTGTATTTTAGCCCCCACTCGATCGCCTGATAAACGCGGTGGATGTTTGAACTAAATGTGCTCATAATGACGCGTCCTTTGGCTTTTGAGAAAATCGCGTCAAAGGTCTTGCCTACGCTGCTTTCGCTTTTAGTAAAGCCCTCTCGGTAGCTGTTCGTGCTATCGCTCATAAGGCACAGTACGCCGCGCTCGCCGTAGTATGCAAGTCTGCCAAGGTCAGTTGGATAGCCGTCGATCGGCGTATGGTCGATCTTAAAGTCGCCCGTATGGATGATGGTGCCCGCCTTTGTCGTGATGGCTAGCGCGCTAGCGTCGATGATAGAGTGAGTTATATGTATCCACTCAATCTCAAAGTCGCCTATTAGATATGGCTTTCTTTTCTCGACAGAGCGGAAAAGTGAGCGCTCCTGCTTTAAGCCGTGCTCTTCAAATTTATTATTTATCATACCAAGTGGTAAAGGCGTGGCGTAAATCGGAAATTTAAACTCTTTGTAAAAGTAAGGCACTGCACCGATATGATCTTCGTGCGCGTGAGTGATGATGACACCTTTTATTTTATCTTTTATTTTTCTAACATAGTCAAAGTCAGGGATTAGTATATCCACGCCGTGCATACTCTCGCTAGGAAAGCTCATACCGATATCAACGATGATAGCACTAGTTTCAGTTTCAAAGACGGTCATATTGCCACCGATCTCACCAAGACCGCCAAGTGGAGTTATGCGAATTTTATGTTCGCTTGAGTTTAGATACTTCATCGGCTCTAGACGAAGCTCGTGAACGGCCTTGTTTGCCACCATTGCACTTGCGATATCTTGCTGCCATTGTTCATTGCCGTTTAGCTTGGCTGGTAAATTTTTCTTCGACTTTTTGGCTTTTTTAGGCTTTTCTTTTTGTTCTTGTGTTTTGTTTTTTGTTTCTTGTGATTCTTGTTTTTGCTCTTTTGGCTTATTGTTTTCGCTATTTTTGTTTTGATTTTTGTTATTTCTTAGCTTTTTTGGGCGAGAATTTTGGCTCTTTGGCTCGGCGTGCGCTTCATTTTCAGCATGCTCTGCTGCAAAGAAGTTATCTATTACACTTTTGCTTGCTAGTGAAGCTTGCTCAGTAGTTTCGCCTTCTTGTTTTGGTTTATTTTTTGGTCTAAATCTTCGTCTTTTGTTGTTTTTGCTTTGGTTAGTTACAACTTTCTCTTCGTTTTTGTCGTTCATTATCTTCCTTTAATCTTTCAAATACTTTTAGATAAGAATCGACATCTAGCTCGTGTGGACGTAAATTTTGGTTTAAAGCTAGGCTTTCAAAAATTTCTTCTAACGCATTTTTGTCAAAATTTGTGGATAAATTTTTCAAAAGCGTCTTTCTTGGCGAAGCAAACGTAGCTCTTAAAAATGCTTTAAAAGCCTCGTATTGTTTTGCATCTTTGAAAATCCCGTCTTTGCCAAAAATCTTTTTTGTTTTTTGTAGTTTGATGACTGAAGATGTGACCTTTGGAGGTGGATTAAAAAGCTTTGCATCCACGTCAAACAAAAGCTCACACCTGCCTTGAAGTGAAGCGAGGATCGATAAAGCGTTAAATTCTTTATCCTTACTCTTTGCACTAAATTTAAGAGCAACCTCTTTTTGTATCATCACGATAAGCCCAAGGCATTTTTCGTCATCTATCGCATTTAGTATCATCTTCGTCGCAACGTAATAGGGCAAATTTGCGACCAAAAAGTAGTTCTCACTACTTAGTCCGCCCTCTTCTTGCCACTGCTCTAAAGCATCTTTACAAAAAAGTTTTAATTGTCCATTTTGTATCTCATTTGCAAATTTAGCCTTTAAAATTTGAAACAGCTCACAATCTATCTCAAAACAGGTCGTCTTGTAAATTTGCAAAAGTCTAAATGTCAAATCACCTAAGCCAGGCCCAATCTCAACGACGTTTGCTACGTCATTGGGTATCGCTTGGATGATCTTATCTAGTGTCGCTTTGTCCTGTAAAAAATTCTGTCCAAAGTGCTTTTTTGCCTTTATCATAGTCGCGATATTAGCCAAAAATTACTTATACAATGATTACAAGTTTAGTTTAATCATATATAAAATGGACTATAATCACTAAATAACAACAAAATAAGGCACAAATTTGAGTAAGGCAAACACCTTAAAATACTTTTTATTATCACAATATTTAGAGCCAAAAACCTTAGACGAGCCAAAAAAGACAAATACCAAATTTAAAAAATCAATAGATCTTGACATCGCAAATTTCGATGAGAAATTTCTACAAATTTTAAGGGCATTTGACAGGTCGCTTTTAAAAAATGGTATAGAAATTTCAATTTATGGTGGCATTTTTGAAACTGACCTGCTTGCTCTTTTTATCTCAAAGATGGCAAATGTGAAATTTGAAAAAGAGCAAATTTTAGAGGAACTGCGCTCTGAGCAAACGAGCTTTGAAAAGGCATTTTGTTATAAGCTTAAGCTTGCCGGTGATTTGGTATTTTGTAAAGATGATCAAAACTTTGCTTTAAAAGATGTAAATTTAGATGATGATTTAACTCCATTTTTTACACCAAACTCATATGATGATCTTTTCATCTCAACAGCTCCTTGGGCAATGGCTCGCCTAGATTATCTAAAAGAGATAAGCCAAAGTGATTTTAGCAAAGAGTGTGAGCGCATCAAGGATAAAAAAATTTCTATCCACAAAGAGAAAATGAGGCTTAGCGGCTATGTAAAAGCAGTCCATGAGGAGCTAAAAAGCTCGCTAAAGACGCCATTTTGCAAAGATGTGATCAGGCTTGAAGTAAGGATCGCTGATCCAAATTTTAAAGAAAATGATAGCCTTTTAAATAGCTTTTTTATAGATGATATAAATTTGCTTATAAAATTTTACGAGTCAGGCAGGACGCACGAGCTAACGGATCAGTTTTTGGACGAGGGCAGTGAGAATAAATTTGAAAGACTTGATGTAAGGGATGAGCAAAATAAAAGGCTTGTTAGAGATTTTCTTAAAGCAGAGGAGTATCCAAGATCGGCCTTTGCTAGTGACTTCGCTCTAAATTTTTCACAGCAAATTGCCGTTAATAACATCATTAAAAAATTTAAAGAAAAAAGTGGTGGAATTTATAGCGTAAATGGTGCTCCAGGCACTGGTAAAACAACGCTTTTAAAAGACGTAATGGCTGAAGTTGTTACGCTTAGAGCGATGAAACTCGCGCAAATGAGCAGACATGATATCTTTGCTCCAGTTAGAGATAGTAGCGATAAGGTACTTTATTTCACTCTAAATAAAGAACTCCAGGGCTATGAGATGGTTGTTAGCTCTTGCAATAACGGTGCGGTTGAAATTTTAAGTAAAGAGCTTAGCCAACTAAAAAGCATCGGTAGTTATGCAAGCGAGATTGATTATTTTAAATTTATAGCTACAAGGCTTCTCTCGGCTGATGAAAAGACAAATTTTGGCGAAAAATCTTTTATCTCAAAACCTGCATGGGGGCTTTTTTGCATACCTCTTGGCTCAAAGCAAAATAAGTCAAATTTTATTTTTAACGCGATTAATAGCGTAAAGATCGAAAAAACACATAGTCAGTTTGAAGATATTTCAAAAGAATTTAAAGAATTTATAGAGCAAGATGGCTTTTTGATGGGGCTTGGCAAATACTTGGCTACCGGCGAAGGAGTTGATGATTACGACGAGGCAAAGGAGAAATTTAATCAAGCCCTACATGAAGTAAATCTACTTTTTAGTGAGATCAGGATCAAAGAAGAGGAGCTAAAAAGTATAAATAGCGAGCTTATAAATATTGATAAAAGACTTGATAACTATAATTCAGCAAGGCAAATAGACGAGCTTTTAAAACCACTAATAGATGAGCTAGATTTGAGCAAAAATGAGCTAGAGCAAAAGGCTACGGAAGCTAACGAGCTAACAAAGCTTATCGGACAAAATGAAATTTTGCAAGAGTATCTAAGTGCGCCTATAAAGCCATCATTTTTTATTTTCCAGCAAATTTTAAGGACACAAGCTTTTGAAAAATATAACAATGAAGCGCAAAAAGTTAGTGAGATAAATCGCCAAATAGCTGAGCAAAATTTAAAAGAAAGCAAGCAAAATAGTGAAAACAAAGAGAAGAATGAAACAAAATTAAACGAACTAAAAGCTCAAATAACTCAGCTTGAAGAGAAAATTTTAGAACTTAATACCAAGATAGACCATCTCAACAAGCTTAATGATGACTTTATTAGACGTCAAAAATTAATTGGTAGAAGCGAAGAGCTTGATAGCTTTTTAAATGGTAGTTTTAATCAGAGTAATGAAGAAATACAAAAGAGTATGCCATTTATGATGGAGCGTGATCTTGATGAGAAATCCCACAAGACGAAGCTTTTTAACGCAAGAATCAAGCTTTTTAAAGAAGCACTTAATCTGCATAAGGCCACTATCTTTGCTTGCAAAGAAGCTGTTAGAACAAATTTACGAGCTCTTAGCGTTATATTTAATGATGAAAAAATGGCTGAGAAAAACAGGCTTGAGGCTAAAGATAGACGTGAAATAATAAAAGGATTATTTTTACTAACGCCAGTTGTTAGTTCTACTTTTGCATCTTTTAATAATAGCTTTAAAGAGCTACTAAATGGCGATATAGGCTTGCTCTTAATAGATGAAGCAGGGCAGGCAAATTTAACTAACGCATTAGGCGCACTGCTTCGTTCAAACATGGCTGTGGTGGTTGGTGATCCACTTCAACTTGAGCCCGTTGTAACATTGCCACCAGCTTTAAATAACGCCATTTTACGCTACTGCGATGCAAAAGATGAGCTTAATCTACTAAAATCATCAGTTCAACTTCGAGCCGATAAAGTACAAAATATTGGTACATATATAAAAGGAGAGGGTAAGTCCATTTGGGTTGGTTCGCCACTTATCGTTCATAGAAGGTGTGCCAATCCTATGTTTAAAATTTCAAATGAAACAACATATGATAATATGATGATACTTGGTAGAAGTAGTGAAAGTAAACTTAGTGACCCTAACATCAAAACAGAATGGATTGATGTTAGTAGTGATGAATGGATAGGTAATTATAATAAAGCCGAAGGTATGATCGTTAAAGAGCTTTTAAATGGTAAGCTAGCCAAGCTAAAAGATAGTGTTAAAATAATAACACCTTTTAAAGATGTTTGTAAAAATTTAAAAGGGGCTGGTACCATTCACACCATGCAAGGCAAAGAAGCTGATGTTGTTATCTTTGTCCTTGGCGGTGCTACAAAAGGTGCTAGAGCATGGGCTGCTAGTACGCCAAATTTACTAAATGTAGCACTAACAAGAGCAAAAGAGGTTATTTATATAGTTGGTAACCGAGAAAATTGGTCTAATTTGCCATATTTTGAAGTAGCTGCTAGAAAAATAGATAAAGGACAGATTTGAATCATTTTGCAAAACGCATAATCCCATGCCTTGATGTAAAAGATGGCAGAGTTGTAAAGGGTGTAAATTTCGTAGGACTTGTCGATGCTGGAGATCCTGTCGAGATAGCCAAAAGATACAATGACGAGGGTGCTGATGAGCTTTGCTTTTTAGATATCACTGCCTCTCATCTTGGGCGTGATACGATAGTTGATGTCGTTAAAAAGGTCGCAAGCAAGCTTTTTATACCCCTAACCGTTGGAGGTGGCATACGCACGATCGATGATATCTCTCGCCTTTTAAATGCGGGCTGCGACAAGGTGAGCCTAAACTCATCGGCTATAAAAGATCCAAATTTGATCGACGAAGCGGCTAAGAAATTTGGCTCGCAATGTGTCGTCGTGGCGATCGACGCTAAAAAGATCGAAAATGGTTATAGTGTCTTTATAAATGGCGGCAGGATCGATACCAAAAAAGATGCCTTTTCTTGGGCGAAAGAGGTCGAGTCGCGTGGAGCAGGGGAGATATTGCTAACCTCTATGGACAATGACGGCGTCAAACAGGGCTTTAACCTTGAGCTAATAAAGATATTTAGTACGCTTTCTATACCAACTATCGCAAGTGGTGGTGCAGGTAAGATGGAGCACTTTAAAGAGGCTTTTGAAGCTGGGGCTGATGCGTGTTTAGCTGCTTCGATATTTCACTTTGGCGAAATCGAGATAAAAAAACTAAAAGAGTATCTCAAGGCAAATGGCGTTGAGGTTAGGCTCTGATGTTGATTGTCTCTGCTGGAAAAAACGAAATTTTTGACTTTGCTTTGCCAATGGGTGTGGGGCTAGTTGATATGGCAATAAGTTTGACAAAATTTTTGCAGAAACGAGCATGTATTGGAGCGGATGAAAAGGGTATAAATTTAAAAAATATCGATCCGCACTATCTTACAAAGATTGAAGCTAAATTTGCAAACTCATCAAATCCAGAGCTACAAAATCTAAGCCAAAATTTGTCAAAAAATCCTGAACGAAATTTGTATCAGATGCCAGAAAAAATAGTTTTCGTTGGCTCGGCAGGTCTTTATAAAGATGGTGAAATTTTACAAATTTATGAAAGCTCGGTTGGGGCAAATATTGAAATTTCTAGCGTAGAAAATAGATCTTATTCACCGATTGAGTGTGAAATTTCTTCTATCGTTTCACGTGGAACTATCAAAACAAATTCATCAAATTTCATAACTACAGACAAAAATTTGGCTCATAAGATGTTTGAAAAGGGTTATTTTTTAGAAAATATGGAGTTTTTTTCTGTTCTAAAAGTAGCTCAAATTTTTAAAATTCCAGCTTATGGAATTTTCGTAGCGACAAATTTTTGTGATAAAAATGCACATGCTGATTTTATAAAAAATCACGCAGAGGCCAAGAAAATTCTAACAAAATATATAAAGGAAAATATGTGATAAATTTGCTTGATCTTAGTATCGATGAGCTAAAAGAGTTAGTTTCTCCACCATTTAGAGCAATACAAATCTACGAGTGGATATATAAAAAAAATGCAACCGAATTTAGCCAAATGCTAAATTTACCTAAAGATATGCGTCAAGATCTGGCTGAAAAATTTTATATCGATCCTTTAAAATGTGTAAAATTTGAGCAAAGTAGTGATGGTTCGATCAAGTATCTTTTTGAGCTAAAAGATGGGCTAAAGATAGAGAGTGTTTTACTACCCATGAAAGAGGAGATTAGCGACGATGATGGTAAGATCAGTCGCCATGCTCGTTATACTGTTTGTGTTAGTTCTCAGGTTGGCTGCAAAATGGGCTGTGCTTTTTGTCTAACGGCAAAGGGCGGACTTGTTAGAAATTTGACTGCAGGCGAGATCGTAGGACAAATTTTGTGGATAAAAAGAGAGAATAACATACCATATGAGAGGCGCATAAATGTCGTTTATATGGGTATGGGCGAGCCACTTGATAACCTTGCTAACGTTAGTAAGGCGATCAAAATTTTAGCACTCAATGAGGGGTTGGCTATATCGCCACGCCGCCAAACTGTTTCAACTAGCGGTCTTGGTAGCCAGATAAAAAAGCTTGGCGAGATGGATCTTGGGGTTTTACTAGCTATATCGCTACACGCTGTTACTAATGAGCTTAGAAGCCGCCTGATGCCGATAAATAAGGCGTACAATATCGAGGCTGTTATGGACGCTGTTAGGGGATTTCCTATCGATGTGCGTAAGCGCGTGATGTTTGAATATCTTGTTATCAAGGACTTAAACGATGGTGTTAGTGATGCGAAAAAGTTAGTAAAACTACTGCATGGTATCAAGGCAAAGGTAAATTTGATCTACTTTAACCCGCATGAAGGTAGTGAATTTGGACGACCTGAGCTTGCTAGCATGCTAAAATTTCAAGAGTATTTAAGAGATCATGGTGTCACTTGCACGATTAGACAGAGTAAAGGACTTGACATAAGTGCTGCTTGCGGACAGCTAAAACAGCGCAATGAAAATCCCAAATTTAAAGCTAACGTTAGCGATAAGACTCCGACTAAGGTACAGGAAAATCTTGCTAACGATAAAACTAACGTGAGTAAAAAATGACAACTCTTGATATCGCTGAGATAGTTTTTATAGTGCTGGTTGCTGGTATTGGACTTGGGCTAATCATGAAAGTTTTGAAAGAGGAAAGATAAAATTTTACTAATGAAATTTCATTGGTAAAAATAGCAAATCTTAAAAAGACTGCCAAAATTTTTAAATTCGAATACCAACGAGATTATAAATTTTTATTTTATTTTTACTAAGAATTTTGTCTTAAGTTTAAAAATAATGAGCCAAATTTTATTTGAAAAGCATATCAAATTTTGTTTTGTATCAAAACCATTAGTACAAAAATTTAAAAGCTGAATTATAAAAACTTTTAAATTTAAACAGTTTAATTACTTGCATTTTAGCAAATTTATAAAACTCATCCTCAGTGTCAATTTTGCTTTTTATTTCGTAAAAAATTTCATCAAATTTAAATGAAATCCTGTCTGAGTGAAGCAAGAGCCTTTTTGCTCCAGTTAAATTTATCCGTTCACGTTCACTAATCTCTTTATCTAAAATTTTCTCGATCTGCGGACGTGACAAACCATAAAGTGGTTCGCCAAGGATCTTGTGTTTCACATGAAACAAATGTAAGCGAATTTGATGCTGTCTACCAGTGAGTGGGATAGCCCGAACTAAAGTCGTATCAGTATCGTTAAAATACTTAATCGGCAAAATTTTAGTCACCGCACTCTTGCCATTTTCACAAATTTGCATTCGCATTTTTACATCGTCGTAGTTGTTTGCCAGATCCATCTTAGCATCGATCGTAAATTCTCGCTCGATCTTACCTTGCACCATAGCGACGTAGCTTTTAAAAACCTCTCTGTTTTCAAAAATTTTCTTTAATTTAACCGTAGAATTTCTGTCTTTTCCAACAACTATTACGCCACTCGTCTCAAAGTCTAGTCTATGTGCCACGCTCGCCTCTCGCCCAAAAAGCGTGTAAATTTCATCATTTAGCGAGTATTCGCAGTGTCTGCCATTCGGGTGGCTTAGCACACCGCTTGGCTTGTCAAATACAGCAAAGTTTTCACACTCAAAGATCGGCTTAAGTCCCTTTGGCTTAGCCTCGTAGTCGATCAAAAAGACCTCTCCACACAATATGGCATTTTTCTCGCTCACGACACTGCCTTTGCATATCAGCCTGCCTTTATCGATGAGGCGCTGGGTTTGGCTCATATTAAAGCCATTTTGCAGTAAAATTTCATAAGCTTTTTGATGATCTGCAGTGGCGATAAATTTATTTACGTAGGGCAAAAATGATCCTTTTGAAAAATGAGCGAGCTATCTTAAGCACAAATTTATAAGCGTATAACCGACATTTCAGCCCGGATTTTATATAATTAAAACTTAAATTTAGGAAAATTACAAGATGTGATTTTGGCCTTAAAAAGTCAAATTTATACCTTTAAAATAAAGAGAAACTAATACAAAAAGGTTCAACAATGGTCGAAAGATACTCACGCAAAGAGATGGCTGAAAAGTGGAGCATGCAAGCAAAATACGACGCTTGGCTCAAGGTAGAAAAAGCTGCTGTTAAAGCTTGGAATAAGCTTGGCTTCATAAGCGACAGTGACTGCGAGAAAATTTGCAAAAATGCTAAATTTGAAGTGGCTCGCATCGACGAGATAGAAAAGACGACAAAGCACGACGTGATCGCATTTTTAACAAGCGTCAGCGAGAGCCTTGGCGAGGAGAGCAGGTTTGTGCACTACGGCATGACCTCAAGCGACTGTATCGACACAGCCGTCGCACTTCAGATGAAAGAGAGCCTAGAGCTCATCATCAGCGACGTCGAGGAGTTTATGCAGGCGGTCAAAAACAGAGCAAACGAGTACAAGCACACGCTCATGGTCGGCAGGAGCCACGGCATCCACGGCGAGCCGATAACTTTTGGCCTAGTGCTTGCCATCTGGTACGACGAGATCGCAAGGGCGCTAAAGCTCATCAAAGACGCAAAAGATACGATCAGCTACGGCAAACTCTCAGGCGCTATGGGAAATTTAGCCCACGCTCCGATGGAATTTGAAGAGCTAACATGTGAGGAGCTAGGCCTAAAGGCAGCCCCAGCGTCAAATCAAGTGATCCAGCGCGACCGCTACGCCCACGTGGTAAGCGCCATTGCAGTTCTAGCATCTACTTGTGAGAAGATCGCAGTTGCCATTAGACACTACCAAAGGACCGAGGTTTATGAGGCGGAGGAGTACTTTAGTCCAGGACAAAAGGGCTCAAGCGCGATGCCACATAAGAGAAATCCAGTCCTTAGCGAAAACATCACCGGCCTTTGCAGGGTGCTACGCTCATACGTCACGCCAGCACTTGAAAACGTCGCCCTTTGGCACGAGCGCGACATCAGCCACAGCTCGGTTGAGAGATTTATCCTGCCAGATATGTTTATCACGGCTGATTTTATGCTAGTTCGTATCAAAAATTTGATAGCAAATTTAGTCGTCTATCCAGAAAATATGATGAAAAATTTAAATTTAACAGGAGGCCTAGTCTTTTCACAGCGCGTGCTTTTACAGCTACCACAGCGTGGAATCTCTAGAGAGGACGCCTACAAGATCGTTCAGCGCAACGCCATGAAGGTCTGGGCGGACTTACAAGAGGGCAAAAAGGCGATCGATGAGCAAGGCCACAGCCTATTTTTACAAAATTTACTAGCCGACGAGGACCTAATCAAAAGCCTTAGTAAAGATGAAATCAAAGAGTGCTTTGACTACAACTACTACACCAAAAATGTAGATAGAATTTTTGAGAGAGTGTTTAGATAATGATTAAGTTTAAACATGATACGTTTTAAATTTATTGCATAAATTAAGTTTTAAGAGAACTTGCTTGACATCATCGGAAACATCAGATACATTTAATTTAGCCAATGAAAAACTAAAAGAAATTTTTGGCGATGATAAAGCTTTGGAAAGCACTTTTATTGGAGTTAACGGCATTGATCAAACACATATTGTAAAAGAAATATGTCAAATAGACACTATAAACAATAAAGATTTACAAGATATTTTAGAAAAACACAATATAAAATTTCAAAATTGTAAATTTGGATTTTTAAATATAGACGATTTTAAAAATATAGAATTTAATAATTGCAAAATTGAAATGTTTAACTCTAATATATCTGATACAAATATAAAAGAAAAATTAGTTTTTACAAAGTGCATATTCTATTCAAAATCATATAATGTAGATTTTGCTCCGACAAATTTTAAAAATGTTACCTTTGAAGAGTGTATTTTTAAATCAAATATAAATATAAAAGACGCTAAATTTCAAAATTTTACCTTTAAAGAATGCACTGTTTTTGGTGATTTTATAGCCAGTGATTGTATTTTTGAAAATGCAAATTTTAAAAATAATAAATTTTATAGCTTCACTAATTTTAAGAATACTATTTTTAAAGACAATGCCTACTTTAATAATTCTGAGTTTAAGAAATTTGCAGATTTTCATGAGTGTGAATTTAAAAAATTAGCTTCCTTTTATGGGATAGTATTTCATAAAACGCCAAATTTTAGTAGTGTAACTTTCGTGGATAAACCAATTTTAATTAATATGAAATTTGATTCGCATAGTTTTAGTAGTATAAAACAAGATTGTGATGAAGAGATAAAAAGAAGACTTGGAAACAATAAAGAAGCTACTGAAACAGAAATTTATCAAAAAGTGTATTCTGACTTTAGAAACTCATTTTCTATACTAAAACACATGTTAAATCAAAATGAGAATCTAATAGATGCAAGCAACCATCACAAAGCAGAGCTTTATTGTAAGGAAATGGGACTTGATTATGAAATTAAATATGATGAAAAATCAAGAGTAAAATTTAATAAAAACATAAACTCATTTGAAAAAAGAAATATAAATTATTTATATTCTAAGATACTTTTGGTTGTATTTGCAGCGGTCATGACCATCTCTTTATTGTTTTTGAAATTCTGTAAAGAATTTGGTTTTTTAGAGAGTCTTGTTTATTCATTGATTGGTAGCGTCGCGTTATATGGTGCATATATAATAGTCGCAGGATTTATATACAGCATATTTAATATAAAATATTTTATTAATCTTATAAATATCACATTATTTAAAATGAAATTGCCAGATATAACTAAATGGGTTGAGGCGTTACAATTATATCTATACCGAAAAACCAGCGATCATCATACAAATTTAAATAAAATTTTTCATTTTACTTTACTGATGATCGTAAGTTATTGGTCGTGTCTGTTTTGCATTAATACAATAGGCGAAATTGGCTTAAACGAAATAATGTATTTTTATTTTAATTTAATAATACTTGCCTTACTTATATTTATACCAATACTTAATAGTAAAAAGATAAGCGATGCAAGCACTTTAGCAATTACATTTTTATTTGCTATTTTTATATTAACTATTTTTATCCTACAAAATATATCATACATAACTTTTAGTGTTTTGCTGTATATACTTATTTTATCTTTTACATATTTTATTTTTACTAGGAGTAACAACTTAGCAATTATCCTAACGAAAATTCTCACGTATGCCGGATTTATTATAGTATTATTAAAGAACCCAGAGCTTATAAATCTAACATTAAGCATATTTAATAGAGAAAATATAGAAAATAAAATTTTGTTAGAAAAGCTTGCTAAAATAGATTATAAAGATTTAGCAAATTTAACAAGACTATCGTTTGGAGATTATAATATTGACGAAAACTTAACATTTTTAGAAAGCAATATAGTAAATCAAAAAGAACTCATTATAGCCAACAAAGCAACGTTGGAGAATGTTTTGGGTCTTTTATTTCGAAAAAATGAAAAAGAGGAATTGGATAAAATTCTAAAAAATCTTCCTAATAAAGACGATTTAAATACAACACTCAAAAAACCTAAAAATAGAGGTATTGCGCTAGATTTGATATTTGCAGCAAATAAAGTATATAAGCGCGACCTCTATGATATGGAAATAAGTGATAAATTTAGACTAAAATTTGGTTTTGCTGATGAAAAAGAGATCCAAAAAGAGATAGATTTGGTAATTGATGCTCTTACAAAGATTGAAGGCGTATTGCAAAAACTAGCCCCTATCATAGAAAAACAAAAAATTTATTCTGACATTTACAATGCGATAAGACTAGATAAAATAAATTCACAAACATACAAATCGACATATATTTTATACGCTATTGTTATGATCTTATGTTTGTATTCATTGGCAAAAACATCACGTAAAAATTCAGTAGTACCATAGTTGTAGTTGCTTATTGGTAACTCTAAGTAGTTTAAAAAGAACCATTAGATACAATTATAACAATTATAACAAGGAAAGAGAGCAGATGAAAGTTATAAAACGTAATGGCAGAACAGAAGAGCTTGATATAAGTAAGATCAAAAAATATACAAATGAAGCAGTTCTTGGACTGAGCAATGTAAGCCTTAGCGAGCTTGAGGTAGATGCGAAAATCCAGTTTAGGGACATGATCACGACTGAGGAAATTCAGCAGACTCTTATAAAAACAGCAGTTGATAAGATCGATATCGACCGCCCAAACTGGACATTTGTCGCTGCAAGGCTATTTTTATACGATCTTTATCACAAAGTATCTGGATTTAACGGCTACAACCACCTAAAAGACTACCTAGTAAAAGGCGAAAAGGTAGGCCGCATCATCCCTGGGCTAAAAGAGAAGTACGATCTTGAGGATCTAAACGCTTATATCAAGCCTGAGCGTGACCTTCAGTTTGCATACCTTGGTATCAAAACGCTTTATGACCGCTATCTCATCAAAGACAAAAATGGCATGCCGATCGAGCTGCCACAGCATATGTTTATGGCCATTGCGATGTTTCTAGCGCAAAACGAGCTAGACAGCCAAGGCTGGGCTAAGAAATTTTACGACCTCATCTCTAAATTTGAAGTGATGCTAGCCACGCCAACACTCTCAAACGCAAGGACTACACGCCACCAGCTAAGCAGCTGTTACGTAGGCAGTACGCCTGATAATATCGAAGGAATTTTTGATAGCTACAAAGAGATGGCTCTTCTTTCAAAATTTGGCGGTGGTATCGGCTGGGACTGGAGCAAGGTGCGTGCGATGGGCGGCAGTATCGATGGACACAAGAACGCAGCTGGCGGTATCATTCCATTTTTAAAAGTGACAAACGACATCGCAGTAGCGGTCGATCAGCTAGGCACTAGAAAGGGCGCGATTGCCGTTTATATCGAGCCTTGGCATATGGACGTAAGTGATTTTCTCGATCTTCGTAAAAATTCAGGCGAAGAGAGACGCCGTGCACACGAGCTTTTCCCTGCGCTTTGGATAAACGATCTATTTATGAAGCGTGTTAAAGAAAATGGCCGCTGGAGCCTCTTTGACCCAGCTCAGGTAAGCGACCTTTGCGACCTTTACGGCGAGGCGTTTGAGAAGAGATATTTAGAGTATGAAAACGATGAAAATATCCAGAAAAACACTATCCTTGCAAAAGAGCTTTGGAAGAAAATTTTAACCAGCTATTTTGAAACTGGTATGCCATTTTTATGCTTTAAAGACAATGCCAACAAAACAAATCCAAACGACCATGAGGGCATCATCAGGAGCTCAAATTTATGCACCGAAATTTTCCAAAATACAGCGCCAAACTACTATAAGATTAAGATCGCTTATGAAGATGGCAGCGAGGAGCTATTTGATGAAGAAGAAGACGTCACGGTCGATAGTGGCATAACTAAAAAAGCCAAAAAGCTTAGCGCACTTGATAGCATAAAAGGCAAGCAAATTTTCATCGTAGAAAAAGAGAGCATCGAGGGCAAAACGGCAGTTTGCAACCTTGCAAGTATAAATTTAAGCAAGATAAACAGCAAAGAGGACATCGAGCGTGTCGTGCCGATAGCCATTAGGATGCTTGATAACGTTATAGACCTAAATTTCTACCCGCACAAAAAGGTAAAACACACAAACCTAGCTTCTCGCTCGATCGGCCTTGGTGTCATGGGTGAGGCGCAAATGCTAGCCGAGAAAAACCTAAAATGGGGTAGCTATGAGCACTTGGCGCTAATAGACAGCATAATGGAAAACATAAGCTACAACGCGATCTACGCTAGCTCAAATTTAGCCGTAGAAAAGGGCGTCTATCCAAAATTTGAAGGCTCAAAATGGAGCAAAGGCATCATGCCGATAGACACTGCAAACGAGAACGCAAAAGCGCTTTTAAACGACAAAGGCGGGCTATTTGACGAAAACGTCTGCGACTGGGACAAGCTAAGAGAAAAAGTTAAACGTGACGGCATGAGAAACGGCTACCTAATGGCGATCGCTCCAACTAGCTCGATCTCGATCCTCGTTGGTACCACTCAGACCATCGAGCCAGTCTATAAACGCAAGTGGTTTGAGCACAACCTAAGCGGTATGATCCCAAATGTCGTGCCAAATTTAAGCCCAGATACTTGGCAGTTTTACACGCCAGCTTACGAGCTAGATCAAAGAATTCTTATAAAAGCAGGCGCGATTCGCCAAAAGTGGATCGATCAAGGTCAAAGTCTAAATATTTTCATGAGCTTAGACAAAGCAAGCGGCGGATATCTAAGTGAAATTTACACGCTTGCATGGGAGCTTGGACTAAAATCAACCTACTATCTACGCTCTGAGTCACCAGATAGCGAAAAGCTAAACGACGTAGCCGACCGCTCGATCGAATGCGAAGGGTGTCAGTAAATCTATTGGATATCTATGACTTTTTACCATAGGTATCCTTTGTATCCACATAAAAAACAAAAGGTAATTTTTTTGTCCAGCTTAACAGATATTGAAAAAAGATATTTAGAAACACTTTTTGAAATGAATACAGGCTATGTTTTAGATTTTACTGATCGGACTTTTTACGATTTTATACAAAATATCACTGGAATCGATATACATGCTATTAAATATAACATTTATGGAAGTTCCAAAGCAAAAAAATTAAGAGCCTTTTGGCAAACTGAAAGCGACGCAGTAAATGGAAGAGTATTAAAGAATTTATTGGAACGCTATAAATTTAATGTTGATAGCGGAAGGATTAAATTTAACAAAAAAATTTACAGTGAATGCATAAAAATCACCAATAGGCTTCTTGGTGTTCAAAATACTATAGATTCGGAAGATGAATTATTAAAGAAAAAATTTGATGACATTAATATTAAAGATTTATCTTTGGATTATGGACTAGAAAAGGTCTTGGAGTATAGAGTTACAGAGATAGATAAATGCTTGGGTATCGGTGCATATATGTCAGCAATTATACTATGTGGAAGTATCTTAGAATGTCTTTTGTTAAACTTTATGCTAAAAAATCCAAAACAATTTAATATATATAACGAATCTCCAAAAGACAAAACTGGCAAAGTGAAACCTTTTCAGGATTGGAAACTAGCAGAAATGATAGATGTATCTGGCGGGATAGGGATTTTGTCTCAAGATACTAAAAAATTTTCACACGAATTAAGAAATTTTAGAAACTATATACATCCTATGGAACAGATGGCTAATAATTTTAAACCTGACGACCAAACGGCTAAAGTTGCTTTTCAGGTTTTAAAAATGGCTATTTTAGATTTAAAAAAGCAAAGAGATACGAAACTATAATGGTATTAGTCTAACCTAATTATTTTATAAAAAATAATTAATTTTTAAAATTAATGTAACAAATAATAATTTATATTATATACCCTTAATAAAGTAAATATATCATTTAAGAAAACTTTCCAAAATTTTATATTTTTTGATAAATATTATTAAACAAAATAAAATAGTTATCTATTATTTAAGCTTTCTTGTCCTATACTTTTAAACTTTATATTGAAAAATTTAGAAGAAAGAGCGAGTAATGCGTGAGATTTTGAAGAGAGATGGCACAAGACAAGAATTTGTAGCATATAAGATAGTAGATGCGATAAAAAAAGCATTTGCTAGCGAAAATTTAGCTTATGATGAGAAAGTTTTTACAAATGTTGTCCAAGATATCTTTCAAAAATCAAGCGCGATAACAGTCGAAGACATCCAAGATGCGATCGAAAAAGAGCTATTTAATAGCGGGTATTTCGACGTTTTAAAGAGCTTTATGCTCTACCGCCATACACACAAGCTTCAGCGTGAGCAAATTTTAGGCCTAAATGACGATACAACTTACATAAATTCAACTCAAACGATAAATGAGTATATAAACGGCACCGACTGGAGAATTTCTGCAAACTCAAACACAAGCTACTCAAACGCAGGCCTCATCAACAACACTGCTGGTAAAGTTATAGCAAACTACTGGCTAGACGCTGTTTATAGCAAAGAAGAGGGGCTAGCTCACAGAAATGGCGACTACCACATCCACGACCTTGACTGCCTTACAGGGTATTGTGCTGGCTGGAGCTTACGGGCTTTGTTAAACGAGGGCTTTAACGGCGTTCGTGGCAGGGTCGAGAGCAAAGCGCCAAAGCACTTTAGAGAGGCGCTTTATCAAATGGCAAATTTCTTAGGAATTTTGCAAAGCGAGTGGGCGGGTGCTCAGGCGTTTTCTAGCTTTGACACCTACCTTGCGCCTTATGTTTTCAAAGATGATCTAAGCGACGCCGAGATCAAAAAGGCGATCACTAGCTTTATTTTTAACTTAAATGTGCCTGCACGCTGGGGACAAAGTCCATTTACAAACGTAACTATTGATATCACTTGCCCAAGCGACCTAAGAGATCAGATCCCAACGAGTGATGATATACACCTTTTTACGAACGTAAAAGATGAGAAAATTTTGAAAAAAGCAAACGAGCGTGGCAGAGAAAAACTAATCGATATGACCTATAAGGACTTTGAGCCAGAGATGGCACGCATAGACAAGGCATTTTATGAGGTTTTAACAGCTGGCGACAAATGCTCGCAGCCTTTCACATTTCCGATACCAACGGTAAATATCACAGAGGATTTTGACTGGGATAGCGAAGTGGCGGATGTACTCTTTGAAAACACCGCCAAAATGGGTTCAAGCTACTTTCAAAATTTCATCGGCTCACAATACACTTACGATGAAAATGGCAACAAAATAGAAAATGAAAAAGCCTACAAACCAGGACATGTTCGCTCTATGTGCTGCCGTTTGCAGCTTGATCTAAGGGAGCTTTTAAAACGAGGTGGCGGTCTTTTTGGTAGTGCAGAGATGACAGGCTCTATCGGCGTTGTCACTATAAATTTAGCTCGCCTAGGATATAACTTCAAAGGCGATAAAGTCGCACTTTATAACAGGCTTAGCTATCTTTTAGAGCTTGCTAAATCAACCCTAGAGAAAAAGCGTAAATTTATACAAGAGATGTATGACAGAGGGCTTTATCCTTATACGGCTAGATATCTAAAGCACTTTAATAACCACTTTAGCACGATCGGTATAAATGGCATGAACGAGCTTCTTAGAAATTTTACAAATGATAAAGAGAATATCTCAACAAAATTTGGACGAGATTTTGCTATTGAGATGGTTGAGTTTTTACGCAATAAGATAAGGACATTTCAAGAAGAGAGTGGAAATTTATACAACCTTGAGGCGACTCCAGCTGAGGGCACAACATACCGCTTTGCTAAAGAGGATAAAAAGCGCTATCCAGACATCATCCAAGCAGGTGGGGGAGAGAATATTTACTACACAAACTCAACCCAACTTCCAGCAAATTTTACAGATGATGCTTACGAGGCGCTTGATTTGCAAGATGATCTTCAGACTTCATACACTGGTGGTACAGTATTTCACCTTTATATGAAAGAAAGGATCAGCTCACCTAAAGCTTGCAAGGAGCTTGTAAAGAGCATAATCTCAAATTATAAGCTTCCATACATCACGATAACGCCAGTATTTAGCGTTTGTTCAAAACATGGCTACATTGCTGGAGAGCATGAATTTTGTCCACTTTGTGATGCAGAATTAATAGAAAAAGAGAAAAACAATTCCAAATAAGGAGAGGAAATGACAGAAAAAGAAATTTTAGAAAAAGTACAAGACAAACGCACAAAATGCGTAGTCTATACTCGTGTTATGGGTTATCATCGCCCAGTTGAGAGCTTTAACCTTGGTAAAAAAGGTGAGCATAAAGAGCGTATTAAATTTGATGAATACGCAAGTTGCTGCAAAAGATAATCACCGCAGCTAATAAAAACATAAAAACTCAAATAAAAAAGGCACAATCTTCTGTGCCTTTTAAATCTCAAAAGGTCCATAAATTTGCATAAAGTCTTTAGTATAACGCCATTTACTACGCTTGATTATCCAGACAAAGTGGCTGCAGTAGTTTGGTTTGCAGGCTGTAATATGCGATGCGTGTATTGCTACAATATAGAAGTTGTAAATTCAAATGGCAATATAGAAATGGCTGAGGTTTGTAACTTTTTAGACCGCCGTATAGGTAAGCTAAATGGCATTGTCTTTAGCGGTGGCGAATGTACGGCAAATCCTTTGTTTTTGAAGCTTGCAAGAGAGGTTAAGTCAAGAAATTTTTGCCTAAAGATCGATACAAATGGCTCTCATATTGAGATTTTAAAAGAGGCGATAGGTGAAGGGCTGATCGACTATATCGCACTTGATTTTAAAGCGCCAAAAGAGAAATTTATAGGCGTAACTGGCTCAAATTTATATGAAAAATTTATTAGCACACTAAAATATCTACTTGAGATAAATTTCGATTTTGAAGTAAGAACAACCGTGCATGCAGATTTTTTAGATGAAGCAGATATTTCTTTGATGTCTGAAATTCTTTATGACCTTGGCTATAGAGGCAATTATTATTTGCAAAAATTTCTTAGCACAGGTGAAAATTTTGGAAATTTGGTTGATGCTAAAAGTAGCTTTGATCCGAAAAAAATCATCTCAAAACTTCCTATCAAACTAAGAAACTTTTAAATTTCTACTCATTATTTTTAACAAAAATTTTTGCTTTGCAAAACTATAATCATTAAAACTAATAAGGAGAAACTATGCAAAATTTTAGCTTTTTAAACCCTACAAAAATAGAATTTGGCAAAGACAAAGAGCAAAATATCGGCAGATATATGAAAGAATTTGGCGTTAAAAAGACGCTTATCATCTATGGTAGCGATAGGATTATAAAAAATGGCCTTTTTGATGTCGCAGCAAAGAGTCTAAGTGCAAATGGTATCGAGTTTTGCAAGATAGGCGGTGTGAAGTCAAACCCAGTGCTAAGCAAGGTAAATGAGGCTATAAATTTGGCTAAAAAGCAAGGTGTCGATAGCGTGCTAGCCATAGGCGGTGGCTCAGTGCTTGACACGGCAAAGGCTGTGGCCGCTGGAGTTAGATATAACGGCGATGTTTGGGACTTTTTTACCGGCAAAGATCCAAGCGAAGCGCTTATGATCTTTGACATCATAACGCTTGCAGCAACTGGCTCAGAGATGAACGGTGGCTCAGTCGTCACAAACGAAGCCACAAAAGAGAAATTTGCTATGCACGGAGCTTGTCTTTACCCAAAAGTATCGGTAGTAAACCCACTTCTTCAAGCAAGCGTTAGCAAGGAGTACTTGGTCTATTCGGCCTCAGACATCATCGCTCACAGCATCGAGGGCTACTTTACGGCGAGCATTCAGCCTGAGATCATAAATTTATACATCGAAGCAAACATCAAAACGGTCATGAAAACGACTGAAATTTTGCTAAAAGAGCCAGGTAATTACGACGCTAGAGGCGAGTTTGCCTGGGCTGCTACGATGGCGCTAAATGGCTTAACTTACGTTGGCACAGCTGGCTACTCATATCCAAATCACATGATCGAGCACGCCATAGGAGCGGTAGTTGATTGCGCGCATGGGGCTGGGCTAAGTGTGGTGATGCCAGCTTGGATGAAGTGGTATAAGAGTAGAAATTTAAAGGCATTTAAGCGTTTTGGCAAAGAAATTTTTGGCGTGGATGACGCGGACGAGGCTATTAAAAAGCTAAAAGAGTGGTTTAGCAAGATCGGCACGCCAACAAGCCTTATAGAAATCGGCGTTGATGAGACAAATTTAGACGAGATCATGGCGCTAGTTTATGACTACGCCAAGGGCAGGGGCTTGGAGCAAATTTATACAAAAGAGGCCATAAGTGAAATTTTTGCCTTAGCGAGATAGAATTTATCTAAATTTTACAAAGGAAAGATATGAAAAAGATCGCCCTTATAGCTGGAGCTAGCGGTGCTTTGGGAAGTGAGATTTTAAAAAATTTATGCGTGAGCGAGCATTATAGTAAGGTTATCGCCCTTGCTAGGCATGAGCTAGAATTTACCCATGAAAAGCTTGAAGTAAAGATAGTAAATTTTGACGAGCTAAAAGATGAGGTGCCATTTATCGCTGATGATGTATTTTGCGCGCTTGGCACGACGATGAAGGTGGCAAAGCACAAGGAGCAGTTTTACAAAGTCGATGTGACCTATCCGCTAAATTTTGCAAAATTTGGCTTGGAGTGTGGGGCAAAACGCTTTGTTTTACTCTCAGCCGCAGGTGCTAGCAGAAAGTCAGGCTCGTTTTACCTAAAGGCAAAAGGCCAAGCAGAAGCAAAGATAAAAGAGCTTGGATATAACTCATTTCACGTCGTTAGGCTGCCACTTATCGAGGCTGAGAGAAAGGAATTTAGGCTTGGCGAGTACCTGGCGATAAAGGCGTTTAAATTTATCCCAAAAGGCTTTTTTGACGAGTATCGTCCGATGAAGGCGGCTGACATCGCTAAGGTGATCGTGCAAGTAGCGCAAGATGACCACAGCGAGGGTGTGAAAATTTATAGCCCTATGGAGTATGTGAAGTGAAAAGATATATCGCCATCACCGGAGCAAGCTCAGGCATAGGAGCGGCCGTGACAAAGGCATTTGCAAGGCGCGGGGAGAATTTGATCCTTATTGCTAGACGCGGCGAGCTTTTAGAAAATCTAAAAAGCGAGATAGCTAAATTTTCGGGTGTTGATGTCGTTATAGAGATTTGTGATCTCTCAAAGCAAGAAAATGCCATATCCCTTTGGCGTAATTTAGAAAAATATGAGCTAAAAGCACTTATAAACAATGCTGGCTTTGGCGACTACAACAAGGTCGGCGAGCAAAATTTAGAAAAAATCACGCAGATGATAAATTTAAACATCATCTCTCTTGTGACACTCTCAACACTCTTTACGAAAAAATACAAAGACAAAGATACGCAGCTCATCAACATCTCCTCAATAGGCGGCTACAAGATCGTGCCAAACGCGGTCACGTACTGCGCTAGTAAATTTTTCGTAAGTGCCTTTAGCGAAGGACTTTACCACGAGCTAGCACAAGACAAGCAGGCAAAGATGCAAGCAAAAGTGCTAGCTCTAGCTGCCACAAAAACAGAATTTGGCATGGTGGCAACTAGCCAAGAGAGCTACGACTACGACAAAGCGTTTAAAAAGTATCACACGAGCGAGCAGATGGCGGAGTTTTTGCTTCGCCTTTATGATAGCCATTGCTGCGTTGGCTCGGTCGATAGAGATAGCTTTGAGTTTAGCCTAAGCAAGCCAAAATTTGACTACGCGATCAAATACGAGCCAAAAGATAACTAGGCGCTAAAGCCCTGGTAGCCTACGCCAAGGCTAGTAAAGCAAAAAAGTAGGACAAAATAAAAAGGCAGATCATGAAAGGCGTTAGAGTTGCTATTTTAGGGGTTTGTTTAGTAGGTGCTTGCTTTGGAAATGAACTTAAATTTGACGAGAGCAAGTTTGAGCTAAAAAGCGTGCAAGTTGGCGATAGGATACTTAAATTTAGAGCTTATGAGGGCATAGTCTATGTGGCAAAGCCAGTTAGTGACTATCAGGTGCTAAATTTTTATGTGCCAGAGGGTAAATTTAGCGACCAAAAGACGGCCATTTTTATGCCAAATGCTATTGGCGGCTACATGAGCGCAATGCCACAAAAGCCAGAAATCCAAAACGAAAAACCAAATGCCACCCTCGAAGCGCTTCTTAGAGGCTACGTCGTGGCAAGCGTTGGCGCTAGGGGCAGGACTCTAAAAGAGGGCGAGCGCTTCATCGGCAAAGCCCCAGCTGCGATAGTTGATCTAAAAGCGGCCGTTAGATATCTTAAATTTAACGACAAATTTATGCCAGGCGACGCAAATAAGATCATCTCAAACGGCACGAGCGCAGGTGGCGCGATGTCAGCACTTTTAGGCGTTAGCGCAAAGGCAAAAGAGTATGAGCCATATCTTAAAGAGCTAGGCGCTGCAAAGGCGGATGATCAAATTTACGCCGTCTCAGCCTACTGTCCTGTTACAAATTTGGAGCATGAAGACGAGGCGTATGAGTGGATGTTTGGGGATTTGGATAAATTTGAAAGGATTGATTTTACAAGTCTTGACGCGGCTAGCTTTAACGACAGGAGCAAAAAGCCAAAGATGATCACAGGCGAGCTAAACGCCACGCAAAAAGAGCTCTCGCGCGAGCTAAAGAGTAAATTCCCAGCCTATCTAAACTCGCTAAATTTAAAAGACGCCAAAGGCCACGCGCTAAGCCTTGATGAAAATGGCGAGGGCAGCTTCAAAGAGTATATAAACGATCTCATCTCAAGGGCATTTACCGCTACAAAAAGCAGCGACAAAAGCACGCTCACGCCTAAATTTATCACTCTTGACACGCAGGGCTGCTCGCTTGGATATACATTTAAGCTTGAAGACTTCATCGCCTCGCTAAAACGTGCCAAAGAGGTGGTCGCCTTTGACGGACTTGGGCTAGAAAATCCTGAAAACGACCTCTTTGGCGATAGTAAAACGCCTACAAAGCACTTTACTAAATTTGCAAAAGAGCGAAGCAAAGGCGAAATGGCGGAGGCTAGCGTCATAAAGATGATGAATGCGATGAACTACACTAAAAACAAAGAGGCGGCAAAATTTTACCGCATAAGGCAGGGGACAAACGACACTGACCTAGCCCTTGCCGTGCCTGCTGTGCTCGCACTTTCGCTTAAAAATGCTGGCAAAGAGGTTGATTTCGAAGCGGTCTGGGGGCAAGGTCATGGCGGTGACTACGACTTAGACGAGCTTTTTGCTTGGGTGAAAAGAGTTTTAGAAAAATAATTTAAAGGAGCAGACATGCAAAATATAAAAGATAAAGTTGTGATTATCACAGGAGCTAGCAGCGGTATAGGCGCGGTTACAGCGATTGAACTAGCTAAAAATGGTGCAAAGCTTGTGCTTGGTGCGAGAAGAGTTGAGAAGCTAAAAAAGATTGAGAGTGAAATTTTAGCTTTAAAAGCTGAGGTTATTTCAGTAGCTACTGATGTTAGTAAAAGCGAGGATGTTAAAAATTTAGCAAAAGCTGCACTTGAGAAATTTGGACGAATAGACGTTCTTATAAACAACGCTGGAGTTATGCACTTATCGATGTTTGAGGCTTTAAGAGTAGATGAGTGGGACGATATGATAGACATAAACATAAAAGGTGTGCTTTATGGCATCGCAGCGGTTTTACCGACTATGCAAAAGCAAAAAAGCGGTCACATCATCAATATCTCATCAGTCGCAGGCATAAAAACAGCCCCAACTTGCGGTGTTTATAGTGCGACAAAATTTGCTGTTCGCACCATTAGCGAAGCACTTCGTCAAGAAGTCGGCGGTGACATCCGCTCAACTGTCATCATGCCAGGATACGTCCAGAGTGAGCTAAAAGATAGCGTAAAAGATCCAAATGTGAAAGACTACGTGGCAGGTGCTTATGCTCAAAATGAGATCCCTGCAAGCTCTATCGCAAATGCCATCATCTACGCCATTTCACAACCAAATGATGTTGATGTAAATGAGATTACAATCCGCCCAACTATACAGGAATTTTGATGTTTAAAAAGCTATTTTTACTGGCGGTTTTGGCGGTTTTTGCCTTTGGGACGGAGGCGAAAGTGAGCTTACATGAGCTGCTTTCAACGCCAAATAACAAGAGCTTGCTGAGACAGCTTGGCAGAGAAAAAATACTAAGCTCAAAGAGTGAGCCAGGCACGCAGGCGATCTTTTTTATGAGCGCAAAGAGTAAGCCGGAGCTGTTTTATGTGCTTGAGTTTTACGAGGACGAGGCGGCTTATAAAAAGCATATAGGCTCGGTGCATTTTAAGAAATTTGCAAGCGCAAGCGCTGAAATTTTAGCTAGCAAAAAGGCTATCAGCGTGAAAAAGAGGGCTGCGTTTTCTAAAAATTTAACGCCAGAGCGCCTAAAAGATGCCTACTTTCACATCACAAATTTAAGCCTTTTAGCAAAGAGCGATACGAAATTTGAAAAGATCATCAAAAAATATATGCAAAAAAGCGTAGATGAGGGCGCTTATGCGCAGTTTGCCTTTAGCCAAAAGGACGCGCCAAACAAGTGGGTGCTGGTTGAAATTTACAAAGACGAAGCTGGCTTTGAGAGCTACCGCCACAGCGAAAACTACAAAGCTTACGCCAAAGAGCGAGCTGGATTAATAGACGAATTTGACGGCTTTGCTCTCAAGAACGAGACCTCATTTAGCAAGATAAAATTTTAGGAGATATTATGAAGAAAATTTCACTTTTTTGCGCACTGGCACTCATTGGTAGTACGGCTTTTGCCCTTGATAGGGCAGGATGTGAGAGTTTAAAAGACGCGAAAATTTTAAACAATGAGATGATAGATGCGGTGTGGCACGAAAAGGGCGAAGCGCCAAAGAGTATGCTAGCTAAGAGTAAGACCTACGCTGGCAAGGAATTTTTGGTGTGTGCGTATCCAAAGGTGGCTACATACGTGGGTGGCGACACGAGCAAGGCAAGTAGCTTTGTTTGCAAGTAAATTTAAGAAAGTAAATTTAAGGAGTAAAAATGAGTGAAATTTTAGTCGTATCAGGTCACACCGACCTTGAAAATTCCTTTGCAAATAAGATTATATTGGGCGAGCTAAAAAAGCAGGTACCAGAGGCTAAATTTGACATACTAAGTGAGCTTTACAAAAACTACGCTATCGATGTAAAAGCCGAGCAAGAAAAGCTAGTAAAGGCTGATGTGATCGTGCTTGTTTATCCATTTTTTTGGTACGGCGTGCCATCGCTTTTACAAAAGTGGCTTGAAGATGTGCTAGTTCATGGCTTCTCTCGTGGCAGTAGCGGAGATAAGCTACGTGGCAAAAAGCTAGTGCTTTCATTTACTTCTGGCGCGCCTGAGGAGCTTTATAAAAAAGAAGCACTTCAGCGATACGAGATAGAGGAATTTTTGCCGCCACTTAAGGCACTAGCAAATACTTGCGGAATGGAGTTTGCAGGATATGTTTATAGTGGAGGGCTGTCATATCAGAGCAGGCACGATGAGGCAAAGCTTGCTTTGATGAGGCAAAAGGCGCTCGATCATGCAAAAAGGTTAGGGGAGCTGATAGGCAAAATTTCATGATACCAGCAAAATTTTATAAATATGTTTTTGCGTTTATAATGTCAGCATTTATGGCTTTTTTTATATCATTTGTGCTGACATATTATTGATGGCTTTGTAAAAATTTGGCTTATAGCTTACATGAAAGCCTTTGTAGTGGCGTATCCTGTGCTTTTGCTAGTCTCTCCATTTGTAACAAAACTCACACAAATTTTATGTAAAAAATAAAATAATAATATACGTTATCAATAAAAATTATTATTTACTTATTTTAATTATTTGGTTATAATCCAATCAAAATTTATCAAAATAGGAGTCAAAATGAGACAGTACGAAACATACAAATGCGAGAAATGCGGCAACGAGATCGAGGTTCAAAAAGTTGGCGGCGGTACACTAACCTGTTGCGGCGAAGAGATGAAATGCGTGACTGAAAATTTAACAGCTGTAAATTTGATGAAGGCATTTGCTGGCGAGTCACAAGCTAGAAACAAGTATGAGCTTTACGGCGACCTAGCCAAAGAAGCAGGCTATCACGCGATAGCTAGACACTTTTACGAGGCAGCTGAAAATGAAAAATGGCATGCAAGAGCTGAGTTTAAAAAATATCACGAGCTAATGAATGATCCAATCGATAAGATGGATAAAAATTTACTTGATGCGGCAGCTGGCGAAAACTACGAGCATACGACGATGTATCCAGACTTTGCAAAGATCGCAAAAGAAGAAGAGCTAAGAGATGTTGAAAGGCTATTTAACGCTATCGGCAAGGTTGAGGTTGAGCATGAAAGAGAGTATTTAGAGCTTAAAAAGATGCTTGATGAAGAGGGCTTTTTTGAGAGCGATGAAGAAGATATCTGGGTTTGTGAGGTGTGTGGACACGTTCACAGAGGTAAAAAAGCTCCAGGTGCTTGCCCGCTTTGCAAAGCTCCAAAAGAGTATTTTAAACGCGAATTTCTAGGCTAAAAGCCAAAATAGTCAAGGTGTTTGCCTTGACTATTAATTTAAGTAATAAAATATTATAAAAATGATACAATTCTTTCAAATTTTCACAAGGAGAAAGAGATGAAAAAATCACTTTTAGTTTTAGCTACTCTTGGCTTTGCACTAAGCCTAAACGCTGCAGATCTTACAGATACTTGCAAATCATACTTCTCAGACATCGATAAGATGGTTGAAGCTTACAAAAAAGCTGGTCAAGATCAACAAGTAAAAATTTATGAAGATCAAAAGAAACAATCAATGGATCAACTTGCTGCACTTCCAAAAGAGCAACAAGACGCTACTTGCAAACAAGCTAAAGAGATGTTTGCTCAAGTAATGGAACAAATGAAAAAACAAGGTCTTTTAAAATAAATTTTTATGGCTAGTTTTTCTAGCCATATCCTAATCCTCTTTTCCTAATTCGTTATTTACGCCGATTTCTTTTACTTCTATATCTTTTTGCTCGTCTGGAGACAAGCGTTTAAAATTTTCAAGTCTACTAACAAGACCATCTCTACCACTAAAACTTGATGCAAGGGCGTTAAAATGTTTATTTGCAGTATTTAGTGTATTGCTAAGTCTATTCATATGCTCGGCCACATTGCGGACTTTATCATAAATTTTAATCGCACTCTTTACGATATTTTTGGCCTCTTCATTGCCACGCTCTATGCGCCATAAATTTGCCACTGTGCGAAGAATAGGCATAAGCGTAGTGTGAGATACTAGTATTACGCGCTTTTGAAATGCGTAATCAAAAAGTGAACTATCAAATTTCATAGCCTCGATATATGCTGGCTCAATTGGTATAAACATCAATACAAAATCAGGACTATCAGGTACGATCTCGCCGTAATTTTTGCTATTTAAGCTATCTATGTGATTTTTCATAGAAGCAATATGCTCTTTCAATGCTAAATTTAGCTCCTCTTCATTGCTGGCTGTGATAGCCTTTTCGTAAGCTATAAGTGAGACTTTAGAATCAACTATTAGATGCTTGCCATCTGGTATCTTTACTATAAAATCAGGAATAAGACGTTTGCCTTCTTCGTTTTTGAAATTTTGTTGTGTCAAGTAATGCTCATCTTTTACAAGTCCAGAAGCCTCAAATGTGCGTTCAAGCTGTATTTCACCCCAGTTTCCAAGTGTTTTATTGCTACCTTTTAGCGCAGTGGCTAGTGAGTTTGCCTCTTTTGACATTGAGATACCAATCTCACTTATGTGCTTAATCTGCATCCCTAACGCGCTCATGCCTTTAACTGATGCATCGTGGACTGCATTTACGCGCTCTTGAAAGGTTGAAATTTGCTCCTTTAGTGGCTTTAGTAAAAGATCTAAAGAATTTTGGCTATTTTGTGTAAAATTTGCACTTTTTTCTTCAAATATTTTATTTGCAAGATTAGAAAATTCCAAATTTAACTCATTTTTTACTTTTAATAAATTTGCCTCTTGCTCTTTTAGGCTATTTTCTTTTGCTTCTATTTCATTTCTAAGGACAGCCATATCACGTTTTAATCTATTTTCTCTCTCACTTGCTTCAACTAAAGCATTTTTATTTTGATTTAGCTCGGCTAGGGTTGCGGTGAAATTTGCCTCGTTATTCTTGGCTCGTTCATTTGCTGTACCGATACTCTCTTTAAGCTCGTTTATCACGCGCTCCATCGCATCTTCGGCTTCATCTTTTTGGGCTATTTTGGTTTTTAGCGCATCGATCTCACTGATGAGCTCGTCTATTCGCTCGTGATTTGACATAAGTCTTGCTTTTTGCTCGCTGATTAGTTGCAAATTTTCACTATTTTTAGATACTAAATTTGTTAGATTTGATGAAATTTCAAAATTTTCTTGCTCTTTTTGTGTCAAATTTCTTTTTAGCTCGAGTTTGTCCCTATTAAATGAATAGATGACAAATATCGCAATCAAAAATAGTACTCCTAAAAATATGGCAGCATAAAAATAAAAATCTTGTTGCATTTAGTATCCTTAAAAAATGAAGAAATTTTTATATTTTTACAAAAGCAAAGAGACTACTCCTTGCTTTTGTAATAAATTTTTATGCTTCTAGCACCGCTCCGTTGCTTGCGTTTGTGACTAGTTTGCGGTACTGCCTTAGCCAGCGAGAGGTTAGCGCTTTATCAACCGGTTTAAATTCTGCCCTTCTCTTTGCGATCTCAGCTTCGCTTAGGCGAACTTTTATCTCGTATTTATCGACGTCTATATCGATTATGTCGCCATCTTTTAGCAGACCTATCATACCGCCTTCAGCCGCTTCTGGGCTTACGTGACCGATGCTTAAGCCTCTTGTCGCCCCGCTAAAGCGACCATCTGTGATGAGCGCTACATCTGCACCAAGGCCTCGTCCCATGATGAGTGAAGTAGGGCTTAGCATCTCTTGCATGCCAGGGCCTCCGCGTGGGCCTTCGTAGCGGATGACGACGACATCGCCTTTATCTACTTTGCCGCTTGAGATGCCAGCGATGGCTTCATCTTGTGAGTTAAAGCAGACAGCTTTGCCGCTAAATTTACGCTCGCCAACGATGCCAGCTGTCTTGATGACACAGCCTTGCTCGGCTAAATTTCCAAATAAAATGGCAAGTCCGCCAACTTGTGAATAGGCGTTTTCTACTTTGTGAATGATACTCTCATCTTTGATGTCACTTATCTTTACGCGCTCTCCCAGAGTTTCGCCACTAACTGTGAGATTGTCTAAATTTAGCATGCCATTATCTCTTCGCGAAATTTCTTTTATCACTGCATTCATACCACCAGCTCTGCCAATGTCCTCCATGTGTACATTTGGCAAGCTTGGGCTGATTTTAGCGATATGAGCGATGTTTTGGCTGATTTTATTTAGCTCTTTGATATCTAAATTTACGCCAGCCTCTCTTGAGATGGCTAGCATGTGAAGAACGGTGTTGCTACTACCACCCATCGCCATATCAACGACAAGCGCGTTGCGGATCGCTTTTTCATTTAGTATGTTTCTTATCTTAAATTTCTCATCAAGTGCGATCTGGCAGATCCTGCGAGCAGCCTGTCTAATAAGCTCCTCACGCTCTGGGGTTAGCGCTAGGATAGTGCCGTTGCCAGGGAGTGCTATGCCCATCGCTTCACAAAGTGTGTTCATAGAATTTGCTGTAAACATACCGCTACAGCTGCCACCACTAGGACATGCGTTGCACTCGATATCTTTTAGCTCGGCCTCATCTATCTCTTTGGTCTCAAATTTACCAACCGCTTCAAACGCAGTCGCAAGGTCGATTGGCTTGCCATCTTTTGTGTAGCCCTTTTTCATTGGGCCACCGCTTACAAACACGGTTGGGACATTGACCCTTAAAGCACCCATAACCATGCCAGGGACGATCTTGTCGCAGTTTGGCATACAAACAAGTGCATCAAGTGCGTGAGCGTTCATCACGGTTTCGATCGAGTTTGCGATGATCTCGCGGCTAGGCAAGCTATATAGCATGCCTCCATGCCCCATCGCTATGCCGTCATCTACGCCGATACAGTTAAACTCAAATGGAATACAGCCATTTTTGCGAATTTCATCTTTTAAAATTTGTGCGTATTTGTTTAAAAAAAAGTGACCTGGAATGATCTCTATAAAGCTGTTTGCAACGCCGATAAAGGGTTTAGCAAAGTCATCGTCTTTTAGCCCAGTCGCACGTAAAAGTGAGCGGTGTGGGGCTCTTGTATAGCCTTTTTTGATTATGTCGCTTCTCAAATTTGATCCTTTTTTAAAATTTGAGAGGATTTTATCACATATAAAGTATCAAAGATTTTAAAAAATTTTTGCAAATTTAAAAATTTTTTTATTACATAAATAACACATTAAATTTTTAAAATTTATCCAAAAAGGATGAGCTAAATAGCTATGGAATTTCGGTAATTTTAATCAAAGCAGTATGCAAAATAATAACGTAAAAATATTATCAATGTGTTATAAATATTGATTTATAGGGCTTTATTGTACCTTGGTACAATTTACAAGACCTATGAAAATTTATACAATGCGATAAAATTTTTTAACAAGGATGAGAAAATGATCGTAAAAACAGAGGGAATAAAAGTGATGCCAATGCAAACTAAAATTTTAAATTCTGGCACAAACTTTTATGAAAATAACTTCACAAATACAACTTTAATTTTTCCTTTTTACGCGAAGAAGTAAAACAACTTCTAATCTCCAAAACAAGAGCGATTAGCTTTTATTTTAAATTTAATTTATAGTTAAGAGAGTTTTGTATGAAAAATGAAAAAATAGAAATTTTACTTGATGAAGTGAATGAAACAATAGATTCGATATTTAGAACCTGTAATAAAAATGGCGGAACAAAGAAAGCTTTGGAAAATAGAAAGCTAAATAAAGAAATTTTAAAAGATAAATTTGTATCGATCTTTTTAAAATTTGACCAGATAGATGATGATAATTTTAAAAGCACAGTTCTTGCAAGTGATGAAACAAAAGAGCTAAGCGATATGGTAAAAGCATTTGAATCGGATAAAGATATAGACTTGCCAGAGCTAGAGCGAGCGATAAATTTTAACCTTACTAGAATCAAAGAAGCAATCTATAAATTTCAAAACAACAACTAAAAGCTGGTGCGAGAAAAATCTCACACCAGATACTGCTAATAACTAAATACCTCCGGATCAATAACCATCGCCCTATAAGCGACATCATCTCTTGAAGCAGAGTCCACGTCCATCTCAAATTTGATCTCATTTGTCTTTGGATCGATCTCAACTAAGACCATTTTGATAGTCTTGTCAGGACGGAGCAAATTTACATTTGAGCTTGAGATGAAATAGGTATTTTTATCCTTTTGCCACTCGACGTTACTAGTAACTGCGCTATAAAAGTCAAAGCCACGCTCTTTGCCAAACTGCCAAGTTTGTTCAACCGTGCCCTTTTTCTCATCTATCTTGTACTCAACCGCGCGGGAGTATTTATCCTCTTTAAAGGCTGGCTGCTCCATGCCCCTTGCATCGCCATTGTCAAAGACGCTTAGGTGTTTTATACTGCCTTTGTTGTCATATCTTGGCGTTAGCCATGCGGTGTGCTGAGTCCATGACCAGTCAAATTCGCCCTCGCATTTTGAGTTTTCGCATTTTATCTTATTGCCTTTGCTATCGACTGGAGTTAGCACTTTGGCTTTAAATTCTTCACTCCAGCCTTCAGGCGAAGCTAGTATCCATTTTACTTTTTTATCGCGTCCGATTTTAACGATGCCTTGGTGGCGAAGTGAGAGAATGATACTATCATCGCTCTCATCGTATGCGATAGAGTTTACGTGAGCCCAGTTTCTGCCTGTGCCAGTAGAGGTGATGTCGCCAAATGGCTGATCATCACTTATCTTTATCTCTTTTGCGTCCATATCGATATTTAGGCAAACGGCTCTTGCATCAAGCGCTTTTATGAGGTTGCTGCGGTAGACGTTGTTGCCAAAAATTTCATTTAGATCCCACTCTTCGACCACCTTACCGGTGCTATCGACCTCGATGATGTGGTCTCTTATAGTGTGAGAAATTTTGCCATCTTTGTGGTGATAATTGTATTTGCCAACTCTAAGAAGTGCGTGATCGTCCTTTAATGGCATAACTTCATGGCTTAGATCGATGTAGCCTCTTGGAAGCGGGCGATTATAAATTTCTTTTCCCATAAGGTCATATCTTAGATATCTTTGAGCCATGCCAAAGCTGATATCGCCATTTTTTAGCTGATGAAAGCCCATCATCATGCCTCCATCCATCACTCTTCTCTCACTGCGATCGTAAAATTTCTGATAGTCAAGATACCATCTAACCTCGCCTTTGGTATCTACGATGTAGTTTTCGGTAAAGTCGTTCCAGCTAGCAGCTCCGCCATTTTTCCAATCAAGTGGCTTATAGACGCTTGTGATCGTGTTATTTATGAGATAGAGCCTGTTCTTAAAGGCAGGATCGACCTTTTTTACGCGAGTCTTTTGCATGTGAGAAAATCTAAAATCACGGCTATATGTGACGATAGGTTGGGCATAAATTTTATATGTTTCTACCTTTTTAGCTCCGTTAAACGTGTAGCTTACGACTACTTCATTTAGATAGTCAGGGTAAAGTCCCCAAATAGGCACTCCATCATGCGTAAGCAGGGCATGCTCTGAGACGTTGTAGTCGATGTCGATGCCGCCATCTGGCTTGCCTTTTACTTTGACATGGATATCTTTGATGTCTTTGCCAGCTCTATCGATGATAGCAGTTAGAGGCGATACGTCGTAAGGATTTATAAAGACTGATCCAAGCTCGCCTTGAACCTTCACGTGATGAGCGAGGACTCCAGCCTCTAGTGGCGTGATACCTACACTAAGACCACTAACCAAAACAGCCGCAAGGGCAACAGAACCTAAGAAATTCTTGCTCATTTTCGCTCCTTTAATAAAATTTAATGATATCTTACTACCCAAATTTCACACAGAACTAACGCTTATATGAAAAGTGGCTTAAGTAAATTTATAAAGAAGCCGTTTTAAAGAGTAAAAATAAAAAGAAGAATTTAGGAGCAAATGCCCCTAAATTTTAGTTATTTGAGTCAAATTTCTTGAGAGAAAAAAGAACAAATTTGTAGCTAATAAATAGTGTTACTGGCCAAAGTATCAAAAAAATTCCTGCTTCTAACATCTTTTATCCTTAGTATGCGTGATGATCGTTTTTGATCTCATCTTGCGTGATCTTCTTACTATCTATCGCTCGCCAAACAACGATGATATAAGCAAGCACTACTGGTACTAGCAAGCTAACATATGCCATAACGCCAAGCGTATAGTGGCTAGAGCTTGCATTTTTGATAGTTAGCGAGCTAGAAAGGTCGCTAAATGACGGATAAAATGCTGTACCATTTAGTCCTGTTATCAAAAATAGCGCAGTCACAGCTAGCGTTACGCCAACGCCATAAGCGAAAATTCCACGTATGCTTTTTGTAAATACCCCTTGGAAAATTCCAACAAGTACCAAAACAATGCCAACAAGAAGCAATATACCAACGATAGGCATCTCGATCAAATTTATAGCGTATTTGTAAGGTACAAGGCTAACTACGCCATTTGCGTCATATGCAAAGCCATCTTTTGTAAGCACCCACGCAAGAAATCCTAAGAAAAACGGCAAGAATAGCACGGTGTTGATAATTAGCTGTTTTCTAGCGTTTTGTATAAATTCGCCATCAGCAATGTTATTCATAAGATATAAGCAGCCGCCTATGCGAGATAGGAAAAACATCGCTATGCCAAGCAAGTACAAGTAAGGATTTGCCAAAGCTTCAAGGCCACGAAATGGAGTCTTCCACTCGACAAAGTTGTGTTCATTTAGCACAAACGCACTACCGCTAAAAAATGTACTAACCGCCATGCCAATAAGGATAACGCCAAGTGAGCCATTTATGAAAAGGAAAATTTCATAAGTTCTAGCGCCTAAGAAGTTATCAGGCTTTTTGCGGTACTCGTAGCTTACAGCTTGGACGATAAAGCAAAATAAAATAGCCAACCAAACCCAGTAAGCACCACCAAAGCTAGTAGCGTAAAATAGCGGGAACGCCGCAAAGCACGCGCCACCAAACATAACAAGCGTCGTAAATGTAAGTTCCCATTTTCTACCGATAGAATTTATGAGCATATCTTTTTTAAGTTCATCTTTACCAAGGCTAAAGATTAGCGACTGGCCGCCTTGAACAAACATCATAAAGACTAAAAGTCCGCCAAGAAGGCTAACTATAAACCACCAATAAATTTGTAAATTTTCTAAGCTTAGACTATGCATGGTCGTTAAATCCTATCTTTATTTGCTTAATCATGATTTTGATCTCTGCAATTAGCAAGACCGTAAATAAAACAGCAAATAATATAAATGAAATTTTGACATTTGAGTCAGATAAATTTGTAGCTCCTACGCCAACGGTCATGAGATCTTGTATCGCCCAAGGCTGACGACCAACCTCTGCTACTATCCAGCCAGCTTCAGCTGCGATGTAGCCAAGCGGTATGGTAAAGAGGCAGACCCACAAAAATGCTCTTATGTTTTCAAATTTATATTTTTTTGAAAGATTTAGATAGAGCGTAATAGCAAAAAGAGCTATGAAATATGTACCAAGTGCTACCATGATGTGGAAGCTATAAAATGTAAGCGCAACTGGCGGTACAGCTTCTTTTGCGTCTTTAAGATAGCCATATCCTAAGAAATTTAGGTTGCTTTCTAAATTTGAAAGCGAAGTTTTCATTAGGCTCTCGTCATTTGCTTTTTTGGCTTCTTTGTAGTTTTTAAGATCTTCGATAGCTACTTTACCCTTTGCCATCTTCTCTTCAACACTCATGAGATTATGTTCGCTATTACCATAAAGTAGGTCATCGATGCCTGGTGTAAATGAGTCAAGCTCTCTGTTTGCCATGATACCTAGTGCGTATGGTACCTTTATCTCAAGCAAAAATGGCTCAGTGTCATCGCCAAGCTTTTTAGCTGGGTTTAAAATACCAGCAGCAACTAGGCCAGCGTTTTTCTCGCCTTTATAAAGTCCCTCCATCGCAACAAGCTTCATAGGCTGCTTTTGAGCTACAAAATATGCGCTCTCATCGCCGCTAAGTAGTAAAAATGCCGAAGTGATAAGGCCAAATGCGCTAGCAACCACGATGCTTTTTTTAGCTAGTAAGATGTGGCGTTTTTTGATTAAAAACCAAGCAGAAATTCCTATCACAAAGATAGATGAGATAGTGTAGCCACTAGTTACTGTGTGTAAAAATTTGCTAATACCAAGTGGATTTAGCGCGACTTCAAAGAAATTCTCCATCTCCATTCTGGCAGTATCTGGGTTAAATTTCATGCCGATAGGATACTGCATCCAGCCATTTGCGATCAGGATCCAAAGCGCGCTTAAATTTGAACCAATCGCAACAAGCCAAGTTGAAAGCAGATGAAATTTCTTACTGACTTTATCCCAGCCAAAAAACATAATGGCAAAAAATGTACTCTCCATGAAAAATGCGAGCAAGCCTTCAATAGCAAGTGGAGCGCCGAAGATATCGCCGACAAACCAGCTGTAATTCGCCCAGTTTGTACCAAATTCAAACTCCATGATGATACCAGTAGCAACGCCGATAGCGAAATTTATACCAAAGAGCTTTAGCCAAAATTTCGTTATCTCAAGCCAGACTTTATCGCCAGTTTTGACATATATCGTCTCCATAATGGCGATGATAAAACTTAGCCCCAACGTAAGCGGGACAAACAAAAAGTGGTAAATGGCAGTCAGCGCAAACTGAGCCCTAGACCAGTCAACAAAATCCATCTCAGACATTTTATTCCTTTATTAAATTACGAATTACAAATTCGCTTTTTTCTTCGTCGGTTTGAAATTTGGTATTTAGAGTCTCGTTAAAGATGAAGGCTTTTAAAATTCCAAACATGATGATAAGCTTTATTATTATGAGAAGCCATAATTTTTTGCCTATTTTCATGTTTTTAAAGCCCTCTATATATAAAGAGGCAATGATGTTTAAGTAGTTTTTTATCATAGTTTGTGAAGTCTATAACAAAAAGACTTAAAGAATAATTTTTAAAATTTATACGATTAATGCCTTACTAAATATTTAAGGGGTATAATCCGCAATTAAAAAATAAATAAATTTAAGGAAATTTAATGACAAAAGAGACGAAGTACATTTTTATCACGGGTGGTGTTTTAAGCTCACTTGGAAAAGGCATTGCAGCTGCATCTATTGCGACTCTTTTAAAAAATTCCGGACTAAAAGTAAGTGTTTTAAAAGCTGACCCATATATCAACGTAGATCCAGGCACGATGAGCCCGTTAGAGCATGGCGAAGTTTTTGTTACAGATGATGGCGCAGAGACTGATCTTGACCTTGGCCACTACGAGAGATTTTTAGATGAGAGCCTAAGTCAGGACAATAACTTCACAACAGGCAAAGTTTATAGCTCTGTTATAGAAAAAGAGCGAAGAGGCGATTACCTTGGAAAAACTATACAAGTTATCCCTCACATCGTTGGCGAGATAGTTGATCGCATCAAAAAAGCGGGCGAGGGCAAAGATGTGCTCATTGTTGAGATCGGTGGAACAGTTGGCGACATCGAGGGCTTGCCATTTTTAGAGGCGATAAGAGCGCTAAGGGTGGAAGTTGGCAAAAAAAGAGCGCTAAATATCCACCTAACGCTTGTGCCATTTATCAAAGTGGCTGGCGAGCTAAAAACAAAACCAACCCAGCATAGTGTAGGTGAGCTAAGACGTATAGGCATAACACCAGATATCATCATCTGCAGATCTGAAATGCCACTAAACCGCGAGCTAAAAGATAAGATCGCAGCAAGCTGCGGTGTTGAGAAAAACTGCGTTATAGAGAGCTTAGATAGTGCAAGTATCTATCAAATCCCACTTTCATTTTTAAAGCAAGATATCCTAACGCCAATCGCTGAAAATTTAGGCTTTAATGAGCTAAAACCAGATATGGCAAAGTGGGATAGCCTAGTAAAAAGGATAATCGCTCCAACAAATGAAACTACAATAGCATTTGTGGGTAAATATATCGATCTAAAAGAGAGCTACAAGAGCCTAACTGAGGGCATCATCCACGCTGGAGCAAATTTGGATGCTAGAGTAAATTTACGCTGGATAGATAGCGAAAAGATAGAAGAGAACAATGTAAATGAGCTTTTAAAAGACGTTGATGGCATCTTAGTGGCTGGCGGCTTTGGCGAAAGGGGTGTTTTAGGCAAGATGCAGGCTATAAAATTTGCTCGTGAAAACAAGATCCCTTATCTTGGAATTTGCCTTGGTATGCAGCTAGCGCTTATTGAGTTTGCAAGAGATGTTTTGGGCTTAGAAGATGCAAATTCTATGGAATTTGACAAAGAGTGTAAAAACCCTATCATCTATCTAATTGATAGCTTTATCGACGCCCACGGCAAAAAACAGATAAGAACGCACACAAGCCCACTTGGTGGCACTATGAGGCTTGGAGCATATAACTGTGAGATAAAACCAAAGACACTTCTAGCTGAAATTTATGGCAATGCAAAGAGCGTAAAAGAGCGCCACCGCCACCGCTACGAGGCAAATCCAAAATATAAAGAAATTTTTGAGAAAAATGGTCTTTTGGTAAGTGGTGAGAGCGATGGACTGATAGAGGCTATCGAGCTAAAAGGCCATCCGTGGTTTGTGGGCGTGCAGTGTCATCCTGAATTTACTAGCCGTCTAACTAAGCCAAATCCTGTGATATTAGGCTTTATAAAGGCAAGTTTAGAAAACGTCAAATCTTAAATTTAGAGCCATCTGGCTCTAAAAATTCTTTTAAAATTTTGCTGTTTTTATTCAATTATTTGCCAAATAAATCCCACTTCTTGCTAAATTTTTAAGGACAAAAATGAAAACTCTAATCATCTTAGCACACCCTAACATCCAAAACTCGGTCATAAACAAACGCCTGCTACAAGAGGCTCTCAAAGAGTCGCAGCGCTTTAGCGTTCATGATTTGACGCGGGTTTATGGATGTGGCAATATCGACGCTGCGCACGAGCAAGATCTCATCAGAGCCCACGACGCCCTCGTTTTGCAATTTCCGCTTCACAACTTCTCCTGCCCTCCGATTTTAAAATCATGGATCGACGCGGTGATGACGCACGGCTTTGCCTACGGACGCGACGCAGACGGCATAGTGGGACGCAAGGTGGCGCTAGCCGTGACCGCAGGCATCAAAAAGAGCGACTACTGCCCGCAAGGACGCTATCATTTTAGCTTGCGCGAGGTTCTTACGCCGTTTGAGCTTGCGTTTAAATACTATTTTCACGCCGATTACCGCGACTTTTTCGCATTTTACGGCGCCGAGGAGACTCCGGGCGTGGACTACGTATCGAGCCAGGACGATTTAGAACGCGGCGCTAGAGAATACGCGGATTTTTTGCGAAATTTGGAATAAATTTTTATAAAACATGGTTTAAACTTTCTAGTATAAACCTTATAAATTTAATTGTATAAATTTTTGCTAATGCTTACTATTTTTGTCGGGTTAAATTTGTAAAGAATATCAATTTAACAAAGCTTTTAAGCTTGCCATGAGCCCTAAAATCTTACTTTCATTTAAAATTATAAGAAATTAAATTTCAAAAAGATATAATCCAAGCATTCAAAATAAAGACGAAAGATTGCGATGAAAAAGAAGTATTTTTATAGCCAAATTTTTGGCGATATGGGTGTAAATTTAAGTGAACAAGTGGCATTAAAAGTTGGTAAGTTCTTTAAAAATTCTTGCCAAAACCATGCTAAATAAAGAGGATATAAGGAATTTACTAGCGCATAGATTTTGTAACGACATACATAAAAAAATTAGTGAAATTCCGACACCAAGTGCCTTAAAAGATATCTATAAAGGCGCTAATCGCATAAAAGAAGCGATCGAGAAAAACGAGCGCATAGCCATTGTGGGCGATTATGATGTTGATGGTGTTGTTTCGAGCGTAATTTTGGCTGAGTTTTTTGATGATCTTGGCGTGAAAGACTACCTAGTAAAAATTCCAAATAGATTTAAAGACGGATATGGGCTAAATCCTGAGATAATAGACGAACTCTCAGCCGATGTAAGCTTGATTATCACCGTTGATAACGGCATCTCTGCAAACGATGCAGCCATTATCTGTAAAGAAAAAGGCATCGACCTTATTATCACTGATCATCACATGCCTCCAGCTGTTCTCCCAGAAGCCTATGCGATCATCAATCCAAAACAAGAAGACTGCAACTTCCCAAATATTGAAATTTGTGGAGCTGAGGTCGCTTGGTATTTGGTTGGAGCGTTAAAGGATGTTTTTGGGATAAATTACGATATGAGCAAGTTTCTAGAGCTTTTAGCTATCGCGATAATTGCTGATATGATGGAGCTAAGAGATATGAATAGAATGCTTGTTCGCCTTGGCATTTGTAAGCTAAATGCGTCTAAGCGTTCCGCATTTCACGCTATAAAAGAGTTTTATGGTAAGGAAAAATTTGAGTGTGATGATATTAGCTTTCTTATAGCTCCGCTTATAAATTCAGCCGGACGCATGGATGATGCAATGAATTCATTTGACTTTTTACGTGCTAAAAGTATCGAGGAAGCCTACAACTATCTTGACATGATAATAGAGTTTAATAACTCTAGAAAAGAGGAGGAGCGTCAGCTCTTTGAGTGCTCGCTAAAGGACGTAAAAGAAGACGATGAAGTCATTATCACTTGGGGTGAGCAGTGGCACGAGGGTGTGATAGGCATCGTAGCTAGCCGCCTAGCAAAGCACTTTGCAAAGCCAGCTATCGTCTTTAGCATCGATAAAGGTCGTGCAAAAGGCAGTGCTAGAAGCATTGGTAAGCTTGATATATTATCTCTTATAGCAAGCCACGAAAATTTGCTAACAAGTTACGGCGGTCATAAAGGAGCGGCTGGACTTACGCTTGCACCTGAAAATTTGGTGAAATTTAAAGAAGCGATAAATAAAAGCTGCTCATGCCTAAATATGCAAGAGTGCAAAAGCTCGGACGAACTACTTGGTGACATAATGCCAAGCGAGATCGACTTTGAGCTGCTTGAAATTTTAGAATTTTATGAGCCATACGGACAGAAAAATCCACGTCCAGTCTTTAAGATAAAAAATGCTCTTGTTAAAAACGAAAGACTTATAGGCAGGGATCAAAACCACTTAAAGCTCATCTTACAAAAGGATAATAAAACGCTTGAGGCTCTATTTTTTAACTTTACAAGACATGCTAGAGTTGGCGAGATGATAGATATTATCTTTTGTATATCAAAAAATTCATTCCGCGGACTTGTTACTCCACAACTACTCATAAAAGAGATTTTATAAATTTTATCTCGGTTTTATAATGCTAAATTTTAATAAAACCGAGATTGCTTCGGTTTTAATTCGCCAAAATCGTTTCTTTATATATTTAATGCAGTCCAACTAAAATAATACTATTTGACTCAAATTTCTGTATTGTAAAATTAATGTTATATAAATATTTATACTTTATTTAAGTTCATTTTTGCTTTAATTTTAATTTTAAATATTAATTTCATATGACTAAACATGAAAATTTCTTACGTTTTAGCATTTGCTTTAGTACCAAATTTAATGCTTGGTGCTGAAGAAACGATAGACTTGGCTCCAGTTACCGTTTCCGCAAAGATACAAAAGTCCGTTCTTGACGAACCGACAAAGGCTCAAATAGTAGGCAAAGGCGCGATACTAGAAAACGGCGACATCGCTAAATCGCTTTTAAATTTGAGCGGCTTTACGATGGAGCGTAAGGGCGGAGGCGGCAGCGAGGTTTATTATCGTTCGCAGACGGCGGCTAGACTGCCGGTGCTAATCGACGGCAGCACGCTAAACGGCGGCTGCGGTATGCGCATGGATACGCCCATCACTTACATCTCGGCGCAAAACTACAGCTCGGTTCGCATCGTAAAAGGCCCGCAAGACGTCAGATACGGCGCGCTCATTAGCGGCGGTATATTTTTCGATAGAGAGATAGCAAGGCTATCAAAACCGAGCTTTGGAGGAAACGTAAGCGTGCTGGGCGGTAGTTTTAGAAGATTTGAAACTGCCGCAGACGTAGCGGCGGGTAACGAGCTAGGTAGCCTAGAAATTTCTGGCGGGCACTACCAGAGCGGCGATTATAAAAGCGGCGACAGACAGAAAATGCATACGCACTATAAACGCAACAGCGTCTCGCTCGTGGGTACGCTAACGCCCACGGATACTACGGCCTTACAGTTAAGCGCGGATCTGGGTAATGGAGAAGCGGCGTATGCCGATAGGATGAGAGACGGCGTGCAGTTTGACCGCAAGTCTTTCGGACTAAAATTTGAACAAGACGTCGGCGAACATAAAATTAGGCTAAGTTCGTATTATCATCAAATCGATCACATAATGGATAACTTTACCATGCGTCCGGTGCGTCCGATAATAGTGCCTGGTAATGTAATGGGCAGAGGATATAGCATCAGCCACCCGATACGAGATATGTATGGCTTTAAGGTTGAGGGAGAGTTAAATTTCGATAATCTAACCAGCTTCATCGGCACGGGATACTCTCAAGATACGTTTAAATGGCGAGGTGCTGGTACTGGCGGAGCCGGCGTGCCTAAAGCCGAAATGGACGCTGCCCTATCAAAGCCGCACGTAAAACAGCGCAAGGTAACGTATAAAACTATATACACTCAAAACGAATTCGTTCTTGAGGGAGATTACGGACTTTTCGGTGGTCTTAGGCTAGACGTCGGCGAGAGAAAGCAGCTACTAACGCATAAAAGTAGGAGCGAAAATTTATTCTCCGGCTTTTTTAGATACGAAAAATATCTGCAAAATTTAACGCTTTATGCGGGATTAG
>CAUSCE010000012.1:0-77642 GCA_963530215.1 uncultured Campylobacter sp.
GGTAGCTTTGTCCATTTTTAGCCTTTAAAAAATTTTGGTTGATTTTACTTAAATTTGCATAAAAAGATGATAAACCAAAGGAGCGAAAACAGAACAAATTTGACGAATAAAATAAGAGTCTAAACTTCATATAGCAAGCTAAAATGTTATATTTGTAGTTATTGATTCGGCTATAAATTCAACCGAAAAATTAGCATTTTTGCGGTACGGGTCTTGGTGAACGGCTCAAATTTTAGACAAATGCCAAATTTGAACTAGCTGTGGAAATTAAAAATTTAAGCATACTAGAACCCTAAATTTGACGCAAGAAAGTCCGATACTCCGTCAAATTCAGCAGGCGATTACCCGCCGCAAACGACTATTTGCTCGGCATGCTATAGTAGCAAAGTATGTTTAGCAGGATACGCCCTTGCTTTTTGAGGTCTTGATCGATGACGTCTTGTCTAAATTTCGCAGAGGTCGCCTGCTCTTTAGCTTCGGCTAGCTTGCCACTCGGTAGGTTAAATTTAAAGTCCAAATTTTTTATCTCAAAGCCCTTGTTTCCGACTATTTTCGCATCGATCACGGTAGCGAAAAACTCGCCAGACGCGCCCACATAGTAGTTCGTCACGCTTCTAGCACTTATAGGTTCGCCACTAAAAAACGCCTTACAAACGGGAGATTTTTGCGCACTATAAACAACGCTCTCAAGGATCCCGCCACCAAATTCGTAAAACTTAAATTTCTTTGAGTTTTGTAGCTTTTTTATCTCGTCTTTATCGCTCAAATCTACATTTCTACCGCTATCTAGATCAATCACTATCAGGGTTTTTACGCCGTCGCCGCTTGCATAAACCCAGCCTAGATTTTGGCTCGCCGAGTCGCTCTCGCCAGGCGATTTCACCTCGGCCCTACCCATGTAGTCGCCGAATTTTTCCTCTTTTTTGCCGCCGCTCATCTCGTAGACCGTAGTCTCGGTTATAAACCCGATCTGCTGTATGCTAGCGTCGTTTTCCATATATGTACGCCACGCTCTCTCGCCGCCCATCTCGCCTGTAATGGCCGCGCAACCGCTAAATGCCAATGCCGCAATAGCCGCTAGAAATAATTTTTTCATCTCGCGCTCGCGTTTAAATTTGATAAAAGCGATCAGTTTTTAGGCGCGGCGCAAACGATGTTTGATAGGATTTGCTCCTGTTTTTTAGCGTCGGCGTCTATGACTTTGCTTCTAAAATCCGCCGAGCGAGCCCGCGTTTGCGTACTAGCAAGCTTGCCGTCGCTAACGAAAAATTTAAAGTCTAGATTTTTGATCTCGGCGCTTTTGCCTTTTTTCACTCCGATATCCATCAGGGTCGCGAAAAATTCGCTATTGTCGACGCTTTCTTTATCGTAATAATTAGTCACCGCATGAGCTTTTACCGTCTTGTCCGCCGCAAAACTCTCGCACACGGCGCCCGAGTCCGCGCTAAAAACTACGCTCTCTAATATGCCGCCGCCAAACTGATAAAATTTGACCGTTTTTGCCTTTTTTAGAGCTTCATGCTCGGCTTTATCGCGCATATTTACGTAGCGATAGCCGAATTTTTCCTTGTCGTCAAGCTCAAGTACCGTAAACGAAAGCCCGTTTAGCGCATACATATCGCCCAGTTTCAGCGCCATATCGGCCCTTTTTACGATCGCCATACCGATGACGTCGCCGTCTTTTAGCGCGTAAGTTTTGCTTAAATTTTCCGAGTAAAACGCGATATTGCCGAGGTTGCCGTCGTTTTCAAAATACTTACTCCACTTTGGTTCGGATGAGTCCGTACCCGTTAGATTATCTTGCAAAGGCGCACAACCGCTAAATAACGCCGCCAAAGCGACGACTGATAGAATTTTTTTCATTGTTTTCTCCTTTAAGATAAATTCGCTCACTTGCCCAGGCAAAAGCTGCTAAACATTTCGTCTAAAATTTCGCTTCTTTCAAACGGCTTCGTGATTGACGAGATTTGCTCTATCGCCGCATTTAGCTCATAAGCAAAAAGCTCGAGCTCAGACTCGACAAGCAAATTTAACGCTCTTTTTAAAGCCTCACTCGCCTCTTTACAGCTTAAAATTTGGCGGTTTGAGCTTAGCATGATCTCGTCGGTGTCTTGTATCTTGAGGTAGCTCTCAAGCTCTTTTAAAACTACGCTTGTATCATTTTTTGCTGAAATTTTAATAGCACCCTCTAACTCTATGTCAAATTTAAATGCAAGATCGCTTTTGTTTAAGATAAAAAAGGCTTTTTTACTTGAGTTAGAAACGAGCTTTATTATCTCTTTGTCTTGCTCGTCGCTTGGATTTGAGCCATCAAAGATAGCTAGGATGATGTCAGCTTCATTTATGGCAGAAATCGAGTAGTTTATGCCGATTTGCTCGATCCTTCCAGCATCTTTTCTGATGCCAGCGGTATCTATTATGCGAACTAGATGTGAGCCGATCTTGAAATTTTCTTCTATCCTATCTCTGGTCGTGCCCGCCTCGTCGCTAACGATCGCCCTCTCGTATGCCAAAAATGAGTTTAAAATGGAGCTTTTGCCAACATTTGGCTTACCAACGATAGCGATCTTAAAGCCATCTATCAGGCCTCTTCTTTGCTCGCTAAGTGTGGCTATGCGCTCTAGTTTCTCACTATTTTTTAAAAGCATCTGTTTAGTCTGCTCTAGCAAATTTGCTGGCAGATCATCATCAGCATAGTCAATCATCGTCTCAACAAAGGCAAGAGTTTTGACCACTTCACCCCTGATCTCGCCTACAAATTTACTAAGATCGCCTTGCATCTGGCGGGTCAAAATTTTAGCAGCGATCTCGCTTTTTGAAGTGATGAGCCCTTGCATAGCCTCAGCCTTAGCTAGATCCATCTTGCCATTTAAAAATGCTCGCTTGCTAAACTCGCCTGGCATAGCAAGCCTTGCGCCAGCCTTTATTAGCTCGTTTAAAATCCTCTCGCTCACCATCACACCGCCATGAGTTTGAAACTCGACGATATCCTCGCCTGTAAAGCTTGCTGGGCCTTTAAAATATATAACAATGCCCTCGTCTAAAATTTCATCATCAAGGGAGTAAATTTTGACTAGTTTCGCGTATCTTGGCTCTAAATTTGAAAGTTTAAGAAGTTTTAAAGAGGTGGCCAAGGCGTCCTTGCCGCTAAGCCTTACGATAGAAACTGAGCCGATGCCATAAGCTGTGGCAAGGGCTGCGATAGTTTCACTCATTTTTTGAAAAAGTCATTTACAACGACAAACTTGCCGTCATTGCCGCTTTTTATGCCGACATATTTATCTGGAAATTTCTCGCGAAGCTTCTCAAGCGCGATCTTGACCAAAACCCCGTCAAGTGGCTTTGTTTGAGCTCTGCCACTATTTTGCACACGCTCGATCACGCCATTTAGATATTGATCCATCATCGCTTCTTGATTTTGCAAAAATTGCGCGATCTCAAGGCGGATAGCAAGATTATATTTTGAGTTTAGCCAGTTATAAAGCATGTAAGATATCGCTTTATACCTATAACCTTCTTTACCTATAAGTAGAGCCGCGTCAGCCCCATCAAGCTCTATAAGCACAGTTTCATCGTCAAATTTACTAACTTCAATTTTACTAATATCAAAACAACTTGCCTTAAAAAGACGGTTCATGCCCTCTTTGATCTCAGGTAAAATTTTATCAAAGTCGATTGTTGCTTTTTCTTTTTTTTCTGTTTGTAAAGCTTGAGCCGCACTCTCTTCATCAGTTTGATTAAAATTTTCAATAATAGAATTATCTAAAATATTTTTAGGAGCATTTTTGCTAGCTTGTGGCTCCTTTATTTCTTTTGGCCCGTCAAGTCTCTTTATCACATATCCTGGTTCAGCTTCTTCTTCACTCTTTTGAGCAAACGCATCTTTAGCTAGAGCTTCATTTTTTTCACTTAAATTTGACTTTTCATTTTTATGTTCTTTTTGCTCAAATTTAGTTTCGCTTTTTTCATCTCTATGTTTTTTAGAGCCTCGCTTTTTATCATTATGATCGTGTTTTTTAGCTTGCTTTTTATCTTCTTTTATAGCCTCGTTCTCATCATTTTTTTTAGCAAAATTTCTATCATTTTTTGGTTTATGTTGTGGTTTTGGCTGATTTTCTAAATTTGCTTCAATGATCGCACTTCTTTTAAAAAATCCAAAAAAACCACTGCTTGGATGCTGTAAAACTTTTATATCAAGCTGAGTTACTGAGCAGTTAAGCTGCTCAGCTGCCTTTTGAAATGCCTCTTGAAGGGTATTTGCTTCTATTTTCATTAAGCCTTTACCTCCGTAGCTTTTTTATGTTTTTCAAAAAGTTTATTTACAAACACTTGCTGAACAACCGAGCAAACGTTATTTACAAACCAGTAAAGTGTAAGACCGGCTGGGAATGTCACGAAGAAAAATGTAAATATAAGAGGTAAAAATTTCATCACCTTTTCTTGCATAGGATCAGTAAAAGTTGTTGGTGTAAGCTTTTGCTGTAAAAACATCGTTAGACCCATCAAAATAGGCAATACAAAATATGGATCCATTACTGAAAGATCGTGTATCCAAAGTATCCAAGAAGCACCTTTTAGCTCGATCGCATTTAATAAGACGCGGTAGATCGCAAAAAATACCGGAATCTGAAGCAAGATTGGCAAGCATCCACCCATTGGATTTGCGCCATGCTTTTTATAAAGCTCCATCATATGAACTTGCATTTTTTGCTTATCATCTTTATATTTTGTCTGAAGCTCTTTTACCTTTGGAGCAAGCTCTTTTAGCTTATTCATCGATAGCATGCCCTTATATGTAAGTGGGAATAAAACTATCCTTATGACAAGCGTTAATACAACTATCGCCCAACCCCAGTTGCCAATGTAGTTATGCAAGAAATTTAAAAATGCAAACATCGGTTTTGCTATAAATGTAAACCAACCATACTCAATAACATCATTTAATCTCTCGTCCATTGAGCTTAAAATTTTATGCTCTTTTGGTCCGATATATGCACCTAATTTTAAATTATCATTTGCCTTTACAAAAAGAATAGGATTGTTGTTAGAATCTTTGTCTACGGCTACTTCAAATGGTTTTTCAAATGAATAAAATAGCGTCGTATAGTATCTATCAGAGGCGGCTGCTATTGTGGTATTTGCATAGTTTTTAACCTCTTTGGCGTCACCATCTTCTATGATGTTTAGGCTATCGTCTGTGTTTCTAAGCATAACACCATGAACTGTATAATTATCTATCGCAATATTTGGTCTAAAGCCAGGAGTGATGAAATAATCAACACTTTTACTTAAATTTACTTCAACTTCATATCTGCCATTTGGGTAAAATTTGATATTTTTTGTAACTGTAACTCCATCTAAATTTTGAGTAAGTTTTATCATTTTAGGCTCGCTGCTAGTATCTATCTCGCTAGCGTCACTACTATATGCAACTTTAAAAGCATCGGTATTTAAAGTACTATCGTTAAATCTAAGCTCAAGTGGCAATGGATTTTGCGAAACAAGCTCGATTTTGTTACCATCTTCTGTTTTGTACTTATCTTCAGTTAAATAGAATTTTGAAATTCTTCCTAGCTTATCTATTTTTGCTTCGTAGCTTTGGCCTTTGATAGTAGCGATTATCTCATTTGAAGCCAAATTTTCATTTGATTTTGGTGTATTTTGATTTGTATTTGGAGCTTTATTTTGATCTATTGTTTGAGACATTGTAGTTTGGTTTTGCTCAGGCATCACCCTCTTTGGCATAAAAAAATCATACACTATAAAAAAAACAATAGATAAAAGTGCTGCAAGAAGCAACCTTTTTTGCATAGACATCTGTTCCATTTTAATTTTTTTCCTTTAATTTATCTAATACTTTTACGACATAAAATTTACTATTCTGACAAGGGACAAACCAAAAATTTACATTTCTGGTATCACTTTTTTGAGATATAAAACATAGGTTAAATTTTTTGTAGATAATTGGGTAGTTGACACCGCCTTTAAAAAGCTGATTACATTTTAAAATTCGCATGAAAGTTGCAAAAAAAGCAGAAAAAAAACTATTTGTTTGAAATTCCCAAATCGCGTATTGTGAACAAGTCGGATAATAGCGACAGCTTTTTGGTAGAAGTATGGAAATATATTTTTGATAAAAAGCGATAGCTTTAATCGCAATTTTTTTCATTTTAAACATCCCATTTTTTTTGTAGACCAACTTAAATTTTTACAAATTTTTTCAAATGAAATTTCTGTAATTCCATTTTTTGCGATCATAATATATGTGCCATCTTTTAATTCACTAGAAATGTTAAAAAAAGCGGCTCTCAAAAGTCTTTTAGCTCTATTTCTAACTACCGCTTTTCCTACTTTTTTACTAGCAACTACTGCTATTTTTTTTTCATTTGTTGGTTTATAAAAAACAATGCAAGCATCACAATGCCACTTGCTAGCCTCTTTATAAACTTGAGAGAATTCTTTTGAGCCGCTTAACGACTCAAAACCAGCTAAGCAGCCAATCTTTTTCTACCTTTGGCACGTCTAGCGTTTATTACTTTTCGGCCATTTTTAGTTTTCATTCTTAAGCGAAAGCCATGAGTGCGTTTTTTAGGGGTTTTATGAGGTTGATAAGTCCTTTTCATTTCTATCCTTAAAGTTAATGTAAAAAGTGGGATTTTATCAAAGCAATACTTAAATTCCTTTGAATAACTTAGCTTAAAAAGCCACAACTCAAACTTTAAGCAAATCAAGTTATAATCCAAAAATGAATTTTAATAAAGACAATAGGCTTTTAAAAAAATTATTTTTCTTAAAACTAATTGGCCATAAGTTTATTGATAAGAATTTTCTTAGTCTAAGCAATTATCATGATTACAACAATATTGATGAGCTAAACCGCGAAGTAAAAAAATGTTCTCTTTGTTCTTTGCGAAACAGCTCAAAAGGCGTAACAGCTGGCATCGGCAATGAAAATAGCAAAATCATGTTTATATTATTTTCTAAAAAAAGTGATTCTTATGAAAATAACAGTAAAAAATTTTTAGAAAATGCCATAAAAAATAGTTTAAATTTAGATATAAAAGAAATTTATATAAGTTCTCTACTTCGGTGTGAAATTTCACAAAGTGATCATAAAGGTCCGATTTTAAGCCGCTCTATTGAACTTTGTCGTCCTTATTTGTTTGAAGAGATTAGGCTGATAAAGCCAAAGATAATCGTGACTTTAGGAGAGAAAGCTTTTATGCATTTATATCCAAATTTATTGCTAAAAGGCGGATTTTCAAGCATAAGAGGCAGTATTTTAAAAAATGAAAATAGCCTTATTTTACCAACGTTTTCGCCAGAGTGGATCAGTAAGAATCCTAGTTTTGAAAATATTTTTATAGATGATTTAAGAAAGATCAAAGGAGTGATATGAGAAAAATTTTACTTTTTTTAGCCATTTTTTCGACTATTTTTGCATCACAAGATGAGATAAATTTTGAGAGTAATATTACAAAAAACCAAAGTCTATCAAGTATACCTCCAGCAAAGATTACTTATATAAATTTAGAACCAGATTTTTGTGATAATGCCTGCTTAAATGAGCTTATCAAGGCTGATTTACTGGCCAGCTTTATGGCTAGATTTGAGCCAGCAAAAATAGACAATAACGCTCTTTTAGAGCTTTATATCTCTCTTGGAGGTGAAGCTATTTTAAAAGTTAATAAAAGCGGCAAAATCGCTGTAATCATCCCACAAAAGATTATAAAATCTTATGCAAATGTTGTATCAAATGCAGTCTTAAGCTATGTCTTAAAGCAAGACGCAGATATTGAGATCAAATTTATAAATAGCAACGATGAAAGCCCACAAAGTCTTACGAATGCTATGCAAACGGCTAGAGCCCAAGGCTTTAATTATTTTATCGCAGCCCTTACATCAAATGGTGCAAACATTATAAATTCGCTAGTTCTATCAAATGAGCTTATCTACATTCCAAGCGTTCATAGCTCTTTTATCATAAATCCAAAGCCAAATTTGATCTTTGGTGGTATTGATTATAAAGACCAAATTTCAGCTTTGCTAGCTTACTCGAACGAAAAAATAGTTGCATTTGATGATGGCAGTTCATTAGGACAAAAGCTAAATGAATATGTCCGCATGCAAAGTAGCGATTATCACGAAGCCTCTATCGTAGGCAAAGATATAAATTTAAATGATACTTTAAGCAAAAAATCCAAGTTTGATGACGCAAGTATATTTTTAAACATCCCAATCGTCAAAGCTTCTCTTGTAGCAACGCAGATGAGAGGCTTTGAGATAAAGCCATACGCACTTTTAAGCACACAGATAAATTTTTTGCCAAATATCTTTAATGCCATCGCGCAAAGAGATAGACAAAATCTTTTTATCGCAAACTCACTAAATCCTATTAACGACTTATTTTTGGGACTTGGTGATCTTTTTGATGTAGATTTTAGATATTCGCAAATCGGCTACTCAAGTGCTTTTGGTGCCGAGTATATATATAAAAATTTTATAGATAAAAGCGCTGATAGAATTTTTACCGAAAGAGTTGAAACCTCTCAAGTCTTATATGGAGTTAAAATTTATAACGCAAAAGGCGACCACTTTGACGAAGCAAATCAAGAAATTTTGCTCGATCAAAATAGCTCAATGTAAAAGCACAAAGTGGCTAAAGCTAAATTTCTAAACTTAGCCACGATCTAAAATTTAGAATTCTCCAAAAATTTCTTTATCTCGTCATTTATCTTAGCAAGCTTCTCTTCTTTCATAAAGGCTAACGTAATCGTCGCTCTAAAAAGTAGTTTTTCGGCATTTTCATCATCAAATTTATAAATTTCTTGCTCCAAAACAAGGCTAGCTTTTTTGAGCTCTAAAATTTTGGTTCTAACAAATACTTCATCGCCAAGCATGGCAGAAGCTATAAATTTAGCCTCAAGCGACGAAACTACAAAATATCCGCCCTCTTTTGTAAAATTTAGCCCAGCCTGAAAAAATGCTTCACTTCTAGCTCGTTCGCAAAATTTTATGTAGTTTGTATGATAGACTATGCCGCCAGCATCGGTATCTTCGTAGTAGATTCGTATTTTCATATTTTCCTCTAAATTAAAAATTGCATGATATTATTTACATATTCAGCCCAATTAAATACTACTTTAGTCACAAAGACTAGGCATAAATGCTAAGTTTCTATCTCGACAATAAACATTTTTTGCATAGAACAATTTCGATCATCATCTACTATATTATAAAGTTACAGCTAGTGTAATTTTGTACATTATCGTAATCGTTAATTTTTATTTTGTATCCTCGATTGCCTTAACAAGTGATTTTATTTTTGTATCGTTTTTTAATTTGTCAAAACTTGCAGAAAAGTTAATAATTGCATCAATTATATTTTTTTCCAGTGGATTTACTGTTTTTTCTTTCATTTTCTCGATAATTTCTAAAAATTTTTGCCTACAAAGCCTACTAGCAAGTTTTGAAGAAATTTTTTCATCTTGAAATGACAAAATTGTAATTGATGTCTGCTCTGTATCAAATTTTGATATTAAATCAAAATAAATAGGGTTAGCACTTTGCGCAACCCCAAAACCATTTGATATAGCAACATTTACTAAAGTTAATACATATTTCTCAACTATACCTTTGGGAATACTAGTGGATCCTATTATATTTGAAAGTTTTTTTGCAAAAATTACTTCATTATAAAAATTATTCATTGCATTATGTGTTCTACTTAATGCATCAAGCGTCTCTTCAATTTCCAATATTCTTGTTCCTTCTGGCAGGAATTGCAATCCATCTGGACATATAGATAGAAATTCTTTCGCTTTGTCTGCGCTTTTAACATCATTGGTTGCCACAAAATTACCATACTTAATGCCGATTGCAAACTTAGTATCATCCCCTACAAGAGACCATATTTTTGGCAACAGCAACTTGATGTTATCTATTGATGTTTGATTTGCATCTTGTCTTGTATAAATACCAAATAGCCCTCTACATAGATTGTTTATTTGTATCTGAGGTGCACCTTTTAAAAAGCTTATCATTTCTTTAGCTTTTTGTTTACTATCAACTTTATTAATCTTTATGTTACTTAACAATTGTTTAATATTAACTGCTGTGTTAGGCTCGTTTATAGCAATTACTTCTTTAATAATCACATCAAACCAACCTATTAATTGATAAGCCGATAAATCATTTTGATTTGGATGTGCAGCACTTGCAAAATTTCTCATATACCTAATTAAATCCAATTGCTTATATCCAACTTCTGAAATTAGTTCTATCTTCCTAGCACCTTCGATTAATTCCTGATCTGAAACCCCATCTAAATCATCTTCTTTAAATTTCGATTTTTTATCCATAGATGTTGTTATTTGATCAAAAAAATAATCCAAGTCATAATTCAAAATTTTTTGTCTTAAATTTGAGATTGCCTCATCCCAAATATAGTTAAGGGCAGCATCAAACAAACCAGAAGATATTGCTGCCAAAAATTTTGAAATATAATATGACTCAACCCTGGCAGAGATTTTAATCGGCTTTAATAAATTTTCAATATTATCAAATACAACTTTCCTTTCATTTATTGAAACAAATATATCTTTATGCGGTAAATTTAATTTGTCAAAAACATAAGTCATCATTACTTGATGCTCTTCCAACTTAGTTGGAACTTGCTTTTCTTTAATAGTTATCAAATGTCTCATCCTAATTTTATTCCTTTTTGGTATTTTTCTATTTCAAATTCTAGCTTCATTTTATTTAATTACTCTTTTAAAGGCCTCTTTTATTATACCTAAGTATTTTAGTAAGTATTTAAAAAGCCTTGGTTATATATCATCTACTTTTTACCTTTCCCTCACTTTTTTCGTAGCCAAATCACACTTGGCGCCTCTAGTTATCATCAAGGACTGATCGTAAAATAAAATAAGCACCACCGAAACGCCCACGCCAAGCGCTAGCGAGACCGTCGTAGTCGTGATCGCGTTATCGAAAAATATGATTAGGTATTCGTTTTTCTTAGCGATATCAGACTCGTTTAGAAACGAAAACAGCGCCAAAATGCCCTTATACGCGTAGACTCCCGGCACCATCGGCAAAAGTGCGGGAAACGCGATGATCTCGGCCGGCACTTTGAGCCGTTTGGCAAAGAGCATACCTAAAATTCCGCTCAAAAAAGAGACGATGAGCGTGGCGACGCTGATGTTAAAAAACCCCATCTGCATGATCCAAAAGCGGCTAGCGTGCGCAAATGCTGCAAGTAGCGCACAAAATGCGAGAGTCCTTTTTGGCGGAGAGCTAGCGTAGGCAAAACCGAGCCCCGCCACCGCCGCAAAAGCGCCGTCTACGAGAGTCGCAGTCAAAAGCTCAAACATGTAAAATCTCCGCATTGCTAAGCGAGAGCGTGATATAGACGCCCACCGCGATGCAAAGTATCAATATGCCCGTGCTTACGGCTCTACTGATGCCTACAAGCGTGTTGTCGTTTATGATATCAAAGACCGAGTTTATGAGAAAAACGCCCGGCATCAAAAATAGTATCGACGAGCCGATCGCCACGTCGCTAGTGTGCGTAAAGCCGTAAAATACGCCAAGATAGGCGATAAAAGAGACCACGAACGAGACCAAAACGTACTGGATTTTTAAATTTACGCCCATTTTAGCAAGCGCAAATCTAAGGCTATATCCAACGAACGTCGCGAAAAATACGCAAATCACAGAGCCGGCATCTCCGCCGAAAAGCCTGCAAAACGCCGCATTTGCAAGGCTGATCAAAATAAGCGAGCTTGCAAATTTATTCGCCTCTATTCGCATGATGCCCTCAAACTGCTCTTTGGCCTCGTTTAAGCTCAAATTTTCATCCAAAATCCGCCAGCTAAGCGACGAAAGCTCGGAAATGCGGTTAAAGCTCACATGACCAAACGGGATCTTTTTCACATAGGTTCGGCGCAGGGAGTTGTCGGCCGAGTCCATCACGCTAATGGTAAAATACTTCACAAAAATCGTCACGCTAACGTCGTGGCCGTAGTGTTTAGCTATGCGGTCTACGCACTTTTCGACGCGCGCTGTGTAGGTGCCAGCACTCACCATCGCCGTCGTGTATTCGGCTAAAAAATTTGTTAAAACTTGAATATCAGGCTTTGCGTTCATTTTGGCTAATCTTAAATTTCACAAAAAATAAAATGATTTGCAAAACAAGCATGATTTTCATCACATATTCACTCGCACTATGCATTTTGGCAAATTCAGCCGTCTGTGTCGCATCGACCCCCAAATTTTGAGCATAAACTATAAAAGGCGTAAAGAAAAATACAAAGCTAAAAGCTAAAGCCAAATTTAAAAAAGCAAGCATTAACATGCTAAATTTTAGTGAAAAAATAAGCTTTTTTCTAAGATCAAATAGCTCACCAATCATTACAACTATGCTTACAAAAAGCAAAATATAATTAAATTTCAAAAATATCTTTGTCATCATTTGACCGCTCATAAAATGCGTAAGTATGCCGTCTCCTATGATGTTTTGCGGGAAAAATATGACTGGCGCCACCAAGATACCAAGCGTTAGCTCAGCTCCTATAAGTACTGCCAAAAGCAAAAAATAAACTCCTCTCAAACTCTCTCCTTTATATTTTTAACTTCGCGCAAAAGCCTCTATCAAAGCCAGCCAAATCTTTGTAAAAACTATACTCAAAACCATTGGCCTCTAAGAATTTTTGCATACTTGCTTTTTGATCGTATCCCATCTCACAAGCAATGTTTTTGATATTACGATCTTTGGCTATGAGAATAATGTCTTTTAAGATTTCATCTCCTACTTCGCCTCCAAAGAGCGCACTTTCTGGCTCATTTAGTACAAATTTACTAAGTTTATAGCCTCTTGCAATATATGGCGGATTTGAAACCAAAATATCAATATCTTCTAAAATTTCATCCACATAAGAGCAGTTTAAAAATTTGATCCTCCCACCTACATCAAATTTATCTGCATTTTTTTTAGCAAGCATCAAAGCTTTTTCATTGATGTCTGTCGCTACGATATTTGCCTTTGTTTTTAGAGCTAGTATGATACTAATAATTCCACTTCCTGTACCTATTTCTGCGATCTTTGGTTCATTATATTCGCGTGAAATTTCTATTACTTTATCCACTAAAATTTCTGTTTCAGGTCTTGGGATCAGCACTCCGCTTTCCACGTAAAAATCAAGCCCATAAAAGCTAGCTTTACCAGTTATATATTCAAGAGGCTCATAGTTTTCATACCTTTTAACTAGAGCAAAATAGCCGCTCTCATCAAATTCATTTTTTTGATTTAAAAATATCCATTCAATGCTTACATCAAGATAGTTTATAAGCAAAATTTTAGCCACTCTGCTTGGATTTTGACAAAGTGAGCTTAGCCTTAAACTAGCCTCTTTAAGAGCTTCTTCAATTTTCATTTTCCAGCTCGTTTATACGCTCAAAGAGGCTTGGGTGCGAGTGATAGACGAACGCGTAGAGCGGATGAGCCTTCGGGAAGGCCTTGTTTTCGCTGCCTAGCTTTTTTAGCGCGCTTATCATGTCGGTTTTATTTGAAACCTCGCCTGCAAATTTATCGGCGCCAAATTCGTTCGCGCGGCTAAAATACGAGCTAACGGGCGAAAATAAAAACCCGAATATCGGCGAAAAAAGTAGCAAAAACACGATCGTTCCACCGCCTCCGCTATGAAGCCCCAGCGCGCCATACGCCGCGTCAGGGATGTTGCCGAATATTAAAAACATCGCAAAAAGCATAACCGCGCTTAGAGCGATCATTTTTAGGATATCTTTGTGCTTAAAGTGCCCGAGCTCGTGCCCTAAAACGGCGATTATCTCCTCTAGGCTTAGCTTTTTAACGAGCGTATCGAAAAGCACCACGCGTTTAGTCGCGCCAAGGCCGCCGAAATAGGCGTTTAGACGGTTATCGCGCTTGCTAGCGTCTATCGTAAAAACGCCGCTACTTTTAAATCCGCACTGCGCCAAAAGCCCTTCTATACGGCTTTTTAGCTCGCCCTCTTCTAGCGGCTGCATTTTGTTAAAGATAGGCGCGATGAGCGTCGGGTAGATGAGATTTATAACAAGCGCGACGGCAAAGCTTAGCAAAAATGCCCAAAACCACCAAAAATCGCCCAAAAATCTAATGCAAAGCAACACCAGCCACACAAACAACGTGCCAAACACCAGCGTTAGCGCGAGTGTTTTAAGCAGGTCAAGCGCAAAAATTTTAGGCGTTACGTTTGAAAAGCCGAGCTTTTTATCTTTGACGAAGGTTTCGTAGATATTTAGCGGTAGTTCTAGCAGCGACGAAACGAGCAAAAATACCATAACCATAAAGACGTTGTCGCCTATATCTCCGGTTTTGTAGGCATGTCCCGATATCGCGCCAAGTCCCCAGCACGCCCACATCATAAATATCGCGGTATGATAAAGCAGGCTAATTAGCTCGAATTTTTGATTGCTTATCGCTGCTGCGGCGGCGGTTTCGTACTCGCCCTGCTCTAGAACGACGGCTGGCTTTTTGGCCTCTGCACGTATAAAATTTATCTGCAAAATCGCCAAAATCGCCTTTACGGCGACGTAAAAAAAGTAAATACTGAGTAAAAAATAAAACATATTTTTACGCCCTATTTTAAAAAATTATCGTAAAACGAGCTGATAAAAAGCACCAAAATGATAAACGGTACGACAAATTTGATATACCAAAACCAGATATTTATTAGTTTTGTATGTTTTTCACTACCTTGCAAAATTTCTTTTTTTGCATCATCTTTTAGCACCCAACCTACGAATATTGCACACCCAAATGAAGTAAATACAAAAAATATCGTTGCGCTTATTGCATCATATGCATCAAAAATATTCTTACCAAAAATGCTTACATGGCTTAGTATGTTTGTGGCCATTAGCGAAGGTAAATTTCCTAAAATAAATATACCTCCAAGGACTAAAAATATTGCTTTTTTACGTTTTATCTTAAATTTTTCTTGAAGTGTCGTGATTATTACTTCATATATTGGTAGCGATGTCGTAAGTGCAGCGATCATTAAAAGCGTGAAAAATGCGACCGCGAAAAAACCACCAAATGGCATGTGAGAAAAAACGATCGGCAGGCTCTTAAACACGAGGCTTGGGCCACTATCTGGCGATACACCATAGCTAAAAAGAGAAGGAAAAATCATAAATCCTGCAAGTACAGCGATTACTGTATTTAAAATGCCAGTAATGATAGAAATTTTAACCAAACCCTCATCCTTTTTCACAAAGCTAGAAAGCGTGATCATCACACCAAAACCAAGCGAGAGTGCAAAAAATACTTGCCCCAAAACATCAACGAAAAGCTTTAAGTTTATCTTTGAGAAATTAGGCGTTAAGTAAAATTTTACGCCTTCTATTGCACCATCAAGTGTGATATTTTTAGCAATCATAATAAGCATTAAAATAAAAAGTAGTGGCATTAAAAATTTCGCTGATCGCTCGATACCGCCGACCGCACCTTGTACCAAAATAGCGTAATTAACTAGTACAAAAACAAGTGTTGCAAAGCTTATAGCAAGTGGATTGCTCACGATATTTTGCTCATAAAATGCACTTGTCTCCTCAAAACTAACCACATGTGATAGGTCAAGCAAACCAAATGAAATTTGGGCGATGTAGTTTAGCACCCAGCCGCCAATAACCATATAGTAAGCCATGATGCCAAAAGCACCAACAAGCCCCATCCAGCCAACGATCTGCCACTTTTTGCTGATCTTTTTGCCATTTATCGATCCGCCAAAAGCGTCCACAGCGTTGCATTTTAGGCGTCTACCGATCGCGTTTTCAACTAAAATCATCGGTATGCCAATTACGATCATCGCGATACAAAACACGAGCACATAGGCACCGCCACCGTTTTGCCCGACCAAATACGGAAAACGCCACGTCGCACCAAAGCCGACCGTAGCTCCTGCAACAGCTAAAATGTATGTGAGCCTTGAACTCCAAGATTTTCTATCCATCTTTTTGCCTTTGTGAAAAATAGGGATTATATAAAAAAATTGATTAAATTTTGCTAGCAACAAGCGGTGTTGGGATGCAAGCCCGGTTTTTTGTTAATTTTAAGAATTTTTACGAATAATTTTTCTTTCACATTTTGTTTTTATGGACAATTTTAGACAACTGCTTAAAAATAAATTTATTAGTGCAAAACACCAAATTCCACATATCCCTCCATCGCAATAAACAATATCCAGTCCTCCTTGGGACTACAAAAATAGTGATGTTCTGGGATATTTTCAACTATAAATTTTAAAAAATCGCAAAAATACTCGGGTGCAAATTTAACCTCTATATTTGTTAAGTTGTCACCGATGTAGTTTATCTCGCCGCTTAAAATTTTACTTTTGATCCTTGGATTTAAGCTGAAGAATTTTTTAATGTCGACAAAATTTTTATATTCAGCCGTTTTGTAACCTTTTAAATTTTGCAAAACTGGCTTTGAGCCGATAAAGGTCAAATTTTGTTCTATAAACTCCGCTCCATCATTACTCACGCACCAATTTTCACCAAAATTTGATAAAAAAGCGAGTATCTCATCGTCAACTGAGATGAAATTTGAAACTAAATTTTTCTGACTCATTTGCCTCCTTTTTTGTAAAATTTAGCAAACTGCCCACAATCCTTTAAAAACAAAGATCGCATAAAAATTAATGATTAAATTTAGGATTATGGATAATTTTTTATCGCTAATTCACACACAAAACTGGCTCAGGTTTTAACTTCACGCTTGGAGCTGTTTTGCTAAAGCTTATGAGATCCTCTGTCGTTTGGATACTAAAAGGTAGCCGCGTGAGGCAGACTTTGAAAATTTCAGCCGCAGCTATTGCATCATTTAGGGCTCTGTGGTGGGTATTGTTTATGCCAAGAAGCTCTTTTAGCGAGCCAAGACCGTATTTTTGCGAAGCGATAGTGCGACGACTAAGATCGATGGTACAAAGCTTCCTATTTAGCAATATGCCAAGACCGATCTCATTTAGGCTATGAGAGATAAATCCGTAGTCAAAATTTACGTTGTGCGCGATAAAGACGCTAGTTCCAAGAAAAATTTTAAACCGCTCAAGTACATTTAGCAAATTTGGCGCACCGACTAAATCGCTAGCCTTTATGCCAGTTAGCTCGGTGATATTTTCAGGCACCATAGGAGCTGCTATAAAGCTTTCAAAACGCCCCATCTCAACGCCATTTTTCATTTTTATTGCGCCTATTTCGATGATCTGTCCACTCGTCGTACCGCCAGTCGTTTCGATATCAACCACGCAAAATTCCTGCTCGCTAATGTCTCGAAATCTCGTGCCAAGCTCGATCTCATTCTCTTCATTTCTAGTGATGTCAAGCCCAAGAGTTCGCCACATATCAAGGTCGCGCACGTCAATAATAGATGAAATTTCCTCGATATCGCCAAATCTTAAAATAAACTCATGATAGCTTAAATTTTGCCTAGCTAAAATTTCTATGCTATTTTCTAAACGCTGTTTTTTTGGTTTCAAAACTCAAGCTTTATGGCACGGATGGCTTGTTCGTAGGAATTTGATGAGAAGATGTAGTTACCAGCCACCAAGATATCAGCTCCGGCCTCCTCAAGATCAGGCGCATTTAGTCCGTTTACGCCGCCATCTACTTCGATCAGACACTTAGCGTTTTTTCGTTCTATCAGCTCTCGTAGCGCCCTTGTTTTTTTAAGCACGACTGGCATAAATTTCTGACCGCCAAAGCCAGGATTTACGCTCATCAAAAGCACCATATCGACTTCATCAATAATATGCTCGATCACACTAACTGGCGTATGCGGATTTAACACGATGCCAGGGCCAACGCCGTTTTTCCTGATGTGATCAATGAGCCTCATTGGGTGCTTCTCTTCTTCAATGTGAAAGGTTAGAAATTTTGGCTTTAGTGGCAAGAAAAGGTCGGCAAAAAACGAGTTATTTTCAACCATTAAATGTATATCAAGCGGCTTTGTGGCTGCTTTTGCAACAGCATTTACCACAACTGGTCCGATGGTTAAATTTGGCACAAAATGCCCATCCATAACATCAACATGCACCAGATCGCACCCAGCCTCGCAAATGGCTCTTATCTCAGCTGCCAAATTTCCAAAATCAGCCGATAAAATACTAGGCGCAACGTACATTTTTTCTCCTTATTTAGTTACAAATATAAAGCCAATTTCGTCATCTTTTGCATCTAGCCTATTCATGATGCCTACACTATTGTGATCGAAAAAAACATCATCGGATAAAATTTTAGGCAAGCTAACTTTTACTTTTATGCCTTTTTGCCAAAGATGAGTCAAAAATTTATCCGTAATGATACTAAAAATTTGAGAATATCCACTTAAATAATCATTTGAATCATTGCCTTCAGGCATAAAAATAGAGCAAATTTTGTCTAATTTATCTTTTTTTACTCCAAATAGCACTCTTGCGTAAATATCACCATAATACTGAACACAAATACGCAAGTAATCGCACTCATCCTCTATGTCAAGCGCACTAACTTTGGTATCAACACACAAAATTTCTTCTTCTGCTAATTGTGAGATAATTTTGCTCACAATTTGTGTCACATAAGATGAAATTTGAGCAACGCTCTTGTTGATATCTACTGGCTCTGCATCAAAGTCTCTTTTTTTAAGATAAAAAATAGTGTCGTCTTTGTAAAAGTCATTTAAATTTTTATAGATAAATATATTTGCATCTTTAAGGTATGTTACTAATTCGATAGATAAATTTGATTCGTTTATGCCACAAAGCGAAATAAATGCACCTGATCTTTTGCTAATGCTAGCAAGTTTGATTAGAAATTTTGCACCCCTTATATTTAAAGCGCCAGAAATATTTACCCATAAAATAAAAAATTTATATCCGATTTTTAGCATAATGTCATGAGCTGACATATCAAAATCTTCAATAAAATCTGAGTCCATAAAACTTTTTATGGCATAAACAACGACACCATCTTTTATAAAAGTATCTATCTGATTTTGTCTTAATCTCACATGATTTAGCTGCGACACTGCATAACTATATAAATTCTTTTTTTTATTAAACTCGGTTGCATCTCTAGCCTCAACCACATCAAATGAGCGATTTTTGAGATAATTGGCCAAATAGTGCTTATACTGCTCAGTTGAGTTATAAATGAAAACTTTGTCATTTGCGTTGTTTAGAAATTTATTTAAAAACAAGCTTGCGATATTTTCACTTTCAAACATCGAAATATTTAAAATATTTTTAACTGTTTTCATCATCAATTCATAAAAAATTTCATTGTAATCACAAATCGCAAATACTACGCCAAGCTTTTGCGCTTCTTCGCTTAAATTTTCAATTATTCTACCAAGCCAAATAGGACTAAAAAATGTAACATTTTTTAGTGAAAGCAGTATAGCGCTGATGTCTCGCGATGAAATTTGGTTTATATATTTTTCACTTAATTTTAATGGAACATTCTCTGCTTCCAAAAAACCAAAAGGCCTTATAATTGCCATAGAACCATTAAAAGTTAATTTCATTTTTGTAGAGCTTTTTTAATAAATATAATGGTTTGCATCTCTGGATAAACATTGATATCTAAAATTTTATCAACTCCAAAATCATAAAATTCAGGCCTACTGGACTCATAAGAGAGCAAAATCTCAAAAAAGCAAAGCATCTCTTTATCAATCTTGCTTAATGATTGCTTATTCATATTCATTGCTTTTAAAAAAATATCTAAAATATTAAAGCCATATTTTTTTTGCAAAATTTTATTATAGCTTACGTCAGAATACGAAATAACGTCTGACATGCAAGATGGATATTTTGAAAATAAATTCTCGCACACTATAATACAGGCCATAGAATACGGAGCAAGTGATAAATAGCTGTATCGTTTTTCTTTAAAAGAATTTAATACCTTTAGCCAATCTGATAAAATTTTGGCATTAAGCTCGATCAAATCGACGATTTTAAAATTAAATACCTTATAAATTTTTGGGGATTTTAAAAATATAAAATAAGAAAGCACTATCGCTCTAAAAGTATCAACGCCAAGCATATTTGCTATTACTACCAAATCATTGCCATCATAGGGAATATTAAATTTTGCACGTTTAAAAATGGAGCTAAAATAAGTTTTAAAAGATGCTATATTTTGTAAAGTAGTAACTGCCTCAGTTAAATTACCAGCTAACAAAAAGTGCTCGATCTTTTCAAAAAGAGTTGGCATCTGTAAAACAAAATCAACATTTTTTTCGATCAACTCTTTACTAAGCATTTTGTATCACTCAAGATTTCTAAATATTTTTGCTATTTATAATTATAGGCAAAGGCGTTATTCTATCTAGATTATTAATAAAAATCAATTCTTTTAAAAAAGAATCTATTTAAGCATTACTTTTGTTTGTTTTAGATAAAATCAGCAGAAATTTTTGTTTATAAGGAAAAAAAATGTCAAAAAGATGTGCGATAACAAGCAAAGGACCGATGATAGGCAACAATGTGAGCCATGCTAACAATAAAACTAAAAGAAGATTCTTGCCAAATCTTAGAACGATTCGCGTTACACTAGAAGATGGTACTACAAGAAAGATAAAAGTTGCTGCTTCTACTCTAAGAACGATGAAAAAACAATCAAACTAAGAAAATAAAATGAAGAGGAATTTATGTCTTTTCTCTCAAGACTTTTAAAATTCCTCAACTGGTCAAACTCTACAAAACCAGAAATAAGCCTAGATACTGAGCTTTACGAACAATTAAAACCTTTTAGATTTCCACTAATCTCAGTCGTATTACTGTTACTTTTTGGAACATTAGGTTATGTCTTAATAGATAATTTCTCTCTAATAGATGCCTTTTACCAAGCTGGTATGACTTTTACAACAGTTGGTTTTACCGAAGTTGCTCCAATAACTCCAAAGGGCAGAATTTTTACTATTACATTTATACTTATTGGTTTTATTATATTTACACTATCGATCGGTATTGTGGTTGAGGTTTTAAAAAGAGGTACATTAATTAGCATTTTAAAGGAACGACGCATGCTTTATAGGATCGCAAGACTAAAAAATCACTTCGTTATTTGTTATCACAATCTATACACAATCGAACTTAGTGCTCAATTTCGCGAAAATCATATACCTTTTGTAGTGGTCGATGACAGAGAAGATATTGCAGAGCTAGCTCAAATTTACAAATATCCATATTTCATAAAAGCTCAGCCACACACGCAAATTGCCTTTTTAAAAACACACCTATCAAGCGCAAAAGGACTTATAACTCTTAGCTCAAATATTGCTGATAACATCGCCCTTATAGCATCTGTAAGACTTTATGAAAAAGAGATAGGTCGCAGAAAGCCTTATCATATCATCACAAATGCAGAGACAGAAGACGATACGCAAAGATTAAAAAAATTAGGCGCTGACAATGTAGTAAGCCCATCTCGATTAGTCGCGCAGCGGTTAAGTGCTATGAGCGTAAGGCCAGATATGGAAAATTTATTAGAACAGTTTTTGTATACAAAAAATTCACCTATCGATATAGAAGAAATTCTTGTTCCTGATTACTCTTGGATAAGATTTAAAAGATTAAAAGAGACTCATCTACGAAACATAACAAATGCAGACATAGTGGGCATTAGAGATATAAATAATAATTTTGTGCCAATGCCAAATGGCGATACATTAGTGGGGACAGGATCAAAGCTTTTAGTTATCGGTACCGTTGATGGGATACGTCTAACCAAGCGCGTTGTAAAAAGCAAACACAAACCTGAAGAATTCAAATACGTATAAAATAAATTTTTCTACTCGCTCTTTTTAAAAATTTAAGTAATGTCTTGGCGCCTTTTTATATCCAAGCATTTACAAAGTCTTGATAAAATTTCTCAAATTTTTATAGGAGCCGATATGTTACATGAATATACAGACCTTATAAATGAGCTAAAGAAAACCGATGCTCGTTTTGCTGCTCTTTGCAAAAAACATGATGAGCTAAATAAAAAAATAGACGACAATCTAGCAAAACCATCTGAAATTGATAATTTAAAGAAAGAGAAGTTAAAACTAAAAGACGAAATTTATGCTCAAATTTTAAAGTATAAAAAGTAAGAATAAATTTATCTAATCTTTGAGATTAGATAATAAACTCTGGTTCAAATTTTGTCCCATTTACTCGAACTATTCTTGCTGGTATACCAACGACTGTCGCGTTTGCTGGAACATTTTTTAACACGACTGAATTTGCACCGATCTTAGCATTTTCGCCGATCGTTATGGCACCTAGTATTTTCGAGCCAGCTGCGATAGTCACACCATTTTTTACAGTCGGGTGCCTTTTGCCACACTCTTTTCCAGTGCCTCCAAGTGTTACTTGATGATACATCATTACATCATCGCCTATCTCAGCTGTCTCACCGATAACCACACCCATACCATGATCTATAAAAAATCTCCTACCGATCTTTGCGCCAGGGTGGATCTCAATGCCTGTTAAAAATCTTGCAATTTGCGAGATGAGTCTAGCTAGAAAAAAATGCCCTTTTTTATATAGAAAATGAGAAATTTTATGAAACAAAACCGCATGGATGCCAGGAGTGTTTATAAGTATTGCCAAAAAGCAACACTTATGTACCGATGGGTCTTTTTCACGAACAGTTTGAACTAGCTCCTTTAGACTCTCCCACATATTTTTATGCTCCGTAAAGCTCTGTGCTTAAGTATCTTTCGCCATTATCTGGAGCTATGAAAAGTACTTTTTTGCCAGCGCCAAGTCTTTTAGCTACTCTTTTTGCAGCCACATAAGCAGCACCACCACTTATACCTATCATGAGTCCATCACTTTTTGCAATTGCTCTAGCTGCGTTTAGTGCGTCATCGTTGCTTACTTTTTCTACCTCGCTAACTAAGCTCATATTCATAGTATTTGGTAAAAATCCGGCTCCAATGCCTTGAATTTTATGCGGCCCTGGGTTGCCACCACTTAAAACCGGCGATGCTTCAGGCTCAACTGCGATGATCTTAGTATCATAGCCTTTTTCTTTTAAAATTTTTGCTACGCCACTTATTGTACCACCTGTGCCAACGCCAGCTACAAATGCATCAAGCTTACTAAAATCAGCCACAATTTCAGCTGCTGTTGTTAGTTCGTGAGCTTGTGGGTTATACTTGTTTTCAAACTGACTTAGCATTACGTGATTTGGCTGAGAAGCTAGCTCTGTAGCTCTTGCGATCGCTGCTTTCATACCACCAGACGCTGGTGTTAGCTCAAGCTGTGCACCATAGGCAGCTACTATTTTGCGTCTTTCGATACTCATGCTCTCTGGCATGCAAAGTATCACTTTAAAACCAAGTGCAGCACCGCACATCGCTACACCAATGCCAGTATTTCCGCTCGTTGGCTCAACGATAGTATCACCATGTTTTAGCGTACCGTCAGCTAGCATTTTAGTTATCATATTAAATGCGATCCTATCTTTTACAGAGCCACCTGGGTTAAAAAACTCTAATTTTACGTAAATTTCGGCTTCATCAGCACCTGTTTTTATCTTTACAATAGGTGTATTACCAATCGTTTTAACGATGTTATCGTAAATCATCACTCCTCCTAAATTAAATAAGATAAATTTTGTGTAAATTTAGCACAGAATTTTAAAATAGATTATAAAAAGCCCCAATCTTTGGCAAATTTATAAATAGTTGTTACATATTAGTAGTTTAATTTTTAATGCTGCTTAATATTTTTTGACCATTTTGGCTTAAGATTTTACCTTTGAAATTTTCCTTGCAAAACTCCAAAATAAGAGCGTGATAGAGTTTTAAAATTTCAATCTCATCAAATTTCTCGCTATCAAGAATTTTATAAATTTCATCATAATCAAGCGAGCTAAACCACTCAGCCGCCTCATCGTAGCTCTCAAAAATATAGTCAAAATATGCCATTATCCTAAGTGCGTAAGCATCAACGACCATATATGGCTTGCCACAAGCATATGCCAGTATCGCATCACAAGTCTCAGCTCCAACACCTTTTACGCTTATGAGCCACTCACGACTTGCGTTTTCTTTAAAATTTTCAAAGCTCTCAAATTCATTTTTTATAGCTAGACAAAGCGTCTTTAGTCGTTTAGCCTTTGTATTATAAAAACCACTTGGCCTTATAAGCGTGGCAAGCTCGCTGTTTTCAAGAGAACAGATGCCATTTAGGCTATCTTTACCTACGTTTTTTAGATTATTTAGCGCTTTTTCTACGTTTTTCCAATTGGTATTTTGCACTAAAATAGCACCCAAAATGACCTCAAAAGTACCCTCATCTGGCCATTTTAACTCGTCTAAATTTTTGTTTTTGTGATTAAACAAGGTTAAAAATAGATCGGTTGAAGTCATTTTAAATTTTCTTTAAAAGTAAGATAAAACTGCTTTGCCGTTCTGCCACTTCTGCTGGCTCTTAGCGTTGCGAAATTTTTGGCAAGTGTGTGAAGCTCATCTTTGTCGCCTGCGTAGTCTTTAAAGTAAAAATCAACCATTTTTAGGTACTCATCGTAGTTGCCTTGATAAAAGCTGATCCAAAGGCCAAAGCGATCTGAGAGAGAAATTTTCTCCTGAGCTGCGTCGCTGTAGTGGATTTCGCCGTCAATTAGCTCTGAGTTTTCATTTTCACTTTTAAACTCGCTTATTAGATGTCTGCGGTTTGACGTGGCATATAAAAGCACGTTTTTAGGCGGCTTTTGGATAGAGCCATCCATTATAGGTTTTAGAAATTTATACTCATTGCTACCATTTTCAAAGCTTAGATCATCGCAGAAAATGATAAATTTAAACTCACTTTTTCTAATCTCGTCGATGATGTCGCCAAGGTATTTTAGATCCTCGCAGCCGATCTCGATGATGCGAAGCCCCTCTTTATAAAATTTAGTAAAAACAGCCCTTACGAGACTTGACTTGCCACATCCTCTCTCGCCCCAAAGAAGCACGTGATTTGCATCTTTACCTTCTATAAAATTTAGAGTATTTTTTAGTAAAATTTCTTTTTGTTTCTCTAGCCCATAAAGCGAGTCGATATCGACAAAATCGATATCCTCAACCGGCTTTAACATCCCTTTTGTACTTTTATAAATCGCTGCATACTTCACGCCCCAATCTATCACTTCTTATCCTTTCTTAGATAGACCAAAATTTCAGCCAATACATCGTCATCATCCTTACTACGTGACTTTAGCCTGATCTTCTCATCATCATTTTTTGTTATTAGTATGTTTTGCTCGCTATTTGAGATCGTTTTTATGCCAGCTTTTAGAGCTAAAATTTTAATGATGATAACATCTAAAAACTGCTTTGTAAATGTATCTATTTTGCCAAATCTATCCTCAAGCTCGCTTTGTATCTCATAGACCTCAGCGACCTCTTTGCACTTGCTAAGGCGCCTGTAAATTTCAAGCCTTAGCCTATCTTCTCTTATAAATTCTTGATTTAAAAAGGCGCTCACACTAAGCTTTAGATCGATCTTGTCAAGCTTTGCGGAGTCTTGATTAAGAAGCTTATTTATCTCATCTTCCAGCATTTTTAGATATAGCGAGTAGCCGATAGCCTCGATGTGGCCACTTTGCGCATCACCGATGATGTTACCACCACCTCTTATCTCAAGATCGTGATAGGCAAGCACTGAGCCAGCGCCCAAAAATGAGTTGCCCTCAAGTGCAACAAGTCGTTTTAGCGCGTCTTTGCTAATGGCCTCTTTATCCTCAACCAAAAAGTAGCAGTAGGCCTGCTTGTCGCTTCTACCCACGCGACCACGTAGCTGATGCAGGTCAGCCATGCCAAATTTATTAGCATTTTCTACGATTATAGTATTTGCATTTGGCAAGTGGATGCCGCTTTCAACGATGCTGGTGCAAAGTAATAAGTCATATTCGCCTCGCTCAAATTTCATCATCTCATCTTCAGCGACTTTTGCATTTACCTTTGAGTGAAGTATCAAAATTCTAAGCTTTGGCAAAATTTTTCTTAGCTCGTTTGCTGTCTGCTCGATGTCTGCGATATGGTTGTGGATGTAAAAGGTCTGCCCGCCACGTCTTAGCTCACGCATGATCGCCTCTTTGACGACCTTTTCGTCCCACTCTCTCACGCTTGTTCTCACATCCAGCCTTGAGCTTGGCGGAGTGGCTAAAATGCTATATGTTTTTATCTTGCTAAGCGCCATATTTAGGCTTCTTGGTATCGGCGTGGCGCTCATGCTTAAGATGTGAGAGTGCTGAGAAATTTCTTTTAGCTGCTCTTTTTGCTTAACGCCAAATTTATGCTCTTCATCAACGACGATAAGCCCTAAATTTTCAGCCTTTACACCAAGAAGCGCATGCGTACCCACGCAAACTGTGGGCTCATTTTCTTTTAGCGCTTTTTGCAGGCTTGATTTTTCTTTGGCGCTTGAGAAGCGATCCAGCCTAAAGACCTTTATGCCAAATTTGCTAAATCTCTGGCTTAGCGTCTTGTAGTGTTGTGAGCTAAGAAGCGTCGTTGGCACAAAGAAAAACGCGCTAAAGCCTGATTTTATGCAGGTAAATATAGCATTCATCGCAACTTCAGTCTTGCCAAAGCCAACATCACCGCTAAGCAGCCTATCCATTATCTTGCCGCTTTTTAGCTCATCTTTTATATCATTTACCGCTTTTTGCTGATCGCTCGTGTATGAAAAGCCAGCGTCTTGAACGAAATTTAGATAAGAGATATCCTCTTTTTGTAAAATTTTGCCTGCGATTAGCTCTCTTTTTGCAGCCATTGCTACGATCTTTGAGGCGATTGCGAAGAGTTTTTCTCTAACCTTCTCTTTTATCTTGGCAAAATTTGCCTTGCCCAAGCGATCAAGCACCGCCATAGAGCCATTTTGTGCGATATAGCGGTCTATCAAATTTAGATGTTCAACCGGCAAAAGAAGCTTGTCATCATTTTGATAAGCAATGACCACAAATTCCTTCGTAGCACCCAAAACTTTGATCTTTTCAAGTCCTAGAAATTTACCTATACCATAATCTTCATGCACGACGTAGTCATTTACTTTTAGCTCATCGACCACGAGACTTGAGCGCTTAACTCGCCTTTTTTTCTCAAATTTATTTAGTGATACTACGATCTTGTCGCTTGAGGTTAAATTTACTACAAGGGGCGAAATTTCAAGCTTTACGTTAGCAAAGCCATCAAGCTCATAGCCCTTAAAAAGTCCCTCATTTCTTGAAAGAACGGTTATGCTTTTGCTCTTATTTAGCTCAAAAAAGTCAAAATTTAAAGTAACTTCTAGATCTTTATAGACCTTTGGTTCGGGTAAAATTTCAATGCCCTTGAATTTCTCCTTGGGCACATCATAAATTTCAAAATCGATTTTTTTAACAAGCTTTGAGTCAAAAACTTTTAAGTAGTCGCTAAAGCTATCTATCGCCCAAAATCCAAGTGAATTTAGATCATTCACCAAGGCGTCGCTTTGCATATCCTCGATCTTTTGGCTGACCTTTTCAAACTCATCTTTGCTCAAATTTGCGATAAATGGCACGATCTCGGCTTCGCTTAACTCAGCTTTATTGCTAATTTGCGTTGCGGTGTTGTAGTTTCTGATGCTCTCCACCTCATCGCCAAAGAGTAAAATTCTAACAGGATCGTCCATATTTACGCCGTAAATGTCAATGACTTCGCCACGAATGCTAAACTCGCCAACGCTCTCAACGATATCGACGCACTCGTAGCCAAATCGTATGAGCAAGTCGGCAAATTCGCTTAAATTTAGATTGTCTTTTAGCTTGATTGTTGAGCTCTCTAGGTTTTTTTGCGTTGGAAGTGGGTTTAAAAGCGTGCTAAATGGACTAATGATAATCTTTTTGCCATCAAATTTATAGTATTTGCTAAGAACGGATGAAATTTCAAAAAGCTCTTCGTTAAAGCTTCTTAGATCATCGCCCTTTTTAGCTCTAAAATCAGGTAGTTTAAATGCGCTAAAGCCAGCAAAACTGGCCGCATCAGCGCAGAGTGCCGCCTCTTTGTCATCTTCGCAGATGAGAATTTGTGGGGCGTGTGTTAAAAGATACTCATAGACCTTTGCTTGCATAGTACTCTTTTAAAAAGGCTTCAGCTAGATGAAATGAGCCAAAGGCTAGATAAATTTTGCCGTTTTTTGCCTCTTTTATATCGTTCATATCGCTTGGCTCAAACTCTCTATGTGAAATTTCAAGCTCGTTTAGCGCTTTATTTATGAGCTCTCCGCCAAGCTCCCTGCCCTCGCAGTGGTAGTGATAAAGCAGCACATCCTCGACGACTGGCTTTAAAGCTGCCAAAACTGCCTTGAAATCTTTATCTAAAAATGAGTTATAAACTAGTGTTATCTTCTTGTCACTAAACTCTTTAGAGCTAAATTTCTTAGCCACAGCCTTTGCTCCAAGCTCGTTGTGACCGACATCCACATATAAATTTGAAGCGATCTTTTCGCATCTACCCCGAAGCGTGAGAGTGCCAAGCTTTTTTATGTCTATGCTGTTATCTAAAATTTTAGCAGCGGCGTAAGCTAGAGTTAAATTTGAGCGTAAAAACCCTGGCAGATTAAATTTATCTGCATAATTTACGATCTCGTTTAAATTTTCTTTGGTTAAAATTTCTCTTGGAAAACTTAAAATTGCGCCCCTCTCGCTTGCGATCTCTTTTGCGATAGCAACGCTTATCTCGTTCATCTCATCATTTAAAATAGCTCTTTTGCCCATGGCTTCAAATTTGGTGCGTGAAATTTCTTCTAAGCTATTGCCTAATATCGCTGTGTGATCAAAGCCGATCGGAGTAAAGATGCTTAGCTCTTTTTCAAAGACATTTGTAGCATCCAGTACGCCGCCCATGCCAGCCTCGCAGACAAAGTAGTCACAACCCTCAAAAAGAACCGCAGAAAGCAGCGTCATATACTCAAAATAGCTCGTTTTTATCTTGTACTCATCACTTAAAAGAGCCTGCAAGCGCTCGTGAGCTGCCTCTAAAATTTCATCGCTAGCGACCTCACCATTTAGCCAAAATCGCTCATTAAACTTAAATATATGAGGGCTCGTGTAATGCCCTACTTTTGCGCCATTTTGGCTTAAAATTTGCGCTAAAAAGCGGCCGGTGCTGCCTTTGCCATTTGTGCCTATTATGTGAATAATCTTAAATGGCTTTATATGTTCTTTTATAGTCGCATACGCTCTAATAATCCTACCATAATCAATCTCTTTGTAATAAAGCGGCTTGCCATCAAGAAATTTAGCTAGGCTCATTTTTCCTCGATTATCTTTGGCATTACTTGATTTCTACCATTTTCTTTTGAGAGATAAAGCATCTTATCAGCAGCCTCAAGTGTCATCGTCTCACTTAAATTTGCACTTCTTGTCGCTATACCAGAGCTGATAGTAACCTTAATACGCTCGTTTTTATAGATAAATTTGAAATTTTCTATCATACTTCTTAGCTTATCCCCAAATTTAACACTATCTTTTAAGCCAGTACTTGGAAGTAAGATTACAAATTCTTCACCGCCATACCTACCGACAAAATCAACCTTTCTGGCATTTTTCTTAAGCACTTGAGCTACCGCTGAAAGAATAACATCTCCAGCCTCATGCCCATAAGTATCGTTTATGCTTTTGAAAAAGTCAATATCAACAAAGCATATAGAATAATCGGTCCCATAGCGTTTATACGCTTCTTCGATGCGTTGAATCTCGTTCATCAAAGCACGCTTAGTAGATACCTTTGTCAAAAAGTCTTCTTTGCTCTCCAGCTTAGCTTCCTCAAGCTCTTTTTCAAGACTATTCACTCTGTTTTGAAGCTCTAAAATAGTAGCTTGCCTACTGTGCATCTCGATACCAAGCTCTTTGCTCTCGATCTCCAAAGCACCAGCGATCTCAATAAGCATGCTTCTTACTTGATCAATGCTATTTGTATTTAAATTTACATTTTTAAGATCATTTTTAATGCTTTTTACTTTATCAGAACTACTTTGCGAGCTAACTGCAATATCAGAAATTCTCTCGCTTATATTTTGCAAGACATTATTTAGCGAACCAACTTTTTCTATGATTTCTGTTCTATCTTCTTCTATTCTGCGATCAACAAATGCCTTTACCTTTTCTTGAAATTCTTTGCTATTTAAGGTTTTAGGATTTTGCTTCAAAGTACTTCTTATCGTGCTAAGCTCTTCATCAAGATCCTTTGTAATAGAAGGCTCAAGAGTAAGGCTTAAAAGCTGAATCAAAACATCCTCTTCACCATCTTCATCTTTTTGTGTAAGAAATTTCTCAAGTTCAGAACTCATTGTCTTTAAATCATCAAAATTTCTAACACCATAATATTTCAAAAATTCTAAAAATTCAGTGTCGTAAGAGCTAACAAAGTCAAACCATCTAAGGCACATTTCTTCAAGATTTTTCTCATCATATCTTCTAGCGAGCAGTTGCATACTTTGCTCTGCTAAGCTTTTTGCATCTTTATTGTGAAGCATTGAGATAGCTTGGAGAATTCTTCTAGCAAATGCGTTTAGCGATTGTAATTTTTTATCATCAGTTGCAAGTCCTGCTCCTTGTTGAGCACCTCTAGAGAGCCTGGCAGTCATAAAAGCAACAAACTCATCGACTGTCTTTATATGAAGACTTAGGGCTTGATTTTTATATTCATCACCAAGTCTTGAGATATATTTTTCTATCTTTTTGCTCTCTTCTGTTGTAAAGCCATATTTTTTAGAAATTTCATTATAGACTTCAGTGTAATTCTCTGGCGTTAGCATCAAATGGCGATCTTTGATCTCATTTAAGGCTTCCTTGACTATTTGACTAACGGTTACTGCTGCCATTTCTATATCCTTTTACCGCTAAACTTGCGATATACTCATCAAAGGCTTCTTTTGATGCCTCTTTGATAGCTTCGTATTTTTGAGTATCACTAAGAACGCTGTCAGCAAATCTTACATCTTTTTGACGTCTTGCGACACTAAAGTCATACTCGCCAGTGGCTGGAATATCAACCACGCTACCATCTTTAAATTTAGTCTTATAATTTAAGCTTAAATGTGCTTTGTATGACGTAATGTAGCCAAACTCATCATAAATGATCGCTTCGTAATTTAAATCTTTTACCGAAATAATTATCGAAGTATCAGCACTCTCTTTACTTGATAAATTTTTATTTAGCCTTGCGACCATGCCCTCTTTTACAGCATCCTTTATCCAAACACTATTTTTTGGCTCTTCTTTACTGATAATCACATCAACGTAAATTTTATCGCCAACTAGATCATGTGTGATCTTTGAAACTGGTTTATACCCACACCCGCAGATAAAAAACGCAATAAAAAACGCTAAAAAATATCTCAAAATTTATCCTTTAATGACAAAATTTACTAATTTGCCTTTTATATAAATCTCTTTTAAAATTTCTTTTCCTTCAAGCCATTTAGCTACGTTTTGCTTAGCTAGTTTTAAAATTTCAATCTCACTCTCGCTCGCCGCCACTTCAAACTCGGCTCTTTTTTTGCCATTTACTGTAACTGCAAGAGCAATGCTATCTTTTACAAAAACTTCTTCTTTTACAGCTATCTTTGTGAAATTTTTCCTACCAAAAAGCTCTTCGCTAAGCTCATTTGCAATATGCGGCACGATAGGTTCTAGTAAATTTAAGATGATAAAAAAGCCCTCGGCATTTACATCGTCGTTATCCTGAGCATTTATAGCATTTAGCGCCTCCATACAAGCAGCGATTAGTGTATTAAAAGCAAATGTGTCGCCAAAAACCTCGGTTGATTTTTTAAGTGCTTCATAAATTTTTAGCCTTGCAAATTTCTCATCTTTGTTTAGGCTTTCATGGTCTATCTCAGGCAGTTTATCTATCTTTTTGATAGTTTGTGCTTTCTCCCAAAGTCTATTTAAAAACCTAAATGCGCCCTCAACTGCGCTGTCGTTCCACTCAAGCTCTTTTTGAGGAGGTGCTGCAAAAAGGATAAAGAGTCTTGCCGTATCAGCACCATATTTATTGATAATATCGTCAGGATCTACGACGTTGCCCTTACTTTTGCTCATCTTTTTACCATCTTTTAAGACCATGCCTTGAGTTAGCAAATTTTCAAATGGCTCATCATCTCTTAGATAGCCCAGATCTCTTAAGACTTTTTGGAAAAATCTAGCGTATAAAAGGTGCAATATCGCATGCTCGATACCGCCGATATACTGATCTACATTCATCCAGTAGCTTACACTTTTCTCGTCAAGCGCTTTTTGCTCCCAAGTCTTTTCATCGCTTGCAAATCTAGCAAAATACCAGCTACTCTCCACAAACGTATCCATCGTATCAGTCTCTCTGATCGCATCTTTACCGCATTTTGGACACTTTGTAAATTTCCAAGTTGGGTGCTTATCAAGTGGGTTGCCCTCGCCTGTGATCTCGACATCTTCTGGTAGCGCGATAGGTAAATTTTCCTCTTTTTCAGGCACTACGCCGCAGCATTTGCAGTGCACTACTGGTATTGGCGCACCCCAGTATCTTTGGCGAGAAATTCCCCAGTCTCTTAATTTATAGTTTGTAATCCTTTTGCCTAAACCATCTTTTTCAAATTTTTCTATTATGAAATTTTTAGCTTCTTCTGAAGCAAGTCCATTTATAAGCTCAGAATTTATAGAAATTCCATACTCAGAGTATGCTTTAGAACCGTCGCTCTCGCCCTCAAGCGGCTTTACGACTGGCTTTATAGGAAGATTAAATTTACTTGCAAACTCGAAGTCCCTTTGATCATGCGCAGGAACAGCCATAATAGCGCCACTGCCGTAGTCAGCTAGGATGAAATTTGCAACCCAAACTGGGATTTTTTCATTGGTAAGTGGATGAACGACATAAATTCCTAAAAACTCTCCATCTTTTTCGCTCGCTTGACGCTCTCTTGGGCTTTGATTTAGTATTGTTTTTATCTTTGCCTTCTTGCTTTCATCGATTTTATCACTCTCAAGCAATGCTTTTACAATAGGATGCTCAGGAGCAAGGGCTGTGTAGCTAACGCCGTAAATCGTATCAGCTCTTGTAGTAAATACCTCAAAGCCATCAAATTTACCACCTAAAGCCTCTTTTGAAGCCTCGTCAAGATAAAATTTAAACTCCAAGCCATAGCTTCTGCCGATCCAGTTTTCTTGCATTGTAATTACTTGATTTGGCCATTTGCCTTCAAGAAGTTTCAGATCATCAAGTAGCTCACTAGCGTATTTTGTGATGTTAAAGTAATATCCTGGAAGCTCTTTTTGTACAACATCATTACCACATCTCCAGCATTTGCCATCCTCCACCTGCTCGTTTGCAAGCACGGTTTGATCGTATTCGCACCAATTTATAATTGCATTTTTTCTATAAACAAGCCCTTTTTCAAACATCTTTATAAAAAAGCTTTGCTCCCACTTAGTGTAAAGTGGATCAGACGTGGCTAAAATTCTCTTTTTAGAAAATGAAAAACCAAGGCTTGCAAGCTCTTTTTTCATATAGTCGATGTTTTCGTAAGTCCAAATTTTAGGGTGAATTTTATGTTTTATGGCTGCGTTTTCAGCTGGCATACCAAAGCTATCAAAGCCAATAGGATGAAGCACGTTATATCCGCTTTTTCTATATGATCTAGCAAGTGCATCGCCGATAGAGTAGTTTCTTACATGCCCCATATGTATGCGTCCGCTTGGATAAGGAAACATGCTTAGGATATATTTTTTTGGCAAGCTTAGATCGTATTTTGGTTCAAATTCCTCATTTTTATCCCAAATCTCTTGCCATTTTTTTTCTATCTTTAAAGGCTCATATTTTCTCTTTTCAGCCATTTTTTCTCCTAAAATTCTTCTTGAGCTTTGCTTGATTCTATTAAAACCAAGGCTAGTGAAAATATATTTGCAATGACTGCGCCAATAGCCAACGAATAGCTAAGTGTTATATTTTCAGAGACTTGCAAAATAACAAAAGCTGGTATAAGGTGCAAATCAGCAACCAGCGAGCTTGCAAAAAGCTCAGCTGAGAGTAAATTTTTAACACCGATCTTAAGTAGCGTTGAAACCAAATTTATACTAGCCGCCACAAAAAGCGCAATCTCATTTTTATCATATAAAAATTCTGCCGTAGTCGTAAGACTCATCAATGCAAAAAATATGTAGATAACTTTTCCCCAGTTCATTATCCCTCCTTACACAACGCCTTTCTCAAACATAGCACGCTCTTTTTCGCGCTCTTTTTTTATCTTTTGCTTTTCAGTCTCTCTACTTCTAAAATGTTCGATGCTAAATTTAAACCAGATAAGAAATGGCGAAGAGATGTAGATCGAGCTGATCGTTCCTATGACAATACCAACGATAAGAATAAATGAAAATCCATGTATCATATCTCCACCAAATAAAAATAACACAAGAACTGTCATCATCGTAGTGGCTGAAGTTAGGATAGTTCTTGAAAGTGTGGCTGAGACTGACTCATTGATAACGCCCTCGATGTCAGTTCGCTTGCTCTCTTTGATACCTTCTCTTATCCTATCAAAGATAATAATCGTATCATTTAGAGAGTAGCCAAGCACCGTTAAAACAGCAGCTAGCGTATCCAAATTTACATCAATATCAAATAACGAAATAGCACCAACAGTTATAACTATATCGTGAATTTCAGTTGCGATCGCAGCAAGTGCAAATCTCCACTCAAATCTAAACGTGATGTAGATTAATATACCAATTAGTGAAATTCCAAGAGCCATCAAGCCTTTTTCTCTAAGCTCATCGCCAACCTTTGGTCCAACGATATCAACACGTCTTACCTCAAAATTTCCAGTATCTTTTAAAATTTGCTTTATCTCAGTGCCAATGTCGCCAGTTAAATTTGAGCTTGAACCTGAAAATCTAATAACAGCTTCATCTTCGCTTCCAAACTCAGTAACAGAGGCGTTTTTAAGCACTTCATTTGTGCCAAAAGCATCACGAATTTTATCAAGTGGTGCTTTGGTGTCGTATTTTAGCTGAATAAGCGTACCGCCAGAGAAATCGATACCATAGTTTAACCCTTTTGTAGCAAGTAAAACAATAGAGCCAACAAATAAAAATATAGAAAATGCTAGTGAAGCAAATCTAAAACGCATAAAATCATAAACTCTTGTTTTAGAAAAAATTTGCATCATTAGCTCCTTTTATAACCAAACCAAAGTCTGGTATTTCCACTTTTTTCTATCTTATCCATAACAGCATCAAACATACCGTGAGTGCCAAGTATAGCTGTTAGCATCGAAGCCATGATACCTATTGCCATTGTCACAGCAAAACCTTTAACTGGACCAGTACCATAAGCGTAAAGCACCGCAACTGTGATGATAGTAGTTAAATTTGAGTCAATAATCGCGCTCATGGCGTGCTCATAACCCTTTTGCACAGCTGTTCTTATCGCCACACCCTCACGCAAAAGCTCACGTATACGTTCATTTATGATGACATTTGCATCAACAGCCATACCGATCGTTAGTACGATACCAGCCATACCTGGCAAAGTAAGCGTCGCTCCAAAAAGCGCCATAACAGCGACTAATATAACAACATCCGCAACTAGTGCGATATTTGCAAAAATTCCAGAAATTCCATAATAAACTAGCATAAATAGCACAACCAAGATAGATCCAGCAGCAAGAGCTACCATGCTTTGGTTGATACTCTCTTGTCCCAAAGATGGGCCAACGCTTCTTTTTTCTAGCATCTTAACAGGGGCTAAAAGTGCACCACTTCTAAGGGCAATAGCTACGTCGTGAGCCTCATCAAGGGTAAAGCCGCCGCTGATCTGACCGCTACCGCCACCTATTCTTTCATTTATAACAGGAGCTGAATAAACCTTCCCATCAAGCACGATAGCAAGCCTTTTGCCAACATTTGCGCCAGTAAAATCACCAAAAATTCTAGCGCCTTCTGAGTTAAGAGTGAAATTTATGATCGGTAGGTTATTTTGCTGAGAAAATGCGACCTTTGCGTCAGTTAGCATCGAGCCGTCAAGCACTGGGATATTTTTAACGACATATTTTACGCGGTCATTTTTAGCATCCTTAAATATCACGTCGCCGTAGCTCTCAGCTTCAGCCTCACTCATTGTATTGGCCTGATCTTGCCTTTTATCATCAACTGCCATAAGCTGTAAGTGAGCAGCCTTTGCGATAAGATCTCTTGCTCTTTGCTCATCCTCTTCAGTCTTTATACCAGGAAGCTCAACTAGGATATTGTCTTTGCCTTGTCTGGCAACAGTTGGCTCAGCTAGACCAAACTGATCGAGTCTATTTCTAATAGTTTCAACAGCTTGCGAGATCGCATATTCGATCGTATCCGTTCTTTCTTGCTCTGTTAAAGATATGCTGTAATTTAAACCATCTTTTTTAATATCAAGCCCCTTTATCTCAGCTAGTGCTTTATCTACTTTTGGAGCCTCGTCGCCATCAAGGAGAGTAAAGTCAATGTTCTCTTCTTTAATCTTAAATTTATCAATTAACACATCTTCTTTTTTGGCATAATAATTTATGCTTCCAGCGATTGACTTGATCTTAGAGTGGATAGCTTCGCTCGTTTCAACACCAAGTAGCATATGAAGGCCACCTTGAAGATCAAGTCCAAGTGAAATTTTAGCTCCGCTTTGTGTTTGAAAAAAAGATGGCACCGAAAAGCCAAAACCAAAAATCAAGGCTAATATTAAGATAACTAGCCTATATGTGACTCTTGCGTTACGCATTATTTTTCTTCGATCTTTTTAGCTACAAACTCGCGTGCTATGCGAACGATTACATCATCGTTAAGTTTAACTTTGATAAAATCATTTTCGGCTTTAATCACTTCGCAGATAAGTCCGCCATTAGTTATTATCTTATCACCTTTATCAAGAGCTGCTAGCATTGCTGCATGGGCTTTTTGTTGTTTTTGTTGAGGTCTAATAACCAAAAAGTAAAATATGGCGAAAAGCACAACAAGAGGTAGTAATGATGTTAAAAAATCAGCGTTTTGCATGGATTTCCTTATTTGTAAGATTTTTAAATGGGCATTTTAGCACTAAAATTATAATAAAAGCCTTTGTCGGTGCTTTTTTGCTTTCTAACTTTATTTTTTTAAGTTTCTTTGAGAATTTGCTCTTAAATTTTATCTCACCGTTTCTAACTTTAACCGGAATTTACATCATCATAAATTTAAGCAGAGCTGGTTTTTTTGTGGCTGGATTTTTCACTGGGATTTTGTGGTTTTACTGGATTGGCTTTAGTTTTATCTACTATGATCTCTTCTGGCTTATACCATTTGTCATTCTCTTTGTGGCCATTGTTTACGGATTTATGTTTTGGGTAGCCTCTTTTCCCAGTTTTGTCATGCTAAGAGCTGTTTTACTATTTTTAGTAAGCTACGTTCATCCATTTGGCTTTAACTGGTTTAACCTTGAAGCCACGCTTGTTTTAGGGCCTTTTGAACCAAGCACGAGAGGGCTTATATTTATATTTTTAGCAACCATCTCTTTAAGCTTAAGTAATAAATTTTTAAAATTTGGCCTAGCTTTTATCTGCCTGATCGCCGCTTTACAGTTTAAAAGTGGCGAGGCAAAAACTCTGCCATTTGACGTGGAGCTAATAAACACCGATGTCGCTCAAAGGGTTCGCTGGGATAAAAGCTTACGCATGAAATTTACAAATGAAAATTTAGACATGATAAATAGCGCTATCGCCGAGCAAAAACGCCTTATCGTACTGCCTGAAAGCTCGTTTCCATTATTTATGACAAATGAGCCACTACTTGTCGATGAGCTAAAAGAGCTTTCAAAAAAGATAACCATCGTAGCTGGCGCGCTTGCCTATGAAAATAAGCAAATTTATAACTCTGCATTTTTGTTTCAAGATGGCAATCTTAGGCGAATGGATAAGAAATTTTTAGTGCCATTTGGCGAAGAAATTCCTTTGCCAAAATTTATGCAAGATGCGGTAAATAAGCTATTTTTTGGCGGAGCTAGCGACTTTAAAAAGGCAGAAAATTTTAGTAATTATGAGGTAGATGGAGTAAAAATCAGAAACGCCATCTGCTATGAAGCGACAAGAGAGGAGCTTTACAAGGGCGAATTTGACGTGGTTGTAGCTATCACAAACAACGGCTGGTTTGTGCCAAGCAGCGAGCCTGTGCTTCAAAGACTGCTTATAAAATACCTTGCCACAAAATACAATAAAGTAGTCTATCACAGCATAAATGGCTCAAAAAGCGAGATCATTTTGCCCAAAAAAGTATTTTGGGATGAGTTTTAAAAGAGAAATTTAAAGTGGCTTTTAGATAAAGCCACTTTTTTGATTATTTTTTTAGTAAAGCCTTGAAAGTATCGACTGCGTCAAGTTTTTCCCAAGGGTATTTTGCATTTCCCACTTGACCTTTTGCAGCTACTTTTGCGTATAAAAACGTATCTTTGCTTGGTTTATCAAGACCAAATTTATTTGTTATCCAGCGAGGAGTTAGAGCAAAGTGCTCGCTTACAAAATTTGAAAGCATATCATCATTTACGCCATTTGCGTGAGTTCCCATGGTATCAACGCTAACTGAAGTTGGCTTTGCAACGCCGATCGCGTAGCTTATCTGAACGATACATTTTTTAGCAAGGCCAGCAGCGACGATATTTTTAGCTATCCAGCGCGCTGCGTAAAGCCCGCTTCTATCAACCTTTGTGTAGTCCTTGCTTGACTGAGCACCGCCGCCTATCGGGCTATATCCGCCAAAGCTATCAACGATTAGTTTTCTACCTGTTAGACCGCTATCGTGAAGTGAGCTATGATTTACATATCTGCCTGTTGGGTTTATGTAAATGATCGTTTTTTCTTTATTATATAGCTCTTTTGGAAGACCAGTTTCGTCTATTAAATTTTGAATTAGTGCGCGAAGCTCTTCTATCTTCATGCTCTCCACGCAAGGGGCAGAGACAACGATAGTGTGGATGCTTTGAGGTTTGCAGTTTTCAAAGTTGTCTTTGCTACCATAGTCAATCGTAACTTGTGTTTTTATATCAACACCAAGCTTATCAGGGTTTGCTTTTGCAAATTTATAAACTTTATCGCAAAGCATTCTTGCGTAAGTTATAGCTGCTGGCATAAATTCTTTCGCTTCGCAGCTTGCAAAGCCAAACATAATGCCTTGATCGCCCGCTCCGATCTCACCGCTACTTTGATCAACACCTTGATTTATATCTGGGCTTTGTTGATTTATGCAAACTTTGACCTCGATATCATCTGGATGCAAGCACTGCTCTTTTGTGAAATTACTCTTTCCATCATATCCGATATGCGCAAGAGCATCTTTTACAATCTTTTCATAGTCTTTATAAGAGAGCTTTACCTTTGAGTTTATCTCTCCACCTATTACTATATTTTTCCCAGCCACAAAAACTTCGCTTGCAACACGACCATTTGAATCTTGCGTTAAAATAGTATCCACTATGCTATCAGCGATGATATCAGCACATTTATCTGGATGGCCCGGACTTACAACTTCAGAGGTAAATAGATACATTTTTATCCTTTTATTAACTAAAATTTTGTGCAATTGTAACAAATCTATTTAAAAGGCTAATTAATCTTTATCAAATTCTTTATATTTAAAAATTGTTTAGCTAAAATCAACAAAAAACTAATTTATTAAGGTGTCAAATGAATATGCTTAAAAATATAGCAAGAAGATACGCCGATGGAAATTTGATAGTTCAAATTTTAGTTGGTATCATCCTAGGTGCCCTAGTTGGCTTTTACACACACTACGAAGCGGCTCCTTATAACAAGATTTCAGCTAAAATTCAAACTATTCAAAACGAGAGTGGTTTGAGCATAGATGAAGTTATAAAAACTCGCCTTAGTCAAGATGAGGCCAAGCAGCTAAACGAAGCCAAAGAAAAAGCCGGTTCAGCCGATTCTATTGCGGCTTCAGCTTCAGTTTTAGGAGATTTATTTAAAGGCGCTTTAAAAGCTATCGCACCAATTCTTGTCTTTGTTTTAGTGGCAACATCCATCATTTTAAGAGATTTTGGTCATACAAAAGGTATGCAAAAGATCATTACACTCTATCTAATTGGTACGTTTTTAGCAGCCGTTGTTGCAGTTATTGCTAGTTTCTTATTCCCAGTGGAGCTTTCTTTAAAAGGCCTTGCAAGTGCTGATATGTCAGCGCCTCAAGGAATTACCAATGTTTTAAAAGATCTCATTTATAAAATGGTCGAAAATCCGATAAACGCCCTTGCAAATGGTAACTATATAGGCATCATCACCTGGGCAGTTGGTAGTGGTATAGCACTTAGAAATTCCACAGCTGAGACCAAAAAAGTATTTAAAGACATAAGTGATGGTGTAACTCATATTGTTAAATTTATCATTAGACTAGCTCCGTTTGGTATCTTTGGTATGGTTACTATTAGCATTCATGAAACTGGATTTGAAGTACTTGCAGGATATCTAAAACTGATTTTAGTTCTTGTTGGAGCAATGCTTGTTGTCGCATTTATCATCTATCCAGCCATGGTTTTTGTATTAACCAGAAAAAATCCTTATCCGCTTGTTATGATCTGTTTAAAAGAGAGTGCTATTTCGGCATTTTTTACAAGAAGTTCGGCCGCAAATATCCCTGTAAATATGGCACTTTGTAAAAAACTTGGTCTAAAAGAGGAGCTTTACTCAATCTCGATCCCACTAGGAGCTACCATAAATATGGGCGGTGCAGCAGTTACCATTAGTATCCTAGCGCTTACTGCGGTAAATTCTATCCCATCTATCACAGTTACATTTGGCGATGCGCTACTTCTTTGCTTCATCTCAGCTCTTGGTGCATGCGGTGCATCTGGCGTGGCTGGAGGCTCACTTCTTTTAGTGCCATTAGCGTGCGGTCTTTTTGGTATCAGCAATGACATAGCAATGCAGTTTGTAACAGTTGGCTTTACGATTGGCGTTATCCAAGACTCAGTTGAAACTGCGCTAAATAGCTCATCAGACGTGCTTTTTACAGCCGTAGCCTCAGAGACTTCAAACTAACCTTCATAAAATTTCAGCTAAATTTTGGCTGAAATTTTACTTTTATCCATTTTTTTGTAAAATGTCCCAAAAATTTAAAGGATAAATATGCAGATTTGGGATCTAAAAGCACTTTTTGCAAACGAAAAAGAGTGCGAGCAAAACGCACTAAATTTACAAAAAGAGTGCGAGAAATTTAAAGATAAATACCTAGAAAGTTATGAAAATTTAAAAACGGACGAGTTTTTAAAGGCATTTGGCGAATATGAAAATTTAATCGCTAAAATTTCAAAAGTAATGACTTACGCTTTTTTAAATTTTGCCAAAGATACAAGCAAGGGTGCATTTTATGCAAAGATCGATGAGATAGCGACAAAAGCAAATGAAAATTTGATATTTTTTGAGATCAAATTTAATGAGTTTAGCCCTAAAAAACAAGAAGAGATCATCAAAAGCTCTAAAAAATATGGCTACTATCTAAGCAATCTCGCTAAAGCAAAACCACACCAACTAAGCGTTGCTGAAGAAAGAGTTTTGCTTCGCACTGCAAGCACTGGAGCTGAGGGCTTTTCGAGGCTTTTTGATGAGAGTATGAGTAAAATGAGGTTTAAATTTAAAGGCGAACTTTTAAACGAAGAAGAAATTTTAGCCAAACTTCATGAGGGCGACCAAAGCGTGCGAAAACTAGCCGCTAAAAGCCTTTCAAACGAGCTTAGCAAACACCAGCACCTTCTTGGCTACATATATAATATGATAAAAACTGATCTAAAAACCAGCTGCGAGCTTAGAAATTTCAAGCTTCCTGAAGAGCCAAGACACCTTGAAAATCAAATCAGTAAAAAAAGCGTTGATTCGCTAATTGCCGTAACTGAGAAAAATTTTGACCTAGTTGCTAAATTTTACGAGCGTAAAAGAGAAATTTTAGGCCTTAAAAAGCTTTATGACTACGATAGATACGCGCCTCTTAGCAGCGAGGGCGAGTATAAATTTGATGAGTGCAAAAAGATAGTTTTAAAGGCGTTTGGGGCATTTTCACCTAAATTTGGCGAGATCGCCAAAAGCGCCTTTAGTGGCGGCTGGATCGACGTTTATCCAGCGCCAAACAAGCGAGGTGGCGCATTTTCTCACTCAGGATCAAGCGACACGCATCCTTATGTTTTGCTAAATCACACCAACCAACGAAGAGACCTTTTTACGCTAGCTCACGAGCTTGGCCATGCCGTGCATCAAAAGCTATCATATAATGTAAGCTACCTAAACTCAGATACGCCACTAACCACGGCTGAGACGGCTTCAGTCTTTTGTGAGATGCTAGTTTTTGACCACGTCAAAGATGGCCTTAGCAAAAAAGAGAAAATTTCGCTGCTTGCTGGCAAGATCGAGGATATATTTGCCACGCTTTACCGCCAGATAAATTTCACCACATTTGAGCGAGCCGTGCACGCACATGAGGGCGAGATCAGCCTAGATGAGCTAAATAAAATTTGGCTAAGAGAGAGCAAAAAGATGTTTGGCAAAAGTGTCACGCTAAATGACTACTATAAAATTTGGTGGAGCTACATCCCACACTTCATCCACACGCCATTTTACTGCTACGCCTACTCTTACGCACAGCTTCTTGTACTTGCACTTTTTGGGCTTTACAAAAGCGGCAAATGCGAAAATTTTGTTGAAATTTACACTGAGTTTTTAAGTCTTGGCGGCAGCCTTAGCCCAAAGGAACTTGTAGGTAAATTTGGCTTTGACATAGATGATAAAAATTTCTGGCAGATAGGCATAAACGAGGTCAAAAAACTAGTAGATGAGTTTTTAGAAATTTCAAAAGGAGTAAAATGTTAGACGAAATTTTAGACGACGAGAAATTCGCGCTTTTGATGAAGATGCACGTCTATGAGTGCATTGATTTTTTAATTGAAAAGGGGCTAAATTTCTCAGTTATGGCAAATTTACCGCTAGTTAGCTTTGAGCCTAGCTTGCCAGATGAGATAAGTGGCAGCTTTAGCATGCCAGTCATTATGTTCTCACTTGGTGGCTACACGCTTGAGAGTGCTAGGCTAACGCAAGATGAGCTTAGCTTTGAGGCTGGCTTTGGCAGTGAAAATTTTGCCTCAGTGGTATCATTTCCACTTGGCGCGGTGGTTCAAATTTTGGTTGAAAATAGCCCGATCCTTGTAAATTTCTCCATTTATAAGCCAAAAGAGAAGCAAGTCGATCACGCTAAAAAATCAGCCTCAGTCTTTTTGCAAAACCCAAAAAATAAAGATATATTTAAGAAAAAATAGTAATTTTAAGCATTTTTGGTTAAAATCAAAAGAAAAATTAAAAAGCGAAAAATGGAAAATTTACTATCAAATTTAAACGAAGCCCAGCGCGAAGCAGCCACCCACATAGATGGTGCGATGCTCATACTAGCAGGTGCTGGCAGTGGCAAGACAAAGACGATCACGACTAGGCTTGCCTATCTCATCGGTGAGGTCGGCATAGACGCGACAAACACGCTAACTCTTACTTTTACAAACAAAGCCGCCAACGAGATGCGTAGTAGAGCCATGACGATGCTAAGCCAAAGTGGCAAAAACTACTCGCCACTGCTTTGCACATTTCATAAATTCGGACTTTTGTTTTTAAAGCTCTATATAGAAAAGCTTGGCAGAAAAAACAACTTCGTCATCATCGACACAGACGATAAAAAGCGCATCATAAAAAGCTTTGAAAGCCCAGTCGCTACGGCTATTTTGTCAAGTGAAATTTCAAACTACAAAAACTCACTTTTAAGCGTCGAAGAGGTCTATAAAAATGCAAATTTCTCTTCATTTGACAAGAGCAAGGACAACTTTTACAAACAAGCAGCGCAAATTTATGAAAAGTACGAGGACTATTTAAAGGCAAACAACCTTGTTGATTTTGACGACCTGCTAGGGCTTACATATAAAATTTTAGACGAAAACGAAGATCTTGCTAGAGAAATTTCAAACCGCTACAAATACATAATGGTCGATGAGTATCAAGACACAAACGACCTTCAGTATAAGCTCCTAAAAAAGCTCTGTCTATGCCACGAAAACATCTGCGTCGTGGGCGATGATGACCAAAGCATCTACGGCTGGCGCGGTGCAAAGATAGATAATATCTTAAATTTCAAAGATCAATTTAAAGATGTAAAGATCATCAGACTTGAGAAAAACTACCGCTCGAGCGAGGCGATACTAAAGGCTGCAAATGAGCTAATAGACCATAACCGCAACCGCCTTGGCAAGAAGCTTGTAGGCACAAAGGGCGAAGGCGAGGCTGTAAATTTGATAGAAAGCTTTGATGAGAGCGTCGAGGCTGGCAAGATCGCAAAAAATATAAAAGAGCTTTTAAGTAAAGGCGTGCAGGCAAAAGATATCGCTATCTTATACCGCATAAACGCACTCTCTCGCTCACTTGAAGATGGGCTAAACAAAGAACAGATCGCCTATAAAATGGTAGGCGGCGTTAAATTTTACGAAAGAGCTGAGATCAAAGATATCATAAGCTACCTAAGACTTATAAATAATCCAAATGATGATTTTTCGATAAGACGCATCATAAATCGCCCAAAGCGAGGCCTTGGTAAAGTAAGCCTTGATAAGCTTGAAAAGATGGCCTTTGAGGGCAAAATTTCCATTTACGAGGCGATCTCAAACATCTCTGATAACGATGAAGCCTTTAGTAAAAAGGTAAAATCAGCCCTTCTTGAGTTTGCAAACAACCTAAAAGAGCTTCAAGAAAGTAGCTCGGTTTTTGACCTCATAGATAAATTTGAAGCAAAATTTGGCGTGAAAAAATACTACGAGAGCTTGCCAGATGGCGCTGAGAGAGCAGCGAACATTGACGAGTTTTACGCTGTTTTAAAAGATCAGATCAAGCAAAATCCAAGCTTTGATCTAGAAGAGTTTTTAAACGAGATCACGCTAACAAGCGAGCAAGACGGCATTAGCGACGAGGCTATTAGTATCATGAGCGTGCATGCGAGCAAGGGGCTTGAGTTTGAGCACCTTTTTGTGATCGGCCTTGAAGAGGGATTTTTCCCGCTCATTGGCGATGGTAGCGACATCGAAGAGGAGCGCAGGCTCGCTTACGTGGCGATAACAAGGGCCAAAAGGACACTTAGCCTAAGCTTTGCAAATTCGCGCTTTTACAAAGGTCAGCGCACGAGGTTAAATAAGAGTAGATTTTTAAGCGAGAGCGGCATAACGCATGGCTCGCTAGTTATCGAACAGAGTAATGAATTTAAAAAAGGCGACCTTGTTAAACATAAAATTTTTGGTATCGGCAGGGTGAGTGCGGTTAGCAAGATCAAAAAAGAGTTTAAACTGACTATAAATTTTGGTGGCAATGTAAGAGAGATCATGTCAAGCTTCGTGGAAAAGGCCGTATGAACGCCATTTTCGTGGCAAACAAGCCTGCTGGCATGAGCTCAAACCACTTTTTAGGACGACTAAAGAGAAAATATGGCATTAAAAAAGCTGGATTTTCAGGCACGCTTGATCCATTTGCGAGTGGCTGTCTGATAGTCGCTTTTGGCTCGTATACGAAATTTTTTAGATTTTTAGACAAAAGCCCAAAGGTTTATGAGGCGACGATCTGGCTTGGGGCTAGCAGTCCTAGCATGGATAATGAAAATATCACTGAAATTTCAAATGTAAAAGAGCTAAATTTAGAAAAACTTGAAGCCATAAGAGGCGAGCTAACTGGCAAGATAAGCTACATCCCGCCAAAATTTAGCGCCAAGCACGTAAATGGCACAAGAGCCTACAAGCTAGCTAGAAACGGCAAAGAATTTGAGCTAAAGACAGAAACGATGGAAATTTTTGATAGCCAAATTTTAAACTATTCGCACCCATTTTTAACTATCCGTCTAAGCGTAAGCGAAGGAAGTTATATCCGTTCGTATGCAGAAATTTTTGGGAAAAAGCTTGGTTATAATGTAACTTTAAGCTCATTAAAAAGGACAAGTGAAGGCAAATTTTGCTACGAAAATGAAAAATTTTTGAATATTTGTGATTTTTTAAACATTCAGAAAAATACATATCTTGGGGATATAAACGATATTCTTGATGGTAAGAAATTAAAAATTAACGATTTTGAAACACAAAAGCAAGGAATTTATTTGCTAAATTATGATAAATTTATGAGCGTAATCCAAATCACGGATGATACTATAAATTACACTCTAAATAAGGTTGAAAAATGTTAATCCTAGCAAGAAAAGAAAATGAAGAAATTTTAATAGGAAATGACATAAAAGTTGTCATAGTAAATATTTCAAAAAATACTGTTAAACTCGGTATAGAAGCGCCACGAAACACAATGATACTAAGAAGCGAACTAGCAAACGATATCAAAAACGAAAATATCCATGCCACAAAAACTGCAAGTGAAGCCGATATCCACGAGCTAGCTAAAAAAATCGAGAAATGAAAAGCTTTGCAAAGATAAATATATTTTTAAAGATAGTTGGCACTAGGGGCAGTTACCACGAAATTTTATCGCGCTTTATCATCTGTGAGAAGCTTTTTGACGAAATTTATTTTAAAAAGTCAAATTCATTTGCCATAGAATGCAACAACCACGATATAAAAGATAACATCATTCAAAAAGCGGTAGATGAGCTAAAAAGAGCCGGCTTTTCAAACGAGCTCGACGAGTTTTTTAGCTCTCATAAAATCATCATTAAGAAAAATATCCCAATTGGTGCGGGCCTTGGCGGAGGTAGTTCAAACGCTGCCACCTTTTTACTAATGGTAAATGATGAGCTAAATTTAAATATAAAACGTGAAAATTTGATACAAATAGCGTCTAAAATAGGTGCAGATGTCGCTTTTTTCGTAAGTGGCTACAAGGCAGCAAATGTAAGCGGCATAGGCGAGATCATAGAAGAATTTGATGATGAAGTGCCTGGTTTAAATATTTTCACGCCAAATGTTTTTTGCTCTACACCAGCGGTTTATCAAGAATTTAGAAGTAATTTCTTACAATACATAGACATTAACGTTGCAAAAAAAATGCAAAATTTAAAGAGCAAAGAGCTACTTGAAATTTATAAAAACGGGGAGTTAAACGATCTTTTTGCCCCATGCTTCAAGCTCTATCCACAAATGAATGAGTTTAAAGATAAATTTCTAAGTGGCAGCGGCAGTAGCGTATTTAGCGTAAAATAAAAGGTAAAATTTTGATAAAAGATCTAGCAAAAAACAAGAAAGCTTTGCATGACTTTAGCGTACTTGAGACCTTCGAGGCTGGCATCGTTTTAAAAGGTAGCGAAGTCAAAGCACTAAGGGCTGGCAGGGCAAATTTAAAAGATAGCTTTGTGCGTGTCATAAAGGGCGAGCTTTTCTTACTAAACGCCCACATTAGCTATCTTGAGACTACACATAGCGCATTTCGTCCAAATGAGCGAGCAGCCAGAAAACTTTTGATGCATAGGAAACAGATCGATAAAATTTTCGGTCAAGTCTCACAAGATGGACTAGCACTGGTTGTTTTAGCACTTTATCTAAGCGACAAAAATATCGTAAAAGCAAGGCTTGCCCTTGCAAAAGGTAAAAATTTACACGATAAACGCGAGACTCTAAAAAGACGCGAGGCAGACAAAGAGGCAAGAGCTGCCATAAAAAGATATGTTTAAGGAATAAGATGAAAAATTTGCTTGTTTTAATAATCGCTTTATTTGCTTTTTTTGGTTGTGGCGAAGATGAGAGCAGTAGTACAAATTTTAAAGAATTTAGCCCAAATGAAGAGATTAAACTTGTAGACGTAAGCGGCAAGGAGCTTACTTTAGTTCGAAAAGATCACGGCTTTGCTATCAAAAATGATGAAAATAAAGTTTTAATGATAGACATTTTTGGTACATTTTGCCCGCCTTGTCAAAAAGAGGCAGCTGAACTTACAAAATATCAGCTTGAAAACAAAGATAAATTTACACTAATTGGACTAACTCACTTTGAAAATGTCACAAATGAGTATGTTTTGCATGAATTTATGCAAAAATTTAATGCCTACTACTTCATAACAAACGATCAAAAGATAAATGACAGACTTGCCGAACAGATCGTAAGAGACATCGAATATAAACACGAGATCGCACTACCTTTTAAAGTAGTGATAAAAAATGGCGAATATCAAATTTTAACAGACGTAGATAGCGGACAATACGGGGTAGAATACTATCTTGGTGGTATAAAAGTCACAAAAATGAAAGAAGATCTGGCAAAAATTTATGAGACAAAATAAATTTGCCTTATATTTGGAACATCGTTTGCTTATAAAAATGTGAAATTTCATAAGGATTTTAAATGTTTGTTTTAGATAAATCAAAATCTAGCCCACTTGTTGAATCAGCTCTTGCAGGCAGAGAACTACGCCAAAAACTAATCTCTGGCAATCTTGCAAACGTTGATACACCATTTTATAAAGCTAGAGATATAAGATTTGAAGATGTTTTAAAAGAAAAAGCAAATGAAATTTATAACACTTCAAGCCAAAAAAAGCTACAACTTGCTAAGACAAACGAAGCACATATGGTTGCAGTTGATTTTCCGAAAAGCGACACAGCTCAAATTTTCTTGCGTGACGGTCACATGGCTAGAAACGATGCAAATACAGTCGATCTTGACGTAGAAACAACAGAAATGGGCAAAAATACAGTTATGATAAACGCTCTTGATAACGCCTACAAGGCTCAAAGCAATATCTTTAAAAGCGTAATAGACGCAAGCGCTAAGAACTAGGAGAGACGATGTCATACTTAAATGATTTTGATATTAGCGGATACGGACTAAGCGCGCAACGCTTCAGGATGAACGTCATTAGCTCAAACATAGCAAACGCTCAAACCACAAGAACTACTGAAGGTGGTCCATATAGAAGGCAAGAGGTCATCTTTAAAGAGATGAACTTTGATAAAATTTTAAACGATCAGCTTAAAAACTCACAAAGTCTACTCGAGTATGAAAATCCGCTTGACGATCCAAGCTCACCAAGAAATGCTCACCCTGCCCTAACTAGCGTGATCGTAGATAAAGTGGTGCGTGACGATAAGGACTTTCAGCTAAAATATGACCCGAGCCATCCAGATGCAAATGCAAATGGCTACGTCGCATTTCCAAATATAAATCCGGTCATTGAGATGTCTGACCTGCTTGAAGCAACAAGGGCATACCAAGCAAACGTGGCAGCCTTTCAAAACGCAAAAACAATAGCACAAAGTGCGATATCACTTATTTCAGGACAAGCATAATGATAAATAGTATAAATTTAGACAAAATAAATAAAAATGAAAATTCAAATAAAATAGCAAAAGCAGGCGAAGAAGGTGGCTTCGAAAATGCTCTAAACGACTCTTTAAAAGAGCTAAATAAAGTCCAAATCAACGCAGATAAAGCCATAGCCGATCTTGCAACTGGCGAGGTAAAAGATCTTCACCAAGCTGCTATTGCGATAGGTAAAGCAGAGACTAGCATGAAGCTTATGCTAGAAATTCGCAACAAAGCACTAAGTGCTTATAAAGAAATTTCTAGAACACAAATTTAAGTCATTAATGAATTCCAGAAAATCAAAAATAACCATACTTTTTTTATTAATTACTTTTGGAATTTCAATATTTGTACTTGTTATATTTTATAGAGCGAGCATCGAAAGAAGACTCCCCAAGCTTCAAACAAGCGACATAAATACAGCAATTCGCGGCAACATTGTCACAAAAGATGGCTTTAGCATCTCTTCAAGCCAAAAACTCTACAAAGTGATGCTTGATACTAGAAACATCGATCCTAATAAAAAAGAGATGTTTATCAAACTATATTCGCTTTACAGCGGCGACGATCCAAACAAAGTAAGAAAGATCATAAATGGCACAAAAGGTATCGTTACACTCTCATATAGCATTGATGCAAAGGGCGCTACCTACCTTCAAGAGCTCTCAAGAAAGCTAAATCGCAAGAGCATTTTGGTTTCATACCTTGATCCAAAAACAGGACTTGCTTCATTTCAGGGCATGAGAGTAATGGAGAGCGGCCAAAATCGTAAATTTATGTCAAAAGATGCTCTCACACCAGCTATTGGCTACGTGAGCAAAACTGAAAGTGACGCACTTACAAAGAGTAAAGGCGTAAAAGGCCTTGAGAGATATTATGAAGATTATTTAGCTCCTATACAAAATGCAAAAATTTTAGGGCCTCGCGATATTGGAAATAATATCATTTTAACAAGTGACTCAAATTTAGCAACAAGAGTAGATGGCTACAATGCGGTGCTTTCTATACCGCTTAAATTTCAAACCAAACTAGAGCAAATTTTAGATGAAAAGCGTGAATTTCTAGATGCAAAAGAGTTAGTCATCTGCATAATGAATAGCAAAAATGGAGAAATTTTAGCCCTAGCTTCTAGCTCGAGGTATGATCCTTCAAACATAAGAAAGCAAGATTATAGCGCTCTAAATTCGACCGTTAGCGAATATGCTTATGAAGTTGGCTCGGTTTTTAAGCCATTTATATTTTCTATCTTACTTCAAGAGAAGAAAGTAAACCCGTTCGAGCTTGTAAATACCTATAATGGCCGATACCAACTTGGAAAAAGGATAATCAAAGATACCCATCCGGAGCCTTTTATGAGTGCTGAGGATATAATCGTACATAGCTCAAACATCGGTATGATTCAGCTTGTTGAGCGTTTAAATGGGCCACAAATTTATCAAGGACTTTTAAATTTTGGCTTTTCAAGAAAGACTGGCATAGATCTACCTTACGAGCAAGTAGGTATGATGCCAACAGTTACAAAGCTAAACTCATCGACATATAAGGCAACTGTGAGCTACGGATATGGCTTGCAAGCTACATTTATGCAGCTTTTAAAAGCCTATAATACATTTAACAATAAAGGCATTGAAGTTACTCCTCACATGGTTGCCTACTTAGAGAGAAACGGAAAAAGATACGATTTGCCAAAGTCCGAGCCAGCTCAAGTTATATCACAAGAAACCGCAAAGATAATGAAGAGAATTTTAATAAAAACGGTTGAGAAAGGTACTGGACTAAAAGCCTTTACGCCAGGACTTGAGATAGGAGGCAAGACTGGAACTGCACACATTGCCTCAGGTAGTGGTGGATACAGCAATACCTACAATGGCTCATTTTTTGGCTTTGCAAATGACACAAGAGGCAATAGCTACACAATAGGCGTTTTAGCAAGGGATCCTAAAAGACCTTACTACTACTTCGGTGCTCAAAGTGCCTTACCTATGTTTAAAAAAGCAGTTGATCTGATGATTGAGGATGGATATTTATTTCCTGATGCAAATGTAATAGCTGAGTTTGAAGCCAAAAAAGATAAGCTTAAAAACGATAAGACAAAACAAAAGCCTGCTTTGGACTAAAATTTTAAAAACAAGAAAGATATAAAAATTTCTTTTGCTTTTATTGCTTTTAATAAATTTCTCTAATTGCAAAACCTTTAATGCTCTTAAAATACTTTTAACTTCTAATAGCAATTAAATTATAAATAGAAAATCTAAACTGATCAAAAATTTTTAAGTCCTTAATATTTTTAGAGGTTATCTCTTTGTCATCTTTGTATTTTTTTCCGCCTAAAAAGAGCAGATAAATAAGCGGCGTAACATAATTAAACCTTAAGAAAAGCGCTACAATGCAATGAAAAAAGCCGTAGTTATATTTGATACAAACATAAAAGCCATAAATTATATAGGATATCATTAGAATCAAAAAAGCATAGAATACAAAGCTTAAACCAGTATAATCTGAAATATTTAAAAAGCTACAAACTAAAATAAAAGTACCTACCAAAGCAGGCAATATAATAATTGGAAAAATTAGATGAAGTCCGATTAGATCAAATTTACTCGCATAAACCTTTATATTATATCTACCTGCTGGGATTATCAAAAATATAGGCAATATGATTGAAAAGAAAATAAGAAATATCACGTACATAGAATCAAAATCATAAGAACTCATTTTTATACCAAATTTAATTTTAAGATATTTTAACTACACTTTTTTGAATAAATTTATCTACGATTTTTGCGATTTTCTATGCCGATTTTCTCACTCTCTTCTATCTCGACAATATAGCTTGGATTTTTCTTTTTAGCTTCTTTATCTAAAAAACTAATGAGCTTCGCATCAGAATTTTTATGAGAGCAGATTAAAATTATGAAATTTATATAGTTATTTGCCTCTTTTGGCATGACTTGGTTATTTTTAGCTGGCATACTAAAATTTCCTACAAAAATTTGAATAAGTTCGAAAAGCTCGTTTTTACTTAGGCTATTATCACCGGCAAACTTTTCAAGCTTTTCGATCGTTATCTCTTCTTTTTCTAATGCGAGCTCTTTTATTTCGGCGCTATAATCTCTATTTCTTAAAAGTAAATAGATTAATGCACAAATTGCAATTAATAGCAATACAATAAAGAAAACTATTAGACCTTTTATTAGCATCTAAAGCCTTGAGCAAAGTGATCGCTTTGTAAATGCTAAAACACTCATAAGTACCATTATCACAATACTAATCCAGATAAAATCAGGTACTGGTAATGGATCGCCAGCTGCATACGAGTGCATACCAGCTAAATAAAAATTTACACCAAAATAAGTCATAATAATCGACCAATAAGCAAAGAAAGAAGCAACTGCAAACGCATACTGGTTGTTTAGCTTTGGAATAAATCTTATATGAAGAACTGCAGCATAAACAAGTATCGAAACTAGTGCCCAAGTCTCCTTGCTGTCCCAGCCCCAATATCTGCCCCAACTCTCGTTCGCCCAAACACCGCCCAGGAAATTTCCAAGAGTAAGCAAGCTAAGTCCTAGTATCATAGCCATCTCATTTATACGGGTAGCTTCGAGGATATTGCGAGAAATTTCTGCATTTGGCTTTTTCTTATTTTGCAAAATGATAAGCAATAGTGTAAAGCCACCAAGTAATGCGCAAAGCCCTAAAAATCCATAACTTGCAGTAATGACAGAAACGTGTATTGTTAGCCAGTAGCTTTGAAGCACTGGCACAAGTGTAGTGATCTGTGGATCCATCCAGCTAAGGTGCGCAACAAACAATGTAACACCAGCCAATATAGACGTAAGAGCAAGGGCGATAGGGCTACGTTTTGCAAAGACGATACCAGAAAGTCCTAGAGCCCAAGCGATATAGACCATCGATTCATAAGCATTACTCCAAGGCGCATGCTCAGCAATGTACCAACGAAGTCCAAGTCCGACAGTGTGAGCAAGAAAAGCTAGTAAATTTATAATGTATACAACTCTTACAATGCCATTTATCTGAACTTTTGGAGCTAGCATTTTAACAAAAACAAACAACAAAAGTGCAAGGCCAGCCAAAAGATAAATCGGCGTCAATCGCTCAAAAATTTGAATTTTATTAAACAAAATTTCTATATTTATCTTTTCTTCACTTGGCATTACAGCAGAGCCGTACTTTTGCTGATAGGCTGAAATTTTATCAAGCGCAGCATCAGCCTTACTCCAATCATTATCTTTTGTTGCTGCATCAACTGCTGCGAAATACTCTCTCATCATATTGATGACTAGATCGGCCTCCTTAGGCGGAAAATACATCATTGCACTAGCAGGCGAATACCAAGAGTTTGATGGGTCATCTTGTTTTGGAAAAATTTTAAAAATTTCACCAATAAATATCATGTAAAAAACATTCAATCTCTCGTCGATCTTTATCACATCTTTATCAAATGTATTGCGTGATCCAGGGTGCTTGCGATTAGCAATTTCGGCAAATTTTGTGAGTTTATATTCACTTCCGCCATCTTTTGTGGCTCTAAAAAAATCATTAAAACTTGCATACTTTGCATTTTCATCTATGCCAAGCTCTTTTTTTAGCTCCTTACTTTGTCCAAGTGAGATAATTTTTTCACTTCGCCAAAAATCAGGCGTTACCATTATTGAAAGCATGGCTTGATTCGAGTTTAGGCTATTTATACTCTCGCTTCTATGTATTTTATTTAAAATTTCTTTGCTAAGAGTGTCAAATGGCTTCATTCTACCATCTGAGCTTTGCACAATAAGCCTAGAAAGCTTTTGTGTGTGCTCTTTGCTGATATTAGGCAAAAAGTCTTCAGCCTTTAATGAGCTAAAATTTAAACTTAAAAGTATAATGGCAATAAGAGCAACAAACTTTTTATCGCCCTTTGTTGATTCATTGTCTATTAACTTAGCTAGTTTTCTAAAACGGCTACCAGGATTTATAACATTTAGCACAAAGCCAAGTCCAAGTAAAAAGTAGCCGATGTAAGTTGGTATCTTGCCTGGATCTTTATTTACAGAGAGAATGGTTCCTTTTTCATCTGTATCGTATGAACTTTGGAAAAATCTATAGCCATCATAGTCAAGCACGTGATTCATATAAATTTTATAGTCAAGCCCCGACAAGTTTGTATCATCTTTTACAATAACTTCACTTGAATAGCTCATAGGCGAATTTGAGCCAGGATATCTTTTAAGCTCAAAGTCTTTTAAGTATAAGCTAAACGGAAGTTTAACTTGCTGCGCACCCCATGAAGCGTTAAATTTTTGTCCAGCCACAGCTAAGCGTGAAGGCTCTGTTAGGTTATAAAAAATATGCATCTCTTTACTCTCGCCTTTATAATTTAATTCAGCTATCAAGGCGTTAAATTCGCTATCTTTTGTGCTAACTAGCTTCCTTGAGGCATGAGCTGAAACTAATCTTGGAGCAAAATTTATATTTGAAATAGTATAAAGACTACCCATGCCAAATTCATTTACGCTACCAGCTTTTAACTCGGTTTTTGAGCTATCACTCATTGTAAATTTTGAAAGATCAGTATTTGAAGTAACTGTAAAATTTCCATCCACTAATTTAAAAAGCACATATTTTTTGCTTTCGTCTGGCTTAGCATTAAAGATAAAACTAATATCTGCAACCCTTGCCTCCTCCTCTTCTAATAAGAAAATTTCTTCACTTTCACTCTCGTTTGAAACCACAAATTCCACTACTGGTTGCCCATTTTTATCATCCACAAACTTATAGCTTGCATTTGGCACAAATTCTTTAAATTTTAAATTAGCTTCATTATCTGCTATTTTTAGCTTTAGATCAAAACCTTTTTTTGCATCAGAAAGCCCTAATGGCAAAGCAGCGTTTATCTCTTCTCCATTATCGTTTAATGCGGTTAAATTTAAATAGGATATTTTTGTCGTAACGATATTTGACTGAGTTTTCTCTCTTATATGCATATCAGCCTCAAAGCCAAGATATCTTGTTATTCCAGCACCGATTAAGATAACGATAAAACCAAGGTGAAAGATAAGCGAAGGAAGTTTTTTGGGATCGATTAAGTTGTATCTAAAGATATTATAGGTCAAATTTATACCAATAAGTAGTTGAATTAGCGCAAACCAGCTGGCACCATAAACATAGTACCATGCAGCTTCTGTGCTAGTTTTACTTTCTATTATTGTGGCAGCTCCGCTAGCTATGGCAAAGATTATCATCAAAACGATAGCTGAGCCCATACTTAAAAATAATGATTTTGGATTTAACATCTGCTTCCTTTTATTTATATTATGACAAAGCTATCAAAGTGAAAATTATCTTAAATAACTGCCTTGCTTTGTTTGAGTAGAGACCGGTTTGTTTTCATTTGCATCTTGTTCAGCAAATGCATCTTTACCTTTTAGATAGGCAAGAATCGCACCAAGGTCATTATTTGAAAGAATTTTAGCTTGGTTTTGCATTACATTTTTACCGCTTCCGCCAAAACTTGAGTCACTTCTATAAGAGATGATGCTATCTTCAATATCTTTAGCATCCATATTTTTTAGAGGTGTTGAACCAAATGGCCTTTTATCAGCATTCTCGCCATGACAGCTAGCACATTGCTTTTCATAAAGCTCCTTACCCAAAGAAACACTATATCTGCCCTTTCTATCAACGCCTAATTTTAAAATTCTATTATCTTTATAACGTCTTGGATCTTCATCAACATAGACATTTACTTTTTCATTTCTATCATTAGCCTGCTTTTTTGCCATTTCGGCAAGTTCTTTACCAAACTCACCACGAGCTTCTATATAGTAGACTTGTGAAGCTGCAAAGGCATTTGCCACCAAAAAACACGCCAAAAAAGAAATTTTAATACTTTTCATAATTTTCCTTGAAATTTTGCTCTAAATTTAAAAATCCCGGATCAGATTGCTCCGATCCGGGATTATATCATAAGTTGATTAATGAGCTATGAATTAGAATGAGTATTTAGCTTCAAATCTAAATTTATCTTCTTTTGTTTTTACATCATCAGGTAATTTATGTGTTTGGAAAGAGTAGAAAGAGCTAAATTTCAACTTTTTGCTATATTGATAAGCAAATCTTGGAACAAATTCTTCAACTTTATCTTTTATGTCTGGATTGCCAGTACCGCCAAATACTTTTTGAGTACCTTTTACATAGTCTAAACCAACTGTAAATTTATCAAATGTATAAGCACTTGTTGCATAGAGGAAGTTACCTTTACCTTCTGTAAATGTCCAATCAAATACATCTTCACCAGCATCAATAAGAGCACCCTGATCTTCAAAACTAAATGATGTTACACCTTTATCTTGAACTTTCCAGCCAATATAACCAGCAGCTAGATCAAGACCAAATAGTGATGTTGAAAGTTCACCAGCATAGAAATTACCATCATTGTATTTAGCACCATTTTCTGAAGTTAAATACCCTTTTGCTTCTCTATCCGCTGAACTATTTACATAGTTAAGTCTTGCACCTAAAGAAATATCATTATTAATAGCAAAATTTGCTGAAACATCAGCTGCAAGTACGTCAGCTAAGTTTGTAAGGCTAGCATACCATAGTTGGAAATTGATAGGATCATATGAACCAGCAATACCAGCTGCATATAGGTTACCAACATCATAGCTGTTTAAAAGACTGGTAGCTTTTAATTTTGGTTTTTTAGGATCTGCTTCTGCATATAAATTACCATCAGCCCATTCACTAGAGATAGCATCAAACGCTAAAGCTGTAAGCGTAAGACCTTCGATATCTTTATTTACTATTCTTACACCTGTACCAACTGCATCATCAGTAAAGTATGAACCAATAGCTTGCTTACCGGCTGTGATAGTAGTATTTCCAGCTTTATAACCAAGATAGAATTGGTGAACATTAAATGTCTTTGTTGTATCTGTTTTATCTGTACCATCTGTATTATCTGTTTTAGCGTTATCGCCTGAGCCATCAACAGAGTTATATCTTAAACCAATAACACCAAAAAAGTTATCATCAATAGCGGCTTTAAAGTTTGTAACCATTCTAAATTGATGATTAGCTTTGCTTTTTTTTGCAACATCACTTTGCTCTGTATCTTTATTGTGAGTATTTGTATATCTATATCTTGCAAATCCTGAAAGATCTACATTTTTTATAGCTTCTTCAAGTGGGGTAGCACTTGCTACGCTTGAAAATGCACCTAAAGCAACCAAAGTGGCTAAACTAATTTTTGTTAGTTTCATTTTTTCTCCTTTTAAGGTTTTGTGACAACGATTATAATCTATAAATTTTAATTTAAAGCTTAAAAAATCATAAAATTTTTAATTTTTGTTACCAATCGTTTACTGATTTTAACCAAAAAAGTATATTTTTGATAATTTTAACCTCAAAAACAGCATTTTTGGAAAAGGGAATAAAAAGAAAAAGGGGCTGTTGCTTTGCCCCTTAAAAGGAGTTCTAGTTTTGATTGCTGTTGAAATTATATAAGCAAGCAGTAAATCAACGGTAATTAAAAAGAAATTTTTTCCTCTTTTGGCACTTCTATATTTGTTTTTACATTTTTTCTTTTAATAATCACTTCATTTTGTGGCTTTTTTATACCATTATATAAGCCACTAGAGCCGCCCTCTTTTATAAGAAGCATATCTATAAGTTTATCTGCATAAAAGGTCGCATAGACCAAGTCACCTTTATCATAATAGTATCTATTTGCACAAAAATTTGCTTTATTGAGTTTGTGATTTTTTGTATCGCTCGCCACTATTTCATAGCAGTATTTTGAATCTTTATAAGTAACCTCTTTTATAAAACCTTTGATCAAGCTTTTTGCTGGTGTATTTTGCATGACCTGTCTTGGCTGTTTTCGCACTGGTGGATTGTCTTCAAAAAATGAGCAACCCAAAAACATGATAGTAGTTGCCAGTGGAAGTAAAATTTTAGCTTTCATCTCTTCTCCTTATTGTAAAACGGCGAAGTATAACTTTTAAGATTAAATAAATTTTGTGGGAAATTAAAGGCTCGTATCTAAATTTATATACACAATCATACAAATTTATCTTAGGCGAGCCTGCCTAAAATAGTTAAGCTGAAACATTTAAAACGTTACCGCCAAGCTCGGCGATCTTTTTATCAAGTGTCTCAAGGGTCTTTTCAATAGTCTTTTGTGAAATTTCAGGAAGCTCGCCTCCCCAAATTTTCTTCGCATCCTCAAAACCCTTTGCCACACCCTCTATACCGGCTTTTAGTTTTTCCACGTCATCACCTGCACCATTTAGCACAAAGCTAGCTATCCTCTCAGCCGTATTTGCGATACCAAAAAATCCATTCTCACTAATAAGATCATTTGCCTCGTCACTAGTTAGCTCGTTTAAAGATTTACCATTATAGCCGATATTTGCAAGATCAAGGCCTGATAAAATTTCTAATAAATTTTTAGGCGCATTAAAGCTTAAGCCACCTTGAGCTAATAAATTTGAACTACTACTTTTAACAATCTCTTTTTGATACTGGAAAAAATAGCTATTTGAAATGTCTTTGGCTGTTAAATTTGTAATTTCAGACTCTTTTTTAGAGATATCCTTTTCATCTTTATGAAGTGAAATTTCTGATTTTATATTTTCTTTTAGGTTTGAACTATTATATGAGTTTGCGATTTGACTGATTTGCATATTTGGCTCCTTTGAATTTATAAAACAATATCGCCAAAAAGTAAAATTTATTTAGAGAAAAGCGGGAGAGCTCCCGCTGTTATTATTTGCCAAGTGTTGCGTTTAGCATCCAGATCGCTTTTTCAAATTTTGCGATTTGATCTTGTGCATACATTTGAGTTGTTGTATCACCTTCTGCAAGCTCGTCAAGCTTTTTAAACTCAGCCAAAAGGTGTTTATAATCAGTCAAGACAATCTCTAAAACCTCAGTTGGAGTGTAAATTTCCTTTGGCTCGTGTTTGATATGAGTAACTTTTGCTAGTTCCTCAGCCTTGACGATGGGCCTGCCACCAAGCATAAGAGCTCTCTCAGCTGCATCGTCAAATATCTCACTCATATCTTCATAAGCTTTTTCTGTGTATTCATGAACGCTAAAAAATTGAATACCTTTTACATTCCAGTGAAGATCGTGAAATTTAATATAAAGTGCATTTGCATCAGCCTGAATAACATTTAATTGTAAAATAACTTTTGACATTTTGTCTCCTTCTTTATTATAAATATGATGAAATTATATATAGTTAGAGTTAATCAGTGGTTAATTAAATAATAAATTTTATTATTTAATATAAAATTTGACTACAAAATAAAATTATCTTGTAGTCAATGTAGGATCACAAAAATTTATCTATTTTTTATAAGGCGTAGTTTTATAGCCTTGCTCGATCAAGCTACTCATACCTCCATCTAAATTTATTATCTTAAGATCCGAGCTATCTATCGCTGCGGCTGCTGCTGTGCTTCTTCTGCCACTTCTGCAAACAAGAGCAATAGGTTTTTTGATATCAACTGCCTTTGAAAGCTCCTCTAAAAATGCACTCTTATCGTTTGGATTAAAAGTTATAGTCTTTGCACCTGCGATAACGCCAGTCTCTTGCCACTCAGATGGAGTTCTTATATCGATAATCTGATCATATTTTTTTATCTCATCTGGGCTTATATTAACAGTTTTAACATCAGCTGACAACATACAACAAACAGCTCCTAAAAGTAAAATTTTTTTCATCTACTCTCCTTAAATAAATTTTTGAAATATTAGCACGGATTATTAAATATATAAAAATTTTTGTTGATAAAATTTATTAGTTTAGATAAAAATTAATAATATAACGCGTTGATAAAAAAGCTAAACCCACTACGAATGCATATAGATAAACCGACTAGATTGATGAAAATATAGTCATTTACCATTACGCTTTTTATAAAATTTTCTTTGATATTAGTGATCTTGTTTGCATATAACTTATAATCTTTTTTATAAAGTCCATTCTTTGTATTTTCTCTTTTACTCTATTTGCTGATCAGCATAAGAGCATTTTTATAAATTGCTATATCTTATTATACGTTTTAGTATATTTTAAAAACACTTGTTTGAGCACTTTGTATTTTACAAAAATGATTGCATGATGGATGGTGTCCCCAACAGGGTTTGAACCTGTGGCCTTAGAATTAGGAATTCTACGCTCTATCCAGCTGAGCTATGAGGACAATTCATATATTTTGTAGATAGATTTTATCATAATAAATAATTTTTGAAGGACAGATTACTCTGCCCTTCTTTGGTTAATTAGCCATTTCTCTTTTTAATGATCTCATCGCTTACGTTTTTAGGAACTTCTTCGTAGTGATCAAATTCCATTGAATAAGTTGCACGGCCTTGAGTCATTGAGCGAAGATCTGTTGAATAGCCAAACATTTGAGCTAATGGACAATAAGCTGCAATGATCTTCACACCATTTCTATCATCCATTGAATTTACTTGGCCACGGCGTTTATTAAGGTCGCCTATAACATCACCCATATACTCTTCTGGAGTTTCTACTTCAACCTTCATCATAGGCTCAAGAATAACAGCACCTGCTTTTCTAGCACCTTCCTTAAAGCCCATTGAAGCAGCAAGTTTAAATGCCATTTCAGACGAGTCAACTTCATGGTAGCTACCATCAAATAGTGTAACTTTAACATCTTCGACTGGATAACCAGCAAGAACACCACTTTGAAGTGCCTCTTTACAACCTTTTTCAACAGCTGGAATATATTCTTTTGGAACAACACCACCTTTGATATCATTAACAAACTCAAATCCACTAGCAGCTGGAAGCGGTTCAATACGTAAAAATACGTGACCATATTGACCACGACCGCCTGATTGTTTAGCATATTTATACTCTTGCTCAACTGTCTTACGAATAGTCTCACGATAGGCAACTTGTGGTTGTCCAACCTCTGCATCAACTTTAAATTCACGAAGCATACGATCAACTATGATCTCTAAGTGAAGCTCACCCATACCGCTAATAATAGTTTGACCACTCTCTTCGTCTGTGCTAACTCTAAAACTTGGATCTTCTTGAGCTAGTTTTTGAAGTGCTATTGCCATTTTTTCCTGGTCTGCCTTTGTCTTTGGTTCAACTGCAACACTAATAACTGGCTCAGGGAAGTCCATTCTCTCAAGGATAACTTTATCTTTCTCGCTAGCTAGAGTATCACCTGTTAGAGTATTTTTTAGACCAACAACAGCGCCGATCTCACCAGCAAAAAGCTCAGTAATCTCTTCACGTTTATTTGAGTGCATTTTTAGTAAGCGGCCGATTCTCTCTTTGCAGTCTTGAACTGTATTGTAAGCATAGCTACCACTTTCAAGGCTTCCTCTATAAACACGGATAAATGTTAGCTGTCCAACAAATGGGTCAGTCATGATCTTAAACGCAAGAGCGGCAAATTCGCCATCATCTGTACTTTCAACAGTCACTTCAGCGCCATCTTCATAAACACCATTTATCGCTGCGATCTCATCTGGAGCTGGTAGATAATCAACTACTGCATCAAGTAGAGGTTGGATACCTTTGTTTTTAAACGCAGTTCCACAAAGCATAGGTGTGATAGTCATTCTCAAGCAGCCTGCTTTTATACCTTTTTTAATCTCTTCTTCACTTAGATCTTCACCAGCAAAAAATTTCTCCATCAAGCTATCATCTGTCTCTGAAACTGCTTCGATTAGTTTTGCACGGTATTCCTCTGCTTTTTCTTTAACTTCAGCTGGAATTTCTTCTTCAACATAGTCAGTTGGCTTTTTCTCATCATTCCAAACGTAAGCTTTCATTCTTACAAGGTCAACCACACCTCTAAAGTTATCCTCAGCACCTATAGGAATTTGAATAGGTATTGGGTTTGCTTTTAGTCTTCCCCTAATCTGCTCTTCAACTCTAAAGAAATTTGCACCAATTCTGTCCATTTTATTAACAAAAACAATTCTTGGTACGTGATATTTATTTGCTTGTCTCCAAACAGTCTCAGACTGTGGCTGAACACCACCAACAGAACAAAATACTGAAACAGCACCGTCAAGAACACGCATAGAACGCTCAACTTCGATAGTAAAGTCAACGTGTCCCGGAGTGTCGATTAGGTTTATTTGATAACCTTTCCAAAAAGCTGTAGTTGCAGCTGAAGTAATAGTAATACCACGCTCTTTTTCTTGTTCCATCCAGTCCATAGTGGCAGCGCCATCATGAACCTCACCTATTTTATGGCTCATACCAGTAAAGAATAAAATTCTCTCACTAGTAGTTGTCTTTCCAGCATCAATATGAGCCGCAATACCGATATTTCTTACCTTATGTAAAGGCGTTTTTCTCTCTGCCATATTAATTCTTTCTTACCAGCGGTAGTGAGCAAATGCTTTATTAGCCTCTGCCATCTTGTAAGTATCTTCCTTCTTCTTGAAAGATGCACCTTTTGAGTTTGCCGCATCTAAGAGCTCATTCGCTAGTTTATCTATCATAGTTCTTTCGCTTCTTTTTCTAGCGTAAGTTATAAGCCAGCGGATAGCAAGAGCTTGTTGGCGAGCTGGGCGAACCTCAACTGGTACTTGATAAGTAGCACCACCAACACGGCGTGATTTAACTTCTAAAATAGGTTTTACATTTTCGATAGCATCGTTAAAAACGTCAATGCCTTTAACTTCAGCATTTTTCTTTTCGATAGCTTTGATAGCACCATACATTATCTCAGTAGCGACGCTTTTTTTGCCATCATACATAAGAGAATTAATAAATTTAGTGATTATTTTATTTCCGTAAATCGGATCAGGTAAGACTTCCCTTACAGGGGCTTTTCTTCTTCTCATTTTGATCTTTCCTTCAAATTTTTATGAAATTTTACTCAAACGTTTGCAAATTTTAGCAACGTCTGCGAACCTAAATTTTTACTTTTTTGTTGCAGCTGCAGCGCCAGCTTTAGGGCGTTTTGCACCATATTTAGAACGAGAAACTGTTCTTTTTGCAACACCGGCAGTATCAAGTGCACCACGAACGATGTGATATTTAACACCTGGTAAGTCTTTAACCCTACCGCCGCGAACTAAAACGATACTGTGTTCTTGTAGGTTGTGACCTTCACCACCGATATAGCTGATGACTTCAAAACCGCTTGTTAGCCTGACTTTGGCAACTTTCCTCAAAGCTGAGTTTGGTTTTTTAGGAGTTGTAGTATAAACCCTAGTGCAAACTCCTCTTCTTTGAGGGCACTCTTTTAACGCTGGAGATTTTGACTTAACAGTCACTTTCTTGCGTTCTTTTCTGACCAATTGATTTATGGTTGGCACAATAATTCCTTTCAACTAAATTTATTAAAAAGACCTAATTTTATTTAAAATAAACTTAAATAACGGTTAATAAGTTAGACTTACTCATCTAATTCTTGATTTTATAAAGACTATGCTGTCTTTATTTTGTATTAGTCTTGTTTGACAGCATATTTGCCACTACCTATCAAAAGAATACAAAGTGAAATAGCAATATAAAGGCAAATAAGCTCTGATTTAAATCCATTAACCTCATTTAATACAAATAAATTTGCAAATCCATAGTACGAGTATAAAATAGTAATACTAGTACCTAAAACTAGGATAGCACCTACTCTTGAATAAAAACCAATAATTAACATAATGGGCGCTAAGACCTCTCCAAGGTAAGAAAAATATGCCAAAAATCCAGGCAAACCAGCATTTACTAATATACCTTTTACCCCACTAAGTCCATGTAAAATTTTACCAAAACCATGCATAAAAAGGCAGATACCAAGTCCTAAACGTATAAGCAAAAGTCCAAGATCAATGTTTTTCATAAATTCTCCATGATGTGATTTAAAGATAAGGATTTTATTAGGTGATAGTTAATAGCTTGTAAATTTTTAATTGATTTAATTTTATAAAGAGGTTAAGCCCCAAAAATAGGGGCTTAAAGGACTAGTTTTCTTTGATTTTTACTTTTTTATCCTTATAAAAACCAGTTCCAACTGGGATCATACGTCCGAGAATAACGTTCTCTTTTAGATCTTCAAGATAGTCAAATTTAGCAGCAATCGATGCTTCTGTTAAGACTTTAGTTGTCTCTTGGAACGATGCAGCAGAGATCACACTATCACTTCCGATAGCTGCTCTTGTAACGCCTAATAAGATCGGTTCAGCAATAGCTGGCTCACCGCCCATGTTCATGATGCGCTCGTTCTCTTCTTTAAATTTATTTCTTGAAACCATATCACCAACAATAAAATTTGTATTTCCGCTATCAACGATTTTAACTTGGCGAAGCATTTGAGAGACGATGATCTCGATATGTTTATCTGCGATCGCAACGCCTTGGCGGCGATAAACTTGCTGAATTTCGCTGATCAAATAGTAGTGAAGTGCTTTTTCGCCAAGAATTCTTAAAATATCGTGGCTTGAGATTAGCCCATCAGTTAGTTTCTCGCCAGCATGGACAAATTCACCGTCTCTTACTTGTATCTGACGACTTTTCTCGATCAAATACTCAGCAGTTGTGCCATCTTCGGCTTGAATAATTATGCGCTCTTTTGAGCGAAGTGGCTTATCAAATCTAACCACACCATCAATCTCTGCAACGATAGCTGTATTTTTAGGGCGTCTTGCTTCAAATAGCTCACTAACTCTTGGAAGACCGCCGGTAATATCTTTTGACTTAGCAACAGCTTTTGGGGTCTTGGCCAAAATATCAGCCTGAGCTACTTCATCACCACTTGAGACAAAGATCGCAGTTTTTGGATCAAGCGGATACTTAATTAAATTTCCTTTTTTAGTAGCGATAATAATCGCAGGTTTTACACCGCTTGGCAAATACTCATTGATAACAAGACGTCTTTGTCCAGTCGCCTCATCTGCTTGCTCAGTCGCACTATATCCTGGCTCAATATCCTCAAAGCTAACCACACCAGCTTCTTCAGCAATAGTTGGAGTTGAGTATGGGTCCCACTCAGCAATAATCAACTTATCATCTTTTTCAGGCAATGAGACTACTGTCGCTCTCTCAACTGCATCATTATCAGAAACTTGGATGATAGAATTTCTTGGGATATAGTGGCGAACCGCCTCACGTCCATCTTTATCAGAAACAACTACAAAGAAACCTTTTTCAGTTACCTTGTGACCTTTTTTGATATCTTTAACCCTATCAAGATAATCACCTTTTAGTATGAAAAATTTAACCACACCATTTGCGTCGGCTAAAATTTTACGAGTTACAGGATCTCCGTCTGAAATTTTAAGTTCACTAGCGTATGGGATACGATTTGGGATATTCCAACCCTCTTTTATGATCTCAACAATACTTTCATTCTCTTTTACTTTATCACCACTTACATAAGGTATATACATCTTTCCTTCGATCTTTCCACTAACGCCAGCTAATTCATTTGGCTTAGCAAGATCGTTTCTTCTAATTGTATATTTAACCTCTTCTTTTTTACCTTTTATCACGATATTTACATCTTCGTGGGCATATTCGATCTCTATTTTGCCGTCAATCGTTGATTTAATCTTTGGTTCAACAAGTAGCACAGCTGCACTTCTTCTATTTGCAACGATCTTCTTATCACCATTATCATAAGTATTAAGGTTGTAATATCTGATAAAACCTTCTTTTTGGGCGATTACTTGGCGATCTTGTTGCTCAGTAGAAGCCGTACCACCGATGTGGAATGTTCTTAGCGTTAGCTGTGTACCTGGCTCACCGATAGATTGAGCTGAAATGATACCAACTGCTTCACCTGGTTTTACAAGTTTGCCCTCGCCCAAGTTTAAGCCGTAGCATTTTGCACAAACACCTTTTGGTGCCTTGCATGTGATAGGCGTTCTAATGCTCACTGATTTTATACCAGCCTCGGTTATAGCTCTAGCTTTTTCTTCATCAAGTAGCGTGCCTTCGCTAAATAAAATTTCATTTGTTATAGGATCGATCACATCATCTGCTAAAACACGGCCCAATACTCTTTCTTCAAGGCTTTCGATTAGCTCGCCACTCTCTGTGATGTCTGTGATCTCAACACCCTCGTGTGTACCGCAGTCATGCATTGTAACCTTAACATTTTGAGCTACGTCGATTAGCTTTCTTGTTAAGTAACCAGCGTTGGCAGTTTTTAGCGCGGTATCCGCAAGACCTTTTCTAGCTCCGTGGGTAGAGTTGAAGTACTCCATTATGTTTAGACCCTCACGGAAGTTTGAAATGATCGGTGTTTCAATGATCGAGCCATCAGGTTTTGCCATAAGACCACGCATACCAGCTAGCTGGCGAATCTGCGCTGCACTACCTCTCGCACCTGAGTCTGCCATCATGTAAATCGAGTTAAATCCGCCTTTATCATTTTGGATAAGCTTCATCATTTCGCTTGCAACGCTGTTGTTTGTATCTGTCCAGATATCGATGATCTTGTTGTATCTCTCACTATCTGTTAAAAGACCAGCGCCATATTGCTTTTGAATTTCGCGAACTTTTTTCTTAGCTTCGTCAATATATTTTTGCTTGCTATCTGGCACGATGATATCTGCGATAGAGATAGAAATTCCAGCTTTTGTAGCATATCTAAAGCCTAAATTTTTAAGCTTATCAAGGAAATCGGCCGTTACTTCAAGACCACCATTTCTATAAACATAATCAACCAAATTTGCAATATCTTTTTTCTTCATGATCTTATTCCACATATTATCAGGAACAAAATCAGGAAGTATCGCTCTTAGTATCAAACGACCGGCTGTTGTGAAGATGATCTTATTGTCAACCATTGTCTTAATTTTTGCATGAAGGCCAAGAGTGTTAGCCTCTTCAGCGATCATTACTTCATCGACGCTTGAGAAAATTTTATTTGCACCTTTTTCTTCGTTTCTCTCCAAGCTTAGGTAGTAAATTCCTAAAACCATGTCTTGTGAAGGAACTGTAATAGCCTTACCGCTTGCAGGAAGCAAGATGTTCATTGAGCTAAGCATTAAAATTTTGCACTCAGCGATAGCCTCTTGTGATAGCGGCACGTGAACAGCCATCTGGTCGCCGTCAAAGTCCGCGTTGAATGCAGCACAAACTAATGGATGAAGCTGGATCGCCTTGCCCTCAACAAGCACTGGGTGAAACGCTTGGATGGAAAGCTTGTGAAGTGTCGGAGCACGGTTTAGCATAACTGGATAGTCTTTAACTACCTCTTCTAAGCACTCCCAAACCTCATTTGTCTTATCTTCTATCATCTTTTTAGCTTGCTTAACAGTTGTCGCATAGCCTTTTTCTTCAAGGCGAGCAAGCAAATGTGGTTTAAATAGCTCTAGAGCCATTTTCTTTGGAAGACCGCACTGATCCATCTTTAGCTTTGGACCAACGACGATAACAGAACGTCCAGAGAAGTCAACACGCTTACCTAGCAAATTCTGACGGAAGCGGCCTTGCTTACCTTTGATGATCTCGCTTAGTGATTTTAGTGGACGCTTATTTGCACCTTTTACTGCATTTGCTCTGCGGCCATTATCAAATAGCGCATCAACAGCCTCTTGAAGCATTCTCTTTTCGTTTCTGATAATGATCTCAGGTGCGTCAAGCTCAAGTAGACGTTTTAGACGGCTATTTCTGTTTATTACGCGGCGATATAGGTCATTTACGTCTGAAACAGCAAATTTACCACCATCAAGGCTGACTAGCGGTCTAAGATCAGGTGGAAGAACTGGTAAATTTGTTATCATCATCCACTCTGGGCGGTTACCTGAATTTAAAAAGCTCTCGATAACTTTTAGGCGTTTTACGATAGTCTTTTTCTTAGCCTCAGAATTTGTAGACTCCATCTCTTCTTTTAGCTGATTTAAAATTTCCATCAAATCAAGCTCAGCTAGCATATCATAGATGACCTCGCCACCCATTCTAGCTGTAAAACCAGTCTCTTCGTATCTTGAAGCTAGGCTTTGATATTGTTCTTCATTTAAAACGTCGTATTTTTCAACTTTTTTAGAATTTTCATTGTCGTAATAAGCCTCACCAGCATTATCAACAATATATGCCTCATAGTAAAGTACGCGCTCAAGGTCTTTCATCTTGATACCAAGAAGCGCACCAATACGGCTTGGTAAGAAATTTACATACCAGATGTGAGCCACTGGAGTTACAAGCTCAATGTGACCCATACGAGAGCGGCGAACCTTAGATGTCGTTACTTCAACACCGCATTTTTCGCACTTGATGCCTTTATAACGCATCTTTTTATATTTGCCACAAAGGCACTCATAGTCGCGGATCGGTCCAAAAATTTTGGCACAAAACAAGCCGTCACGCTCAGGTTTTAGTGTACGATAGTTGATAGTTTCTGGTTTTTTAACTTCGCCATAACTCCAAGATTTTATCTTCTCAGGACTTGCTAAACGAAGTTGAAAAGCTTCAAAATCACGAGGTCTATGCTCTTCTTTTATCTCAACTGGTTTTAAATTAGTTAGTTTCATTTGTCTCATCCTCATCATATACTTCTACATCAAGAGCTAGTGATTTTAGCTCGTTTGTTAGAACAAAGAACGTCTCAGGGATACCAGTCTCAGGAACGTTTTCACCTCTTGTTAAAGCTTTGTAAGCAGATAGTCTTCCCTCAACATCGTCTGATTTTACAGTTAGCATCTCTCTTAGTGTATGAGCGGCACCATAAGCCTCAAGTGCCCAAACCTCCATCTCACCAAACCTTTGACCACCAAATAGCGCCTTACCTCCGACTGGTTGTTGTGTAACAAGACTGTATGGTCCAGTGCTTCTTGCGTGAACTTTTTCATCAACCAAGTGGTGAAGTTTTAGCATATACATACAACCAACATTAACGCGTTCTCTTATCTTTGAGCCTGTGCGTCCGTCATATAGCTCAGTTTTACCATCGCTATCTATCTTTGCCATCTCAAATAATTTTGCAAATTCGTCAGCTTTAACGCCTTCAAAAATCGGAGTTGCAAATCTTACGCCATTACTCCAATCTTTTGCGTACTCAAGAAGCTTCTCATCGCTCATCTTACCAAGAGCTTTTTTAGCATCCATTAGCTTAGCAACACCTGCTATCTCTATCATCTTAGCTCTTAGCTCTTTTATCCACTCGCCTTTTTTGGTTTCAAAAATTTCATTTATCTGCTCGCCTAAGCGGTAGCCAACAAGACCAAGGTGGCTCTCTAAAATTTGACCAATGTTCATACGGCTTGGAACGCCAAGTGGGTTTAGCACGATGTCTACGATCTGACCGCTTGGAAGATAAGGCATGTCGACTTCTCTTACTATATTTGAAACGATACCTTTGTTTCCGTGACGTCCAGCCATTTTATCGCCGACTTTTAGTTTGCGTTTTGTAGCTATATAAACTTTTACAAGTTTTACAACGCCGCTTGGTAAAATGTCATCTTTTTCTAAAATTTCTATCTTAGCATCGTGCTCTTCTTTGAGCTTTTTCTTCTCATTTTGGAAGTAATTTTTTAGCTCATCATATTTCTTTTGGATATCTTTTGAAAAGCTTTTAACGATAGCATTTAGAGTAAACCTATTTATATTTTCAAGATCAGCCTTATTGATCTTTGAGCCTTTTTTATACTCTTTTTTATTTACCTCTTGGTCACTTGCTAGTGGATTTTTAGAAAGAAGTGCTGTAACTTTTAGCATCTCTTCGCGGTCTAGCATAAGTAGTCTATCGTGATGTTCTTTTTCTAAAAGAGTCTTCTCTTCTTCATAAGCTTTGTTCGTTCTGCTATCTTTTTCATATCCTTTTTTGGTGAAAATTTTAACATCAACAACCACGCCTTCCATCGAAGCTGAAGCGTAGAGCGATTTATTTACAACGTGACCAGCCTTTTCACCAAAAATCGCACGTAGCAATCTTTCTTCTGGAGTTGGCTTAACCTCGCCTTTTGGAGATACTTTACCAACAAGGATCATGCCAGGCTTGATCTCTGTACCAATTTTGACAATACCGCTCTCATCAAGGTGCATAAGCTCCTCTTCTTTGACATTTGGTATATCTTTTGTTATCTCTTCAACACCATCTTTTAACTCACGAGCCTCGATCTCTTTTTCATAGATATGAACACTCGTAAAGGCATCTTCACGTATCATTTTTTCGCTAATGACGATCGCGTCCTCGTAGTTGTAGCCATTCCAAGGCATAAACGCTATTAGTGCATTTTTACCGATAGCTAGCTCACCTTTTTCCATGCTTGGGCCGTCAGCAATTATTTGACCAGCAACGATCTCATCACCTTTTTTAACGATAGGATGTTGTGAAAAAGTCGTATTTTGGTTTGTTCTTAAATTTTTCTCCAAAGAGTAGTGATCAATATATGGACCAGCTTCGTCTTCGCCTAAAATGAATATATTTTTATTATCAACCTTTTCAACCACACCACTACGTTTTGCTTTTACGCTTTCCCATGCATCTCTTGCGATAACGCTTTCCATACCTGTTCCAACAATAGGAGCAGTTGAGCGAAGTAGTGGGACTGCCTGACGTTGCATGTTTGAGCCCATGAGAGCACGGTTAGCATCATCATGCTCTAGGAATGGAATAAGTGAAGCCGCAACACCAGCTATCATACCAGAACAAAGGTCAATCAAAGTAACATCTTCTCTACGGGCAAGCATCATCTCGCCATCTTTTCTAACTTCAATCAAGTCCTCAACGATGTGTCCATTTTCATCAAGTTTAGTTGATGCTGGAGCTATAACATTGCCCTCTTCTTGAGTTGCGGTTAAATAAACTATCTCATCAGTCACTTTGCCATCTATAACTTTTTTGTAAGGAGCTTCAACAAAGCCAAGATCATTCACTTTTGCATAAGTTGAAAGCGTATTGATAAGACCAATATTTTGACCTTCTGGAGTCTCAACCGGACAAATTCTACCGTAATGAGTTGGGTGAACGTCACGCACCTCAAATCCAGCACGCTCTTTTACTAAGCCACCCTCACCAAGTGCAGATAGACGGCGCTTGTGAGTAACTTCACTAAGTGGGTTTGTCTGATCCATAAACTGGCTTAATTGACCGCCTGTGAAAAATTCCATAATTGTTGCAGTAATCATTTTTGGATTAATGAGGTCGTATGGCATAATCTCTTCAGTATTATTGCTTAAGCTTGTAAATTTATCGCGGATAGCCTTTTGCATCTTTACAAAACCGAGGTGAAGTTCGCTAGCAAGTAGCTCACCTATTGACCTTATACGGCGGTTGCCAAGATGATCTCGGTCATCAATGTGACCTTGTCCATTTTTAACTTTTATAAGATATTTTGCGGTTTTTATTATATCTTCACTTGTTAGTAAAGTAACGTATTCTGGCACATCAAGAGAGAGCTTATGGTTCATTTTCATACGACCAACTTTTGTTAAATCGTATCTCTCAGGGTTAAAAAGCATATCATTTACAAAACTCTTTGCAGCCTCTTTTACAACTGGCTCTCCTGGTCTCATAACCTTATAAATTCTAATAGCTGCAAGATCATTTTCATCATCCACACCCTCAGTTTGTTTTAAAACCTTAAGCATATCATTGTCAGCTATAAAAGAATTTATAATCGCATCATCAACACCAGCAGCAGAGTTATTTATAATCTCAATACTTTCATGTTCAGCTAAGATTTTCGTAAGTTTATTCTCGTCAAGAGCAGATAGTGTATCATATAAAATTTCTCCACTCTCTGTATTTATTACAGGATTTGCCAAATATCTACCAATAAGTGCTTCAACTGGGTATTCAACAAATTTTACGCCATCTTCAATCAACTTATCAGCTTTTTTCTTGGTTAGACGTTTGCCTGCTTGATGAAGAATTTCTCCATCTTCGTTTTTTATATCATATTCAACTCTTCCCAAATAATCTTCAGGATTAAAAAGAGTTAAGAATTTGTTATTTTTAATAATTAAATTTTGTATTGGATAAAACAACTTAATAATGTCTTGTTTTTTATATCCAAGCGCCCTAAATAATATAGTTACTGGCACTTTTCTACGTTTATTTATCCTAACATATAAAATATCTTTTGTGTCATATTCGAAATGTAGCCAAGAGCCACGATCAGGTATTATTTGAGCTGTATAAATTAATTTATTTGCAACAGTCGCGCTCTCTTCTTGTTTAAAAATAACACCTGGACTTCTATGGAGTTGATTTACAACAACACGCTCAACACCATTTATAATAAATGAAATTCTATCAGTCATTAGTGGAATTTCACGTATAAAAATTTCTTGTTCTTTTATATCTTTAACACCAACTTTATCACCTGTCTTATCATCTTTCTCATGAACAATAAGACGTATTTTCATCTTTAAATTTACAGAGTATGTAAGACCTCTTTCTATACACTCTCTGATTGTATATTTTGGTTTTCCAATTTCTGAGCCAACATATTCTAAAGTCAAACGATTTTGCGGATCATGTATTGGAAAGATTGATTTAAAAACTTTTTCTATACCGCTTTCTGCTTGATTGTTATTTAGATTTAAAAAATTATCAAAGCTCTTTTTTTGTAGTTGTAGTAGGTTCGGAACGTCTATCTCCTTAACGACATTAGAGAAGTCAACCCTAAGACGATTTCCTGAGTATAAGCTATTTAACATTGCATCTACCTCGTGGTAATTTTGAAAGAAAAGTATAGCCTTTTAACAAGGCATCTAAAATTTAAAAAAGAGAGAGACCGTGCCCTCTCTTGAAATATTAAGCTCAAATAATAAAAAATTATTTAAGTTCAACCTTAGCACCAGCTTCTTCAAGCTCTTTTTTAGCTGCCTCAGCCTCATCTTTGCTAACGCCTTCTTTAAGAACAGATGGTGTTCCCTCAACTGCATCTTTAGCTTCTTTAAGACCAAGACCAGTAAGCGCTCTAACAACTTTAATAACGTTGATTTTCTTATCACCAGAATCAACCAAAACAATGTTAAATTCTGTTTTTTCCTCTGCTGCAGCTGCTACACCACCTGCCGCAACAGCGCCACCAGCTACCATTACAGGAGCAGCGCTAACACCAAATTTCTCTTCGAACTCTTTTACAAGTTCACTAAGCTCAAGTACAGAAAGATTAGATATAAACTCTAATACATCTTCTTTAGTAATTGCCATTTTTAATCCTTATTATTTTTTAATTTTAATTAAGCTGATTGTTCTTTTTTCTCTTTAAGCGCATTCAAACCAATTGTGAAATTTTGAATCGGCGCATTCCAAACTTGTAAAAGCATCGCAATAAGCTCATCACGGCTAGGCATTTTAGATAGAGCTTTAACTTTATCAACGCTAGCAACTTCGCCATCAATATAAGCTGTTTTTATTTTGAAAAGATCAGCATTAGACTCTTCAAATTTTGCGGCTACTTTAGTTACTGCTAATTGATCTTCACTCCAAAGATAGATATTTGTATCTTTGAGTTCCATTCCGACTTTATCAGAATTTTTAAGAGCAATATTTGCAAGAGTATTTTTAATAACTTGAACTTTTACATTTTGTTCTTTAGCAGAATTTCTTAAAACTTCAAGCTTCTTGACTGAAAGACCACGATAGTCACAAACTATGATAGCTTCTGCAGTCTTAAATTCGCTCTCTAATTTTGCAACAACTTCAGTTTTTTCGTTACGTGTCACTTTTTCTCCTTTCCGACCGGTAATTTCAAGCAGAGCGGGTCGAATCAATTAAGCCCAATGGCCTCGGCTATCTCCAATCTAAGATATAAATTTTAATTTTTAGTTTTATTTTAAGTCCATAACTTCTTGAGTATCAAGAGCTATAGATGGGCTCATTGTCAAAGACAACGAAGCATTTTTAACATATCTACCCTTTGCGGCTGCAGGCTTATGTTTATTGATCGCTTTAATAAATGTTGAAATATTTTCATTTAATTGTTCTTTAGTAAAATTAACTTTACCAAGACCTGCATGTATATTTCCTTGCTTATCAACACGGAAATTTACTTGACCGCTTTTTGCATTATTAACAGCTTGTGCAACATCCATTGTGACCGTACCAGTTTTTGGATTTGGCATTAATCCTTTTGGTCCTAAAATTCTACCAACCTTACCTACAAGACCCATTAAGTTTGGAGTAGCTATAAGAACATCAAAATTCATTATACCTTTTTGTATATCTTCAACTAAATCATCTGCGCCAATAATATCAGCACCAGCTGCTTTTGCCTCATCAGCTTTAGCATCTTTAGCAATAACAGCAACTCTTACAGTCTTACCTGTACCGGCCGGCAAAACGACTGAACCACGAACCATTTGATCGGCATGTCTTGGATCAACATTTAATTTTAATGCGATCTCAACTGTTTCATTAAATTTAGCAGAAGCCAGAGTTTTAACTGTATCAATAGCCTCGTTAAGGTTATAAATTTTATCTTGCTCTACTTTTTTGAGCAAATCTTGAAATCTCTTACTAGTTTTTCCCATAAATTTCTCCGCATATATATTGCTTCCGTCTTTTGCTAATCAACCTGACGGTAAAGGCTTTAGTCTATTACTTCGACACCCATTGAGCGAGCTGAACCAGCAATAATCTTGGCTGCTTGCTCTTTATCATTTGTATTCAAATCAACAAGTTTTTTCTCAACTATTTCTAGAACTTGAGCTTTTGTTAATTTGCCTACTTTATTTTTTAAAGGATTATCAGTTCCTTTTGTTATACCTGCAGCCTTTTTAATAAGATCTGTAGCAGGAGGCTGTTTTGTGATAAATGTAAAACTTTTATCAGCATAAACAGTTATAACAACTGGAATATTAAACCCAACCATATCTTTTGTTCTTTCATTAAAGGCTTTACAAAATTCCATAATATTAACACCTTTTTGTCCAAGAGCTGGACCAACTGGTGGACTAGGATTTGCTTTTGTTGCAGCAATTTGTAATTTTATTTCACCTATAACTTTTTTAGCCATTTCTTGCTCCTTAAATTATCTTCTCAACTTGTGAATACAAAATATCAACAGGGGTACTTCTACCAAAAATAGAAACATTAAGTCTAAGCTTGCCATGTATCATGTCATATTCTTCAACAATACCTGTAAAGTTAGCAAAAGGACCTTCTGTTATACGAACACTCTCACCATCCTCAAAGAATATCTTAGGTTTTGGCGCAGCTCTTTTTTGAACTTTTTCCAAAATAGTATTAATATCTTTTTCAGATAATGGTGTAGGTTTTTTAGCTTCACCAATAAAACGTCCAACTTTTGGCAAAGATTGAATCCTGTGCCAAAGAGCCGTATCAAGATCTAAGCACGCAAAAGCATAACCTGGGTAAAGAGTTCTTTCGTTGATTTTTTGCTTACCATTTTTTATTTCTATTACGTCTTCTGTAGGAACTATAATTTCTTTTAGTTGATCTTCTATTCCATGATCTTTTACTAAATTTTCAATTCCTCTTTTTACTGCCATTTCGCTTCCAGCGTAGGTCTGTATAGCATACCATTTATGTGACATTACTTCTTTCCTTATATCATATAACTTTAGATAAAACAAAGGACATAATAACATCAACAAGAGCTAAAAAAAGTGATACAACAGCAACTACGATAAAAACTGCAAAAAAAGCATTTCTAATTTGTTCTTTTGTGGGATAAATAACCTTCATTATTTCCAATTTAGAAAGCCTAATATAATTTATAATTTTTTCCATAATCTTAACCTTAGTCGTGGCAGGGCAAGAGGGATTCGAACCCCCAACCATTGGATTTGGAATCCAGCGCTCTACCGTTGGAGCTATTGCCCTAATAGCTTCTTAATTAACTTTTTAATTTAACTTCTTTATGAATAGTATGTTTTTTTAATCTTGGGCAATACTTTTTAAGTTCAACTTTATCCGTAGTAGTTTTACTATTTTTAGTTGTTGTATAATTTATATCACCACTTTCAGAGCATTTTAAACCAATTTTAATTCTCATATAAGTCCTTATTAAGATATCAAAGGGATATCTTCCCTTTGACAAATTTTTATAAATTAACCAAGTATTTTTGAAACAACACCTGAACCAACAGTCCTACCACCTTCACGGATAGCAAAACGAGTACCTTCCTCAAGTGCTACTGGAGCAATCAATTCAACAGAAATTCTTACATTATCACCTGGCATAACCATCTCTGTTCCTTCTGGGAGCGTAATTGAACCAGTAACATCAGTTGTTCTTACATAGAACTGTGGTCTATAGTTATTAAAGAAAGGAGTATGGCGACCACCTTCTTCTTTTGTTAAGATATAGACTTCGCCTTCAAATTTTGTATGAGGGGTAATTGATTTAGGTTTACAAAGAACCATACCACGCTCAACATCCTCTTTCTTGGTACCACGAAGAAGAACGCCGACATTATCACCAGCTTCGCCTTGATCCATCTCTTTTCTAAACATTTCAACACCAGTAACTGTTGTTGTTTGAGTTGGCTTAATACCGACAATTTCAATTGTGTCACCAACTTTTATAACACCTTTTTCAATTCTACCAGTTACAACTGTACCACGACCTGAAATCGAAAAAACATCTTCGATTGGCATAAGAAGATCTTTATCTGTTGCACGAACTGGAGTTGGAATATAGCTATCAACTGCATCCATTAATTCCATAATTTTTGCCGACCATTCACCATCTTGACCAGCTTTTGCCTCTTCAAGGGCTTTAAGTGCTGAACCAGAAACAATAGGTGTATCATCACCTGGGAAATTATACTCATTAAGTAATTCGCGGATTTCCATTTCAACCAATTCAAGTAGCTCAGCATCATCAACCATATCAGCTTTATTCATAAAAACAACAATGTATGGAACACCAACTTGGCGTGATAACAAAATATGCTCTCTAGTTTGTGGCATTGGGCCATCAGCTGCAGAAACAACCAGAATAGCTCCATCCATTTGCGCAGCACCTGTAATCATATTTTTTACATAGTCAGCGTGACCAGGGCAGTCAACGTGGGCATAGTGGCGTTTCTCTGTCTCGTACTCAATATGTGAAGTAGCAATTGTAATACCACGCTCTTTTTCTTCTGGAGCATTATCAATATTATCATAATCTTTTAGCTCGGCAAGTCCTTTGCGTGAAAGAACAGCAGATATTGCAGCTGTTAATGTAGTTTTACCATGGTCTACGTGACCAATAGTGCCTATGTTTACGTGCGGCTTGTTACGTGAAAATTTTTCTTTAGCCATCTTTTCCTCCGTATGTGATATATGTCTTTTTTCTTAATTTGTATAATCATAATAAAATCATATTAACCAGTGGAGCTCATAGCGGGACTTGAACCCGCGACCTCTTCCTTACCAAGGAAGTGCTC
>CAUSCE010000013.1:0-72715 GCA_963530215.1 uncultured Campylobacter sp.
CTAGCCGCGACGTCGTAAGCCGCCGCATCATGGAGCATATCCGCGCAGGCAAGGGTGTACCTAGCCCTTATGGCTATCACGTTTGGCTAGATATCTCGATCCTAGGACGCGAGCATATCGAGAAAAACTTACGCGACGTTCAAGAAATTTGCGAAATCTTTAACGGCATCGACCCTGCCGACACCGAAGTATATACCGACGAAAACGGTCGCCAACGCGGTAAAGGTTGGGCGCCGATATTGCCTATGCAGCACTACTCTATGGGCGGCATCAAGACAAAGCCAACTGGCGAGAGTCCGACGCTAGCGGGTCTATTTAGCGCCGGCGAGGCTGCGTGCTGGGATATGCATGGATTTAACCGTCTAGGTGGCAACTCCGTTTCAGAAACAGTCGTCGCGGGCATGATCGTTGGGGACTATTTTGCCGACTACTGCGGTAGCCACGAGATAGATATAAATACCGCGGATATCGAAAAATTCGTTAAAAAAGAGGAAGACTATCTGAAAAGCCTAGTCGAAAAAGAGGGCAAATTTAACGTATTTGAGATCAAAAACAAGATGAAAGACATTATGTGGGAGCACGTGGCGATATTTAGAACCGGCGAAGGTCTTGCCGTAGCGGTAAAAGAGCTAGAAGAGCTTTATAAACAATCTTTAGATGTCAAAGTCACAAACAAGGCGCTATTTGGCAACCCTGAGCTTGAGGAAGCCTACCGCGTACCAAAGATGCTAAAACTAGCCCTTTGTATCGCAAAAGGCGCGCTTGATCGCACCGAGAGCCGCGGAGCGCACTGCCGCGAGGACTATCCGAAACGCGACGACCTAAACTGGCTAAACAGAACTCTAACTAGCTGGAAAGAGGGCGATACGCTACCGACTATCGTGTATGAGCCGCTTGATATTATGAAAATGGAAATTCCGCCGGCATTCCGCGGATACGGAGCTAAGGGTAACATCATCGAGCACCCGGACAGCGCCGTACGCCAAGCGCAGGTCGATGAGATCCGCGCCAAAATGGAAGCCGAAGGCAAAGGCAGATACGAGATCCAAGAAGCGCTAATGCACTATGATCTTCAGCCTAAATATAAAGCACCAAACGAAAGAGCAGGAATAGGATATGAGTAGAAAAATAACCATAAAAGCATTTAAATATAATCCGTTAAGCAAAATTTCAAAGCCGCATTTTGCGACCTACGAGCTAGAAGAAACTGACGGCATGACGCTTTTTATAGCGTTAAATCAAATTCGCGAGAAATTTGACCCAGATCTTAGCTTTGACTTTGTTTGTCGTGCTGGAATTTGTGGAAGTTGTGGCATGCTTGTAAATGGTAAGCCAAGATTAGCTTGTAGAACTCTTACTAAAGATTTTGAAAGCGGAGTAATTGAGCTTATGCCTTTGCCAGTATTTAAGTTACTAAAAGACTTAAGCGTAGATACGGGCAACTGGATGAATGCGATGAGTAGGCGTGTGGAGAGCTGGATACATACAGACCACGAGACAGATATCTCTAAACTTGAGGAAAAGGTTGAGCCTGAAGTGGCTCAAGAGGTATTTGAGCTTGATCGCTGCATCGAGTGTGGTATCTGCGTGGCTGCGTGCGGTACGGCTATCATGAGGCCTGATTTCATCGGTGCGGTCGGACTTAACCGCGTAGCTAGATTTAAAATCGACGCGCTTGATAAACGAACCGATGAGGACTTTTACGAGCTTATCGGCGACGATGACGGCGTATTTGGCTGTATGACTTTGCTAGGCTGTGAAGACAACTGCCCTAAACATCTCCCGCTACAAAGTAGGATCGCGTATATGCGCAGAAAGATGGCTGTAATAAAGTAGCCAAGGGGCTGTAAAAGCCCCAAATTTACTTCTAAATTTATTAAAAAAGATTGCAAATAGATGCCAAAAGGCATAAAAAGATATCAATAGACACAAATAAGAAAAATAGAAATATCAAAAATGGGATTGATAAGAGTGCGCCCATTATATAACCAAGTGGAAATGCGATAAATATAAAGACGATTCCAACACCAGAAACAAAACAAAAAATTAGTGCAAATATCGTAGCAAAGGTATTTACAAATAAGCTAATATTTTCTAAAAGAAAATTTGTTAGACCAAGACTTCTCATGTTTTGATTATAGCTTTTAAGCCAAAAAATTTATATAATTTCAAAAATTTGCTTCATTTAAGGATATAAAATGTTACCAAGTTATAAAGATATGATGCTGCCTATTTTAGAATTTGTCGCACAAAAAAAAGAGGCAAATAGAGCTGAAATTTCTAAATTTATAATTAAGCATTTTAAGCTAAAAGACGAAGATCTTTTGCAAAAAATAAAAAGAGGAACTCCAACTTATATAAATCGTACCGACTGGGCTTTATCCTATCTGGCTACAACAGCTCAAATAAAATCAAGGCCAGAAAAAGTGCCGCTTCAAAAAGTTGGTAGAAGCCTATTTGCTATAACAAATTTTGGCAAAGAGCTAGTAAGCAGCAAGGACAAAAAGAGCAAATTTCTCACTTGGTACGATGAAATTTACAAGCAAGAGATAAGGCAAGAGAAAAAAGAAGCCACGGAAAACACCCCAGATGACAATATAGATGAAGCGCTTTGCAAGATAAAAGAAGAGCTAAAAAGTGAAATTTTATCTAGCATTTTAGAAAAAGAGCCGAGATTTTTTGAATACCTTGTAACAAAGCTACTTGAAAAGATGAATTATGGAGCTGGAAATCTCACAAACAAAGGCCCAGACGGCGGAATAGATGGCATCATAGACGAAGATGAACTTGGGCTTTCTAAAATTTATATCCAAGCAAAAAGATACAAAGACGGTAGTAATATCCGTAGGCCAGAGATTCAGCAGTTTATCGGCGCCATCTCAAATAAAAATACTAAAAAAGGTGTCTTTATCACTACGGCAAAATTTACCAAAGAAGCTGAAATTTTCGCCAAAGATAATCAAAATTTTAGCGTGGTTTTGATAGACGGCGACAAGCTTGCAGAGCTAATGATAAAATACAAAGTCGGCGTTCAGACAAGCCAAATATATGAAATTTGCAAAATCGACACCGACTTTTTTGAGGAAAATAATTTTTAAGGCGTTGATTTGAAATTATCTTTTGCTATTTAAATTTTAAAACAAAACAGTAAAAGCAAGCTTTGTGGCATTATTAAATTTATACAAAAACGCTTTAATTTTTAAGATTTTACTTTTGTAAAGCTTAGCATGACTCTATCTTACAAAGCTTTACAAATAAACCAAGACTAAAAATAACAAAATTTCTAAAATACGCACGCGGCCTTAACCACGTGCGTTTTATTTAGTTTTCCACCGGTATCTGCCCAAATTCTCCTCTGCGATAATCATCAATTGCTTGATTAATCTCCTCTTTTGTATTCATCACAAACGGTCCATATCCTACTACTGGCTCATCTATCGGCTCACCTGAGAGAAGTAGTATCTTTGCCTCACCACCCATAGCTTTTATAATTACTGCACCACTAGCGTTTTCAAACCTTACTAGTTGCGTTTCGCTTGCTTTTTGTGAGTTATTTATTATCACATTGCCACGCAAGACGACCAAGCTTAGATTGTGGCTTGATGGTAAGTCTAGCGTTATCTTACCATCTTCTTTTACGCTTATATCCCAGACATTTAGCGGCGTAAATGTACTTGCAGCACCCCTTGTATTCTCATACTCACCAGCTATTATCCTAGCTTCACCGTCTCCTATACTAACCACTGGGATACGCTCTTTTGGTAGGTGCTGATACTTAGGCTGCGTATTTTTATATGCTTTTGGTAAATTTACCCAAAGCTGCACCATCTCAAAAAGCCCACCTTTTTGACTAAATTCTTTTGAGTGAAATTCTTGATGAGTTACTCCTGCACCAGCTGTCATCCACTGCACATCACCTTGCTTTATGACACCACCACCACCTGTTGAGTCTCTATGCTCGACCTCACCAGTATAAGCGATAGTTACCGTCTCAAAACCTTTGTGCGGATGCTCGCCAACGCCGCGAGGTTGTCCATTGTTTGGCTCAAAATACTGCGGTGCTGCATAATCAAGCATCAAAAAAGGATTCGTTCCTTTATCAACTTATCCATATGTGTAAAAAGCGGATATACTAAAAATCCATCACCCACCCAGTGCGAGCTTTTTAGATTGTAAACCTTGCTAACATTTCTCATGTTTTCTCCTTATTTTTTATTTTCATGCGGAGATTATAAAAAGGCACCATTAACATATAATTTAATTTCAATAAATACTTATTAAGTTTCTTAAATAAATCTTAGACCAATAAATCAAAAAGCAAATTTCACCCATCTGCAGAAGTTAATTATTAAAATTTTATCACCTAAACGCCGTCTAAAATTTAAGTGTTATAATTACAGCGAAATAACGATTTTAAGGAGAGGATATGCAATCTCGCATAATCACTGGCGTTTTGATGTTTGTTGCTATTTTGGTAGTTTTTTTTATTGATAATTATATTTTAAATTTTATCTTGCTCGGCGCTGTGCTTTATTTTGCATTTAATGAGTCGCTCAAGCTTTATAATATCGATCACAAACAGCTAGTTTTTGCCGCACTTGCTTTTTACGTGCTTACATATTTTACAAATCCAATATTCATAGCAATCCTTGCTATCATGCTAGTTGCTTCAATCCTAGCTCACATAAAAAGTGAAAATTTAAAGCTAGTCGCACCCTTTGTCTATCCGACCACGCCAATCTTTATGATGTGGATGCTTTACTCAGAGTATGGCGTAGGCTATCTTGTATGGCTTATTTTAAGTGTAGTTGCAAGCGATAGCGGTGCATTTTTTGTTGGTAAAATGTTTGGCAAACATCCATTTAGCCCAAGCTCACCAAACAAAACAATTGAAGGTGCAGCAGGCGGTGTGGCGATAGGCACAGTGATTGGCTGCATTGTTGGAAATTTTGTAACTGAAGGATTTTTCCAAATTTTATTCTCAAGCTTTTTAGTCTGCGTGTTTGCAGTTTGGGGAGATTTGTTTGAAAGTTACCTAAAAAGACTTTGCGGCGTCAAAGATAGTGGTTCGCTCTTCCCAGGACACGGCGGCATGCTTGATAGGATAGATGGCTATTTATTTGGCGTAGTAGCCCTACTTTGGTCGCTCTCGTGGTAATACTTGGCTCAACTGGTTCAATCGGTAAAAACGCCCTTAATCTTTGCGAAAAATTTGGCGTAGAGGTTGAGGCGTTAAGCTGCGCTAAAAATGTAGATTTGCTAAATGAGCAAATCTTAAAATTTAAGCCAAAATTTGTCTGCGTAGGCGATGAAAAGCTAGCTAAAAATGTAAAAAACATAGAAGCTAAAAATATCTTTTTTGGTGAGGCTGGACTGCTGCAAATGCTAGAAATTTCAAGCTCAAAAAAGGTAATAAATGCCCTTGTTGGCTTTGCCGGCCTTGCTCCTAGTCTAAAGACACAAGCTCTTGGCAAAAGGCTTGCGCTTGCAAACAAAGAGAGTCTTGTTGTTGGCGGCAAATTTCTAAAAACTAGAGAAATTTTACCAATAGACAGTGAGCATTTTGGACTTAAATTTCTACTTGAAAATAAAACTGCACCAAAAAGACTCATCATCACAGCAAGTGGCGGTGCATTTTATAAAAAACCGATCAAATTTCTAAAAGACGCCACGCCAAGTGACGCACTAAAACACCCAAACTGGGATATGGGTGCAAAGATCACGATTGATAGTGCGACAATGGCAAATAAGCTTTTTGAGGTGATGGAAGCTTACTGGCTTTATGGCATCAAGGAGATCGAAGCTGTGATAGAGCCAACTTCTGCGATACATGCCGTAGTTGAATTTATAGATGGCTCAAGCACGATGCACCTCTCGCGACCTGACATGAAGCTAGCTATTGCTCATGCTATGTTTGAAAATGTCAGTGAAAATATCGTTTCGCACGCAAATTTACTTGATCTAAAAAAAATAAAATTTCATAAAATCAGCCTTAAAAAATATCCCATTTTTTCGCTAAAAGATGAAGTCCTAGCAAACCCTGATCTAGGTGTCGTCATAAACGCTGCAAATGAGGTTGGAGTGTTTAGCTTTTTAGAGAAAAAATGCTCGTTTTTGGATATCTCAAGGCTCGTTTTAAGCTCTGTTAAAAATTTTAGAAATATTAAAATTTCAAATATTGATGAAATTTTTGAAGCTGATAAAGAAGTTAGAAATTACGCAAAAAGGATGTTAAATGCAAAGGTATGAGGGTTATAAATTTGATCCCAAACAAAGCTTAATCGGCGTTCAGTTTTTATTTGTCGCCTTTGGTGCACTGGTATTAGTGCCGATACTTACGGGACTAGATGCAAATGTAGCTCTCTTTACAGCCGGTCTTGGCACGCTACTTTTTCAGCTAATCACTAGGAAAAATGTTCCGCCTATTTTTTTAGCAAGCTCCTTTGCTTTTATCGCGCCACTTCAGTACGGTATCGAAAAATGGGGCATAGCCGTGACGATGGGAGGCGTTATATTTGCTGGATTTTTCTACGTTGCCTTAAGCCTCGTGGTCCGCTTTGGCGGAGAGAAAATTTTGCATAAAATTTTGCCTCCAGTTGTCGTTGGGCCGGTCATCATGACAATAGGCCTTATCCTTGCCCCAAATGCTGTCAAAATGGCAACATCAGCCACTGAAATTTATACCCAAAATGAGGCGATGATCGTCGCTGGCATTTCGTTAGTGGCTACTATTTTAGTGATGATGCTTGGACGTGGCATGTTTAGGCTTATACCTATTTTGCTTGGTATTATCACCGGATACATCGTAGCTTACTGCTTTGGCATGGTTGATTTTACCCCTATCTTTAATGCACCTTGGTTTAGAATGCCAAATTTCACTACACCAAAATTTGAGTTTGAAGCGATCATTTATATGATACCTATCGCCATAGCTCCAGCGATCGAGCACATAGGCGATATGCTTGCTATCTCAAATGTCACAAAAGAAGATTTCCTAAAAAATCCAGGCCTTAAAAATACACTCCTTGGAGATGGTCTTGCCACTTCGCTTGCTGCTTTTTTTGGTGGCCCGCCAAACACTACATACTCAGAGGTCACAGGCGCAGTTAGCCTTACAAAAGCTTATAATCCAGCAATCATGACCTTTGCAGCGATCACTGCTATCGTGCTAGCCTTCGTTGGTAAGCTAGGAGCTGTGCTTTCAACCATTCCAGCTCCAGTAATTGGCGGTATCATGCTGCTACTTTTTGGCATCATCGCAAGCGTTGGCATGGAGACACTTATAAAAAACAAAGTCGATCTTGCAGACCCTAGAAATATGATAATCGTAGCCCTCATCTTTATCTTTGCTATCGGCGGCATGGTACTTGATCTTGGAGCGGTTAAATTTTCAGGTATCGGACTTGGCGCGGTTACTGGTATAGTTTTAAATTTGCTTTTGCCAAAGACAAAGCATTATGAAGGATATTAATGCGTAAATTTTTACTTTTTTTACTAACCTTTACCACTGCTAGTTTAGCTAATACTTTAGACTATGCGCTCATCAAAAAAGGTGAACCAAGCGAAAACACGATGTTGTTAATCGGTGGCATTCAAGGCGATGAGCCGGGTGGTTTTTTGGCAGCCTCTATCGTGGCAACTGACTATAACATCACAAAAGGCTCGCTTTGGGTTGTGCCAAATTTAAATTTCCCAAGCATAATCGAGCGAAGTCGTGGCACAAAAGGCGATATGAATAGAAAATTTGCCCATGTAGATAAAAACGATCCAGACTATAACTCAGTAATGAAGATAAAAGATGTCATCACCGATAAAAATGTTACGCTCATCTTAAATTTGCACGATGGAAGCGGATATTACAGAGATAAATTTATAAACAAAGACGAAAATCCAGATAAATGGGGCAATACTTGCATAATAGACCAAAGCACGCTTCCTAGCTCAAAATATCCAGAGCTTGAAAGTATCGCTTCAAGCGTAAAAGATGTGCTAAACAAGCATCTAATAGATCAAAAGCACCAGTATCACATCAAAAACACGCACACTGCGATGGGTGACAAAGAGATGCTAAAAAGCCTAACTTACTATGCTATCACGCAAAATAAATCAGCTTTTGCAAACGAAGCTAGTAAAAATTTAAATGCCGAGCAAAGGACTTATTATCATCTAATCGCCATTGAAGAATATATGAAAAAAGCTGGCATTAGCTTTACTAGACCGTTTAATCTTGATGTTAAAAGCGTAAAAAAGGCGATCGAAAAAGAGATCAGACTCGAGCTTGAAAATTCATACGCGATAAGTCTTAAAAATCTAAAACCCTTAATAAATTTTGTCCCACTTAAAAAAGGCGAGTTAAATTACAGCTCACCAAATCCGCTAATAGCCGTTATAAAAGAAAATGGTAGCTTCAAAGTGCAGTACGGCAACCGCTTTGTTACTAGATTAAAACCACAATATTTCGAGTTTGCGAAGCCGCTTGAGGAAATTTTACTAATAAGCGACGGTAGCGAGTTTAAATTAAAAAGTGGCGATAAATTTAGCGTGAAAAAGAGCTTTAAAATAAAATCACTCAAAAACGTGCGCGTAAACGTCATAGGATATGGCACAAAAAGTATAGATGAGAGCGAGCAAGAAGTGACTAAAAATAGCCTAAATAAAAGCTATAGCATCGATAAAGATGGCAAAATTTATAGAGTCGAGTTTTATAAAAACGAAGATGGCAAAGAGAAATTTGCTGGCATGATCTTAGTGGAGTTCAAATGATACTTGGCATCGAAAGTAGCTGCGATGATAGCTCGGTTGCACTCATAGATGAACGCACTTTAGAGAAGACTTATTATAAAAAAATTTCTCAAGAAGAGGAGCACGCTATCTTTGGTGGCGTGGTTCCTGAGCTTGCAGCTAGACTTCATACAAAGGCACTGCCAGCACTTTTAGAGGGTATCTTGCCAAATTTTAAAGACATAAAAGCGATCGCTGTGACAAATGAGCCAGGGTTAAGTGTGAGCCTAATAGGCGGCGTCAGTATGGCAAAAGCACTAAGCGTGGCTCTAAGTATCCCGCTAATCGCTGTCAATCATTTAGTTGGTCACATCTACTCATTATTTTTAGAACGCGAAGCCACCTTTCCACTTGGCGTCCTACTAGTTAGTGGTGGGCATACGATGATCCTAGAGATTGACGAAAATGGTGAAATCACTGAGCTTGCAAGCACTAGCGATGATAGCTTTGGTGAGAGCTTTGATAAAGTTGCTAAAATGCTTGATCTTGGCTATCCAGGCGGTGCCGTAGTTCAACAAAATGCCCTACTTTGCAAAGACAAAGAGAGATTTCATTTTACCATCCCACTTCTTCACGACAAGCGCCTTGAGTATAGTTTTTCAGGACTTAAAAACCAAGTCAGAGTTGAAATTTCCAAGCTTAGTAGTATCACTCAAAAAGATATTGCTGATATTTGTTACGCATTTGAAAATACTGCCTGCGAGCACATTTTAAACAAGCTTGAAAGGGTCTTTTGGTTAAGAAATTTTAAGCGTTTTGGTGTAGTTGGCGGTGCAAGCGCAAATCTAAATTTACGAAAAAGACTTGAAATACTTTGCCAAAAAAATGAGTGTGAACTTCTACTGGCTCCACTTGAATTTTGCTCTGATAATGCCTTAATGATAGCAAGAGCAGGACGCGAGAAGTACCTAAAAGGCGAGTTTGTAAGCCATAGCAAGCTAAATATAAATCCAAGAGTTAGCTTTAAAAAGCTTGAGTTAAATTAAACTTTTTAAAAAACATAAAATTTTGCGCCTAAATCTTGATAGCTTCGTAAGTAAAAACGTAATAAAATCTAAAAAATTTCAAAAAAAGAATCTTTAATGGACGAGTTTTTAAATCACGCTTGGCATTTAAATAAAATTTACGCCAATAACGATGCGAGCGTGCCTTTTTACCCAGATCTACTGGCACTTCTTTTATCTTGTGACGAGAAAAATTTAGATGAGTTTATGGCTCTTGCTGAGTTTAGAACCATCTTAAAAAAGCTAGGCGTTGGACTTGATATCTTTAGCATACAAAGTGCCCAGCTAGCTACGCTAAAAGCGTTAAATGAGGCAAAAATTTCAAGCGATGAACTCATAACCCGCTTACAAAAGCTACGTGATGAAAAGATAATTAGCCATGAAAAATTTGATTTTTTAATAAAATTTATAAGCAAAAACTCAAATCAAAATAAAGCTGAAATTTCTAATGTAAAGCCAAAAGATCATTTTCACAAGAGCTTGGATTTTCTAAACGAGATAAATGAAAAAGCAAGCATGCTTGATGAAGATAAAGAATTTTTACTAGCTTTAAAAAACGCCAAGAAAAGATCAAATGAAACGCTTTTTAACATCGCAGTAAGCGGCATCATAAACTCTGGCAAATCAACGCTTTTAAATGCACTTTTAAACAAATCCGTCCTTGGCACTTCAAATGTGCCTGAGACCATAAATTTAACCATCTTAAAGCACGCATCAAATAGCCATGCAAAGGTAAATTTTTATAGCCAAGACGAGCTAGAAAAGCTTGGACTTTCAAGCGAAAATTTACTAGCTAGTAGCGTAGAGATCAGCCTAGATGAGATCAAAAACTATACATCTTCAAGCTCAAAAACGGCAAATCTCGTAAAAAGCGTTGAGCTTTATGATGACTTGGAGCTTTTAAGAGATAATGTCTGCATTATAGACACTCCGGGCATAGACGATGCGATCGTTTTAAGAGAGCAAATAACTACAAATTTTATGAAAGAGTGCGACCTTTTGGCTCATCTCATGAATGCTTCGCAAAGTGCAACGCAAAAAGACGCACTATTTTTGAAAAAATGCCTTGAAAACTCGCACATCGTAAGAGTTGCTATCGTGCTAACTCACGCTGACGAGTTAAATCCAAAGGATATTAATGAAACGCTTAACTACGCAAAAAAGGCGATTGGCGAGCAGATAAATGACATTAAGATAGATTATTTTGCCCTTAGTGCAAAGGCTTATCTTGATGGTGCTTTAAATAGTGGCGTGCCGGAGTTTAAAGAGTATCTTTACGATGTGCTTTTTGGTAAAGACTCTAAAAAATCAGCTCTCATTTTAAGCTCATATCAAAAAGAATTGCAAAATATTTTAAAAACGAAACTAGAAGCCACAAAGGCTGAAATTTTGGAGCTTAAGGCATTTGGTTTAGAGCTAGAAGCTTTGCAAAACGAGCAAGCAAATATCAAAAATTCTCTTAATGAAAATTTCACAAAACTTGAAAGGCTTTTAGAAAGCGAGCTAAAAAAACTCGATGATAAAAACGCAAAAGATATCTATAAAATGGGTCTTGAAGCATTACTTCAAAATCTAAATGAAAAGATTAAGAGCGAGATCACTTACTGCAAAAATAAAAGAGAAAATTTAAATCTAAAACGTCTTACACAAATAGCAAAAACTACACTTCATGACGGAGTTGCGGCACTCATGAGAGAGGCTAGAAATGAAACTTTGGTACAGACAAAGTCGTGCGAGCAAAATATCGCTTTAAGCTTTGATGGCTTTAAGGTAAGTGAAAATAAAGTTTTTAGTATAAATGACTTTTTAAAGCAAATGGGCGTGGATCTTGATTTTAGCGAGCTTTTAGATGAGCTTGAAGCTAAAATTTTAAGTAAAAATGAGCCAGATGAGGCACTTTTAAGTTTAAGACAAAATTTACTTAACAATAAAAGCATATCGCAGTTTTGTGAGACGCTAGCAGAACATGAAAAAAAGCTGCTAAAAGAGCGAGTAAAGGCTTATGAGATGAGCCAAAAAGAGGCTTTAAATAAAAGGCTTTTAGTGCTCAATGAAAAACTTAATGAGCTAAATTTACAAAATCAAAGCTCAATTTCAAAGCTTAAACAAAAGACCTCCTTACAAGATGAAATTTACTCACTTTTAGAGGATATGAAAAATGTTTAATGAGTTTATAAATGCCTACAAAGCGAGATACTTTAAGGTCTTTACAAATGATTTTAAGGGCGAGCTAGCTAGGCTCGTAAATGATCTAAACGATCCTAGTTTGCATATAAGCGAGCAGATAAAAGAGAGCTTAAATTTACTAATAGATACTCTAAATGAGCCACCACTAATAGCTGTTATCGGTCAATTTTCAAGTGGAAAATCAACATTTTTAAACGCACTTCTTGGTCAAGATATCTTGCCATCAGGACTAACTCCAGTCACCGCAAAGGCTGTGAGGCTAAAATTTGCAAAGATGCCACTTCTAAGCGTGAAATTTATAAACGGTAGCGAAAGCTTGCTAGCAAGTAGCGATCTAGCCGAGCTAAATAAGCTAGGCGATCAAGTTTCTGGTATGACGCTTTATGCACCAAGTGAAATTTTAAAAGAGATAAATTTCATCGACACTCCTGGCCTAAACTCGCTAAGAGATGCTGACACAAAAGAGACAAAAAATACACTAAAAAAGGTTAGCGGCGCAATATGGCTAAGCCTTGCAAACAACGCCGCAAAGGCAAGCGAGCTTGAAAGTATCAAAGAAATTTTAAAAGCCAATGATCTAAAAGCGATCTGCCTAATCAATCAAAAAGACAAGCTAAATGAGGACGAGCTTGAAAATTTGCTAAAACACACTAGGCAAACTTATGGCGAGCTTTTTGAGGACATCATCGCTATCTCATCAAAGCAAGCTCTTCTTGGCATTACAAATAATGATATTAGCCTACTTGAAGCTTCAAATTTTAACGAAGCTCTAAAGGCCATTAAAGAGTGCTTTTTAGACAAGAGCTTTAAAGAAAATTTCATAAAAGCAAGGGCAAAAAAGATCGTAAAACTCCTAACTAACGAGCAAGAAAAACATCTAGAAATTTATGACAATGCACAGTTGATTTTAGATGAATTTAGTGGCTCATTAGATGAGAGGCTAGAGGCGATAAAAGAGGAGTTTAAACCAAAGATCGCTTTAAGATATAGTCAAATGAGTGAAGTTATAAAACTTGCTGCCGATGAGGTATTTAAGCTACTTAAACCATTTTCAAAGACAAAATTTAACGCTTCAAAGACGCTTTTAAACAAAGAAATTTATAAGCGTGAAAATTTTGAGGTAATAAGTCTTGATAGCGACGAAGTCTTTTCAAAACTTATCTACGAAGATGTAGTTTTTAATAAATTTTTTAAACGCTACAAAAAAGATTTAAAAGAGCTAGAAAATGCAATAACCTCAGTATTTAATGAGCTTTATAAAAATTTAGAGGATAAATTTTTAATATATAAATCCCGCTATGAAAATTACGCTAGCTTTGATGATCAAGTCTTGGCTTACGAAACAAAATCCATAAATACCTATGCCGGACGGACATATGAAAATTTTTTAAGAGAGTATGAAACTGCCAAATTTAAGGCTATACAAAAGGTCTCTTTATTCTTTGAAAAGCTTGATATAAAGCTAGCCTCAAACTATGAAAATGCACTCAAACTCGCGGTTTATTTTATAAAACAAAAGATAGAAAAGACGCTAGAATCGCATCTGCAGATGAATACGCCACTTTATATTCCAAGCGCAAAAGACGTCTATGAGCGTATGCTTGATGCGTTTAGTCTTTATGAGTTTGAAGCTTTAATGTGCTCAAACAGCTCGTTTTTAAATAAAATTTTGCTTGATATAAAGAGCGATTTTAATGAAATTTATACTTTAAAAATAGCAATGCTTGACGGCTTAAAAGCAAGAGTTAAAGAGCAAATTTCAAAGATTGAAGAGCTTTGTGAAAATTCATTGCTATTAAGATAAATAAAATTTTTAAAGCTTAGAAGCTATCCATTTAAGGATAGCTTCTATTTTATGCGTGCATTATGCCGATCTTTGGTGCATTAAATGCTGTCACGCGCTTTGGCACGCCTTTAAATTTCTCGACATTCACAAGGCTTGTGTGAGCGGTGTTGCTCTGGCTCATCTTGCTTGATGGCACGTCTTTTGTGAGCACATTTAAATTTCCGTGCAAGCAAAGGCTCTTTTCACCCGGTTTTTCAGGGTCATACCACGCACCTTCGCTTACTATTACGACATTTTGTGGCACATCCTCAGTCACAAAGGCACCGCACAAAATTTCGCCCCTATCATTAAACACACGCACCACGTCGCCCATCTTTATTCCTCTAGCCTCGGCTGTTTTTGGATTTATAAGCACTGGCTCGCGCTCTGCGATCTCATTAAAGTTGCGAAGTACAGAGTTATTTAGCTGCGAGTGAAGTCTAAATTTAGAGTGCGCGCCGCTAATTGCGATAGGATATTTTTTATTTTTTGCGCCAAGCCACTCAAATGGCTCAAGCCAAGTTGCATGCGGTGGGCAGTCATCATAGCCAAAGCCAGCAACCGTCTCAGAGTAAATTTCTATCTTGCCAGATGGCGTTTTTAGCGGATTTGCCACTGGGTCGTCGCGGAATTTCTTATAGTTTGTAAAGTAGCGTTTTTTCTCATCGACCTTGTCAAATCTAAAATATCCCTTCTCCCAAAATTCCTCAAAGCTTGGCATGCTCTCATACCCAAGCTCGGCAGACTTTTTAACGGTATCTTCATATATTGTCTTGACCCACTCTAGCTCGCTTTTACCCTCGCTAAATGCCTCTTCCCTGCCCCACTCTTTGGCGATCAGCCTTGCGATCTCGAAGTCACTCTTACTCTCACCAAATGGCTTAACAAGTGGCTTCATCGCAAATAGATACTCGCTAGTTGAATTTGCCATCTCGATGTCCGTTCTCTCATATTCAAGTGCAGCTGGCAGGACGATGTCGCTAAATTTAGCTGTACTTGTCCAAAATGGCTCGCAAGTGATGATAGCATTGACATTTCGCATAGCTTTTATCGCTCTATTTGCGTCAGGATGCCTTGTGAAAGTCGAGCCGTTGGCGTTAAACATCACTCTGATCTTTGGTAGCTTGTAGCTCTTGCCATTTCTTGTTATCTCTTTGCCTGGCTTAAGAAGTGCGTCTATTAGCCTTGAGTTTGGCATTTCGTAGCCCTTTGTCTTTGGTACCAGCCCACTATCAATAAATTTTTGAGGTACCTTCGTCTCAAACGCCGCTAGTTTAGGCGCTATGAAGCTCTCATCAGCATTTTTGTGCATGCCGTCATTTGTGACAAAACCACAACCCTCTTTGCCGATGTGTCCAAGCATCGCATTTAGCGTCACAAGCGCCCAGTATGCCATCTCACCGTGATCTTGCCTTTGTATGGCATAACCACTAATTATCACTGAGTCGTTTTTGACTAGATCCTCGCTAAATTTAGCTAGATCTTTCTCGCTCACACCACAAATTTTGCTAGCCCAAGCTAAATTTTTATTGACCCCGTCTTTTGTGCCGAGCATATACTCTTTAAATTTATCAAAGCCAACTGTGTATTTTTCTATAAATTCTTTGCTGTAAAGCCCCTTTTCAAAAAGGTAGTTACACATACCTATCATCATCGCCGTATCGGTGCAAGGCACGACTTCAAGGTATTTTGAGTCAAAGTATTTTGCGCTATCGTTGTGATAAACGTCAACGCTATAAATTTTCATCTCGCCGCTCTCGCCTTTTTTTCTGATCTCATCATAGTATTTATATGAGTTGTGAAGTGGCACGCCAATGGCGATCTTGTTTGAAACGACTGGGTTTGTGCCCCAAAATACGATCGTTTTGGCGTTTTTTAAGATAGCCTCCCACTTTGTTGGCGCTAGCGCAGGATCGACAAAGCCAGTGACGTGAGGCATGATGACAGTCGCTGCGCCGTATGAGTAGCCACCTAGCTCATTTACGTAGCCACCAAGCACGTTAAGTAGCCTTTTTGCGGTCTTTTGGCTGTGGCCAACTTTGCCAAGGCTACCCCACTGATAAACCTGTCCGTAGATCGCTTCAGCACCGTATTTATCAAAATTTTCTTTTAAAATTTTTGCACTTAGCTTTATAGCCTCGTCCCAGCTCACACGCACAAATTCCTCTTTACCACGAAGCTCTGGCTTTGGGTTGTTTGGATTGGCTAAAAAGCTCTTTCTAACAAATGGATATTTTACTCTGCTCTCATTTTGGATGTAGTCAATGACTGCGTTATTTAGCTCGTTTGGATAAGCATCGCCCTCAAATGGCACGGTCTCAACCACGCGCCCTGCGATAGTTCTTACGTAAAATGCACCAAATTTATTTGCGCTTAGTCCGCTTTGTTTGTCAAATAACGCTTGCTCTGCGCTTCCAAGCTCTTTTGCTTGAAGGCTAGCCGCGCCTAATGCGCTCAATCTTAAAAAGTCTCGTCTTTTCATTTTCTCTCCGATTTTGGTTAAATTTATTGTTTTTGGTTGGTTTTAGAAATTATAAATTTAGGGTTTTGTATCATTTCATCGTTTAAAGGCCTTGTAATGTAATACGCAAACTTGCGTCTAAATTGCGCTATTTTAGCCAAAAATTTTTAAAGGATGGGCAGATGATTGGATTTTATGTAAATGTAAAGTTAAAAGCTGGGTGTGAGGCAAAATTTGAAGAAATTTTAAAAGAGATTGTGCCAGCTTCAAGGAAAGATAAAGGCTGCATAAGCTACGAGTGCGGCATAGTTGTGGGCGGTAAAAACGAATACTGCTTTATGGAAATTTGGGAAGATCTTGCAAGCCAAAAAGAGCATATGAAAAGCGCTCATATGGTGAAAAACGCAGCTGCACTGGAGGCTTGCAAAGAGAGCCAAGAGGTAAAAATAGTAAATTTTGTGAGCGTAAAGGAATAATATTTGCTTTAAAAAGGGCAAAATCCACAAAAATGAGCGAAGAAAAAATGCTTGAGATGATAAATGCGACTGCTGATATTATATTTATGGCCGTACTTAGAGGGCGAGTGAGCTTTGAGGCTTGCAAAAAAGATAGGGAATTTATCGACTCTTTAAGAGAAGAGCTACTTGGCAAAAATCCAAATAAATTTAAAATCGCCCAAAACTCATACCAAATGATCGCCATTTTTGAAAAATACCGCAATAAAAAATAATTCCACTTAAAATTTAAATCCATTTGCCGATATAGTGTTAAAGGATTTGACATGATAAACGCACTAAATGGATTTAATCAAAGCTTTAGCTATCAAGACGCTTTTAGTAAGCGCCAAGCCACAAACACGAATTTAAACAAAGTAGAAATTCCCGCTGAAACTGCGGACATCAAGCATCTACCGCTCTCTGGCTACTCATCAAATGATAAAATTTCTATCTGGGGCAAGATAAATGGCCTTGATAGCGGAGCGAGCAAAGATGAAATCTCTAGCCTTAAAAATTTCATTGATAGCACGAAGCTTTGGCGAGCAAGCTACATTCTAACTAGCGAGAAAAACGGCTTTAGCGTAGATGAGTTCATCAAAAACCACAAAATGAGCATAAATAACAAAATAATCAATAATGCTTTTGGCGCTCTTTATCTAAGCCGTGAGGCTACAAATTTGCTAGACTCTGATCTAAGTATCGATGAGTTTAAAGATAAATGGCTGGAATTTACCGCCGAAAGGATACTTGGCGAGCACGCAAATGTAAAAATTTCTTTTAAAGATGGGGCTTTACATTACGAGCAAAGCTCGGATAAAAAACGTATAGAATTCTTAGGTCAGCCTATGTTGCACCGTGTAAGCTACGCTGATAAAAATAGTAAAGATGAGTTTTTAAAATTTCTAAAAACAAGTTATCAAAAGGGTGAGAGCATCGCTGATGTGCTTCAAAATATCGCTATTACGCCAGTTAGAGAAAATGGCGATGAAGAGATGGAAGAAGAGAAATTTAAGCCTATGCAAGTTACCAAAAAGAGCGTGACCTATACGGATAAAGATATAAAACGTGAGTTTTTTGAGGAATTTATTAGGCGCGAGGTCGAAAATGGAGCAAGCTTTGATGACCTGGTGCAAAAGCTAAATAAGCTAAAGCCAAAGGATATCCTCGCTTAGCTTTGGCCTTATGTTTAAATTTCTAGGGGCTGGCTTAGCTCTTTAAATTCTACTTAGATTTGAATTTAAAGAGCTAATTAGCCAACTAATTTAAAAAGCTAGCTTATCTTAATAAATTTTTACTCGCGTTTAAATTTTAAGAGCCAGCCAGCTTGACTCTTAAAATTTCTACTTTGGATTATTTATACTTATCACCATATTTTTCTCATCAAGATATAGTCTAGCTGCCTCTTTGATGTCTTCATTTGTGATGGCTTTTACCGCACTTATGTACTCATCAGCCGTATAAAGTGGCGTGTTAAAAATTTTATTTGAGATGATGAGCTTTTGCCAAAACTCAGGCTTTTCGTAATCTTTTTTTATAGAAATTTCACTCTGTGCCTTAAAATCTTCCAAATGCTTTGGCAAAATCGCGCCACTACGCTTGATACTAGCTATTATCTGCTTTATCTCAGCGATGATCTTGTCCGTATTTGCAGGATCGCAAGTAAAGCTAATTAGCATATCTGAATGCTCAAAAGGATAGCGCGAGAGCTTGGCATTTAGGCTAAAACCGTATGTTTGACCCTTATCTTCTCTGATTTTTTCTCGAAGCGCTGTTTTTAAAATTTCACTTAATGCCCTTAGCCTAATCGCTCCTTCAAAGCTATATTTAGCATCAGAATTTATGATATTTATGCCAACATCGCTTCTTTTTGAGGTCTGATACTCTCTTTTAAATGTATGCTGACCCTTGATACTTCGCACGCCATCGTCTTTAAAATTTTCAGCCTCGCCAAGCTTTGGCAAGGTGGCGATATACTTTTTAACAAGTGGCAAAAGCCTCTCTTCGTCGGTGTCGCCGATGATTACAAAAGTATATGAGGCTGCATTTGTAAATTTATCATGCACGATCTTTGTAAGCTCTTCTAGATTTAAAGAGTCGATATCAGCCATCTCAAGTGGCGTGACACGTTTATTATTTTCATAAAAAAACTTGCTAAATTCGGTACTAAATTTATATTCGGGCAAATTTTGCTCTTTGCTTAGCTCATCTTTTGCTCTTTGTTTTATCCTCTCAAGCACGTTTGCATCGGCTCTTGGAGTATTAAACTCTAAATTGATGACAGCTAGCAGCGAGCTAAGATCGCTTGTGCTTGATGAGCCATAAATGCCTTGCGTAAGCGCTTCTATACCCTTTTCATAGCTTACGATCTTTCCATTTAGTGCCTTTGAGAGCTCATAGTTATTAAATTTACCAACGCCACTTTCATTTGTGAGTGCCACTGCAAAGCTACCAAGCTTTGGATCAGTCAAATTTGATGTGCCTCCTTTGCTGACGGCTGCAAACAAAACGCTATCTTTTTTAGTAACTAATGGTTTAAAGATAACTTGCGAGCCATTTTGCATTTTGTAGGTATAAATTCCATTTTTTTCATCAAAGCTTCTTGAGCTTATCTCTTTTGGCTCTAAATTTTCATTGCCTAGGCTCTTATCGTTGTTGCTAGCAGATAGGCTTGTGTTATAAGCAGGCGCCTTGGCAAAAAGCTTTAAAAACTCATCTTTGCTAAGCCTAAAGCCATCTTTGCTAAAAATTCTTACACGTTCATCAGAAATGGCCAAAATTTGCCTAAATCTAGCATTCACGTCAGCTAGCGTAATCTCGTTTAATAGCTTTAAACTAAGCTCTTTGTCGTCTTCGTCGCTTAACACAAAGCCACCATTTTCTATCATATTTAAAATTTGTCCAGCGTAAGCGCTTGATTTTTTAGTCTTTGAGCGTTTAAATTTTGCATCTACGTTTGCCACAAACGCCTTTTTTACATCTTCGAAATCATCTTTATTAAAGCCAAACTCTTTAATGCCTTTTATAACGCCAAGCATATCTTTAAGGCTTGCGTTAAAATCGCCTCCAAGTACATTTGTTTCAAAACTATAAATTTTCTGCTTTGCTTGAAGTGTTTGAGCTATAAAATCAGTACTTAAATTCGATGAATTATCTGCATTTTTTTGCTCATAAAGCATATTTATTAGGCTTGCGATAAGTGCATCTTCTAGATTTCTCTTTGCGTCAGCTTCATTTAAAACTGGACTAAATTTATCAAAATAGCTAAGTCTAACTAGCTCCATTCCAGTCTCATTTGAGTCGTAGTTAAAAATATTTAAACCATTTTTAAAGCTGATATTTTTTTCTGGATGAATGTAAGAATTTGTATTTTTTGCTTGGCTAAAGCTTTTTTCGATTAAGTTTTTTATCTCATTTTTATCAAAGTCGCCAACAGCGACAAAGCTCATAAATCTTGGCTGATAAAGCCTCTCGTAAAATTCTTGCATGTGCTTAGCATCTACGCTTTTGATGACGTTCATATCGCCTATTGGCACTCTTTTTAGATAGATACTGCCCTCAAAAATATCCTTTACTTGAGCCAAATAAAGCCTATATCCTGGCGTATTTCTCTGGCGCTCTTCTTCCATTATGACGCCACGCTCTTTATCAAGCTCCTTAGGATCGATTTTAACGCCATCTATCCAATTCGAAAAGACCTTAAATGTATCTTGTAAATTTTTCTCATTTACATTAATCGTTAAGATATAACTCGTCTGATCGTAGCTCGTCTGTGCGTTTAGATCAGCTCCAAATTTTACACCAAGGCTCTCAAGCTGTTTAATGAGCTCATTTTTACTAAAGTCACGGCTGCCATTAAACGCCATGTGCTCCAAAAAGTGAGCAAGACCTTGCTCGCCATCTTTTTCATCAGTTGAACCAGAATTTATAACAAGATAAAAAATAGCTGTTTTTTGTGGAAATTTATTCTCTTTGATATAGTATTTTAGCCCGTTTTTTAGCTCTCCATTTAACATATCTTTATCGTTTTGAAGCGCAAAAAGACCCATTGCTAGACAAAAAAGCAACAAAATTTTTCTCATTATTTTCCTTTTTAAATTTTAATCGATAGACAAAGCAGAATTTGGCATAAGCCTGCAAAATTGCAGGCTAGAAGATTATTTTAGATCGTATTTTTTAAGTAAAGCTTCGTAGCTTCCGTCTTTTTTCATTTCATCTAAAATTTGATTTATTTTTTCTATTAACGTGCTCTCTTTTCCTTTATCAAATGCTATTGAAAATCCCTCGCTACCATCAACTTCTTTGAAAAATGCTTCAAGTTCTGGATTTTTCTTGATAAAGCCATATCCGATAGAGCTATCAAGGATGACTGCGTCAAATTTGCCAACTTTTAATCCCATGATGAGTGGCACAGTATCTTCTGAAGGCACTACTTTTACACCATTTATAGCATTTGCTGCTAGCTCTTGGACGGTGCCTTGTTGCACGCCAACTCTTTTGCCAGCTAGCTCTTCTTTAGCTTTTAATGCGTCATTATCTTTTTTCTTTAGATAGAGGTTTTCAGTTAAATAGTATGGCTTTGTAAAATCAATCGATTTTAATCTATCTGAAGTCGCACTCATCGCACTTATAATGCCATTTATTTTGCCAGCTTTAAGTGCTGGGATAAGGCCGTCAAAACTCATATTTATGATCTTATATGAAAAGCCTGCACGCTTTGAAATTTCATCGATCAGCTCAATGTCAAAGCCTGTTATTTTGTTGTTCTCATCGATATATTCAAATGGCGGATAGTTCGCCGCTGTGCCAAATTTTAGCTCGTTTGCACAAAGAGCAACAAAAGCTGTGAGTAAAAGAGCAAAGATCTTTTTCATAATAGTGTCCTTTAAGGTGATTTAGTGGCTTAATTATCAGTATTTCTCTATTAAAAATTGTTTAAATCCGTAATAAAAGAAAAATGCTATAGATATATCGTATAGCAAAGTAGCATATAAATTTTTATAGATAAGTTCTATCCCTTAATTAATTTAAGGGATAGAATAATAGGAGCTCTAAGAGTAAGTCAAATATTAAAATTTATTTTTTCTAACTTCATTTACTATTGCCTTAGCCATGTCGTCAACATCAGATGTTACTTCATTTGCTTTATTGACAATTACTACATTTTCTTTTGTAAGTGTGTCTATTTGAGCAACTGATTGATTTATCATATTGATTCCCTCACTTTGCTCTTTTATAGATTCACTCATTTCATTGATTGATTGAGCTAGTACGTTTGTATTTGCTTCGATCTCTGTTAGAGATTTTTGAGTTCTCTCTGCTAGTTTTCTAACCTCATCTGCAACAACCGCAAAGCCTCTACCATGCTCTCCTGCGCGTGCTGCCTCGATCGCGGCATTAAGAGCTAGTAAATTTGTTTGATCAGCTATATCTCTAATAATGGTTATGATATTTTTGATCTCATCACTTTGTCTAATAACATCAGATGTTTTTTGAGATATTGCATTCATTGAGCTTGACATTTGCTCTACTGCAGCAGCAGACTCTTGAAGTGAGCTTGCTTGTACATTTGCACCTTGAGTTAGTTCTTTCATTGACTGGCTTAAAGACTCAGCCTTTTCTTCTAGCACATGAGCTTGATCTAAATTTGCCCTTAACATCTTAGCTATCTCTTCACCAAGAGCATTTATGCCAACCGCCATCTTGCCGTCATCTTCAAGCCTTTTAGTAAAGTCTTGTTTTTTAAAGCTTTCTAATAGATTTAACACATCATCGCCATTTTCCGCAATAGCATGTTTAAGAGCGATTTGTAAGTCTTTGAAAGTTTGTTTTAGCTGGCTAAGTGCAGGATTTGAAGTATCTGCGTTAAGCTGAGCTACGTAGTTACCTTTGCCGATTTGATTTACAAAAGTATTTGCTTCTTTAATGAAATTATTTTGTTCAGATAAATTTGCCTCAATTTGTTTGATATTCTCATTTATCAGTGCACTCATCTGTCCGATCTCGTCGCTACCACTACGATCTAAAAATTCAGCCTTATTAGATTTATAATTTAAGAAGTCAAAAAATCTAACTAAGCCATTTTTAGTCTGATCTATGCCAGATATCAAATTTTTACCTATCAATGTAGATACTAGCAACATAAGCAAAATACAAATCGCAATCACTATTGAGCTAAAAATAAGTTGTGTATTTGCCTCACTTTTTATGTGTTGTGCATCTTTTTGCATACTATCAAGTAGTTTAAGCTCAAGCTCTCTCATCGCATCTATTGAAATGCTTATCTTTGAAAACCAACTCGCTGCATCATAAGATACATCTTCAGTGGCAACTACATTTTTAATAATATTCATAGCATCTATAAAATCTGCCTTTTTTCTAGCGATAGCGTCAAATTCATCGCTAAATTCTTTTGGGTTGTAATCGTCAAAATCCTGCATAAATTTATTTATAACGCTATTTAGTGCAACTACTTTGTTATAGTCCTCTTTGTTTATGCTCTTTTTAGTAAAAACCCCATTTAAAGTAGCACGCAAAATACCAAAAGACTCTTTTATCTCACCAACAATAATGATACGCTTTAGATCATCTACCAAGCTAGGCTCGAGCTTATCGCTATATCCATTTATAGCAATAACCTCTTTTCTTAAAATTTTTGTTATACGGCTAATTAGATCATTGCCACTTTTTTGATCTACATTTGAGCGGATACTATTTATCTCTGAAACTATTTCATTTTTCTCTTCAAGCTTATCAAGCATAGCGTCTACTTTTTTACGCTGCTCTAATAAATTTTTATTATCCCCTCCTGCTAGCACACCTGAGCTAAATCCGCGTTCTTTTTGCATCTCATGGATAAAATTATTTTGATTTATTATTGTATCCACGATTTTCTCGCTAAACTCTGCTTTTGAGCGAGTCTTTAAGATACCATTTAGCATATATGCACTCATGATACCAAGGCCAATAAGACTGACGATAACTATCGCCATAATCTTAGATTTAATACCTAGATTATTCATTTTCTCTCCTTTTAGTTTTTCTTAAATATCTGCTTCAAAAAATAAAGCCATACGACTTTAATACTTAAAATTTATCAACCAAAAAATGCTTTTGGTTATTTTTATAAAAAATATTGATTAACGCATTTATGTAAAATTTTAATTTATATTTAACTTTATTAAATAGTAGGAATTTTTTAACAAAATTGTGATACATGCAAATAGAAAATAGCACATTTAAAATAAATGCCGTTCTCATCCTGAGAAGCTTCATTTTTTCTCCTTGAAAATAATTAAGTCATTTTATTAATTTTACTTTTAAAAGATGTTAAATTTTAAAAATTAGAAAAAAGTGAGTTTTTGCAGAGAATTCCTGCTTCTCTGCAAATTTTGTATTTAGATTTATTTCTTTAATCCATATTTATCTAGCATTTTGTCAAATTCGCCAGATTTTTGCAGCTCATCGATCGCTGCGTCTATCTTCTTGATAAGCTCAGCGTGTTTGCCTTTATCAAACGCCATTGCAAATCCTTCCGTGCCATCAGGAAGTCTTAAAAATTCTTCTAAATCTGGATTTTGTTTTAAATATTCAACCCCTATCGGACTATCAGTTAGTACAACGTCGATTTTACCAGCGTTTAGTGACATGATGGCAGCTGCTACATTTTCAGCAGGTATCGACTTAGTGGTTATGCTTTTGGCTGCTTCTTCTTGAAGTGTGCCAACTTGAGCTGAAATTTTCTTATCCTTAAGGTTGTCTTTATTTACATCTGAGCCTTTTTTGCGGATAAATAAATTCTCTGAAAAATAATATGGCTTAGTGAAATCAACCGATTTTCTTCTCTCATCAGTTGCGCTCATTCCGCTTATAGCAATATCGATTTTACCAGTTTTTAATGCTGATATCAGCCCATCAAAGCTCATATTTGCAACATCAAATTTTATTCCAGTTTTTTTGGTGATCTCATTTAATAAATCTATCTCAAAGCCAACAATTTTATTGTTTTCATCAAGATATTCAAAAGGTGGATAATCAGCACTCGAGCCAACTTTATAAACTACATTTTTACTAGCTTCTTCGGCATTATTTACTGCATTTTTTTTATTAGCATCATCGCCACAACCTAGTAAAAATAAAACCAAGCTTGCCATCAAAAATTTTAAAATTTTACTCATTTTCTACTCCTTTAATGATTTAAAATTTTACCTAAAAACTCTTTTAAACGCTCATGTTGTGGATTTGTAAAGACATTTTTTGGTGTGTCATCAACTGCGATTTTGCCTTTATCCATAAAGAAAATTCTATTTGCCACATTTCTCGCAAAGCCCATCTCATGGGTCACAACAAGCATCGTTATGCCCCTTGCAGCAACATCTTTCATAATATCAAGTACCTCTCCGATCATCTCAGGATCAAGCGCACTTGTCGGCTCGTCAAAAAGTATCACTTCTGGCTCCATCGCTAGGCTTCTAGCGATCGCGATACGTTGCTTTTGTCCGCCTGAAAGCTTGTGCGGATAGGCAAATTTCTTATCACTTAGCCCAACACTTTTTAGCAACTCATCGGCTCTTTTTTCTGCACTTGCTTTATCTAAAATTCCCGCTTTTATCGGAGCTAGAGTTAAATTTTGCAAGACGTTTTTATTTGCAAAAAGATTAAAGTGCTGAAAAACCATGCTCACTTTTTGGCGAATTTTATTTATATCTGATTTTTTATCTAAAATATCTTCGCCATTTATCTTTATGTGTCCACTATCTGGATCCTCAAGGCGGTTTATGCAGCGTAAAAATGTACTTTTGCCACCACCGCTTGGACCAATTATCGCAATAACTTCACCTTTTTTTATATCTACGCTAATATCATTTAAAACTCGCAAATCGCCATAACTTTTGTTTAAATTTTTAATCTCAATCATGGCGGTTTAATCTCCTCTCAAGTAGTTTTGTCAAAAGTGTAAAAAATTTAACACTCACATAATAAACAATACCTGTAAAAATAACTGGCTCTGGACTATAAAAGACCGCTTGCAAGCTCTTACTTTGCATCGTGATATCAACGACACTTATATAGCCCACGACTGATGTCTCTTTAAATAGCGATATAAACTCATTTGCAAGAGCTGGTAAGATATTTTTTGTAGCTTGTGGGAAAACTATCTCGCGCATCGAAACATAATAGTTTAGTCCCATCGCACGAGCCGCTTCCATTTGTCCTTTATCCACACTGTTTATGCCACTTCGCACGATCTCGGCTACATAAGCAGAACTATTTAGTCCAAGTGCGATGAGAGCTACATAAAAATTATCACTCCATGTTGCAAAAATGACAACTGAAAATATTAAAAGTTGAAGTATTACAGGTGTTCCACGTAAGATATCGATATATTCATCGATTATAAAATTTAAGACTTTGATATTTAAAAATTTAATAAACGCCAAGGTAAATCCAAGTGTTATGCCTATGGCAATACCGCCTATAGTAAGCCCTAAAGTCACTCCGTAACTTTTGATATAAGCGATCTCTTGAGCCTCACTAAGATCTCTTGGATAGAAAAAATATGCTCCAAGTGAGACGATTATTATAAAAAATAGAAATTTAGCTAAATTTTGAGCCTTCAACTTCGTCCTTCTCTTTAAAATATGGCTTTAAATAATACGAAAAAATTTATATCATTTTGCTTAAAAGCGTTTAAGGATCGGTGCTGAATGTTGTAATTTAAAAAAAATTATATTAACATAAGCCATTTATCTTAATTTGAAAGGAAATTTATGAGCTTTGGGTCTTATTTAGCCATCGCCATCTATTTTGGCTTTTTGCTCTTTATCGGACGATATTTCTACGATAAAAACGCAAGTATGAATGAATATCTGCTAGATAACCGTCGAATGGGTCCAGTAGTTACTGCACTTAGTGCTGGTGCTTCTGATATGAGTGGTTGGATGCTACTTGGCGTGCCCGGAGCCTTATACGCAACTGGCATAGCAAATGTGTGGATGATAATCGGTCTTATCATTGGAGCTTACTGCAACTATCTATTCTTAGCAAAAAGGCTTAGAATTTATACTGAAGTTGCGAGTGATAGCATCACGATACCAGACTTTTTAGAAAATCGCTTTAAAGATAGGACTAAAATTTTAAGAATCATCTCTGGTCTTATCATTTTGATCTTTTTCACACTTTATGTAAGTAGCGGCATCATCGCTGGCGGAAAGACATTTGAGAGCTTTTTTGGTTTAAAATTTGCCTACGGAGCGGTCTTTACACTTGTTATCGTGGTCTTTTACACATTTTTTGGTGGATTTAAAGCAGTTAGTATAACTGACGCATTTCAGGGGCTTTTGATGTTTTGTGTCTTAGTCTCGATCCCAGTCGTGGCATATCTAAGTTTAGACCTGCCAAGCGATACAAATTTGATAAAGGAGATAAGCAAGCTTGATGCAAATCACCTAAATCCATTTAGAGATCAAACTTTTTGGGGAATTTTAGGACTTATGGCTTGGGGATTTGGCTATTTTGGTCAGCCACACATCATTGTTAGATTTATGGCGATACGCGATTCAAAAGAGCTTGCTAAAGCAAGAAGAATAGGCATCGGTTGGATGAGTATTGGATTGCTTGGTGCGATTATGAGCGGACTTATCGGCTTTGTCTACTTTAGTCAAAGAGGCGGGCTTAGCGATCCTGAAACAGTGTTTTTAAAGCTTGGTGAGCTACTTTTCCCACCATTTTTTATAGGCATTATCATCTCAGCTGTGCTTTCAGCGATTATGAGTACTATCTCGAGTCAGCTTTTAGTTACATCTAGCTCAGTAACAAAGGACTTTATCTTTGCATTCTATAAAAAAGAGATTAGTCAAAATACACAAACAGCGATCAGTCGCTATGCTGTCGTAGTAGTGGCCATAGTTGCTACTATGCTTGCCTTTATCTCGACAGATAATGTCCTAAACGTCGTTGGCAACGCTTGGGCTGGATTTGGTGCGAGCTTTGGACCAGTGCTACTTTTTAGCCTTTACTGGAAGCGCATGAGTGCACTTGGAGCACTCGCTGGTATGATAGCTGGAGGTGCAACCGTAATATTTTGGATCACGTCAGGGCTAAACGTTTATGTTTATGAAATTTTACCTGGCATCATAGCGTCTTGCATAGCGATCATTAGCGTAAGTATCTGGGGAGATGCGATAAATAAAATGACGAGCGAACCTCACGAGCAAGTCATAAAAGATGAATTTGAAAAGATGAAAACAAGGCTTTAAGCCTAAACTTACAAGAAATTCCTAGTATTTTGCACTGGGAATTTCTACTCACTGCTTTTTAAATTTTTATCCCTTTTTTTAGTTTTCTTATTAAAAATCTAGCTGGATGAAGCTCGTGAAATAGCGACCTTTCTATACAAAGCGGACGAGCAAGCACAAGATCAGCTATCAAATTTGCTCCAAGTATCGCTGTACCTAGACCTCGCGAGCCGTGGGCAAAATTTACAAAGACATTTTTTTCATAGCTTGCTTTTGGATTGTTATCTTTATTTTTACTCCAAAATAGCCCTTTGTAGTTTTGCTTGTAAAATTCTTCTTCATGCAAGGCGCCAATTATCGGAAACCTGTCTCCACTATAACTTCGATAGCCTACTTTTGCACCGACAATAGTTGCTTTTTTGATATCAAAAAACTCACTTACGTCGTTTAAATTTTTAGTATTATCTTCAACTTTAGGCGTGTCACAAATTTCGTTTCTGGCATAAGTTGCTCCTATAACTTGCACACCTTTAATGACTGGGCAGATGTAGCCTTTTGCGCTTAGAGGTAAAGTATTTTTAAGTATTGGTTTTAGGTGGGTGACTTGACCACGGACACTGCTTATTTGCATGTCGTAGCTATTAAAAATTTCACTACTCTTGCTGCCAGTGCAAAAGACCAAAATATCAGTCTCTAAAATTTTATCATTTTTAAATTTAACGCTGATTTTGCCGTTTTGCAGGTGCACCCTACTCTCATACTCGTGATTTAATAAAATTTCAAAACTGCCTGACAAAAATTTACAAATTTCTCTTGGTCTGGCGTATGCACCATCTTTTATAAATATGCCAGGATATGGCTTTAGGCTCTCATCGAATTTGAAAATATCCTCTACGCTTTGAGTTTGCCACGAGCCATATCTTTTGATGAGCTCATCATCAAATGCGTAGTCGATGCAGCCACTAAATTTAATAAGGCTTTTTGGCAAAGTTGCCTTGTAAAATCTCACTGCTTGCAAAAATGCGTTTAAATGCATGCGGCCTAAATTTACCCCGGGCTTGGTAACTAACGGCATCAAAGCACCACAGTGATTGCCTGAGCCATTTGTAGCCACTTCGCCTTTTGCCTCAGCGATCACAACCTTAAAGCCATTTTTGGCTAGCTCGCCAGCTGTTGCAAGTCCAGCCACGCCAGCTCCTATGATAAGCGCTGTTTTGCCATTTACACTAGCAACTGGTTCGCATCTCGTAAACCAAGCATCTTTTAAATTTTCATCTTTTTTCTCTAGCACGGCGCTACTCATCTGACGTTTTCTAGCGTATCCATCTTTTAGACTTAGTAGAAAGCCAGCGCCCTTTAGTCCATCTTTTACTATTTTTGCACAAGAGTAGGTTCTAGCAATCGTGCCAACATTGCTTAGTCTTGCAATCTCTCTAAAAATTTCTTCGCTCCAGATTGAGCCATTTTTACTTGGAGCAAAGCCGTCTAGAAACCAGATGTCAGCGCTAAAATCAAGCTCAGGTAAAATTTCTTTAGCCTCGCCGTAGCAAAGATCAAGTGTGATATTTGGAGTAAAATTTATGCGGTGTATGCCCTCAATAAGCGGCGGGTAGAGCGAAACCAGCTTTTTGACATAAGCTTTAAAAATGCCTAAATTTTCATAAATTTTTAAAAGATCATCTTTTTTAATAGGGCTTTTTTCGATACTAACAAAGTGAAGTTTTTTAGAGCTGTTTTTAAATTTCTTACAAAGTGTAAAGAAATTTAGCCCGGCACCAAATCCTGTCTCAGCGATGACGAAGCTATCTTTACTCTGCCAAATTTCATCAAGTGCGCTTGCAAAGACAAATTCACTCTCAAGCCAAGGTTTGTCTGTATTGAAATATATATCGCCAAACTCCTCGTTAAATGGAATTTGCCCTTTAAAGCTTAAATTTGCATTTTTCATCTATTTTTTGCAAAATATCCATCGATACCATTTGCGATACCGTTTGCAAGGGCATTTTGATATACATCATTAAAGAGCTTTTCACCCTCGACTGGATGCGTGATATAGCCGATCTCAACAAGAACTGCTGGCATAAGAGCGCCTACGAGTACCCAAAACGGCGCCTCTCTCACACTGCCGTCACTTGCAGCATAGACCTTTCTAGCACTTGCTAAAATTTCTTTTTGGATATCGATGCCAAGCTTGTTTGAGGCGATGATCTTCTCGCGGTTTAGCACGTTTAGAAACGTCTGCTGCGAAAAGTAGTTCATCTCTTCTATATCTGATTTGTTCTCAAGCGCAGCCGCGTTTTTACTACGTTCACTTCTTGCAGGCGATAAGAAAAATGTCTCAATGCCGTGCATGCTCTTTGCCTTTGTGGCATTTGGAGCGGCATTTGCGTGAATGGAAACAAAAAGATCAGCCATCTTATCATTTGCAAATTTTGTTCTTGTTCTTAAATTTATAAAGACATCGGTTGATCTAGTAAAATAGACCTTATAGCCACGCGCTTTTAGTATATCGCCAAGCTTTTTGGCTACACCTAAAACTGCTGTTTTTTCCTGAAGCTTGCCATTTACTGCACCTGGATCAGTGCCGCCATGACCCGGATCGATGACGATCGTTTTGTTGCGTGAAAATTTACCAGTCGCAACTGGTGGCAAAGGTGCTGCCACTGGCTCACTTTGTGCAGGCTGAGGCTTTAAATTTGGCTCAGGCTCTTTGTGTGGCACTTCTTCATTTTTGTTTTTAGTTTTATGAAGTGGTGCTTTTACATTTTCGTTTGAGATAAAATTTTGAGCGCTGATTACAAGCAGATCACCTGTTGCATTTGCTTTTATAGTCTTTTGGGCCTTATCAGAAAAAATAACTCTAACAGTATTTTTATCATACTGCGAGATGTGAATGTAATCAGATATGAAATTTTTATAAGTTAGCGAATTGCCATTTAATCTACCATCAATATCCATAATGTTTTTATATGTATTTTGCTGCTTCAAAAAGGATGTTTTTAATTTTGCAGTATCGATTTTTGTATTAAACTTAAGCACTAAAGTGTCATTTACCTTGGTTGCACTAAGCAGCGTCAAAGTAGCGATGCTAGGCGTGCTAGCGCTCTTTACGCCATTTAGTGCATTTAGATCTTTTATATACCCACTTGAATCAAAACCAAGCGATTTCGAGCTGGTTATGAGTCTTGTGAGTGCTTGTTTTTTTATATTTTTATCGTTTTTTATAATCGCGTCGACATAGATGTCTTTTATATCGTTGTGAAATTTAATCTTTGCACTTCTGCTTGAGCTGGCAAAATTTTTATCAAATTTTGCAAATATCTCTGAATTTGTCGCAGCAAAAAGAAAATTACAAACAATAAAAAAGAGGATTATCGCTCGTTTCATTCACCATGTACCAGCTTGTGCATTAACTCTTTTACACTTATTAGCTCTTTTAGTTTATACCCGTTTGCTCCAGTGAAAAATAACCCTGTCTCTTTTTTGCCACTAAATGAGTCAAACAGCCTATCAGCGATGCAATATCCAACCTCTTTAGCCCCTTTGCCCCTTTGACAAGGGCTCACGCAGTTGCTTATACACTGGATCTTTGGTCCCATCCTTTTTTCTACCAAATTTATCAAATTTGTTCTAATCCCACGAGCTGGATAGCCAACTGGACTTTTTATAAGCTCTATGTCCTTTTCCTCGGCCGCTAGTATTACCTCTTTAAAGCCAATATCCGCGTCGCACTCATGAGTTCCGATGAAGCGTGTACCCATTTGAACGCCGTCTGCTCCTAGCGATATCGCTTTTTCTATGTCATTTTTATCCCAAATTCCACCGGCTGCTATGAGCGGAAAATCACCCCACTCTTTTATCTCAGCCTTTACTTGTGGGATTAGATTAAATAGCGAAAACTCAGGGTCAAGACACTGCTCGTATGTAAAGCCCTGGTGTCCACCGCTTAGTGGCCCCTCAAGCACGACAGCATCTGGTAAGCGGTCATATCTTTGTAACCAGCGTTTGCAGATGATCTTTAGCGCTTTTGCGCTTGAGATAATAGGAACTAGCGCAACCTCTTTAAAATTTTGTGTAAATTCTGGCAAATTCGTAGGTAGTCCAGCACCTGATACGATGATATTTATACCGGCTTCACAAGCGTCTTTTACCACTCTTGCGTAGTCATTTGCGACATACATGATATTTACACCAAGCGGCAGATCGCCACAAATTTTTCGCGCATTTTCAACAATTGCTCTAAAACCTTTTGTAGAGTAAAAATTTTCACTTCCAAAAGGCTTTGCATTTAGCTCTTTATCTATAAATTTTCTATTTTCATAATATCCAGTACCAACTGAGCTGATTATTCCAAGACCGCCTTCAAGGCTAACATTGCCAGCTAGTTTGTCCCAGCTGATACCAAGTCCCATACCGCCTTGAAATATCGGATACTTTATTTCATATTTTCCTATTTTTAATGGCTTTAACTCCATCTATTCAACCTTTACTTTTGCAAATTTACGCTTACCGACTTGCAAGATATATTCACCTGCCTCTAATTTTAACTGCTCATCGCTAATCTTTTCTTGATTAATGCTAACTGCATTTGCCTTTATGTCGCGTCTTGCTTGAGAATTTGACTCACTTAGCTCACACTGCGATAGAGCTTCTACGATCCAAACTGGTGCTTTTAAGCTAAATTCTTTTATATCAGTTGGGAGCTGATTTTGAGAGTGCACGCTATTAAACTCAGCCATCGCAGCTTTTGCAGCCTCCTCGCCGTGATACCTTGCTGTTATCTCGTACGCAAGGTCCTCTTTTGCTTTTTTTGGATGATACTTGCCGTTTTTTACGTCGTTCATTAAATTTTCTATCTCGCCAAGGCTTTTTGTGCTTAAAAGCTCGTACCAACGCCACATTAGCTCATCGCTTATACTAAGCGTTTTTGCAAACATATCATTTGCATTTTCAGTTACGCCGATGTAGTTTCCAAGACTTTTGCTCATCTTATTTACACCATCAAGCCCCTCAAGAAGCGGCATCATGATTACAGCTTGCTCTTTGCCGACGTTATAAGTCCTCTGCAAAGTTCTGCCCATTAGAAGGTTAAATTTCTGATCCGTACCGCCCATCTCGATGTCACACTTCATCGCAACGCTATCATAACCTTGAAGAAGTGGATACATAAATTCACAAATTGAAATTGGACTGCCAGATTTTATCCTTTTTTCAAAGTCGTCGCGCTCTAGCATTCTAGCGACTGAAAATGTGCTAGTTAGCTCTATCATCCCAGCAGCTCCAAGCTCATTTGACCATTTTGAGTTAAACATGATCACGGTCTTTTTTGGATCTAAAATTTTAAAAACTTGCTCCTCGTAAGTCTTGGCATTTTTTAAAACTGTCTCTTGATCTAGCTTTTTTCTGGTGGCTAATTTGCCAGTTGGATCGCCTATTTGAGCAGTGAAGTCGCCTATTAAAAACTGCACGATTGCACCATGTTTTTGAAGAAGTGCCATCTTGTTTAAAACGACTGTGTGTCCTAAGTGAAGGTCTGGAGCAGTTGGATCAAAGCCAGCCTTTACATAGAAATTTTCACCTTTTTCATAATAGTTTTTTATTAAAGTCTCAATTCTTTCAAAATCAATAATCTCGGCAACACCGCGTTTTATCTCTTGTAAAATTTCAGCTATATCTTGCATTATCTTTCTCCTAGTTATGGTATGGATCGCTTTGCGAAACGAAATCTATAATCTTATATCTATCTTTGATCTTCTCCCTTAGCTCGTTTGCATCGATATTTTCGGCTATCTCGACGCTTATCTCAAAGGTATCACCGCTAAGATCATTCGCCTCATTAAGCGAGATTGTAGCCAAATTTACATCCAGCCTAGCAAGGTATGTTAGAAATTCAGCCAACGCGCCTTTTCGGTTCTCAAGATTTAATAAAATTTTATATCTATGTGGGGCATTTCTAGTCCATTTGACAAAGATGATCTCATTGCCCTTATCCATAAGTTTCCCGGCACGCTCACAAAGCTTGTGATGCACTGTCACATTGTGCCCATTTTTAAAGCCAACTATACTATCGCCTCTTTTTGGGTTACAACAATAGTCGAACTCGACATTTGAAATTTTATGATTTGAATAGATTACGATATTTTCAAATTTTTGCTTTTTGATCTGATATTTGTCGCCCAAAGAGATCATAAAAGGACGCTCTTTTTTTATATACTTTTTAAGCATATTTACGACCTCTTGCAAAAATTCACTTTCAGTTGCAGCACGAAAAACTTTTTTGCCTAAATTTTCATGCTCTATCCAGTCTAAAATTCTATCTTTTGAAACGCCAAAAACCGACTTTAAAATGTCAACTGCGATTTTATAATTTATATCTTTTATCTTTTGCTTGCAGTATGTTCTTATCGTAGCTCTTGCTTTACCAGTTCGAACGCTATTTATCCACGAACAGCGAAATTTTGCCTCTTCGCCAGTTACAATCCTTACAATATCGCCGTTTTTTAGCTCTGTTAAAAGTGGCATCCTGACGCGATTTATATAAGCTTCTTTTGCGTAAAGTCCGATCTCTGTGTGAATCTCATAAGCGTAATCAAGTGCAGTAGCCCCGCGTGGAAGCGTAAAAACCTCACCTTTTGGCGAATAGACTGCAATATCTTCTATATAAAGACTATCTTTTGCATATTCATAAAGCTCTTCAACGTTACTTTCAGCTTCATTGTTTTGCATGCCAATGTCGTTTAGCCAGTCAAGTTTTGGATTAAGTAAACTGCCCTCGCCGTTTTTATATTTCCAGTGAGCTGCGACACCGTATTCGGCGGTTTTGTGCATATCGTAAGTACGAACTTGTGCCTCAAAAATACTCTTATTATCAAAAATAGTTGTATGTATCGTTTGATAACCATTTTGCTTTGGAAGCGCAATATAATCCTTAAATCTCGAAATAAGAGGATTAAAATTTATATGCAAATTTCCAAGCGCAAGGTAGCAATCAAGCGGCTTTTGCACAAGAATTCTAATAGCTAGCAAATCAAGCACCTCTTCAATCGAAATACCTTTTCTTTGCATTTTTAAATAAATCGAATAGTAATGCTTTATACGTTTTTGAATCTCAAAAGTACCCTCAATAAAGCCATTTTCAAGCAAAATTTGATTTACTTTTTCATAAAAAGCATTTAGTTTAAGGCTAAGCTGCTGCTTATTTTTATTTAAAAAGCTATCGATCTTGGCGTATTCTTCTGGCATAGCATATTTAAAACTTAGATCTTCAAGTATATTTTTAATCGATGAAATTCCAAGCCTATGAGCGATCGGAGCATAGACCATAAGCGTCTCTTCTGCAATACGTTTTTGTTTTTCTACCTTTAACGCATCAAGGGTTAGCATATTATGAAGTCTGTCACAAAGCTTAACCACAAGAACTCTAACATCCTCAATAGAGATTAAAAGCATTTTTCTAAAAGTTAGCGCCGAACTTGCTAGTTTTTCGTTACTACTTGAGCTTGCAAGCTTGTTTTCTCTTATAGCAACTATCTTTGTAAGTCCTTCAACCAGCTTCGCCACTTCATCACCAAATTCAGCCTGGATTTCACTAAGCGTAACTTCAGTATCTTCAACTACATCGTGAAGTAGTGCAGCTATGACCATATTCTCATCTCCACCCATATTTGCCACTATTGATGCTACCAAGATAGGATGGATTGCGTATGGCTCACCACTTTTGCGATATTGACCAGCATGAGATGTGACACAGCTATCTATAGCTTTGTCTAATTTCTCGCTTCGTTCACAAAGAGAAAAGAGCAGCGTTATAGCTTCTGAAACATTTTTAAAAGGTAAAATTTGTTCTATTAGCTGCTCTAAAAAAAGACTATTTTCCTTCAACTATTGCCTCTAAGCCTATTTTGCCCTCAGCTACTTCAAGTAGCGCAATGTCAGCAAATTTCATCTTTGAAGTATCGGCTTCTACAAGTACTACTGCTCCATTTGCTAGTGCTTCTGCACGCTTTGCTACGATAAGTGAAAGTTTATATCTATCATCACCAACTTGTTTTAACGCTCTTGCTGTTATTTGTTCTGTTCTCATATTTATCCTTTTTAAAATTTATTTTACTACTGAGTATAGGGCTGCTTCTTCTTCATTTATTATTTTTAATAAATTTCCAGCCTTAAACATATTACAAACCAAAATCGGCAGTGAGTTATCTTTTGCTAAAGCTATGGCAGTATCATCCATAACCTTGATATCATCGCTCATTGCCTTTTCGTAATTTAGTGATTTTAAAAGTTTTGCATCTTTGAATTTTTTAGGGTCTTTATCATAAACGCCATCAACCTTTGTTGCTTTTATGATCATATCTGAGCCGATCTCAATAGCTCTTAAAGTTGCTGCTGTATCAGTTGTAAAGAATGGATTACCAGTACCTGCAGCAAATATAACGACTCTACCTTTTTCCAAATGGCGCTGAGCACGTCCAACAATAAATGTTTCGCAGATCGCTTCCATTTTGATAGCACTTTGCACTCTTACCTCTAGCCCACTTCGCTCCAAAGCTTCACGCATCGCGATTGAGTTGATAACAGTTGCAAGCATGCCCATGTGATCGCCACTCGTTCGTTTGATGATGCCATCTTTTGCAGCACTCACACCACGTATAATATTGCCACCACCTATCACGATGCCAACCTCGATACTATTTTCGACAAGCTCTTTTATCTCATTTGCTATAAATTTAAGCACCGCCGTATCTATGCCAAAACCATTTTCTCCCGCTAAAGCTTCGCCTGAAAATTTAACCAATACGCGTTTTCTTTTACTCATTGTCTTGCTCCTTAAAATTCACGCATTCTAGCCAAAAAGGCTTTAAATTTAGTTAATAGTACTTGCAAAGCGGCTATTTTGAGATCATCTCAAGTGGATCAATGTGGTAGTTTCTTTGCGTTACTTCAAAGGTTAGATCGTTTCTAACTCGGCCTATAACGTAGCCTTTTTGCACGACTGAGCCTACCTTAACCGTCGGTGCGATCTGACTTAGGTGAGCGTAGATCGTGTGGATGCCATTTTCGTTTTCTATAATGACTACATTTTCAAGCATCGGAGTTGCTTTTGCAAAGACCACTTTGCCATTTAGCACGCTTTTGACCTTGGCATCTGGCGTGGTTGAGCGAAGTGTGACTGACTCGTTAAAAATTTTGATGTTATATATTGGATCTACGTAGTTACCAAATTTTTGCTTTACGGTGTAGCTATCAAGAGGAGCGATTGTCTTTGCACCTGAATATTTTTTGACTGAGCTTGTTTGATAGCCTCCACCCATTGGTTGGCTTTTTTCGCCTTTTTTACCACCTTTGCTTGCAGCTGCTTTTTCTTGTTTTTCTCTAGCTGCACGTGCTGCTTCATCCTCTTGCTTTTGCATGATAGCAAGCTGCTCAAGTGTCTTTCTTAGCTCATCTTGTTGGGCTTGAAGCTTGGCTAACTTTTTGCTGTAAATTTCTTTATCGCGTTTTAGCCCGTTTATTGTATTTTTCTGCGTGCTCTCTAGGCTTTGTAGATCATTTTGCTTGCGCCTATAGTTTTTTATGCTTGAGTTTATCTCATTTATCTTACTTGATTTATTTTTTATCTTTTCTATCGTATCTTCGTAGTTCTCACTAAGCCTTTTAAAGTCCTCTTTTGCTATGGCATTTAGCTTGGTTAAAATTTGCGACGAGATGATGCTCTCTTCGCTTTGTTTGCCCTCGCTTGCAGACATCATGAGATCAAAAGAGAGATCTTCTGCGATGATCCTTATCATATTTTGCTCTAGCTCTTTTTGGGTGCGCTCTAACTCTTTATTTTGCTTTGTTAGATCATCAAGCTCAAGAAGCGCTTTTGAAGCATTTGTCTCAAGAACTGAAATTTGACCTTTTAAATTTGTGATATCGCCACTTATGCCGCGCAGTTTTTTCTCGCCATTTACGATATCGCCAGCCAAGTCATCAAGCTTTTTACTGAGCTGCTCGCTCATCGCCTGCGTCGATCTTAGCGAGTTTTTGGAGTCTTTTATCTTCTCTTTAGTATTTGATGCAAAAGCTAGACTAAATGCTAGCAAAAGTGTAAAAATTCCTTTTTTCATATCGTGCTTTTTCTAGCCTTACTCATCACTAAACTAACAGCAAAAATGCTTAAAAACATAGCCACGCCAAATAAGATAAAAATATCTCTTGAAAGATCGAGGCTAGGCAAGACTACATCGATGCTTGCGGCATTTTCTCTAAAAATTTCAATGCTAGGCAAGAAAAAGAAAAACGCGCCAACAACAATGGTCGCAACTATGCTATCAACCATGGCTGATTTATAGAGCATGGCTGATTTTAGCCAAAATGGCGCGCCAAAAAGCGTCATGATCTCGATGCGCTCTCTATGCTCAAATAGCCAAATTTTAGTCTGCTTAAGCATAAGCATAAGCCCAACAACACAAAGTATCGCCATAAATGCATACGATATACTTTTGGCTAAATTTAGCATCTTAAAGACCTTATCATGGGTCTTTGAAAATGTCTCGACCTTGCTTATACCATCAAATTTCAAAAGCTTTTGCTTTATCTCCTCCATATACTCTGGCGATGGAAATTCGCTAAGTCTTAGCGAGTAAAATTTAGGTAAGGCATTTTGAAGGATGGATAAATTTTTAGCCGAGATGTCGTTTGATAGGCGATCTATTATCTTTTGTGGGCTTAGTGGCTCGACACTTGCCAGCATACTAACCACTGGCTTTAGCACTGGCTCGCTTAGCTCTTTGTTTGAGACCACCACGATGTTGTAGTCATTTCCCATAAGCCTCTCATACTCTCTTACGATCTTGTCTGCTGTGAGGCTAAACTGCACTGAAAATAAAAGCGCGATTAACGGCAGGATAAATCCCATGTGGTTTTTAAGCGATCTCATGCACGCCTCCATTTTCTATGACAAAGTGGCGGTATGGGATGCGAAGCGTTGATGGGATGTGATGCGTCACCACAACCACGCTTGTGCCTAGAAATTCTCTGGCTGATTTTAGAAGCGACCAGATGACGTCGCTTGAGTATTCGTCTAAATTTCCTGTTGGCTCGTCGCATAAGAGCAAATTTGGATTGTGCGCGAGTGCTCTTGCCATGGCAACTCTTTGCTGCTCGCCGCCGCTTAGCTCGCGAGGGTATTTATCGGCTTTGTGAAGCATATTTACATGTTTTAAAAGTTTAGCCACCTGCTTTTTGCTCACATTTTGATTGACACCTTTGATGATGAGTGGCAGCATGACGTTTTTTTCGACATTCCACTCATTTATCAAGCGGTAGTTTTGAAATATAATGCCAACTCGCTGCCTAAGCTCGCAAAGTCTTTTGTCATCGATATCGTCCATTTGCGTCATGCAGACATTTAGCTCGCCAGCTAGAGGCGAAATTTCTCCGTAAAATGACTTTAAAAGCGTGCTTTTTCCGCTTCCACTCTTGCCTGTGATAAAGACAAAGTCATTTGCATAGATGTCTAAATTTACGCTATTGATCACAACCTCGTTGCGCTCATAAGCTAGGCTTAAATTTCTTGCGCTAATTATCTCTTGCATCAGCCAAATACTCCTTCAAAAGCTCGTGTGCTGCTAAATTTTCACGTATTAAGATCGGTTTTTTTATAAAATATTCGCTTTTTTCATCGCTTATTTTGATGAAACATTGCTCTGGTTTGTTAAACGCTCCAAAGGCGACTTTTAGCAAAATTTCACCATCGTTTATGGTGTAAATTTCTTCAAAATGTAAAAAATGATCCTCTTTTTTTATGATGAAATTTTTGAAATTTTTAATGATATTTTTTACGCTTGTCTTTTCTTTAAAGCTAAAATTCCCAGCCAAAACGCTCTGGCTACTTTCAACCTCACAAGTATAAATGACATCGTAAATGTCCTTATCTTGGCGTCTCCAGCGGTCTTCATACTTGCTTGTTACTTCTAAATTTCTATTTTTAAAAGCCTCTATCTTTGAGTTTGCGGGCTCTAAAAATTTACTCAAACTAAAGTCGCAATACTCCTTGCTATCAGTCCTTAACTCAAATTTACCGCCAAGCTTTAGTATCCTCTCGCACTCAAGCGCAAACGCTGATGAGATCACGCGTCTATGCTCTGCTTTATCCCACGGCACTGGGAAGTGTAAAAATACTCTATCAACTAAATTTGATCCAACTAGCGAGAGTAAGAGCCTTGCGTCAGTGTTTATCAGACGCACGTTTTCTAGGGCATTTGCCCTAGCTAGCTTTGCTACTTGCTCGATGCTTGGTTTATAGACCTCTATGCCGATAACTAGGGCATTTGGGTTGTTTTTAGCCTGATAGAGCAAGTGCCTGCCAGAGCCAAAGCCAATCTCGATAAAAATCTCTTTAAATTTATCTTTTAGCTCGCAAAAAGCTGACACAAACTCTTCAAGGCTTAAAATTTCACTCACTTTTTTGGTCAAATTTGTCTTTTTTACGGCAAATGCTTGACTGATGATACCGTTACAACTTTGCTCTTTAAAAAGCTCAAGTGCTTCTTGTAAAAGGCCAACCTTAGCAGGCCTTGTAAGCTTTTCTCCCTTTACGACGACGCCATTTTTGCCTGGCTTTGCGACTAGAAAAAAGCCCTCTTCTTCATTTTTTGTGTAGATGAGCCTCTCGTTTCGGCCATTTGCCTGCCAAAGAAATTTGATCTTGTCATTGCCAAATGGAAACGAGAGTTCTTTTAAGGACGAAGCGATGAAATTTGGCATTATTTTATGCTAACTTCTGCTTTTGATGACTTATCAGAGGCGATGCCGTATTCATCGACTGCTACAACGCTGTAAGAGTAGCTAGCACCCGCTTGGACGCTGTCATCTCTAAGCCCTGTATCACTTATACCGCTAAAGACTTTCTCGCTAGCGCCACTTCTATAAACTGTGTATGAGCTAGCTCTATCAACTGCACTCCAGCTTACATTTACGCCGCTACCATCGTAGCTAGCGCTTATGCTTGGGGTTTTTGGCGCGCCAAGCGTACTACCAACGATCGGCTCTTCTTGCTTCAAGCTCTCAAGACCGTCTTTATCGACAGCTGTGACTCTATAATACCTTGTCGCTGCGTTTGTGTTTATGAGGTCCTCATAGGTGTTGCTAGTCGTTTTTGCTAGATATGTGTAAGGTAAAATTTTACTTGTCGTTCTATAAACCTTAAAATAAGCAAAATCCCCAGCTGGCGCGTAATCCCACGTTAAGATGATCTTTTTTGGAGCATTTTTGGTTGCTTGGACGTTCGTTACTGATTTAGGGTAACTCCTTTGTTGTGGCGCTTATGTTTTGGCTTGGTTTTGAGATGACGCCAGAAGAAGTTTTAACTAAGATCCTATACTCATAAGACCTGCCAGGTTTTACCTCAGTGTCGATATACTCGGCATTTAGTCTGCCATTTACCTCTGCTACTTGGCTAAATTTATTAGCTCCTGCATCGCTTCTTTGGATGATGTAGCTTGCTACTGTGCTATCAGGATGTGGTCTCCAGATCACTTTTACGCGGCCTGGAAGCCCTGTGATAGCTTGCGCAAATGGCACAGAATCAAGCAGTGGCTTAGTTGTCGCAGTTGCGATCGCACCTGGTTGAGAGATGGCGTTGCTTGAGTAGGTTCTCATTTGGTATGAGTAAGTGGTCTCTGGCGCTAGGTCACGATCCACATAGTGCGTAGCAAAGCGGTCTTTTATGTTTGCAACTAGTTGCATTTTTGAGTTTGCATCGTTTGGATTTGAGCGATAAAGGTAGTAGCCAACGACGCTCTCATCGCTCACTGGGTTCCACTCGAAGCCAACCTCTGTCATGTCTGAAATAGTTTTTAAGCTTGTAATCGTTGGTAGTGACGTGCTTTGCTGAGTCGGTACGCTAGAGCCGCATCCAGCTAAGAAAGCTACTAAAAATGGTGTCAATATGCGTAGGGCAAATTTTTTCATCAAAAATCTCCTTGGGAATTTTTTTGTAAATTATTTGGTTAAAGTCATCATACGTTTTTGCGGTAAATTCTACCCTTTTGCCAGTTCGCGGATGGATAAAATAGAGCATATAAGCGTGAAGCATAACCCTGCTTATTTTATCGCCTTGGCTCTTAAATCCGTATAAATCATCGCCTAAAATGTGGCGATTTATGCTAGCAAGATGCACTCTTATCTGATGAGTCCTGCCTGTAAAAAGTTTCGCTGCTATTAAATTTATGCCATTTTCGCTTAGCAAATTTACAAAGGCGCTTTTTGCAAATTTAGCATCCGCGATGATCGCCTTTTTTAGGCGGTTATTTGGGTTTCTTCCGATTGGCTTTTCGATGATGACATCCTCTTTTAGCGGCAGATCGGTGAGCGCTAGATAAATTCGCCCCATGCTTTTATCGCTTAGCTGCTCGCTTAGTTTTGCGTGAGCGAAGTTATTTTTAGCAACGACAATAGCGCCACTTGTACCCTTATCTAGGCGGTGGACGATGCCAGCTCTTACGTCGCCGTTTAAATTTGAGAGCATAAAACCCTTTTTGTTTAACCACTCAACAAGTGTCGCCTCTTTGACGCTTGGAGCTTGGTGGACGACAATTTGAGGGGGTTTGTTTAGCACTATTAGATCGTCATCTTCATAAATGATAGGGATGTCAAAATTTACTTCGTATTCGTTTTGCACCTCTTTTTTTGGGGCAAAATTTACGCAAATTTCATCGTTTTCACTTAACAAAAAGCTTGGTTTTGAGATTGGTTTTAAATTTACGCTTACAAGGGAGTCTTTTATTAAATTTAAAGCTTGATTGCGTGAAATTTGAAGCTCTTTGGCTACTGCTACGTCGAGTCTTGAGCTATTTAAAACATTAAATTTAACCAAAATAAAAGCCTTGTTTGTGATATAATCTAGCCCAAAAATTAAGGTTTGCTTCTTGATAAAACTAGATCGGCGTATTTTAACACATTTTGATTTTATTCAGCCGTTTTTAATAATCCCAATCATCATAATTTCATATATCCTGGTTTCCGAGGCAAACGACATTTTAGCAAACAAACAACTTATATATTTTGGCATAGGTTTTGCATCATTTTGCGTAGCATTTTTACTGCCCATTAGGCGTATCGACTGGATCATTCCGATGTTTTACTGGGTCTGCATCGTGCTGCTTTTAAGCGTTGATCTCTTTGGCGTTAGCAAACTAGGTGCTAGGCGCTGGTTAGAAATTCCCTTCGTTCACTTCACACTTCAGCCATCAGAGCTTATGAAGCCAGCATTTTTGCTGATGTTAGCCTATCTCATTAAACAGCGTCCTCCAGAGCCTAATGGATACGGAGTAAAAGATTTTTTAAGACTTAGTTTTTATATACTTTTACCATTTGTGCTCATCATGAAAGAGCCTGATCTTGGCACTGCACTCATACTTTTGATAGTTGGCTACACTATTCTTTTTGTCATCGGCGTAAATAAGAAAATTTGGATAACTATCATCCTTGCGATAGGCTTTTTGGCGCCGGTTTTGTATGAAAATTTACATGATTATCAAAAAAAGAGAATTCACGATTTTATCGCTGAAGAGCCAAGCTATCACGTCAAACAAAGCATCATCGCCATAGGTAGCGGCGGATTAAAGGGCAAGCCAAAGGACGAAGCAACGCAGACGCACTTTAAATTTTTACCAATCGCCACTAGTGACTTCATCTTTGCCTACAACATCGAGCGTTTTGGCTTTTATGGTGGATTGTTTTTGCTTGGACTTTATGGAGCACTTATAACACATCTTTTAAGTTTAAATTACGGCCTAAAAAATGACTATTTTACGCAAGTTACTACCACGGGGATTGCTGCTCTTATTTTCGTTTATGTGGGTGTAAATGTCTCGATGACGATCGGTTTTGCACCAGTTGTAGGCGTGCCACTGCCATTTTTTAGTTACGGCGGAAGTAGCTTTGTTACATTTATGGTGCTTTTTGGAATTTTGCAAAATTTGCTAACTTTTAGATTTGATAGAACTTACAGCTTTATAAAAATTCACTTCTAAAATTTTCTCTGCAAGTATCAAGCTTATAGTTTTTTGCTCTATCCTTCTTTGTGCTTTTTGATGCAAGAATTTATAGCATTTATAAGATATTTTATATCCTCTTTTGTATGCGTGTAGTGAATGCTAACACGTACCCAGCCAGGCTTTTCGTCAAAAATGGCATTATCTTTTAAATGAAGCAGATCATGTCCATACGGCCCAGCGCAATCACAGCCTGCACGTGTTTGGATGCCAAATTCGCTACTTAAACTAGCAGCAAAATCATAAGGTGAAATGCCTTTTACGTTAAATGCAAAAATAGGCAATCTATCTAAATTTTCAGGGCAATAATTTATCACCTCATCTATCTTTTCTAGTTCTTTACAAAACATCTCGCCTAGCTCACATTCAGCTACTTTTATATTATTAAGTCCGATTTCATTTCTTAGCTTGTAGGCTAAATTTGCACGGATTAGCTGCATTATCGGCGGTGTACCGCCCTCTTCTAAATTTTCAACTTCATTAGTAAAAACATGTGATGTCCTGCTTACGTACTTGACTGTGCCTCCAGCTGCAAATGTAGGCAAATTTTTACAAAGCTCTTTTTTGATAGCCAAAAGCCCACAACTCCCAACTCCTCCAAGTAGTTTGTGAGGCGAGAGAAACAGTGCGTCAAAATATCTGCAATCAACATTTTCATAAGCACTAAGAGTGGCCACATCAAGTGCTAAAATGCCATTGTATTTTTTGATTAGTGAATAAATTTTTTTATAATCAGTTTTAATGCCAGTGACATTTGAGGCGGCACTAAAGCTAGCTATTATCTTTCTTTTTGCATTTTGCTTTAATGTATTCTCAAGCATCACGTAGTCTATCTCATTGTTTTCATCAAGCTCTATGCGTTTTATATCACAAAGCCCTTCTCTTAAGCTAACTTCAACAGAGTGATGCTCATAAGGGCCAATGATCGCTAGTGGCAAGTTTAAATTTCTTAAATTTACTTCGCCGATCAAAGCTCTTGTAGCTGGTGAGATATAAATTCCCACTATCTCCTGAAATTTCTTTATCGCAGCCGTCGCTCCTTGACCAGTCGCGATAAGATAAAAACTATCATCAAGACCTAATAAGCTTTTTAACTCAGCCCTTGCATTTTCATAGTATTTTTGCGTTAGCACCGCGCTTGAACTACTATCTGAGTGAGTGTTTGCGTAGGTTTTTAAAAATTTTAAAATTTCATCTTCTATGGGCTTATAGGCAAGACCTGAAGCTGTGTAGTCAAAATAGTAAAGGCCCTCTTTTAAAATGATATTTTTTCTTACTTCATCGATATTTAGCAATGTTTTCCTTTTATTTAAAGCAGGGATTATAATTAAATTTTCATAAAAAAGCTTGCAAAACAAGTATCTTTTAAAGCAATAAATTTCTTTGTAAATTTTCTATATTTTTCTTTATTGTGCCATCTTTATAGATAGCAGATATTAAGGCGATCATGTCTGGTTTTACTTTAGCAACACTTGCAATATTGTTAGAGTTTATGCCTCCTATGACACACACATTCATTCCCATTTCTTTTGCTTGTGATATAGTTTGGGCCTTGCAAAGTGGCGCATCTGGCTTTGTAGAGCTTTTAAGCATCGCTCCAAAAGCTACATAGCTAGCACCATTTTGTTTTGCCTTAATAGCAAGCTCCAAGCTATCATAGCAGCTAACTCCCACGTAAGCATCATCCCCTAAAATTTCAAACGCCTCTTTTATACTCGCATCATCTTTTCCCAAATGCACGGACTTTGCACCTATATGAGCAGCAAATAAAATATCATCATTTACGATAAATCTGGCTCCAAATTTTTCGCATAGGTTGAAAATTTCACTAGCTAGCCTCTCATTTTTAGGTATTTTTTTAGAGCGAAATTGGAAAAATTTAACCCCACACTCTAAAATTTCTTTAGTATATTGCAAGGCTAAATTTTCAGGCATCAGCACATCGTCACTAATCGCATAAATTTCAGCCATTTATACCGACTTTATGATTTAATAGGCGTTTGCCAAATTTTGTCGTAATTGCATTTTTAATAGCATTTAAAATGTATCTTTTTGCTAGTTTTATGGCCTCTTCTTTGGTGTATCCATTTGCTAGCAAGCAAGCCAGTGCACTTGAAAAGCTACATCCTGCTCCATGCATGATCTCTGGCTTTATCAAAGGTTCGTTAAATTTCAACACATCACCACTTTTTTTAAAAAGTGTATCTTCGCAAATTTCTGCAACCATGCTTCGCTTTAAGATCATATCGCAAGGTAAATTTTTGCTATCAAGTTCCAAAACTTTGGCTTCATCGATATTTGGCGTGATAATGTCTGCAAATTTAAAAAGCTCTTTTAAGCTTGCTATCGCATCATCCTCAAGAAGCTTTGAGCCTGATTTTGCTACGCAAACTGGATCTATTACTATTTTAATGCCTTGCTTATGAAATTTTTCAAGCCAAGCACCAACGCAAGATATAAGCTCTTTATTAAAAAGCATACCAACCTTTATGGCATCTATGTTTAGCTCTTCGTCTACCATTTTGATCTGCTCATTTAGATTTGTAACATTTGTAGCAAAGATATTGCTAACGCCATTTGTATTTTGTGCCGTAAGAGCCGTAATAGCTGTCGCTGCGTAGCAAGAAAATGCCTCGCATGTCTTAATATCAGCCTGCACGCCAGCACCACCAACACTATCACTTCCTGCAATGATTAATATATTTTTCATCTATCTCCCTTGCAACCTGAAATTTTATCAACACTAAAAGGATCATCGACCTTCCAACTACTTGAATACTTTTTAATGCTATTTTTTAATGCGTCCACTAAATAATCCGCGTCTTGTAGCGTATGCGTATAGTGAAGCCCAGCCCTTACCCAGCCTGGCTTATGGGTAAATAGTGCATCTTCTTTTAAATGAAGCAAATCATGTCCATATGGCCCAGCACAAGAACATCCTGCACGCGTTTGAATGCCATATTCTTTGCTTAAAACTTTGGCTAATTCATAAGGCGAAACACCAGTTATGTTAAAAGAAAATATCGGCAAACGCTTTATGCTATTTGGATGATAGCACGTAAGCTCAGGAATTTCTGTTAGTCTTTTTTCAAAATACTCTCCAAGCTCGCTCTCGTTTTCATATATTGCCTCAAATCCTATCTCATTTCTTAGCCTATAAGCCAAATTTGCCCTTATAAGTCCTAAAATAGGCGGTGTGCCGGCCTCTTCTAGCTGTTCACCATCTTTTACAAATATAGCATAGTTTTTGCTAACATAACTTACCGTTCCACCACCAGCAAATGTCGGTTCATCTGAGTTTGCAAGTATCTTTTTTATAGCAAGAAGCCCACAACTTCCTACTCCACCGAGCAATTTATGTGGCGATAAAAAAAGAGCATCAAAATAGTCACAGTCAATGTTTCCATAAGCGCTAAAACTTGCAGCATCAAATGCCACAATGCCACCATAAGATTTTATAAGAGTATAAATTTTTCTATAATCGCTCAAAACCCCAGTCACATTTGAAGCTACACTAAAAGTTGCGATAATCTCACGACCAACATTTATCCTTAAAATTTGCTCCAAATGATTAAAGTCTATCCCTCCATTTTTATCAAGCCTGATACGCTCAACCTCGCAAAGTGCTTGCCTAAAGCTTATTTCATTTGAATGATGCTCGTAAGGCCCAAGTACTACAAGCGGAGAATTTTCATCTGCTTTTAATGCATATCTTTTTTTTAACGCTGGTGGTGCATAAATTCCTAAAATTTCTTGAAATTTCTTTATCGCACCAGTAGCTCCATTGCCACAAGTAAAAAGATAAAAACTATCATCAAGTCCTAGTAAGCTTTTTAATTCACGTCTTGAATCTTCATAAGTTTGAGCGGTTTTATAGGCATTTGATGAGCTGATAGAGTGCGTATTTGCATATGTTTGAAGTATTTTTGCCATCTCATCTTCAATAGGCCTATAAGCTAGCCCTGAAGCTGTAAAGTCAAAATAATAAATGCCATTTTTTAAAATTATATTTTCTCTAATGTGCTCTAAATTTACCAAATCACAATCCTTGTTTTTTTGCATATCATTATAGATTACTTTAGCTAAAATATACTACAATGCCCAAATAAAGGAGCCAATATAAAAGCTTTAAAATCAACATTTGAGCGAATGAAACACCTTGATATAAATGAACTTATTAAATTTCATCTCGTCTTTGATGAGTTTGATTTAAAGCACTCATATTATGATGTTTTTGAAGCGATTGAGGCTGAAATTTTAAATAACTTCTTAGCCTTGATGCCAAAATTTTACTTCGAATCCGATACAAACGATGCTATAAAATCTGCCCTCATAAAACTCGCACGAAGCGATAGAAAAAAATTTAGCGTACATAAAATTTTACCTCAAAGCCTAGCTAGCAAAGTCTATGCAAAGCTTTTTGAAAAAAAATTTTTACTACTTGAAAAAAGTAGAGAAGTACTTCCAAAAAGATCAAAAAACCAAATGCTAAAAAAAGAAGAAAGGGGCTATAAAATTGAGGATAAAATACATTTTAATAGCCATTTTTCAAGGTTTTGGTTTAGATTTATAGAGCCAAATTTAAGCTTGCTAAAAGCTGGTAAAAATGATGAAATTTTAGCCACTATAAAAAAGGAATTTGACGAATATGCAAGCCTTGGATTTGAAATTTTATGCGGTGAGCTAATGGCAAAAAAATTTCTGATTAATGGTATATTTTTAAGTAGCTTTTGGAGCAGAAATATAGAGCTTGATATGCTATTAAATATAGGCGGTAAGATCATAGTCGGCGAGGCAAAATACAAAGAGAGAAAGGTTTGTAAAAACGTGCTAAATTTACTATTAAAAAAATGCGAAAAACTAAATATCAGACCAGATATTATTGCTCTTTTTTCAAAGAGTGGATTTAGTAGCGAGCTAAGAAATTTAAAAGATGAAAGGCTAAGGCTTTATGAAATTAGCGATTTTGAGGAACTTTTAAAATGAACGAACACGATATCCAAGCTGGCTTAAAAAGCCTGATAGAGCAGACTTATCTAATAGAAAACGAATATAAAAATTTAACATCATCTTATGCAAACTTGCAAAATTTCATTAAAGATATTGTAGAAATTTTGCCAAATGCTATCTGGGTGTTAGATGAAAATGATGAGATCTTTTTACAAAACTCAGAAGCAGTAAGACTTGGTAAAATTTTTAAAGAGATACCAAAAAAAGAGGGCGAGATAAATATAGATGGGCAAATTTATCTTTTTAAAACAAGCTCTAAAGACAATAAACTAATAATCTCTGCAACAAACATAACAGTAGAAAAACGCACCGAGCGTCTTGCCTCTATGGGCCAAGTAGCAGCTCACCTAGCCCACGAGATCAGAAATCCAGTAGGCTCCATCTCGCTTTTAGCTTCAACTCTACTTAAAAGAGCTGATGAACGCACAAAGCCTATCGTAAATCAAATACAAAAAGCTACATGGCGAGTCGAACGCATAATCAAAGCCACTCTACTTTTTACAAAAGGTCTTAATATAAATGCACAAAATTTTGACTTTTCACAGCTTAAAAAAGAGTGCGAAGAGGCTATAAATTTTTACGACTATTCAAAGGATATTAAATTTAGCCTAGAATTTCCAGATGGCAAATATACGGGCGACCTTGATCTACTTGCCATCGTTTTTCAAAATATTTTATTTAATGCTATTGATGCCATCGAAGAGAGCGATGATGATGAGGGAGAGATCATTTTAAGCTATGAAAAAACACCGAGTGAGCATAAATTTATCGTTTACGATAGTGGCGAGCCTATCAAAGATAAAGCCATAGTCTTTGAGCCTTTTAAAAGCAGTAAGCTAAAAGGAAACGGCCTTGGGCTGCACCTTTGCTTGCAGATCATAGAGGCTCACAAAGGCAGTATAGAGATCACGCTAAATCCAAAAACATTTTGCATAAATTTACCAATAAAGGAGTAAGAATGAACATACAAAACGAACTTGAGGCTTTTAAAAAATCTCTTCAAACGCTTGATCTAAGAGAGATTTCAAACGATGGAGCAAAAAACGTTGCATTTATCTGTATCGATATGATAGAGGCTTTTGCTGGAAGTGGTGCGCTCGCTAGTCAAAGAGTAGCTGCTCTATCAAAAGGGATCGCGACACTTTTTGATAGAGCGTGGAAAGATTTTGGCTTTAGAAATTTTATCCTTATAGAAGATAGGCACACCAGTGATTCAAAAGAATTTGAGAACTTTTTGCCACATGCCATACTTGATACAAATGAGATAAAAACCGTAAAAGAGATAGAAAATCTAAGCTTTTTTAAAGAGTTCAAGACATTTTATAAAAACTCTTTAAGCATTGCGTTTAATAAAGAATTTGAGAAATTTTTAGAAGAGCGTCCGGAGCTAGACACCTTTATAGTCACTGGGGATTGCACTGATATGTGCGTTTATCAGTGCGTTAGTTATCTTAAACTACGAGCCAATGAATATAATAAAAAATCAAGAGTTATCGTGCCGTTTGATCTTACGCAAACGTACGATATACCAGGACACAATGGCGATTTTTACCACGAGATGTTTTCTCTTCATATGAAGCTGGCACTTGGTGCTGATGTGGTAAAGAGTATTAAATTTTAAAGCTTACTTGAAATATTTATGAGCCTATTTAGCTCGTCAAATTTAAAGCTAAGCTCGTATTTATCCGACGCGATTTCATTAGGACTTTCGCTAAATTTCATATCACAGCTTAGCAAAAGTCCTTTTATAAAGATTTTATGATCTAGCTCGTAAGTGCTTATACACTCATTTACTACGCCTAAAAGCTCATTTGCAAGCACTGGCTCTTCAAAGACCATATCCGCTCTAAATGCCACATACGCTGCTCCACCCTCGTACTCTATCCTATAATAATTTTGTTCATCAAAAGCGGTGCAAAGGATCATACTAATCGTGTAACCATTAAAATTTTCATCTAGCTCAAATTGTGGCGTGCTAAATGCGCTAAGTCCAAATTTCTCGCCAAACTCACGTGCTTTATTTGCAAGCTTGAGCAACCGCTCATCAAAGCCATTTATATTTTCATAACCCCAAAGCCACGTATTTGACGAAAAGCTTTCAGAGCCGATAAACTGGATGTCAAACTCACGCTCATCAAAGTAAATTTTGCCGCTATCAAAATCAACCTGCCAGTTGCTACCTTCAACCAGTAGCTTAAATGCACGTTTTTGAAGTAATGTCGCTTTGCCAGCACATGCGCTAAAAAGCTCGCTCCAGTTACTTTTATCTACGCCAAGCTTATCTAAAAACATCGCTTCACCGAGTTCTTAGCAAGCTATTGCTTGAAGTGCTTTTTCTTTAAAGCTATCATTTACAACAAATTTTGTCTTATAGACAAAAATTTGAGCCGTATTTTCATTTTTTATCTTAATAACAAGGCGTTTATCATTGTTTGTGCCACTTTTTATATGTTCGTTATAGCCAAGATTATAAAGGTTCGTAATCTTATCTTTGCTAAGCTCACTAAGGCATAAAAGCACCTCTAGCTCGGCATACTCTCTTACTTTTTGAGGGGCGCTCGTCTCTTCATTTTTAGAAAATTTAGAGTTTTGTTTTAGTTTTCTTGTTTTAAAGTCTAAATTTTGCGCATCTTCTAGGCTATAAACCTCGTTTAAATTTGTCCTTACAAATTGATCATCTTTTGTGATATTTATCCTAAAAGCATAAGGCAAGTCGCGTTTTGCTTCATCTTTTACTATATCTTCGATATTTCCAAGCTCTCTTTCAAAAACTGCGATCTCGATATTTCCGTGAAAATCAAGCACATTTATAGTGCCCATTTTCTTGCCACTTTTGGTTATCCTTGTGTTAAAGTCTTCTATCTTGCCAACGACTAAAATTTCAGCGCTTTGTGGCAAGCTCTCAAATTCTGAGCTTAGAGTGTATTTTATCTTGTTGATCTCGTCTTTATAATCATCAAGCGGATGGCCTGAGAGGTAGATACCAACGCTCTCTTGCTCAAATTTTAAAATTTGTTTGATGTCAAATTCGTCATTTATCGTGACAAAATTTATCTTCACATCGTTCATGCTCTCATCTTCGCCAAACAAGCTCTCAACTGCATTTTTACGGATCTGAGCAGCACTTTTGCAAGCTTCTATGATATTTTCTACATTTTGCATAAGCATCTTACGACTAAAGCCAAACTCATCAAAGCATCCAGCTTTTATGAGGCTTTCAAAGACCTTTTTATTTACTTTAAATGGATCGATCCTTGAGACAAAGTCGTCCATACTCTTAAACTCGCCATTTGCTTCACGCTCAGTGATAATGTTTTCAATAGCCGCTCCACCAACGCCTTTAATCGCACCAAGCCCAAAGATAATGCCATCATGATCGCCATTTTTAACGACGCTAAATTCTTTAGTTGATTTATTTATAGATGGCGGTAAAGTATCTATATTTATGCGTTTTATCTCATCGATATAGCGAACGATCTTATCGACGTTGCTCTCTTCACTTGTAAGAAGTGCCGCCATAAATTCAGCCGGGTAATAGGCCTTAAGATAAGCCGTCTGAAATGTGACGTAGGCGTAAGCTGCGGAGTGAGATTTATTAAAGCCATATCCTGCAAATTTTACAATTAGCTCGAAAAGATCGTCTGCTTTTTGTCCATTTAGCCCTTTTGCCTCAGCACCTTTTACAAACTCACCCTTTAGTCTGTCCATCTCTTCTTTGATCTTTTTACCCATAGCACGGCGAACAAGGTCCGCCCCGCCAAGGCTAAAGCCGCCTATAGCTTGAACGATTTGCATAACTTGCTCTTGATAGACGATGACGCCGTATGTTGGCGCAAGGATCGGCTCAAGCTCTTTAAATGAGTAGGTTATCTCTGCCTCGCCATGTTTTCTTTTGACGAAGTCATCAAGCATACCACTCTCCATCGGTCCTGGGCGGTAGAGCGCTAGCATCGCGACGATATCTTCAAAGCAGTCTGGACGCAAGCTAGTTCCTAGCTTTCTCATGCCTTCGCCCTCGATTTGGAAAATTCCTATCGCTTGGCCGCTTTGTATCATTTTATAAACATTAGAATCGTTTTTATCGATCTGCTCCCAAATAATATCCTTGCCAGTTCGTTGTTTTACCAGCTTTATGGCATTATCGATAACCGTTAGTGTTTTTAGTCCAAGAAAGTCAAATTTTATTAAATCCACATCCTCAAGATACTTAAGGCTATACTGTGTAACATAGCGATCTTCTGGGCTGTTTGGCTGACGAAATAGCGGAGTTTTATTCCACAGCTCCTCATTTGAGATAACGACACCTGCTGCGTGCTGGCCGGCGTTTCTATTTAGCCCCTCAAGGTCAAGAGCAAATTTCCAAATTTTAGCTGCCTTTGGATTTTGGCTGATGAGCTCAGCTATCTTTGGCTCTTTTTCATAAGCATCTTTTAGCGTAATACCAAGTTCATCAGGTATTAGCTTTGCCATCGCATCGGCTTCGGCGTAAGGCATATCACAAACCCTAGCAACATCCCTAATGACACCTTTTGCAAGCAATTTACCAAATGTAATAACGCCAGCAACGTTAAATTTTCCGTATTTTTGCGTAACATAGTCAATTATCTCACCACGCCTACTTTGGCAAAAATCCACGTCTATATCTGGCATACTAACACGCTCTGGGTTTAGGAATCTCTCAAAAAGTAGGTTGTATGGGATTGGATCAAGGTCAGTGATCTTTAGCGAGTAAGCGACCAAGCTACCAGCCGCAGAACCACGTCCTGGACCAACTGGCACACCTCTACTTTTGGCCTCATTTATGAAGTCCCAAACGATCATCATATAGCCTGGGAAATTCATTTTATTAATTATGCCAATCTCTATCTCAAGGCGTTTTTTATATTCGTCATGTAAATTTTCAGGGACAAATTTTAGCCTCTCTTCAAGCCCCTTTCTGCATTCATATTCAAAAAACACAGCATCATTTTTAAAGCTATATCTATTTTCAGGCTCTGGAAGTGTTAAATTTCTCTCTTTTGCATACTCAAGTGTAAATTTAAAATTTGGCGGAGTTGGGTTACCAAGCTTGATCTCAAGGTTACACTTATCCACGATCTCTTGGGTGTTTTCTATCACTTCAGGGATATCTAAAAATAGCTCGCTCATCTGCTCTTTGCTCTTAACAAAAAACTCATGGACGCTGTGGCGAAGTCGGTTTGGATCATCTAACGTTTTGTTCATAGCGATACACATAAAAACCTCATGCGCGTCAGCTCGCTCTTTAAAAGTGTAGTGAGTATCGTTTGTAGCGATAACCTTTATGCCAGTCTCTTTGGCGATGCGCAAAATATCATCATCAATGCGTTTTTGATCACCGATGCCGTGACGCATGATCTCAAGATAAAAGTCATCTCCAAAAATTTCTTTATACTCAAGTGCGACCTCTTTTGCTCTCTCATAGCCCTTTGCGCCAAATTTGACGTTACGATCGCTTAAATTTAGATGCCAACTCACCTCGCCCTGCAAGCAAGCAGAGCTACAAACCAAGCCCTCGCTGTGCTCTTTTAAGATTTTCTTATTTATACGAGGATAGTAGTAAAAGCCCTCGATGTAGCTCATGGAGCTAAGATACATTAAATTTTTATAGCCAGTCTCGTTTTTGGCGATTAGTATAAGGTGAAAGCGCTGTTTAGTACTCTTGTCATCAAGCTGCTCGCCATTATGCACGTAAGCTTCGATGCCAATTAGTGGCTTTATCCCCTCTTTTTTCATCGCCTTGTAAAAATCTATCGCTCCAAACATATTGCCGTGATCAGTAATCGCCGCTGCTGTGTCGCCCCTATCATGAAGAACATGAGCTAGCTCTTTTATCTTGTTCGCTCCATCAAGAAGGGAGTATTCGGTGTGTAAATGCAGGTGCGTAAAGTTAGATTTTTCACTCATTTTTTATCCTTTTTTAATGAGTGGATTTTACAAAATTTTGGCTAATAAGGTGCTTGATGAAATCTTAATGGGAGCTTTAAAATTTAAAGATTTTGTAGTTTGTGGCTAAGAACGAAGCGCGCTGCCATCTGACGCACTATACTATTAAGGTCTTGTAAATTTTAAAAGTAATTTCGGCTCTAAAATTTGAGCTAAGCGGTCAGTGAAGCCAAAATTTAGTAGTCAATTCTTGCGAGTGAGTGAACTTTTAAAATTTGAAAATAGTAAATTTCTATTTTTGAAATCCCAACTTTAAATTTATAAACTCTTTTATTCAGAAGGGTGACAAGGGGACTCAAGTTACGGTCCGCTTGCAGTTGCGAGCCGTAAATCAAAGCCGTCCCTTTATCTCCCTTTAGATCCCTCAATCCCCCTCGCAGGTTAGAGGTGCATGCAAATGTGCTAGTGCACTGCATGCACTTTATCATCAGGCAAGTATTGAACAAATTTTAGAATTTTATGAACGAGTAATTTCGGCTCTAAAATTTGAGTTAAGCAGTCAGTGAAGCCAAAATTTAGTAGTCAATTCTTGCGAGTGAATGGAATTTTAAAATCTATAAAGTGAAAAAAATTAGATCGCGGACTAAGCCGCAATCCATTATAGATAAACTGGGATATTTGTGTGTTCTAAGAAAAATCTTGAAGTGCCACCAAGCACCATTTCCATAAGACCATTTTCACCATATCTGCTAGCAACGATTAGATCAGCATTTCTATCAATAGCTGCTTTTAAAAGCGCTTCGCCAGGTATCATCGTAGTAGCGATCACTTCAAAAGTGGCTGATATGCCATGAATTTTGAAGTACTCTTCAAGCTTTTTAAGATTTAGTTCAGCATTATCGCCAAGGCTTGCTTTTGAGGTAATGCACTGAACCTTTTTTGCCTTTTTTAAAAGATCAATCGAGCCTGTTAATGCCCTTGAGCTTTGCGTCGTACCAGTCCAGCTAACAAGGATATTATCGGCTTTAAACTCACGCATTTTTCTAGGGATTACAATCGCATTTTTACCACTTTTTAAAACAGCTGACTCAAATGTGCCAGTGATCTTTCCATCAAGTGGCACAGCAGCCACAACTAGATCGCAAAATTTACTCTCTTGCTCCACTATCGCGCTTCTTTTGCCACTATGGATCGTAAAATTTGCAGTGCAGACATCTTCAATGATTTCACTAGTTACTTTTATGCCAAGCTCAGCACAAATTTTATTGAAAATTTTCTCATTTTCTTCATGCTCGACAGCTAGTTCAGATTTAGCTGATTTTAGAAATTCTTCAAAAAGCACTCCTCCACGAAGCGTCATTTTCATATTATAAACTACGCTTGGGTCAAGCTGGCAAGTCATAATTTCCATATGTGTGTTAAACCACTGAGCAACCTTTAGGGCACCATAAATTCTTGGCTCGATATCGTCTCCAGCTCCTATTGGGAAAAGCAACTTTTTGTATTTCATCATCTGTCCTTTAAAATTTATTCAACCAAAGAGAGCGAAATTTTATTTCCTTTTTGCTCGCTCACACATACTTTGACCTGATCACCTACATTTAATGGAGTTTTTATCTTTGAGATATGAAGCAAGCCATCAATGCCATCTTTTAGCTCGATAAACACACCAAAATCAACCACACTCTTTACAGTTCCCAAAAACTCATCACCGATATTAAAATTTGGTTTTGAACGCTCTTTGTCGTGTTTAAATGGCTTTTTGCCAAATGAACGTCCATTGTCTTTTGAAGTGATAGAGATGATGTAGTCCTTTGCGGCATCGACATTTTTCTTTGCTCCACCTGCGATTTTAACTTCACCTTTTTCTCTATCAAGATCGATTGAGACTTCAAATTTCTCAATAATCTCTTTTATAGTCTTGCCAGCTTGCCCGATGATGTCTACGATCTTGCTTGGATCGACACTAAATAATTCAAGCTTTGGAAGTACATCTTCATTTATTTTTATATTTTTATCCGCTTCTGCCATCAAAGATAAGATATGCTCTCTACCACGTTTTGCTTGATAAAGTGCCTCTTTTAGCACTTCTAAACTAATGCCACCAAGCTTAATATCCATCTGAAGTGCTGTGATACCATCGCTTGTACCTGCTACTTTAAAGTCCATATCGCCATCGTGATCTTCAAGTCCCATGATATCTGTTAGCACTGCGTGTTTATCGCCTTCAAATATTAATCCCATAGCGACACCAGCGACAAGTTTTAAAGTATTTACGCCAGCTGCTCTAAGTGCAAGCGAGCCACCGCAAACGCTAGCCATAGAGCTTGAGCCGTTACTCTCTAAAATTTCTGAAACGACTCTTATTGTGTATGGCGAAGCTAGATCGATACTTGGCGCAAGGGCACGTTTGGCTAAATTCCCATGTCCAAGCTCGCGTCTACCAGGAGCTTTTAGTGGGCTTGCCTCACCTACGCTAAAGCCTGGGAAGTTGTAGTTAAACATAAATTTCTCTACAAAAGGTACTTTTTCAGTGAGGATGTCATACATTTGAGCGTCACTGTCAGTGCCAAGAGTAGTGACAACTAGGGCTTGCGTCTGTCCTCTTGTAAAGAGGCATGAGCCATGTGCATTTGGAAGCACATTTGTTTCGATACTAATAGGCCTAACCTCTTCAAGACCACGTCCATCGGCTCTAACGCCTTCATTTATTATCTGCTCTCTTACGATTTTCTTTTTATATTTGCCAAGGACATTTGTGATGACAGCCTCATCCCAGCCCTCTTTTTGAGCGACCTCATCGCTTGAAATTTGTTTTGCGATCTTGCTAAGTTCGCTCGCTCGCTCGCTTTTTGCCATTTGGTTGATTGCATTTTTGACTTCAGCTTTATAAAATTTATCTATATAGATAGCAATATTTTCATTTTCTATCTCTGGTTTTAGCTCAAGTGCAGCATCTTCTTTTTTATGCTCTTTAAATGCTTCTTCATAAGCACTGCTAGCCCTTAATATCGCTTTACCAGCAAAATCAATCGCCTCAACCATCATATCTTCACTAAATTCGTTCATTAGCTGTTTTTGAGCCATGCTATCACTTAGGCTCGGATCTATCATCGGCTCAATCGCAACCATTGGAATAAGCTGTGTAGTTTGCTGAGGTAAACTTCTCATCTCGATCATCAAAAGCTCATCTTTTGTGCCAGCCACGTATAGATCGATCGCACTTTGTTTTAGCTCAGAGTTGCTTGGGTTGATCACAAATTTTTCATCTATGTAGCCAACCCTAACGCCACAAACTGGGCGATTTACAGGGATGTCGCTAAGATACAACGCAACTGAAGCCGCATTTAGGCTCACAACTTGCAGATCAACTTCAGGATCAGCTGAAAGTACCATTACAACGATTTGAGTTGGATAAGCATAACCTTTTGGAAAGAGTGGTCTAAGAGATCTATCGATGATGCGAGCTGTTAGCGTTTCAAAGTCGCCTGGCTTTGTCTCACGCTTAACGTAACCGCCAGGAATTTTTCCAGCGGCGTAAGCTTTTTCAATGTACTGCACCGTTAGAGGTAAAAAATCCTCCTCAACTTGCGTGTCCTCTCTGGCAACAGTTGCTAAAACTACGGTATTTTTCACCCTTAAGAGTACCGCTCCGCTAGCTTGTTTTGCTACTTTATTCAGGTCAAAAATTTCAATCTGATTATTGACTTCTATACTATATTGCATTATTTTTATCTCCTTGTTGTTTTTGTAACGGTAAATAATAAGGGCTCTCTTCTAATATTGACATGATACGCTCACTCGTAGCTTCGATCTTTTTCTCGTAATACGAATCCACATCGATAAAATCAACGATCTTGTTTATCGTGTAAATTTCATCAACCATATCATTTAAATTTGTAAAGACATCAGTAGCAATCACTGGCGTTGCGTATGATATGGATTTTACCTTCACATCAAGCAACGTCTTTATGCAAATGAGTGCCGTCATACCAGTCTCGCACCCCTCATCGATTAGTAAAATATTTTTATCTTTTAGCTCTCCTATCAAATTTCCTTTTCGGTATTTATAAACATTTTTTAAAATTTTCTCTTCATATTTTCTATGTGCTTCGCCGTAAATGTAGTCATAGCTTATATTAAAAGCTTTTATAAGTTTATCATTTAATACTATATCTTCTGTCTCGCTAACTATTGCAACGTCGCATTCGCTATTATTTGGTGCAGGTATTGGCTCGCTAAAGAGCATCTCGTAGCTTAAATTTAAGCTTCTACAAACTGCATCTGTGAGTATAACTGATTCAAGCGACATACAAACAACTATCGTTTTTTTATCTACGAGCTCCTTTTTTGGCAAAATTTCAATTAGCTTGCTAGCTGCCTCTAATTGATCCTTAAATTTAGCCGTTATCATTTAGTTGGCACTCGATTTTGTACTGCTTTGTGAGAAGTCATAGTGCAACCCGCCCATTGGATAGAAATTTATCGTGAAATAAATACCATTTTTTCTAGTTGATGCTGAGCCGTTTATTGTTGTTGTTGGCTCGACATCTTGTTGATAAATTATCCCGTAATTCCAGCATTTTCTTTGATGAAGTACACCAACTCTCCAGCTTTTTGTGTAACTTCGCTCGATATCATATTGCCAGCCGCCAATAAGGCTGTATTGATGAGGCAATTTTACTCCAAGACCACTTGTAAAATAGCTATCTTTTGTCGCACTATTTTTTATTTTGCTATCATTTTTCTTCATGGTGTGAAGCATATTTAGCCAAAATAGATCATTCGTGTATGAAAATCCGCTTTGTATCTTTTTAAGCTCTTTGCTCTTGTGTGAATACTCAAGCTTATTATAAAGGCTTAAATTTTCAAATGGATATAGATAGATAGCATTTTTTAAATTCGAATATTCATCTTCTTTTGTGTAATATCCTTGAGAAATACTATGCTTTATAATCTTTCTACCATTAGAGCTAAAGAAATACTGCGTTAAATAACCAGAAATTTCTTCCTTACTCTGCTCTTGAGTCAAGAAATTTTCATACTCATTTAGATTTTTATCATAGATAAACTCATCATCTAAATTTCCTTTTCTATAGCCTGGCAGTAGGTATTCGGCCCCAAAATTTAGAGTATGATAAAAGCTTTCATACGCTTTTGCAAGGTCAGTGTGAAGGGCAAATTTATGGTAATTATTTACAAAATTTGCATGTTTATCTTCTCTTTTATCATCAAAGGCATTGATCTTATTTTCGTAACTTATCCTTGATGCGTAAAGATACTCATAAAACGAAAATGTCAAGCTATCATCAAAAAGTGGCACATGCACTGAAGCTGGAAGCGTAAATTCATACTGAGTCGCTCTAACGCCTATTTTTCTATCATATCTATGTGACTGAAGATCGAGTGAATATAAGATATTTGGCAAGACAATATCATCTGTAAATTTATGATACTGAAGCGATGGAAGCTCTTGAAGCGTGTCTTTGTTCTCATTTTTTGAGCCAATCTTTTCAGTGTCTATGTAGTATTTTGCATAAGCACCAAAATAATGATCGTCATTTGCGATGAAATAGTTAAATTTAGAAGTTACAAGCGAATCATAATCATCATCTCTGCCCTTTAAATTTAAATAATCTATATCATTTAGCTTCGTTGCATCTATCCAAATTCCCTCTTGCAAATCCGCTTCGCTAAGGTATCTTATAAGCTTATCTCTTTCGTATTTTAGTCCAATGCCTTTATGTGTTTTATTTTTTAGTTCAGCCTTATTTGAAATCTTACTTCTTTGTCTATCTTGATAGCTTTTTTTATCGTCAAACATACCAAAGCTGATTTCACCCCTTGAATCAGGCGACTCAGTAAATCTAAACGCACCATAAATTCCAGCACCTCTGTTTGTTCTTATCTGCGGATCAAGCTCGAAGTCCCACTCATTATAAGGTGCAAAATAAATCGGCTGCTTGTAATAAAAGCCTTCAGATTTTCCGTATCCAAGCTCAGGCGGTAAAAGACCTGTTCTTCTTGTAGTATCTGTTGAAAAACCAAAATATGGCAAATAAAAAACTGGCACATTAGCTATACGAAAGACTGGGTTAAAAAGGTGTAAAAATTTGCTTTGTTTATTTAGCATAGCTGACCTTGAAGTGATACTCCAGTCAGGATCTTGGACATTACAGCTTGAAACCATCGCTTTTTTTACTCTATAGTACTCACTGTCAGAGCTGCTCTCATCGCTTCTCATCCACACTTCCATGTCTTTATTCATCATAAAAAGCGATTCAAAAGCAGTGTCATTATTTTTTAAATTTAGCTTTGCATAATTTGAGCGAGAGACTTCACTCTTGCCCTTCATCATGTTGACATTTCCAAAGAGCTCTATAACCGAATTATTTTGATCATAAACTGCACAATCAGCCGTTACAAGATAATCTTGTGAATACACAACAACATTTTTATTGGCCGTGACGATGCCTTTATCTTGCTTTACATCATCGGCCAAAAGCTGCACATCTTGCACAGCTGCACTTAGATTTAAAATACAAACCGGAACTAAAAATAAAATTTTACGCATTTATCACCACTGTTTTTGCTATTTTGTCTTGCCAAGTCTGCCTAGCTGGATTTGCAAATGCCCATGCAAAACCAAGATAAAAACAAGCTTCACTAACCAACCTAAAAATCGCTCTTACCAAGCTTGAAATAAAATTTGGTCTATCTAAAATTTCTACATTAATGCACATCGTCTTTGTTAGCATTTGCCCAAGACTCGCACCATAATACCAAACAAAAAATGCATGATATATAATCTTTAATGCGACTATTTGCCAAAAGAAATTTAAAGTCAAATTTCTGGCTTCATCATAGCTCATAACCGACAAAAAAGCATCCCAGTAAATGATCAAAAACAAAAAAGAAACAATACATTCATCAATTGAGTAAGTTAGCACTCTTTTTGAAAATGGCGCTAGCGAAATTTCTTCTTTTTCAAGTTTTTCAACTATCTGCATACTCATTTTAATGCCTGCCAGGCAATATCTTTTCTATAATGTGCTCCATCAAATTTTACATTTTCGCAAAGCTCATAAGCTCTATCACGTGCCTCTTTTATACTCTTCGCAGTGGCCACGCAGACTAATACTCTGCCACCATCTGCATAAATTTCTCCATCTTGCTCACTAACACCAGCATAAGCGATGTGAGCATCTTTTACATCATTTAAAACTGAAATTTTAGCTTTTGGGCTGCTTTTATACGGATAGTCCTTACTAGCCATCACAATGCCAACTGCAAATTCATCTTTTAAACTAATAGGCTTTAGCTCGCCCTTTGCAGCATTTAGTAAAATTTCGCTTAAATTTCCGTCAATTAACGGCATCAAGACCTCGCACTCAGGATCGCCAAATCTGACGTTAAACTCAAGTACATAAGGCTCATTTTTCACGATCATCAGTCCCACAAAAAGTACTCCACAAAATGGACTGCCCTCGTTTTTCATCCCTTTTAAAGTTGGCTTTACAACCTCTTCTTCAACCCTTTTTATCAGCTCTTTTGAAGCAAGCGGACTTGGAGCATAAGCACCCATGCCGCCAGTATTTGGACCTTCGTCGTTATCTAGCAAGCGTTTGTGGTCTTGTGCCACTGGCAAACTTACAAAATTTTCGCCGTCACAAATAGCAAAAAAGCTGAGCTCAAAGCCGTCCAAAAACTCTTCAACAACAACAAATTTACCAGCCTCGCCAAAGCTAGCTCCACTTAGCATGTCGCTAACTGCCTCTTTGGCCTCCTCTTTAGAGTTTGCGATTATAACGCCTTTTCCAGCACAAAGACCATCTGCCTTTACGACCATCGGCGCGCTTAAGGTATCAATAAATTTAAATGCCTTTTCTTTATCATCTGTGTTTAAATATCTTGCGGTTTTTATGTTATTTCTAGCCAAAAAGTCCTTCATATAGGCTTTGCTAGCTTCAAGTCTAGCAGCTGCTTTGCTTGGTCCAAAGATGAGCAAACCCTCTTTTTTAAAGATATCCACTACGCCTTCACTAAGCGGCGCTTCAGGTCCTACGATAGTTAGCTCGATACTATTTTTTTTAGCAAAATTTGCAAGTTCATAAAAGTCTTTTATGTTTAAATTCTCACCAAGGCGTGAGGTCGCACCATTTCCTGGCGCAAAGTATAAATTTATATTTTTTTCGTTTTTTAGTTTTAGAGCAATGGCGTATTCGCGGCCGCCACCTCCTATTATGAGAATATTCATTTCATCTCCGTAAAATTAAAAACCCGAGTGGGCGTCGCATAGAAGAGTGGCCCATAAACAAAGCCAATCTTGCAAATAGATGGATACCAAACGGTTGCAACTTCTCGCCTTTTCAGACTCAAACAAAGCCACATCACAAGGCACCCATACCTTTTCGCTAACAAAAAAGTGTTGGACCCCGTAAAATGCTGACTCGCTTCACTCAGGCAATAAAATTATATAAATTCTTTGCTTAAAGTAATGTTTTGGCAAGCGCGATACAGGCGTTTATATCTTGACTTTGGCTTACTATTGGCTCGGTAAATTTTAGCTCTTTTGCAGTGACCTTTCCAATGCTTATCGCTTGATAGCTCTCATCCCAGCCAAAATTACTAAGAAAATTTTTGACATTTAGTGGAGAAGCAAAGATCAAGATACTATTCTTTGGTGGTTTTAGCTCCATTTTGCAAGGATTTAAGACATTTTCATAGGCGATGATCGCTTTTATATTTACGCCGCCATTTTGTAAAATTTCTAAAAAATTTGAAGCACTATCTTTACCCTTTAGATAAAGCACCTTTTTGCCTTTTAAAAGTGGCAAAATTTCTCTTGCAAAGTCATCTCCGTGAGCGTTCTTTCCGGTATAAATTTCACTAAATCCAAACTCTCTTGCGGCTGCCGCACAACTATTTGCGATGGCAAAGACTGGCAAATTTATAGCTTTTATATTGTTAAATTTTAATGCATTAAAAGCATTTTTAGAAGTAGCTACCAGCACATCATAGTCACTTAAATTTAGTTCAAATTTCAAAAACTCTATCTTGCTAACGCTTAAATTTACAACGCTCTCATCAGTCGTTTTTGTATTTGAAATAAGATAAATTTTACGCAACTCTTTTTAACCTCATAAATGATGTAAAAGCAAGCAACGTGCAAGCTAAAATGACAATAGATGTAGAGTAAAATATATCACCAAGCCCAACTAGTGGAGAAACTACACCGCCTAAGAAAAATGGGCAAAATCCAAGTATCGCTGAGGCTGAGCCTGCGTATTCTCTGCCTTCGTTCATAGCTAGCGATGAAGCAGTTGGCAAGACAAATCCTGTAAAAAGAAGCAATAAGAAAAATGCGATGATAACGCCGATCACTTCAAATTTAAAACAAAGCATGAAAGCAATAAAAATGCTGGCAAACAAGGTGCCAAAAAGCCCAGTTTTGAGTGCTTTTCTCTCATTTAAAAGACTAGCAAGTCTTGCTCCTACAACAAGCCCTAAACCATTTGAAGCAAAACAAAAGCTGTAGCTTACTGGACTTAGAGAATAAAATTCTTGAAAAATAAACGAAGATGACGCTATATAGGCAAACATCGCACCCATTGCAAATGTCTGAATGCTTACGAAAAGCATAAATTTTTTCTTTCTTAAAATTTTACCAAAAACACTATAAGTCACTAGCAAAGGCATTTTTAAGCGATTTGACTGACTTAAGCTCTCTTTGAAATAAAAGTTTGCGATAAAAAGTAAAATACCAATGATAGTAAGTGCCATAAAGATGCCACGCCAGTCAGTAAATTTAAGCAGCAAACTGCCACCAATTGGCGAGAGTATCGGAGCAAGACCATTTACGACCATCATAAGACTAAAAAATTTAGTCATTTCATGGCCCTTATAAAGGTCACTCACAACGGCTCTTGAGATGACTAAGCTGCCGGCACTTGCAAGCCCTTGAATAATTCTCATAAAGATAAAAAACTGGATATTTTGCGCAAAAAATATAAAAATAGTGCTTATCGTATAGACGATGAGCGAGATGGTAAGTGGCGTTTTTCGTCCAAATTTATCGCTTATTGGACCAACTATGAGCTGACCTATGGCTAAGCCTGCCATCGATGTCGTGATCGTTAATTGTGTAGCTGTAACGCTTGTTTTAAACCACTCAGTAATAGCCGGAAGTGCTGGCAAATAAAGATCTGTCACAAATGGTCCAAAGGCAGAGAGAGCACCTAAAAATAGCAACAAAAATAGTTTGGAATTTTCTTTTTTCATAGTTTTTCTTTTTTTTGGAGCGATTATATTATGACTTTACTTTTTGCTTTATTAAGCATAAATTTACTATTATTATTATAAAGAAGAAGCCCTAAAATTAGGGCTTAGTATTACATTTTGTCTTTGGTCACGATTAAGAGCATCTTAAATTTATCTTTTATCTTTAATCCGTGTGGTATTTTACCTGGAAGCACGATGGTATCGCCTTTTTTGATATCAAAATGCTCATCACCAATAGTTAGCTTCATCTCACCATCAAGCGCGATCAAAAGCGCATCGCCTGGAGCTGCGTGAGTTGAGAGCTCTTGGTCTGTGTCAAAACTAAGTAATGACATTGAGCCGTTTTCGTTCTTTACGAGCGTTTTGCTCACGATTTTGCCTTTTTCGTATTCGACTGCATCAACTAAGCTAAAAATAGCTGCCTTAGGTAAATGATCTATCATTAAGTCCTCCTTAAAATCAATTGAAATATATTTCGTTGGTTCTTTAAAAACTAGCTTGCGCCACACTTTTTTCTCTATCAGGCAGGCCTGCTCGTCGCCTAGGCGCATCTGCTTTTCGCCGTAGTGCAAACTCGCGCCGCCCTCTACGACCCACGCGAGGCTGTCGCAAAATAGCATCTCGTGATCTAGCTCCTCGCCCGCGTCAAAGGCAAAGACGTCGACGTGAGCGTTATCGCAATCAAAAATTCTCTTGCTAACAACGCTTTTTGCGATCACTTTCGTATCGGCGTTTAGATTGTAAATTTTACTCATTTTTCTTCCTTTCGTAAATTTTACACGTCATTGTATTGAAATTTTTTGGATGATTTGTTGATAAGGATTATCTATTTTTGTCAAATTTGAGTCAGTTTTAAATAAAATTTAGGCGTAAAAACGCCTAAATTTAAACTACTTTCTTAGCCTCTATAAGAGCTAGTATGTCTTGCAACTTATTATATGGTATTTTATATTTTGTATGATTAAATTTAAACTCATACCCACATATCTGATTAAATTCATTATTAGAAATCGGTTGAAATATGGTTATAGTGTCAGAATCGAATTCTAAGAAACCATTATATTTAGTTTTTGATTCAATGTAGGGTTTCTTATAGCGTTCCGAATTTAAAAATATAGCAGAAGCTATAATATTGCTTCTATATTGAAACAAGATCAAAGAGCCGGTCGAAGTTTTTAAACCACTAGTTTTATACATATATAAACCTTTTCGTACATTTTTTAAATCCTCCACAAACCACCCCTGAAGCCATTCTATAGATTCATCATTAAATTCTTTTGTAGACATAGGCAAGATACGAATTTCTTTTTCCATATATTAGTCCTCTGTATTTATTTTACTCCCACTCTTTTTTCTACTGCCCATTACATTTAAAACCGTTCAAAATAAAGGCTTTTCGTTTGTTGAGTTCTGGGAAATTTGTTTAATTTAAGCTCGTTTTTAGATTTTTTACCCGGACCAGTCCCAGTTCCAGCATCAGATATATCCATAGTTAAGCTAAAAATTACTCTTTTGGCAATGATCTCTAACTACATCAATCCAATTTTCATACCAATACCACTGTTTAGAAACCTTTACTCCATAATTATATTTTTTATTTTTAGCACCTTTTGCCTTCCATAATTGAGTATGGTAATGCATGCTAAATGTAGAATACCCTTCCTCATTCATCATTTTCACGATATCACTAGGCAAAAATTTCGCTTTTTCAACAGCCTTAACTAATCCGTTTGCCTTTCATATGAAAATATCTATAGTCTATACTTTCCTTGCTATAATAAGCATGCATAAGATATGTCCAAGAAATAATGGCAGTGATAATAAACATCTCAGACTTAAATTTAATCAAAGGGTTGTTATAAATTTGTACAGCAGATACCATTGCCTCTTTTGATTTATCAAGCAACTCATTAGTTATTGATCTACCCATTTAAAACCCTCCAACCTCATTGCAAGCCTAGAACTTCTCTGTTCATCATTTCAATTGCTTCTTGTTCTCGCTTGTAAGCCTGATATCTTAATTCATTTGCTTCTAAAACCAAACAATCTATCTTTTTAACTATTTCTCTATCTTTTATTATTGGTATTTTAACATCTCTCAAAGAGCTATCATCTATCATATTAACAACAGAACCATAGCTTTGCCTTTTTATTAGTATTTGTCCATAATCAGAATTTAAAAAACAGTAAATATACCCAGGATAAATTTTAGGAACTATTTTTAAAACGTTTTGACTCACTGCCATATTTTCCATATGTTTAGGCACTATGACAACTTTTCCTATTGTTCCTCTATCTGTTACCAATATCCAGTTTTCTTTTACTCTCAATTCTTTTTCATATCTGTTTTTATGAGTTATTTTCGAAAGATATTTATCTGTTTCTGGCGATAATTGTGTAATATCTTTCCCACCAAGAAATGGATAACCATGTCCTTTTTGAACATAGTTCCTCTTAAAAACACCTGCTAGTATTATGTTTTCTGTAATATCTTTATCTTCTAATTTCACTAAATCAGCCTTATCCCTAAGGTGATTTTCTAATACTTTTACTATAGGCAAATGATAGTTGCTTTCAAGTCTACCATTTAAAGCACTTAGCTTAGTTGCAAATGAGTTAATTTCCTTACTATATGAAAAAGCTTCTTTCTTTAAATCGTCAATAGATGGGAGTTCTAATTCTTCTATCATAATTTTTGTGGCTTCATCTATAATACTATTCGATTCATCTCTATTAGAATATGAAGCCATTATTAAATCATGTATTTGCTTCTTTATTATAAAGGGTGCGTCTGGAATTAACATCTCTTTAAGATGTTCAGGTTCAATATGTGTAATAACTGAACCATAGCTATTTGTTTTTAGAATATTATTCCCATACTTAGATTTTAAATAAGTGTAAACATATCCTAAATCTTCTTCATTTCTAAAAGATGTTCGTATTACATCATCTGAAAAAACCTTGCTTTTCAAAGTTTTAGATACAATGGCTACATTGCCGATAGTGCCAGACCTTGTTAATAATAAAGTGCCTAATTCTAATCTTAATTTTTCAATAGAAGTTTTTGTTAATTTTGAAATCCATTTAGTTGGTTCAGGATATATGTCAGTCATTTGAGAAGGGAGATAAAATTCTATTCCTTCACCTTTTTCGCAATAAATTCTTTTGAATCTTCCCGGATAAAAGCTATCTTCTATTAAGCCCTCATCACCATCCAATTGTACTAAAGGATACTTTCCGTTACTCAAAACATCTCTAATATGCTTAGATTCTACGTTAAATACTTGAGCATCAAATCTTTTGCCTTTATTAATAACTTCACTTAAAGATACACTAGACCAACTTATCTCATCTTTAGGAAAATCAACTATTTCAATAAATTCTTTTTCTAATTTTTTTGTCGCTGAATTTACCATGATATTCCCTCTTTTATTTTCCATTCACTAAAAATATTTGGAACAAGTATTGTTTGATCATCAACAACTTTTTCTCTACTTTCCATTTGAGCAGTTTTAGATCCTGATGATGTTTCATCAAGTTTATATATGTTTTGTTTTTCTGGAATCATAATCTCATTTCCGTCATTATCTCTCTTGAAAAGCGTATTGCCTCTCTTATCATGTCCAATTTTATCAACTATAGCCATATAAATATTATAGTCTGCCATTTGCCCAGTTGATTCCTCTTTTGAAATTTCTTCCTCAGTTTTCTTTTGTAAAATCAACACGGAAGTTTGAGTGCCATTCCTTGGTTGGAATGTATCTTCATGTAAATCGACACTTGCGATAATCTTTGTATTTTTAATTAACCACTCTCTTATATAGCCGGTTCCTGGTGAACCCAATAGTGCATCAGGAAGAACTATGCCCATTCTTCCACCTGGCTTTAAAAATTGATAGCATCTTTCGATAAATAATATCTCAGGAGAAACAGAGGATTGATACCTTTCCGTCATCGTCCATTGACCAGTTTTTTTATCCTGATTCCATATTCTCGCAAGTTCAAATTGGGATAAGATTGCATGATCTTTTATTGGAATCTTACTTCCGAAAGGTGGATTCGTAACAATGACATCAAAATATCCTATGCTATCTTTGTTAAGCAGTGTTTTCTTATCTATCTGCAACGCTGCTGACAATCTTGTTTTAAAGTCATCTGTCCATTCATGTGGTTGAAGCAAAGAATTATTCTGCAAAATATTACCACTGCCATCATTATTCATTACCATATTCATTTTTGTAGCTTTAACTAAATCAGGATTTATATCAAAGCCAAAATAATTGTTCATAGCCATATCTGAAATTTTATCTTGAAAGGCTTTCTTTTCAAAATCATCCCATTCAGATTTTAACTTGCCAGTTTCTTTTTCAATTTCTATCCTCAGTTGCTTCATCGCATAGGTCATTGCAGTTACCAAAAACCCGCCTGTACCGCAAGAAGAATCCAATACCTTTTCATCGATAGTCGGATTTATCATTTCTACTACCATCGCCATAACATTTCTTGGTGTAAAAAACTCCCCCCTATCGCCACGCAAATTTGCACCAACAATTTCCTCGTAAGCTTTTCCTTTAATATCAATTCTTGTATTAAGTAAGCTGTATTTTTGAATTTCACTAACAATATATGATAATGTTCTGGGGTTAAGTTTTATGGTGTCATTAGGATCAAAAATTTTTGCATTCTTTTTTTCTTTTTTTACACGATCAAATATTTTTTCAATTCTATTTTTAACCGTTAATTGTCCATCTGAATTAGAGCGCTCTTCACTCGTTGCGTAAAATTCAAGAGCCTTTGGGATATTTCTTTCATCTTCAATTTTGCAAAAAATAACTTTAAGCAACTCAAAAAATGCTGGCTGTTTCTGCATACCTTCATTTACATAAATGTGATTGTGGCAAGTCTTAAATGTAAATAAAAGATTGTCATCTGATGCATTCTTAAGTGAAGCTCTCTTCGGACGATTGATATCATCAATATTACCATCTGCAGATGGTATATCATTGTAATCCATAAACTGAATTACACCTTTATCATCAGTAAATTTTTTAAAGACAAACTTTTCTTTACTATTTGTCCACATCCCCCATTCAGCATTAGGGCAAGCGGACAAATATGATTTTAATTGAGCCACGCCATCCTTAGCATTGTTGGCTTCCATCTTTTCACTTTTACATTCAATTATTATCTTAATATTTTCCTGTTTTTTATCTGTTTCTCCATCAGGAAAAATTACAATGTCAGCTCTTTTCTTCCCAGAACCTATTTGGACAGTATATTCAACACATATTCTATCTCTTGAGTATTTGTGTTCATTGACAAGTCTTTTTTCAACAGTTTGTCTTACATATTCTTCTGGCGTATCATTTCTAAATTTACCATCAATATAATCACAAATTTTACCATCTGGAATAATTATCACTTTCGTTTCCATTTATCTTCCTCCGATTTTATGTTGAATTTTCATAATATCTCCAACCTCAACATTCAACGCAATGCATATCCTTGCTAATACATCAAGGTCTATTCTCTTCACTTTGTTATTTGCATAGGAGTTTAACTGACTTCTTTGTAACTTAGCATTTTCTTCCAGCCAGTTTTTGCTCAAGTTCTTTTCACTAAGTACATCATCTATTAAAAATTTAATTTCATTACTCACCACTTATACCTCCTACATTTTAAAAAATTATATCACAAACAATAACTTTTTACAACTGTTAAAATATACAGCTGTAAAAAGTTATTAGCAATTCATTTGTTACTGATCACTTTTTCCTATTTAGCAACAATGAATGTATGTCCCAAACTTCTTTTGAAAAATTATCAATAGATTTTTTATATCATCAATATCACTTTTATAAATAATTCCTGTTTGATTTACTCTCTTGGCAATCTGATTTATTTTATTTGTGGCAACGGATAATGTTCCATATAAATCTCTCAAAGGCTCCAAATCAACTTCATAAATTTCCTTTTCTAAAACTGTTTTTCGTATAAAATGACTCATACTTTTCGCTCTGCTTTCTTCCTTTTTCCTTTCAAATAATTCTTTTTCTTTATCTGCTAAATCAAATCTCAGCCTTACATTTCTTTTTCTATTTTCCATCTTAAATATCCTCCTTCTATTAAGTTCAGGGGTCTTAGGGTTATCCCTAACAAGCTAAAAATGTTGCTCGAAATTAAATCTCCGATTTGATTTCTAAAGTCATTTTTCCGTAAGTGTACACACACTTACTGTGCTTGCTACTAGAGTTAACGTTACATACCATTTATAAAGCTTCTGCACGCTTTTAACTATCACAGAAATGCTCTGCGATTCGTTTCGGTAAATTCTATGAAAGTTAAAAGTTGTCGCTACCATTACCTCACTACCTCGACTTACTGGTAGCAAAGTAGCGGTAGCATGCTTTTTCAAAACTCTTAAAATGGAATTTCTATATCCCTCGCTTCGACAAATTCTGTCTTTACATTTCGTTTATAAAACTTCTTGCTTACCCTGATCACTCCGTCAATTCTGACCTTCTTGCTTTTTATAGATGGTTCAAGTGTCCATTCATCAGCTACTTCATTTGCCATCAGTTCTGAAAACACTTTTCGTTAGTTTCAGGATATCTGCTCGTAAATTCTGCAGAGCATAATAAATCTGGAGTATCTGATTTTGTAGATTTCCATTTCATAAAGTCTAAGAAATTTTGTACATGCCTATTCTCGCTTTTGTGGATTTGAATAACATAATCCAAATCCGTCCTTAACTCTTTTGGTAAATAGAAATCGTGAAGTTTATTTTCGTAAAGATACATAGCTTCTGCGATAGCTCCTTCAAAATCATGTTTAACAATATTGTGACGTTCTTCTCTTGTGATAGTTTCCAGTACAGGAAATTTCTCTGTGTCATACATGATTGGTAATTCAATATTTTAACTGTTTACTTTCACAGATAGATATCTTCTTTCTCCAGAGAAGTCTCCTAAAAAGTTGCATCATTAGTAGTTGCAATCAATATGCAAGTTCTCTTTACATCAGCAGAAAATCTTTCGTATGGAAGTCTTACTGTGCTTGTTCTTGCAGAGATAAATAATTTTGCTTCATCTGCACTTTTTGCATTTCTAAGAGCAACGAATTCCTCAAGTTCAACTACAACTTTTCCTACAAGATTGCTGACAGCATCTTTGCCTTTTATATTATTTAAGGAACAATACCATTCAGAAAATAACGCCAGCTTCTCTATAAAACTGGTTTTACCTACACCTTGAATTCCCGTAAGAACCATCAGCTCATCAAACTTGCATCTGGGATTAAAAACTCTTTTTACCATACCAACCAACATATGTTCCATAATCCAGTTATTTAATTTTGCATCTTCTGCTCCAAGGTATTTTGGAAACAATTTAGAAATATAACTTTCACCATCATACGCAAGCGACTTCATATACATAGCAGGAAGATTTATAGCCCTTTTATGAGCAATAAAGGTTATGGCATCATCCA
>CAUSCE010000014.1:0-65033 GCA_963530215.1 uncultured Campylobacter sp.
GATTTGATTTGCTTTATAGTCAAGTCCATTGTCTCTTTTTAGCTTTGCTCTAATGGCATCAATCACCTCAGGAAGACCAGGTACTGGTGTGTATTTGCCGCTTTTGCTATCGTTATCAAGTGCGTTTTTTACAGTTTCTCTTATCTTTTTTGGAGTCATAAAGTCAGGCTCACCAGCTGAAAGCGAGATCACGTCGATGCCAGCAGCCTTCATCTCTTTAGCCTTTGTACTGATCGCGATTGTGATTGATTCGCTTAATGTTTGCATTCTGTTTGCTAGTTGCATTGTTTTCCTTTTTAGTTGATTGTTTTTAAGTAGCTATTATCATTTAAAAATAGATAAAGTTCGCCTAAAATTTGCTTCTTTTGTGTTTCGTTTATCAAAGTTGATTTTACTAAGCGCTCGTTTAGAGTGTCTTGGATCTCGTAGATATCATAGTCCATATCCTCCATAATATCAAGGATCGACTGGCTCTCTAGTAAATTTGTGATCTTGTAGCCATCGTTTGTAAGCTCTATCGTGGCCTCTGTCGGGTGGGTAAAGAGGTTGTGCTTCATGCCGATCACCTCTTGATATGCGCCAACTAGGAAAAATCCCAAGAAATAATCCTCCTTCTCCACATCCACATCGTGCAAAAGCAGTGGGTTTTTCTCATCGTCGTAGCTGATCTCGCCGTCACTATCGCAAGTGATATCCCAGATCGAAGCTGGCAGAGTAGGGCGCTCATCTAGCCTGTCAAGCGGCATGATAGGGAAATTTTGCTTTAGTCCCCAAAAGTCTGGCAGGCTTTGAAAGATCGAGAAATTTAGTAGGTATCTCTCTTGAACCTCTTTTTGAATTTTGGCTAGATCGCTTGAGTTGCTCTTGTTACCAAGCATCACGACAGCTTTTTTGCTGATGAGCCTTAAAAGTACCTCTGCGTTTGATCTATCTTGAAGATCAACATAGCCTAGATCAAAGAGCGTAAGGATGCTCTCAGTGTGGTGGATAGCGTCGTGTAGATACTCTAGGGCGTTTGAAGGCTTGATTGACTTATAAAGATCAACTAGCTCGGTTATTAAATTTGGATTATTTTTCTTTAAATTTAACTTCTCTTCGGTGTATTCTTGAGAAAATAGCTCAAGCACGGGAGCGACCAAAAGTGCGTGAGAAGCGGCGATGTAGCGACCTGACTCTATAAAGATGTCTGGTTCGATCTCCTTTTTTTGCTCGCTTATGGTTTTGAGCATATAAACAACGTCGTTTGCATATTCGTTTAGCGTATAGTTTCTGCTGCTTTCTTCTTTAAACTGCGAGTACTCGATCGCAAGTCCTCCGCCTAAATTTATAGCTTTTAAATTTGAGGCGCCCATTTTTCTAAGCTCAGCGTAGATATTGCCAGCCTCGATGAGTGCTTTTTTGAGCGGATGGATCTCGCTTATTTGAGAGCCGATGTGAAAGTGTATCATTGTGAAATTTTCAAGTAAATTTGCCTTTTTTAGCATCTTTACAGCTTCTATCAGTTCAGTTGATGTTAGTCCAAATTTAGAGTGTATGCCACCACTTTTTGCCCAGAGTCCCGATCCTGTCGAGTGCAGTCTTACCCTAAGTCCGATCTTTGGTTTTGGTTTAAAGCGCTCTTTTGCGATGGCGATTATCGCTTCAAGCTCGTTTAAGCCCTCAATCGTTAGCGTGATGTTATGCCCCATCTCAGCGGCGATAAAGCCTATATTTATCATCTCTTTATCTTTAAAACCATTTACGGTTATTGGAGCTTTTTCGTTATTATAAGCCATAGTTAAAAGTAGCTCGGCCTTACTACCAGCTTCAAGGCCGTAGTTGTAGGGCTTGCCAAGGCGAACTAGGTTTTTTACAAAGCCAGGATATTGATTTACTTTAAGTGGAAATACGGCATTAAAGCTGCCTTTATAGACAAATTCTTTCTTTGCTTTTGCAAAGCTTGCGTGGATCTGCTCGATCTGTTTTTGGATAAGGTGTGGAAAACGAAGCAGTAGTGGCCCTCTATAACCATCGTCTCTTATCTCTTTTACGATGTCGATGATCGCTGGTTTGCTGGCTGCATTTATACAGACTTTGCCATCTTCTATAACAAAATTTGAATTGCCCCAAATGCTAAGTCCAAAATCATTCATCCCAGCTCCTTTTCAAGCTCATCTAAATTTATCGTTTTTTCATCTTTGGTTTCTAAATTTTTATACCAAATTTTATTCTCTTTCATCTCATTTTCGCCTACGCAAAGGAAAATTTTTACATTTTTATTGTCGGCATTTTGTAAATGTTTTTGAAGTTTTTTGGCTTCATAGGAAATTTCAACCTGATATTTTTTGCGAAGTTTTGAGCCAAGCGCATAGACAAAGTCTAAATTTGGCGCATCAAGCGCGCAAAGATAAACTCCGGCTCGCTCATCTTCAGCTTCGCCTAAAATTTCCATTATCCTCTCAATGCCCATCGCAAAACCAACGCCGTAGCTTGCTCTACCGCCAAGATACTCGACAAGTCTATCATATCTGCCGCCACCTGCGACCGCACTTTGTGAGCCGATCTCGTTGCTTATAAACTCAAACGCCGTCTTGCAGTAATAATCTAACCCACGAACTAGCTTAGTGTCTATCTCGAATTTAACACCATTTGCCGTTAAAATTTCTTGCAGCTTTGCAAAGTCAGCCTGCGCCTCATCACTTAAGCTATCAGTGATGACTGGGGCATTTTTATAAATTTCTTGACAGCTCTCAACCTTGCAGTCAAGCACGCGGATAGGGTTTAAAAGTTTGCGTCTTTTGCAGTCCTCGCAAATTTTATTGTCGTTTTCATCTAAAAATTTAACAAGTTTTTCTTTGTAAGACTTCATCGAGCTCTCGTCGCCAAGGGAGTTTATTTTTAGAGTTATTTTTATATTTAGCCTGTTAAAAATTTCGCTCACCATCAAGATAATGCTCGCATCCTCATAGACGCTGCCCTCGCCAAAGCACTCACAGCCAAACTGGTGAAATTCTCTCAAGCGGCCTTTTTGTGGGCGCTCATAGCGAAACATCGAGCCGTGATAAAAGCAGCGTTTTGTCACGTTTGCCCTGTCAAGTTTTGCCTCGATAAAGGCTCTAACCACGCCAGCTGTGCCCTCAGGACGCAAGCAAACATCGTTGCCGCCTTTGTCTTCAAACTGATACATCTCTTTGCCCACGATGTCACTGCTCTCGCCGACACTTCTTTTAAAAAGTGCTGTCTCCTCGAGGTGTGGGGTCAAAATTTGCTCATATCCGTAGTTTTTTGCGACTTCCTCGCAGGTTTTGATTATCTGTGCGTAAAGTTTAGCGCGAGCTGGAAGCATATCTTTCATGCCACGAAGTGCCGTTATCATCGCATTATCCTTTTTATTTTTTTGTGATTTTACTTAAAATTTATAAAATTTTCTATCTCTTTTGAAATTAGCTCTATGCTTTTAGATGCATCTATAAAAAGCGTTTCAAAGCCATTTTTAATGAGAATTTGCTTCATCAAACTTTGCACTTTTAAAAGATACTCTAGTCCGCGAGCTTCGATCTTATCGCTTGTGCCTCTTGCTTTTAAGCGCGTGCTTATTAGCTCATGGCTTGCTTCAAAAAAGATGATCTTGTCTGCAAATTTATCATTTAGTGCAAATTTATTAAGCTCTAAAAGCACGCTTTCATCTAAGTTTTCATCATTTGCTAAAGCGTAGGCGATGCCTGAGATAAAGCCTCTATCGCTTAAAATCAGTTTGCCTAAATTTGGAGCAACCAGCTTTTCAAAATGCTCAGCCCTATCAGCTAAAAAGAGTAAAATTTCAGCCCTTTTGCCTATTTTTATGCTTGAGCTTAGTAAAATTTCACGTAAATTTTCACCAAGCTGCGTGCCACCAGGCTCTTTTGTGACGATGGCATCACTAAATTTAGAAGCTAAAATTTCTATCTGTGTGCTCTTGCCAACGCCGTCAATGCCTTCAAATAAAACATACATTTTACGCCTTTAAATTTTTTAGAATTTTTACTGGCACTAGGTTGCTCACGTCACCATCGTGGCGTAAGACTGAGCGGACGATCGAGCTTGAGATAAAGGCGTTATTTAAGCTTGGCATAAGATAAACTGTCTCAAATTCGTCCCAAAGGGCAGCATTGGCGTAGCCGATTTGTAGCTCGTACTCAAAGTCGCTAACCGCACGAAGTCCCCTGATAACGGTGTTTATGCCGTGTGATTTAGTAAAATCAACAAGCAAATTATCAAAGCCAAGAACGCTTACGTTTTTTAGCTCGCAAACTGCCTCTTTTGCCATTTCAATGCGTTTTTCATGTGCGAACATCGGCTGTTTGCTGTCACTTTTTGCGACTGCGACGATCACTTTGTCAAAAATTTTTGTAGCCCTTATGATAACGTCTAAATGGCCGTTTGTGATGGGATCAAATGTCCCTGGATAGATGCAAGATTTTTTCAAATTTGCCACCTTTTGTAAAGATTATTTTCGATTTTTAAGGCATCGAGCCACTTGCCAATGACGAAATTTTCCATATCAAGAAGGCTCTTTATGCCTGCGTAGTAGCCCAAAACTGGCGGTGCGATGATGGCTCCAAGAGATGAGAGAAGCTGCATCTGAGAAAGTGTGATGGCAGAAAATGGCATCTCTCTAACTCCCAAAACCAGCCTTTGCCTCTCCTTTAGCGCGACACTTGCGGCCCTTGTGATGAGCGTGTCACTTATGCCGTTTGCAACCTTTGCCAAAGTATTAGTAGAGCAGGGCGCTATGATCATAGCATCTGTGCCAAATGAGCCTGACGCTGGGCCTGCGCCAAGATCCAAATCATCATAAATTTTTACTCCAAGATCATCTAAATTTAGCTTTAAATTCTCTTCAGCCTCCAAGACTTTCATGGCGTTTTTACTAACTATGACATGCGCCTCGCAACTATCTTTGGCAGCCTTGACAAGCTTTAAAAAAAGCCCAGCTCCGCTTGCTCCAGTGGCTGCAAATACTATCTTTTTCATCTTATCACTGCCTCATCTTTGCCTGAAACTGTAGCCTGTAAAATTTTATTATCTTTTGTTCTTATCTTTATCATATCGCCTAAATTTCCATCTTCAAGTGCCTTTACTTCAGCTATTATCTTAACGCCATCCTCGCTTAAAACCGCATTTAGCATTTGACCTTTTTTGACTAAGCTTATGGCGTTAAACTGGCGCTTGGTTAAAATTTCACCGCTTTTTATCTGCACTTTTGTTATAAGAGCCAGGCTATTTGAGCTAGAAAGTGCATCTTTTGGCCATTTGCCAAACTCAATCATCGTTGGCTGATAGTCAAGTAGACTTAAAATGTGGTTTGTATTCATTGAATTTATTGCTATTAAGGCTGGCATCTTAGCGTTAAAGCTAAATTTAAAATAGATGCTTTTTAGACTTAGATCAACATCTTCAAATGATGCTCTAAATGTACCTTTTTGACTATTTTGATCACCTAAAAAGATATTTTTTAAAACGAGCTCTTTGAAATTTGCTGGAAGCTTATTTTGTGGGCTGATGCTAAGATCGCTTATGCTGATACCAGGATATTCATCGCTAATCGATCTTAAAAATTGCATTTGAATCTCATCCATAATAGAGCAGTTTTTCACAAAAGCAACGCTTCCACCGCTTTTGTCATTATATGTTTTAAAATTTGCTGTTAGAATTTCATAGAGTTTTTTGATATCTATCTTGGCTGCTCTTTTGCCCTCTAGGTTTAAAATTTCATTGTCTTCGCCATCAAAGCCAAAAGTACTAAGCGAAACTTGATCATTTAGAACGCAATACATAGGATAAATGCTGACTTCATTTGCAAAAAGTTTTGTGGAAAGTAAAAAAATGAGTATAAAAAAGATGGAGCGGGAAACGAGATTCGAACTCGCGACCCCAACCTTGGCAAGGTTGTGCTCTACCCCTGAGCTATTCCCGCAGTTAAAATGAAGTCCGCATTCTATCAGATTGTTTTTCATTTGTCAAGATTTTATGGAAGTTTTATAAGAGAAATTTCACTATTTTGCAAAATTTCGCTTTGATCTGGGCTAGTTAAAAACATAAAAGTGCTTTTTAAAATATGATCTATCATGCCAGAGCCGTATTTTCCGCCATTTGTTGCTATAAATTTATCATTTTCAATATTTCCAAAAATGGCATTGAACCTGCCTGATTTTACCTTTAAATTTTGTGCATTTGTAGCATTTTGCATCACAAAGCAATCCTCTTTTAAAAGAGGCAAAACAAGCATCATCATGCAAACATAAGCTGCCATTGGATTTCCAGGAAGGACAAAAATAAGTTTGCCATCTTTTTCATAAGCCTTGCAGGGTTTGCCAGGTCTTATATCAATATGTGAAAAAATTTCATTGTATCCAAGCTCACTTAGAGCTATTTTCATAAAGTCGGCCTCACCAGCACTTGCTCCGCCAGAGCAGATAATAATGTCGTAATTTGTAGCATTTAAAAATGCCTGCTTGACAGCACTTAGCTCATCTTTTATAATGCCAAGATATGAGCTATTTTGTCTAATGGAGCTTAAAAGTGCAGCGATGCCAAAGGCATTTGCATTATAAATTTCATCCTCGCTCGCTCTTTGCCAAGGCTCGATGATCTCGTTTCCACTTGAATAAATTCCAACGCTAGGCTGTTTTTTTACATTTATAAAACTTATGCCCTGTGCTGCTAGCATCATTATGCCTCTAGTGTTTAAAACCTCGCCACTTTTTAGTAAAATTTCACCGATCTTTACCTCTTCGCCTTTAAAGCGATACCCATCACCCTTTTTAAGATTGTTTGGTGCTTTTATGAAATTTCCATCAACTACACAATCTTCAATCTTTATAATTGTATCAGCACCCTTTGGCATCTTCGCGCCAGTCATTATCTTAACGCACTCATTTTTGCCGATGCTTAGCTGCTCTTTATCGCCTGCAAAGGCACTTGCAACTATTTTATATGGCTTATTTTTATCTTCAAATTTCACAGCAAAGCCATCAAGTGCAGAGTTATCAAAACATGGCAAGTCTTTTACCGCCACTACATCATTTGCCAATGTTTTACCAAGAGCCATGCTGATAGGTAAAATCTCACTATCTGTTTTTAATTTGAATTTAGATTTAAGCGCATCTAATGCGTCATTTAGCAGCATTTTTACTCCTCAAGCCTAATAATATTTGCACCAAGGCCTTGAAATTTCTCTTCTAAATTTTCATATCCTCTATCAAGGTGATAAATTCTATGTACCAAACTTTCACCATTTGCTATAAGAGCAGCTAGTATCAGCGCTGAGCTTGCTCTAAGATCTGTTGCCATTACATCGGCTGCGTTTAGCTTAGCTGGTGCATAAACACTTGCAATATGTCCATTTAATTTAATATCCGCTCCCATTCTAGCAAGCTCACTAACGTGCATAAAGCGGTTTTCAAAAAGCCTCTCATCTATCGTGCTAACGCCATTTGCTGCAAGGCAAAGCGCCATAAATTGAGCTTGCATATCTGTTGGAAAGCCCGGATACTCGGTGGTTCTTATCTCCACTGGTTTTATCTCTTTAGCTGGCAATATCGTGATCTTATCGCCGTCTACTTCGATACCAAAGCCCATCTCTTCAAATTTATTTAAAATAGCCGTCATATGGGCTGCATTTGCCTTTGTGACTGAAATTTTGCTATTTGTTATAGCTCCAGCACAAAGGTAAGTGCCAGCTTCGATCCTATCAGGAATTACTTCAACATCGCAAATTTCAAGCAATTTTTGGCCGCTTCCAGTTATCTTTAGTTCACTTGTGCCGATGCCTTCTATTTTAACGCCACTCTTAGCCAAAATTTCACAAATTTGCACCACTTCAGGCTCAAGCGCTACGTTAAAAAGTTCTGTCGTACCGTGCGCTAGAGCTGCAGCCATGATGATATTTTCGCTGCCAGTTACGGTGATCTTATCAAAAACGATCTTTGCGCCTTTTAGGCCATTTGGTGCTGTTGCAATGACGTAACCTTGTTTTATTTCTATATTTGCTCCCATTTTTTCAAGCGCATTTAGATGCAGGTCAATAGGTCTTTGTCCGATCGCACATCCTCCAGGTAGGCTCACTTCGCAGTGGCCAAAGCGTGCAAGAAGTGGGCCAAGTGTCAAGATGGAAGCGCGCATTTTTCTAACGATATCATAGTTTGCAGTAGTTGAGCTTACACCACTTGTGTCTATGCTTAGTGAGTTTTTATCTTTAAATTCGCACTTTGCTCCTAGGTTAGTTAGCAGTTGGCAAAGCGTTTTTATATCAGCGACATTTGGGATATTTGTTAAATTTACACTTTTTTTTGCAAGTAAGGTTAGGGCGATGATCGGTAGAGCAGCATTTTTAGCACCGCTTATTTTTACTTCGCCACTTAGTTTGGCATTTCCTTTTATCTTTAAATAGTGCATCATTGTTTTTTGCCTTAAGAAAATATGTTTTTTGCCGATATTATATTGCTTTTTAACTTAGAATAAAGAAAGCAAAGCACTATTTCCGGTTCATTTACGTTTAAAAGTTAAAATTGCAAACACTAAAATTTTGGATATAAATATGTCAAATTTAATAAATAAAAAAATCTTTTTTATATTTAGCATTATATTTTTTACAGGTTGTTCTTTTACTTCTAATCAACCGACAACTCCGCAAAATGAAACAAATCAGACCGTAACTTCAAGCGTTGATTTTAGCGAGCAAATGATTGGCGAAATCATAGATGAAGATAATGATAGAGAAGATAAAAAATTTGGTTCTTTTTTTAAAAAATACCTAAATACAAGAGCGGGCGGCGATTGCTCAGGATTTGTTTCTATCGTAAATGCAAAGTATCAAAATATGTATTTTGATGAAAAGACAATAAATCGCTACTACGATAATGGCGGTAGAAAGTCAAAAGCGATCTATAATTTTTATGAAAGTAAAAATTTAATTACTCATAAAAATCCAAAAATAGGCGATCTTGTATTTTTCTCAAATACTCTTGGCAAGGGTGTTCAGAAAAATAAAGATAAGAAAAATATCACTCATGTTGGCATAGTTACAGCTGTGCTTGGCGATGAGACGGTAAAATTTATACATAATTCTGGCGGAAAGATAATTCATAGCTATATGAATCTAAAACAAAAAAATGTGCATCTAAAAGGAAATCAAGAGATAAATAGCTACCTTGTAAGGTGCTCAAATTCAAGTTGCTTGGCAGCAAATAGATTTGCTGGATATGGCAAAGCAAAATAAATCAAAAATTTTTACTAAAAACCTTTTAAAACAAATACTAGGCTCAAATTTTAAGCATTATTTATATAAATTTACACTTGTAAATGCAGATTTAAATAAAGAGAAAATATGAATTTTTTTGATGAAATTTGGGAAATTTTAAATGAAGGCGAGATTGGGCTTAAATTTTTAAAATTTGAGCTATTTTATGAGAAATTTAAACGAGATTTTAATATAAATTTTTGTGAAAGCTCTAAACCAAACGAGCTAATAACGCCTAGCTATGCAAAATTTTGTGAAGTAGTTAGCATGAAAGAGCTAAACAAAAAAGTAAAGCCAAAGGATAAAAATTTAAATTTTATCCATTCGGTAGCTCATATTGAATTTAGCGCCATTGACATTGCGCTTGATGCTTGTTATAGATTTAGAGGGCTACCAAGGGAATTTTATGAGGACTGGCTAGAGGTGGCTGAAGATGAGATCAGACACTTTTGTATGATAGAAAATTTACTTTTAAAGCAGGGCAGAAGATACGGCGAGTTAAGCGTGCATGACGGCCTTTTTATTGCACTTCAAAAAACTTCAGATAGCCTCACTAGCCGAATGGCACTGTTGCCAAGATATATGGAGGCAAACGGGCTTGATGCAAATGCTCATATTATCAAAAGACTAGAAGGCGATGGTGGCAATGAAGAGCTTATAGAGTGCCTAAAAGTCATATTAAAAGAGGAGGTTTCTCACGTTTATAAGGGTGATAAGTGGTTTAAATTTGCCTGCAAAAAAGAGGGCATTGATGAAAATAGCTACTTTGATATTATCTTAAGTTTGTATCCAAATTCATTTAAAAACGTTAGAGAGATTAATGAGCAAGATCGCTTAAAAGCTGGATTTAGTAAAGAAGAGCTTTGCTTGATAAAGAATTTCTCAAAGGAGAGATAGTGAGTAAAATTTATTTCATAAGACATTCAAAAGCGGTTGATGAGAATAAGGACGGAGCTAAAGATGCCTTAAGGGAGCTTAGTCAAAAAGGCAAAGAAGACGCTAAATTTATGGCAAATAGACTAAAAATGTATAATGTGATGCCAGGGGCTATCTTTTCAAGCAGCGCTAAAAGGTGCGAGCAAACGGCAAAGATTATCGCCAAAACTTTAAAATTTAAAGAAGAAATCGATCTTATAGATGAGCTTTATGATATAAGCTTTGAAGATCTTTTAAAATTTGTCAAAAATATAGATGAGAGTTTGGATGAGATTTTTATCATCACACACAATCCAAGCATAACTGAAATTTGCGAGTATTTAAGCGATTCATCAATAGATAATATCCCAACTTCTGGAATATTTTGCGTTGAGTTTGGATGTAAATTTAGTGAGTTAAAAGAGGGTGGTGCAAAAGCATTATTTTTTGACCACCCCAAAAAACATCAAAGATAATTTAATACTTTAGTTCTTATCTTTAAAAATTTCGTTATACGAAGTAAAGATTTGCTCGCTTAGATCTTCTATTTTCTTAGACTTATCAACAAAATAATTTAAATTTTGTTCGTTGTAACCAGAGGCTGACTTCTCGAGCAAGAGCTTGATTTCATTATTTAGCGACGATGTAAGCTCTTTTGACTTATCAAAATTTTTATTTTGCTTGTGTTCGCTTATACTCTCGTTCTCATACCAATCTAGCAGACTTTGCGCTAAATCACGTATTTCCTCACTATATCCTTGTTCGTTTATAAGATCAGAGTACACTTTAGTTTTATAAGCGATTTGCGAAATTTTTGCGATTATGGCAAAGGTTTTGTTTTCGACATATTTTGATGTTTGAGCAGTATTTTGTGCGTTTGCATTAAACTCGCTCAATACCTTTTTGAAATTTTCTACATTTTGTGTCGTTAGTTTAGAAATTTCATCGATTTTTTTAGAATTTTCATCGATATCATTTACTTCTTGCTGAAGTGTTTTTATATTGACTTCTATATCGCTTGCGGCTTTTTGTGTATTTTCGGCTAACTTTCTTACCTCATCAGCAACTACCGCAAAACCACGTCCGTGCTCTCCTGCACGAGCAGCCTCAATGGCGGCATTAAGAGCAAGCAGATTTGTTTGATCGGCAATATCTTTTATTAAATTTAAAACAGAGCTTATTTCAGAAGCCCTAGTGCTTAGCATGCCAGTAGCATTCGAGCAGCTTTGTACTAGACCATCAAGCTCTCCCATGTTTTGACTAAGCTCGGTGATATTTGACATATTTTCTTTTGCTATTTGTGCAGTTTGTCCAGCATCCGTTGCTGTTTGGCTTAAATTTTTGATACTTTCATTTAGATCATCTCTTACATCATTTATGCCATTTATGCCGTTTCCAAGTTTGTCAAGCTCGCTTGAGAGAAGACCTCTGATTTTACTTTTTAGTCCTTCTTTTATGCCAATTACTCCATTGCTCATAGATATAGCATTTCTTTTAAATGCACCTCTAAACCCTTCTACAAATATATTTCTATATGTTTTTGAGTTTTGTGCAGCTTGAACTGAGGTTGAAATTTCGCGTTGAAGCGCTTCAACTTGATCTAGCAAATCATTTATGCCAAGGGCGACTTCATACATCTCGTCCTTTTCTCCAACATTTACAATGCGAGGCTCTAGTATGCCATTTCTTGCCGATTTGACAACACTTAAAATCTCATTTATTGCATTTGATTTTTTCTTAAACATATCTAGAACCTTTGTAAGTTGTTTATAAATTCATCATAGCTTGTTGATTTTTCTTCCAAAAATTTAAATAAATATTTTTTAGACGCTTCAATACCGCCATCTCGTTCTAGCTCAAGTAGTTTTACATAAAGTGGTTTTATGATCTCTATCGCTTTTGCATTTGGCTTACGTCTAACAGAATAGTAGCCAACGATATTATCTTGCTGATCAAGCGAGGCTGTGATATTGCCAAATACCCAGTAAAATCCACCATTGAGAGTTTTATTTTTAATAAAGGCAAAAATTTCCTCTTTATTTTGTATACGTTCCCAAAGTAGCTTAAAAATAACCCTTGGCATATCGGTGTGCCTTATAATATTGTGCGGTTTTCCCAAGAGATCACTTTGTTTTACTCCTACGATATTTAAAAAAGGCTCGTTGCAATAAGTGATCCTTCCTTTTGTATCCGTTTTTGAAACTAAAAATGCGTTCTCATCAACGCTATATTCTTTTTCTATAGACAATTTTACTCCTTTAAATGTTGATTTAGTTTTTAACAGCTTTTGCCATATCCCACATTGGCATAAATATACCAAGGGCGAGCAAAAGCACCATAGCTGCGATAAATATTAGTAGTATCGGCTCAATATAGTTTGAAATATTATCAATAATATCATTAAATTTCACTCTATAATAATCAGTAACTTTTTGTGTCATGTCATCTAAGCTACCACTTTGTTCGCCAGCTCCTATCATTTGTATAAGCATACCCTCATAAAGTCCAGTTTGCCTAAAGGCCTCGGTTAAGCTTATGCCGCGACCAACCAGTACTTTTACAGCAGTTAGTTTATTTCTTATGTCTTGATTTGAAACAGTTACAACGGCAGTATCTAGTGCATCAGCGATAGGAAGTCCAGCACGAACAAGCTCTGTAAATATTAGATTAAATCTACTCATATTTGCAAAAAATATTATCTTGCCCACAAGATAGACTTTTAGTAGATATTTATCGACCTTATCTCTAAAATTTTCATCATTTGAATATTGCCTTTTAAGCAAAAAAGTAAATGCGACAAGAACAACTATTATATATATGCCGTAATTGCTCATTATGTATTCAATGTTTAGTAAAATTTTAGTAGGAAGTGGTAGATCGGCATTAAGCTGGCTAAAAATTTCTCGAAATTGTGGAACAACTGATGTCATGAGCACAATAAAAGCCAAAATTATAGAGCATATTACGGTTATTGGATACCTTATGGCTTTTTTAAATTTTTGTTGGTTATCCCAGACTTCTTGCAAGATAGAAGCAAGCTTTGATAATGCATCGGCCATATTACCAGTGCTCTCTCCAAGCCTTACCATGGCAACAGTGACATCGCCTAGCTCTTCTTGAAAATTTTCTATACTTTGAGTTAAGCTAGCACCTTGATTTAGGTCTTCATCTAGCGTTTGAAATATTGTTTTTAGCCTTTTATCTTCGGTAGCATTTGCTGTCTCTTTTATGCCATCATGTATTGATATGCCAGCATTAGTCATAACGCTAAGTTGCCTTATGGTAGCGACTAGAGCTGGAATTTTTACTTTCGAAGAAGAGAAAATTTTGTTAAATTTTTCTTGCAAGTCCAAAAGATCATTGTTGATACTTGAGGCCTGAGTTTCTTTGATCTTTACTATCATGCCTTGAATATTTGCGCGATTTTTTACATCATTTTTGCTATTGGCCTTTAGGCTCATCTTTTGGCGTTTGCCATCTTTTATATATTCTATTTCGTAAAATTTCATATCTTGGCAACTCTATATACTTCTTCGATTGTTGTTACACCATTTGCTGCGCGTATAACGCCATCATGGAACATATCTATAAAGCCTTCGTCATAGGCAGCCTTTTTAAGCTCTTCTTTTGAAGCGTTATTTGCTACGATACTTGCTATATGATCGCTAATAGATAATATTTCACTTATCATTTCACGTCCTAGATATCCGGTTTGTGAGCAGTGTTGACAACCTACGCTTTTATAAAATTGATAATCTTCAGGAAGAAATTTCTTAATCTCATCAAGAGCTTTTTGAGATAGCGTGACTTTTTGTTTGCAATACGGACAAAGCTTTCTTACAAGCCTTTGAGCCTCGATACAAACTAGTGCACCACTTACTAGATATGGCTCAATGCCCATATCGACCATACGAGGTAAAGCGCTAATAGCGTCATTTGTATGAAGTGTAGAAAAAACCAAGTGACCAGTTAGTGCCGCTTGAATCGCGATTCTAAGCGTCTCTTGATCTCTGATCTCACCTATCATGATAATATCTGGATCTTGCCTTAAAATAGAGCGAAGAGCTGAGATAAAAGTAAGTCCAGCCTTCTCATTTACATGTACTTGTTGGATCATATTTAGCTGATACTCGACCGGATCTTCAACGGTAATAATCTTAGTTTTTACACTTTTTATATCATTTAATGCACCATAAAGCGTAGTCGTTTTTCCTGATCCTGTCGGACCAGTAACAAGGATGATGCCATAAGGCGCTTTCATGCTCTTTTTAAATTTAGCAAAGTTATCTGGATGCATACCAAGGTCTTCAATGTTTATGATAACCTTTGATTTGTCCAAAATTCTTAAAACTATGCTTTCGCCATTTAAGATAGGTAGCGTAGAGATACGAAAATCGTACTCTTTATCTAAAATTTGAGCTGAAAATCTACCATCTTGTGGGCGTCGGCGCTCCGCGATATCCATATTTGAAAGTAGCTTCATTCGGCTTACCATCGGCGGATAGATATCTTTATCAAATATAAATGTCTCGCTTAGCATGCCATCTATCCTGCTTCTTACTATGCAATTTGTCTCGGTTGGCTCGATATGAATATCGCTTGCTCTGCTTTGAATAGATGTTTTTAAAATTATCTCAATTAGCTTTAAAATTCCAGAGCTTTCTGTGCTTTGTCCTTGGCTACTGGAGCTTGAAAGCTCTTTTCTGATCTCTGTAATGACGTCTTTTATGCTTTCATTAAGAGCTATTTTATTTATGTATTTTTCTATCTGGGCTGGATCTGCGCAAGCTACTTTTAATAGATTTCTGTTAAATAAATTTTGAACTTTATCTTGAATGATCACGTCAAAAGGATTTTTAAAAGCAACATAAACGCTTATCTCGTCTTCTTTTACGGGTATGGCGTTATATGATTTTAGCTGCGAGGTGCTTAGTTTTTCACTGATACGGTAGTCGATATCTATATCATCAAGATCAAAAAATGTGATTTTAAATTTATCGCATACATATTGAATGAAGCGCTTTTGATCTATCTGAAGACTAGTTGAAATTTCATCAATGTCAGTGTGTCCTCTTCTATAAATATCAGATAGAATTTCAAAAAAAATCTCTTCTTCTAGCATATTTTCTTCAAGCAAAATAGCCAAAAGACTTTTTTCATTTATCTTTTTTATCTCTATAATCTTTAAAATTTGCTCATCATTTAGTTTATTAAGTTGTTCTAATGTTTTAAGTGTTAAATTTTCTAAATTATTCATCTCTTCTCTTTATCTATACTCAATCTGCGAAGTAAGATCGTCATTTTTAAAAATTTTTAAAATCATTTTTGCAAAATTTGAGCCAACGATTGCACTAAGCTCATATCTTGTATCTGAATTTGGCTCTTCAAAAATAAATACGCCGAGCTCCTCAACGTATTCTTTTTTGACAAATTTATCAAATATAAATGAAAGAATGTAATCGCTCTTTGGAAGTCTAATATAGCTTATATCAGCCCCATCCAAGATAGCATGAAGCAATAGCTTTTTTTTAAGCAATATATCAGCAAAATATGCTGCATTCTCTCTTGAGCTTTGTGTTTTTGATAGCTTGCTTGCTGGAAGAGCGAGCCTATCTATATCATTTGTTTTTAAGCAAGATATGCCAAAGATATTAAGAAATTCTTCATTTTGTGAATCTTTTAAAAGATCTTGTATTTTTTGATTACAAATTTTAGGATATTCAGCTTTTTCAAAATAACTTTTAATGTCAGCCGCCCCAAGCGCAAAGGCATTTAATGATAAAAATATAATAAGTAAAAATTTCACAACGTATCACTTTTTATCTTATTTATTAGCTCATTTATCTCGGGCTTATTTTTATTTTTATTATATTCTTCTAATGCACGCAATGCGTCATCTTTTTGCTTTAGCATATATTTTGCCTTAGCAAACATGACCCAAGACTCCTCAATGCTACTATCTAAATTATTTGCCGATAGTGCCCATTTTATAGTGTCGCTATATCTTTTGTCTTGATAGCATTTTCTTGCTATTTTAAGGGCGATTTCTGGATTTTTGCTTTTATTAAAATTTTCTTTTAGCATAGATATTTCATTGTTTTCACTTGAAATTTGAATATCAATTTTTGGCTTTGCTTTTGGTTCTAGTTCTATTACCTCTTCATTTGGTAGAGACTGTTCATTTTGTATGTTTTCATTTTCAGTTGGTAAATTTAGCTTTAACCAACCACCACTACTTCTTTGTTTTTTATCTGCTATCTGCTCTTTGTTATCTTCATTTAGTTTTATGGATTGTTCTAGCTTTTTCGCTATTTTCTCAGCAAGCTCATCTTGCTTCTTATCTGATTCAAACCTCTCTTTTGCTTGCTCACTTTTTTGTTTGCCATCTTCTAAAATATTTTTGCTGACATTAGTTTCAGCAAAGGTTATGTTTTTTTCTTTTATATCTGTTTGTATTGTCAAATTTTTCTCAACTAAAGTTGGAATATTGGTTGTCTCTTTTTTATTTTTAGCATTTGAGAAAAATAAAAAAGCACCAAAAATAAAAGCGATTAGCAATACCGTAATTATTAAAAGGCCTAACTTTTTATGTGATAACAATTTTAAAAAGCTATTTTTATTCTTTTTTTCGTACTCTTCATAGAGCTTTTCTAGCCTTTGAATTTCTTGTAATTCAAGCATGAATTATTCCTGTATCAAGTGCAGACATTGTCAAAATTTTAATATTTGCGTCCTCGCTACTTAATTTTGATGGCTGATTTTGTTCATAATATTCACAAATTTCATAAAATTTATACATAATTTTATTTAGTGTGCGTAGATTTCCGCAACAAAGCTCATAGGCTTTGTCATAGTCTTTTTTCTGAAAATTTAGGTATTTATCGTAGCCTTTTTGTCCTATTTTTCTTTGCAAATAGACTATGATTTCATTCGTGTTTGCACTTCCAAGCTCTATACTCTCCCAAATTCTAGTTTGAAAATAGTCTTTTGCTAACACATCTTCATTTTCAGTTTTATGAATCGTAAATAGAAATTTAAACAATCTTGTATCGGCCATTAGCCTTATTTTTTCGATCAATTCAGTAGGATAAAGTTGTGCTTCATCCAAGATGACAACTATTTGGTTTTGTAAAATTTCATCTTTATTTTTAAATTCTTTTGAGTAGTGTGCAACAAAACTTTCAAAATTATTTATATTATCAAGCTTATTTCCGTATATATCTTCACAAAGAGCTTCTATAAATGTAGCCTCGCTAAAAAAAGGATGCGGGAAAAAAATTAATTTTTTATCCTTTTGGAGATCAGAGGCTATCTTGTTTAACAAAAAAGTCTTTCCACTACCGGGCTTGCCATAAAAAAGTATAAGCTTTAATGGCTTTTTTAGAGCCGAGACGATCTTATTGTAACAAGTGATTGAGTTATCTAGGTTAACAAAATCAGCTACTTCATCTTCGTTGATAAAGATATCTTTTATATCTGTATAAATATTCTTGTTATTCATAGATCGTTTTAGAAAAACCTAAGTCTTTTAATGATTGATTAAGTGGCTTTTTTTTGTCAAAATCAACTACATGAGGAGTGATGACAAAGATAAGCTCTGTTGTCTTTATATTGTCTCTTGTGCTTTTAAAGACACCACCTATAAGTGGGATATCAGAAAGAAGAGGCACAGAAGTATTATTTTTGCCCTTTGTCTGGCCTATTAATCCACCAAGAATAATAGTATCACCGCTATCAACTTGAACAACAGTTGAAAGCTTCTTTTGCACCGTATCTGGAGCAATCTCTCTTAACGCATTTTGTCTTGTGTCGTCTTCAGCGTATTTAAAGTTACTAAGCGATGGATTGATTCGAAGCATGATTTTATTATTATCAGAGACTTCTGGTAATAAATTTAATAATATGCCTATAAAAACAGAATATTGTTTATAAGTAGTTGTCAGCCTATCACTATTGCTGTTTCCATTGTCAGTTTTTTGTTGAACACGGTAGTTTATGTTATCACCAACTGAAATTAGAGCTTGCTGATTATTAAGTGTTGTTACTTTTGGGCTTGATATAACCTTTGTCTTTCCATTTGTTTCAAGAAAATTTATCATTCCATCAAGGCTAAAATTTAAATTAGCTGCGATATTTAATGTACGTCCAAATCCATCGCTTAGGCTATTGCCTTTATTTGTCCAAGTTGCACTTGAGCTCGGATTATTCCTTGAATTGCCAATGTATGTATTAAATCCAAGTTCAAATTTACTCCAGTCAACACCTTGCTTGTATTCATTATTTAACTCAACTGAAATAATAGAAACATCAATAATTACTTGTTTCTTTAGTCTTTTTTGCATTTCATCTATATACTTCTCAACTCGCTTAAGTTGAGAAGGGGTAGCTGTAACAGTGATAAGACCTGCATTTTGATTTATGATAGGATCAGGCGCTGTGATATGTTCGCTACTATTATTTAAAATAGCTTTAAGCTCAGCATCTAGTTTTTCCCAAAAGTCAAACCTTTCAGTAGTTTTTATAAGGTTGCTTGAGCCTTGAGAACTATCATCTTGGGAATTATCGCTACTACTTGAACCACTAGAAATTTCAGATGGAGTGGCATCCACTGAAGCTTGGGTGACAGCAGTTCCTTCTCTAATAGAAGTTATATAATCTAGTTTGAAAATTTGAGTTTTTAAAGATGAAATTTTTAATACATTATTTGAAAACTCGTAGCTTAAATTTTTCTCACTTAAAAGTAGGTCAAAAACTTCGCTAAGACTCATATTTCTGATATTAACACCAAAAACTTTATCTTTTAGTTCTGTCTTGCTATAAGTATCCTTTGCAACAATACTAAAGTTACACATCTCTGAAAGCTGATTTAACACATCTACTAGTGCAACATCATCTGAAATTTTCATATTAAAATTCTTGCTTAAACAACTACTCTCATTAGCACTAGCATAATTCATATTCAAGCAAATGAGTGTACCTATTATTAATATTTTATTTAATCTTAATCTCAACATTTTTACTTCCATTTTTTAAAATTAGCTCTTGTTTTTCATCGCCTTTTACTAAAAAAACACTATTTCTAGTAATGTTAGCTATTTTGTAACCATCAACAATATCACCGACAGCATACCATTTGGAATCAATATTTGCTTTGTTTAATAAAATTGCTTTTAAACTAAGCCCTTTTGAAGCTTGAGTGATAATTGATAAATTTTGATCTGTTACCGTCTTGATAGGTTCTTGCTTAAAAGGATTTTTTATACTCGAAAGCTCAATATCACTAAGACCGCTTCTTTTTTCCTTTATTTTTTCAAAAATTTTATCATAAGAGTCCATTTCTTCTTGAAGCTGATTAGCAAAAGCAATATTTAAAAATAAAAAAGCCAATAAAATTTTTATTTTCATTAGTATTTCATCCCCCAAACAGATATTGAGATCTTAGCACCAAGCTCTTTTTGGGTGGAATTTACATCCATTTTGTGAAGATCAACTACTAGCTTTGATTCTTCAAGACCATTTATATATGAAAGCATATCTTTAAAACCTCCAAAAAATGTCAAGTCAATATTTAAAATTTGCTCAATCTTTTGGAAATTTGGCTCTTTTATATCACTTTTTAATTCTAAAATTTTTATATTATTTTGCTTTGCTAAAGATACGATGTTGTCTAAAAAATTTGCCCAATTCTGATCGTTAAATAATAAAAACGATAGTTCTTTTAGCTTTGAATCAAAATGAGCATTAAATTTTAAAACGCTAGAATATTTGCCTTTAAGCGTTTCAAGTATTTTTGACTCTTCATTTATTTTAAAATTTTTATCCCCACTAGGTGAGCTAGTCGATCTTAAATAATCTCTTGTTCTTGAAAGATCATTGCTAATTTTAGTATGCGAATTAAGTCTTTCATCATAAAAATCTTGCGACTGATCAAAGCAAAGCATATAAACAATATAAATAATAATTAAAGCTGAACCCAAAAAAATTATATTTGTTTCGCTTTGTTTTTTTGCGTCAAAATACTTATCTATTTTACTTAAAACATCTTGTCTCATTGTCTAATCTCTATACTTATATTACTTTCATACTCGTTGTTTTGCTTATCTTCTTTAATTTTTTTTGTATTTACTGAATATTTAGGCATCTTGCTAATATCTTTTATTAGCTGCGTAATCCTTTTTTCATTATCGCTAACAACCGTTACGATTAAATTTTTATCGTTGTTTTTAATATTTGTTATAAAAACGCTATTGTTGTTTATCATATCGGTAATTTCAAAAAGATTTAAGCCTTTCATTACGTAATGATCTTTTTTGTTTTCAATTTCTTGAAGCAACCCTTTTCTAAAATTTAACTTCTCTTCCTCTTTATCAGTTAATCCTTTTATATCATTTTGCTCTTTTTTTAGTCTTTCAAGAGTACTTCTTATTTGTGCTGCTTGCGCATTAAGCACATCAAGCTCATCGCTTAGTCTTTGCGAATCTGCCTCTAAAATACTGCCAGCTATATAATTATAAAGAGGATAGGACATGCTTAGGCAAAAAGCAGCGGCACATGTCAGTATAAATTTACCGCTTTTTCTCTTTGTGAACGGATCAGGCCTAAGTAAATTTGAGAAGTTAAAATCAGCATTAAAGGCCTCTTTTTTGTAAAAATTTGCATATAAAGCCATCATGTTATATCGTTCGCTAATAGCTAAATTTTTAGAATTTATTACAGTGCTTGTATTTAATTTCGTAGCATTTGTGCCAAGCTTTGTATTGATAAATTTTTCAAAACGCTCTATTTTATAGTCGCAGTCAATATAGATATTTTTTATATTTATGCTATAGATTCTATTGACAACATTTATCGTGTCATTTACATAAAATATATAGTCCTCAAAAACAGTATTTAGATCGTAGCTAAAGCCTTCTTCATTGCTATCTAAAAGTCCTCTTGTCTTTAGGATGTCTAAAAAGCTTTCTAGGCTTACTCTTTCGCCGCTTTGCTCTATAAATTTATCTTTTAGATAATTTAGTGTGTATCTTAAACCTCTTGATGTAAGTTATTCCACATTTACATAAATGCTTATAAATGCTTAATCAGCCCTAAATGTCAAAAAACAATCACTCTGAGTGCTAGGAAGCAAGCCTTTTTTGTAGATAGCACTATATAAAAGTGGTTCTACAACGACATAATCTATAAAAGGGACTCTTTTAGAAATATTTTTAAAAATTTTATTTATCGTTTCGTTTGTAGCAATAAAAACATTAAAAATTCTATCTTCTTTTTCAACATTGCTTTCAAAATAAACTATTTTATAGTCAATCGTAGGATCAAGAGAGAGCTCTTCGTAAATTTTAATCGAGATATTATTTTCAATATCCTCATCATCTATTGTTCTTGAGATGTTTATGGTAGCTGTTATTATATCTTTGTACTCGATATAAGATATAAAAAAGTCTCGCTTTAAAATATTCTTTGAAAGACTTAGCGTATCAACATTGCTATTAGAAAATCTAAAACCTTCATATTCATAAGGATCTAGCGTAACGATTGGATTATCGTTAATTTTTCTAAGCTTTAACATAAAAATTTACCTCATAATGCTCTAATTGGGCTGTATTTTAATATTTTTAAAATAAAAAATCAATAACCAATTATTTTATTAAGGCTCTTTTCTTCTTTACTCCAGCCTTTCTTAACGACTACATCGAGCTTTAAAAAGATCTTTGTTCCGGTTAAATTTTGTATTAACTTTCTTGCAAAAATTCCTATTCGTTTTATCGTTTCACCATTTTTTCCGATGATCATACTTTTGTGGATGTCACGCTCCGTGATGATGCTAGCATAAATTTCAGTTATGCCTGTTTTTTCTTTTACGCTTTTTATGATCGCATCGCTAAGATATGGGATCTCATCGCTTAAATTTTCATAGATCGCTTCAAGTATAAATTCTCTAAAAATTTCCTTCTCATTTGTCGGTGTGAGAAATTCTGGATCATAAAAGTACTCATGCTCTGGCAAAAGCTTGCAAATTTCATCAAGAAGCGGCTTTTTATAGGTAGGCTGCTTGGTGCTAAAAGTAAGAAGTGCTGCAAATTTATCTTGAAATTTTTGATACTGAGTGATCTTTTCAAGCACTTTTGCGTTTGAGCTCTCATCGACTTTTGTTAGCACTAAGATGTGTGGTTTTTCAGGATTTAAAGCTAGAAATTTCTCGTAGTCACTTGTGTCATCATGGATAGGCGCTAAAAATACGATGAGATCGCAGTCTCCCATCGATTTTATAGCTTGGCTAATTAGCAGTTGATTTATCGCTTTGTTGCTCTCGTGAAGCCCTGGTGTGTCGGTGAAGATGATCTGATCTTCACCGTTCATCACGATGCCATTTATCTTTCTGCGAGTTGCGTTTTGCTTGTGCGAGACAATGGCGATCTTTTCGTTTAATAAGGCATTTAAAAACGAGCTTTTGCCAGCATTTGTGCGTCCTATGATGCTAACAAAGCCTGATTTCAAAGTATATACCTCGCTAGATCTTGATCCTCAACCACGTCTTTTAGGCGCTCTTTTACAAGCTCTTTTGTCACATTTATCTTCTCGCCGCTCTTTTCGCTAGCTTCAAAGCTGATATCTTCTATCACGCGCTCGATCACCGTATGAAGGCGTCTAGCACCGATGTCTTCCATCTTTTCATTTGCTGCATGAGCGATCCTTGCTATCTCTTTTATCGCTTCATCATCAAAATCTAGCTCGACATTTTCAGTTGAAAGAAGTGCGATATATTGCTTTAAAAGCGAATTTTTTGGCTGGGTTAAAATTTGATAAAGCGCGTCCTCATCAAGGCTATCAAGCTCGACCCTTAGTGGAAAACGGCCTTGAAGCTCTGGGATGAGATCGCTTGGCTTGCTTATATGAAAGGCGCCAGCTGCGATAAATAAAATGTGATCTGTCTTCAAATTTCCAAATTTGGTATTTACATTTGAGCCCTCAACGATAGGTAGCAAGTCTCTTTGCACACCTTCTTTGCTTGGGTCTTGCCTATTTGAGCTACCTGAGCCAACGGCTACCTTATCGATCTCGTCTATAAAGATGATGCCCTCGTTTTCAGCTCTTCTTAAAGCCTCTGTTTTTACGCTCTCAAGGTCTAAAATTTTATCATTTGCTTCGCTTTGAAGGGCTTTTTTGGCGTCCTTTACCTTCATCTCTTTTTTGATATTTTTACCGCCGATGCCAATTATCTTTATAAAGCTCTCTTGCATCTGCGCCATATCAGGTGGCACATTTGAGCCAGCTTCAAGTGGGTTTTGCTGCACTTCTATCTCGATACTTAGCTCGTCAAGCTCGCCGTTTCTTAGCCTATTTAGCATTTTTTCATAGCTCTTTGCGTACTCTGCTTGCTTCTCTTCGCTAGCACCTTTTGGAAGTGGCGGAAGTAGCTTTGAGACGATCTTTTCTTCGATATAGGCATTTATCTTGTCTTGGTTTTTCTCGCTTTGCTCGTTTTTTACGAGATTATATGATGCCATAGCAAGGTCTCTTACCATACTTTCAACGTCACGACCAACAAAGCCAACCTCAGTATATTTGCTAGCTTCTACCTTGATAAAAGGTAGTCCCATCATCTTTGAAAGACGCCTTGCGATCTCGGTTTTACCAACGCCAGTTGAGCCGATCATCAAGATATTTTTTGGCATGATGTCATCTTGCAGGCTCTTTTCAAGCTTCATACGGCGGTAGCGGTTGCGAAGTGCGATCGCTATGATCTTTTTGGCGTCCTTTTGACCGATCACATAGTCATCTAAAAATTTAACAATTTCTCTTGGTGTTAAGTTCATTTTTTCTCTTATTCTAAAACATAAGTTTTGATGTTTGTATTTGTATAGATGCAAATTTCGCCGGCGATCTTGAGGCTCTCTTTGACTAACTCTTCTTCATCGATATCAGCAAATTTATCTAAGGCACGGGCCGCTGAAATGGCGTAGTTTCCGCCGCTTCCGATAGCTGCTATCTTGCCATCTTCTGGCTCGACCACATCACCAGTGCCACTAAGTAAGAAAATTTTATCCCTATCAAGCACAAGCATCATCGCTTCAAGCTTTCTTAGATACTTGTCTTTGCGCCACTCTTTGCTAAATTCTATCACCGCTTTTAGCAAGTCACCCTTTGTATGCTCTAAATTTTTCTCAAACATGTCAAAGAGATTAAACGCGTCAGCAGTGCTGCCAGCAAAGCCAGCTAGGACTTTGCCGTTATGAATTTTGCGAATTTTTACGGCGTTACCTTTTAAGACGGTGTTGCCAAAGCTCACCTGTCCGTCACCGCCGATGACCGCTTTATTTTTGCCTTTGTAGGCTAAGATGGTTGTCGCATGAAACATCTACTCTCCTTGCACATCAACCTTAAGGCTCGCATTTATCGAGTGTCCAAGCTTTACATGAACGTCATAAAGACCAACTGCTTTTAGGTGCGTGTCTAGGTCGATAGCCTTTTTCTCAACTACCAAATGATGCGTCTTTTCAAGCTCTGCTGCGATCTCCTCTTTTGAAACTGAGCCAAAAAGCGAGCCATTTGCGCCAAGTGTTTTTTTGATGACGACTGTCACTTTTGCAAGCTCTTCTTTTAGTTTTTCTAAATTTGCGATCTCGTATTTTAGCTCTTCAGCCTTTCTCTTTTGAGCCGCTTCGTATTGGCGAAGCACGTCTGGAGTGGCTGCCTTTGCAAAGCCTTTACCGATTAAGAAGTTGTTACCGTAGCCATCTTTTACCTCTTTTATCTCGCCAGCTTTTCCAAGTCCTTTTACATCTTTTATTAATAATACTTTCATTTTTATCCTTTTAAATTTTATTTTTAGTCAAATTTTCGCCCATTTTTGCGTGCGATTATAAAGCGAAGCGCATTTAGTTTGATAAATCCAGCTGCATCTTTTTGATCATAAACACTATCTTCTTCAAATGTGCAGTATGCCTCGCTAAATAGGTTATCATTTTTACTGCTTCTGCCAAGGATAGTCACATTGCCTTTATAAAGCTCAACTTTTACAGAGCCATTTACGTGTTCTTGGCTCTTGTCAATGAGCGCTTGGAGCATATTTCGCTCAGGTGACCACCAGTAGCCGTTATAAACTAGCTCAGCATATTTTGGCATGATCTCATCTTTTAAGTGAGCTGCACCGCGGTCAAGCGTGATGCTCTCTATAGCTCTGTGAGCTTTTAGCATTATCGTACCGCCTGGAGTTTCGTAGCAGCCGCGGCTCTTCATACCAACCGAGCGGTTTTCTACGATGTCAAGTCTGCCGATACCGTGTTTTGCGCCAAGGCGGTTTAGCTCAGTTAAAATTTCAGCTGGGCTCATTTTTTTGCCGTTTATGCTCACTGGATCGCCTTTTTCGTAGCCTATCTCTATGATCTCGCTCTTATCTGGAGCATCTTTTGGGCTTACTGTCCATCTCCACATATCATCTTCTGGTGCGTGGCTCGGGTCTTCAAGCACTAGGCCTTCGTAGCTTATGTGGAGTAAATTTGCGTCCATTGAGTATGGACTTTTGCCTGGTTTTTTGGTGATATCTATGCCGTTTTTCTCAGCGTATGCTAAGAGCTTTTCGCGGCTGTTTAGATCCCATTCGCGCCATGGAGCTATAATAGTTAGGTTGTCGCCAAGCGCGTAGTATCCAAGCTCAAAGCGAACTTGGTCGTTGCCTTTGCCTGTTGCTCCATGGCTCACACCATCAGCACCAACAAGTCTTGCGATCTCACTTTGGCGTTTTGCTATTAGTGGGCGCGCTATCGATGTACCAAGCAGATACTCACCCTCGTAGACCGCGTTGGCTCTAAACATTGGAAACACATAATCACGTACAAATTCTTCTCTTAAATCTTCTATAAAAATATTTTCAGGTTTTACGCCAAGTGCTAGGGCTTTTTTGCGTGCAGGCTCTAGCTCTTCGCCTTGGCCAATGTCAGCTGTAAATGTGACTACTTCGCAGTTATATTCATCTTGAAGCCATTTTAAAATGATACTTGTGTCAAGTCCGCCAGAGTATGCTAAAACCACTTTTTTTACATCTTTTTTCATAGCTCTTCCTTTTGTTAAAATGGTCGTATTTTAGCCTAAATTGATTAATTTTTAATAAACTAATTTGATAAGTAATGTAAGTTTTTTCTTAGAAAATTTTATAAAAAAGATTAGTATTTAAAATTATGATAATTAATATTGTTTTAAAAGATACTTTGTTAAATTTCAAACTTTTTCAAATTAAATTTTAAAAGGATAGTCATGAGAAAAACAAAATTTATTGCCATTTGTCTTAGCGTTTGTGTGGCAAATTCTCTCTTTGGAGCAGAGCATAAAGACAATAACGAAACAAAACTTGATGGCGTTGTAGTAAGTGCGAGTGGCTTTTCGCAGCAGATCAAAGAAGCACCCGCGAGCATAAGCGTGATAAGTGGCGATGAGCTTACAAAAGATAGCTTTACCTCACTTCACTCAATCGCTCAAAAGGTACCAGGCGTAAATGTCGTTGGCGGCGAAGACGGGGCAGCTAGCGGTATCTCGATACGTGGCATGGAGAAGTCTCAAACGCTAGTTTTAATTGATGGTAAAAGAGTAAATTCAAGCAGCGCAAATCCAAAGGGCGGAGCAGGGGATATGAACTCAAATTTCATTCCACCAGCTGAAGCGATCGAGCGTATAGAGGTCATCCGTGGTCCTATGAGCTCGCTTTATGGTAGCGACGCAGTTGGTGGCGTGATAAATATCATCACTAAAAAGGATTTTTCAAAATTTAGTGGCAATGTCGGCATCTCAACCACGATAAACACTCACAAAGGCATAGGTGATGGTAGGCAAGGCGACTTTTATCTAAATTTACCTCTTTATAAAGACCTTTTTGCGCTTCAGCTTTGGGGTTATAAAAAGCTAAGAGATGAAGATGGCTACATCGGTGGCTATCAAAAGAGCGATAAGAGAAATTTAAGTGCAAAGCTTTGGATCACGCCAGATGAACATAATAAATTTTTTATCCTTGGCTCAAACGAAAGGCATGATTATTCAAAAACGGTTGGCAAATCAGCCGATCCAGACCCAAGAAAAAGACCATTAGATAATTATGACTACGAGAAAAAGAGCTATGGCGTGGGCTATCTTGGTGAATTTGATAGCCTAAATGCCGATATCAGCTACATTTATGATGAGACGCAAAGAACGAGCCTTTTTGACAGCCTCATACCTGCAAAAGCCAAAAATCACAACTTTAATTCTAAATTTACAACGTTTTTTGGCGCGCATACACTCACTTTTGGTTATGACTTTAGCAAGCAAAATGTCGGCACGACCTTCATCGTCTCAAATGCCTCAAGGAATGGTCTTAAAAATCCAAAAAGCTACTCGATGAGTGAGCATGCGGGATTTATCGAGGATGAGTGGCAAATTTTAGATGAGAAGCTATTTTTAACGCTTGGCTCAAGACTCACGCACAACGAATTCTTTGGCAATCACCTCTCGCCAAGAGCCTACCTAGTCTATAATGCCACAGATACGCTAAGCTTAAAAGGCGGCGTAGCAACTGGCTATAAAACGCCAAATGTCAATCAAATCTCCCCAGAAGTAGGCACTATCCAAAATGCTTGGAAAATAGTTGATTTTGGTAACAAAGATCTAAAACCAGAAAAGAGCATGACTTATGAAGTTGGGGCATATTATGACAATCAGGCTGATTTTAGAGGCTCGGTAACGCTTTTTAAAAATGAATTTAAAGACAAGATCCTAGACACCGACAACAGTAATGTAAATAAAATTCCAGCCTTTGGCACTTGCTCAGGTGCGCCAAGTGTTAATTGTCCTGGCTGGGGAACTTACTTTAACATAGAAGGTGTGACTGTTTGGGGCGTTGAGTTAAGCGGCGACTATGACATCCTTTCAAATCTAAATCTAAGCTCAAACTATACCTATAATAAGTCAAAGATAAAAACTGGCAACCCAACTATAAATACGCCAAGAGGCCCTATGAAATTTAGTGAGACAAATCTAGCCAGACTTGACGGCAAAAGCCTAACAGCAACCCCAGAGCATGCATTTCATGCAACACTTGCTTATAAACCAATTAAGAGTGTAAAAACATTCTTCACCACAAACTATGAGAGTAAGCTTACTAGTGTGAAATTTGGCCCTGGCAATAAGGTGAGTGAAAATGACAAAAATTTACTCACATTTGATACAGGTGTAAGCTGGGATGCAAATAAACACCTAACACTTAGCCTAAATGCCTACAATATCTTTGATAAAGTAAGATACGATGAGGCGCTAGCAGACGACGGCAACTACTACTGGTATCCGCAAGAGGGTAGGAGATTTTGGTTTAAGGTCGCTGCAAAATGGTAAGAGTGTTTAAATTTTTGCTTTTTACGCTTGGCGTAACGCAGGCTTTGCACGCAGGACCTAGTCAAACGCCTGAGCCACTTAGCCAAAAATCTGCTAGTAAATTTGAAATTTCAACCTTTAAAATGAGTGCAAATGATGAAATTTATAAAATTTTTACAGCCAAGCTAAAGGGGCAAAATGAGTTTAAAAATGTGCTTTTCTTGCTTGATGCAAATGCCCAGTTTAACATGCTCTTAAATGAATTTGATGGCAAGGCTGCACCACTAATAATAGGCATAGGATATGACACAGACAAAAGCTATGAGGTAGAAAAACGCACAAAAGACCTCACGCCAAAGGCAGATGGTGAGGAGTTTAACAAAGGTGGTGGTGCAGATGCGTTTTACCACTTTTTAACTAGAAATTTAGTGCCACTAATTGATGAGAAATTTAACGTGCAGGGCAGCCAAAAGAGCCTTTATGGACACTCTTTTGGCGGGCTTTTTACGCTCTATGCCTTACTAAAAAATGAGGGCGTATTTTCAAATTTCTTTATCGCTTCGCCATCTCTTTGGTGGGGTGAATCTGAAATTTTAAAGCAAAACGTGAGTGAGGATAAATTTAAAGAGAAGCTAAAGGCCAAATTTGTCTTTCTTAGCGTTGGTGAGCTTGAAAAAAGAAAGGGCAAGACTGACAAGCCTGGCACTTTAAAGGCGAGCGATCTAGCTCAAATTTTAAAGCAAAGTGGCGTAAATTTTCACTTTGAGTTTTACAAAGGGCAAACGCATGGCAGCGTCATACCTCTAAATTTAAAAGAGCTTTTAAAATATCTGAAGGATTAAAAATTTAAGGCTATTTTTGTTAAAATCCGCCACATGAGAGTAGATAAATTTTTAAACGTAGTAAATATCACCAAAAGGCGTGCCGTTAGCGAAGATATGTGCAAAAGCGGCGTTGTGAGCATCAACGGCGTGCAGGCAAAAGCGGCAAAAGATGTTAAGGTTGGCGATGTGGTTAGCATCAAATTTCTAACGCGCGAGGCGAGATATGAGGTGCTAGCGATCCCAACTACAAAAAGCATACCAAAAAGCGCTCAAAGCGAATATGTAAAAGAGCTTTGATGGTTTTTGAGCTTTTAGAAAATGAGCTTGATAGGCTTGTGCGGGTGCTGCCAAAAAGTGGCGTGGTGCTACTAAGTGGCGATCTAGCAAGTGGCAAAACGACGCTTGTAAAGGCGATCATCAAGGCTCATGGCATAGATGAGAGCGTGACGTCGCCGACATTTTCTTTGATGCAAATTTATGGTAAAGATATCTACCACTACGACATTTACCAGATCGGATTTGACGGGATGGCAAAAAATGGTCTTTTTGAAAATTTATTTGAAGAGGGGCTTCATCTAGTAGAGTGGGGCGATGAAAATTTAGAAAAAGCTCTAAAGAAAAACGGCGAGAGCTATACATTAGTAAAAATTTCTCCTAGCAAAAATGGCAGAAAATACGAGGTTATAAGTGCATAAACTAGAAGTAAAAGATCTAAAAAAAACGATTAAGAAAAGTGAGATCATAAAAGGTATATCTTTAGAGGTAAATAGCGGCGAGGTAGTGGGGCTCCTTGGGCCAAATGGCGCTGGAAAGACGACCACTTTTTATATGATCTGTGGGCTCATCTCGCCAACTAGCGGAGATGTCTTTTTAAACGACGAAAAGATCACAAATGTCCCACTTCACAAAAGAGCTCACCTTGGCATTGGCTATTTGCCGCAAGAATCAAGCATATTTAAAGAGCTAAGTGTCGAAGAAAATTTACTTCTTGGAGCTGAAATTTTAAATCAAAGCGAAGAAGAGATAGCAAAAAGAGTAAATGAGATGCTAAATATGCTAAATATCGAGCCTATCCGCCTAAGAAAGGGCGTTAGCCTAAGTGGCGGCGAGCGCAGACGCTGTGAGATCGCTAGAAGCCTTATCATAAAACCAAAATTTTTACTTCTTGATGAGCCATTTGCAGGCGTCGATCCTATCGCAGTTAGCGACATCCAAAGCATCGTTAGAGACCTTAAAAAGCTAGGTATCGGCGTTTTGATAACTGACCATAACGTCCGTGAGACGCTAGCCATTTGCGACAGAGCTTATGTCATCAAAGATGGCTCGCTGCTAGCAAGCGGCAGTGCGAGCGAAGTGGCGAACAATAAGCTCGTTAGAACGCACTATCTTGGCGAAGAATTTAAGCTGCTTGAGTAGATGATGCTAAGGCAAAAGCAAACTTTAGCGCCAAAGATCAAACTAAATCAAACGCTAAGAAGCTGGCTTCCCATCCTTCAAAGCGGGCTTGATGAGCTAAAAGAGACGCTTGAACCTTTTATAAAAGACAATCCATTTGCCACAATTGAGCATAAAAATTTAGAAAAAAGCGAGAAGAAGCGAAATTTTTTTGAGCAGGTTAGTAGAAATTCTGTTAGTGAGAGCATCGAGGCTTTAAGTATTTATAAAGAAAGCCTCTATGAAAAGCTAATTAGTCAAATCAATCCGCCACTTTTCCCCACGCAAAAGTCACAAGATATCGCATATAAGATCATCGAGTGTTTAGATGACGAAGGTTATTTTTCCTATGATAATGAAATTTTTGCTGGCTTTAATGAGGACGAAGTGGAGCGGGTTAGGGCGAGATTTGCCTACCTTGAGCCCTGTGGCGTGGGTGCAAAAGATGTCAAAGAGAGCTTTTTATTTCAGCTAAGTGAGGCAGAGGCAAGTGATGAGATCATAGAGTGCGCAAGAAAGATCATCTTAAATTTTGAAAATATAGAAAAGCTTAGAAAGCTTAAATTTTACGATGACGCGCTAAAGATCATAAAAAAATTTAAAAATCCTCCAGCCATTGAGTATCTCGAAGATGAAAAAGAGGCGGTGCCTGATATCTTCGTGCTAAGCACAAGTAGTGGCATAAGCGTGCAGATAAATGACGAGTACTATCCTGAAATTTTGGTTGATACCGAGGGACTAGACGAGAAAGAGGCCTTTGTAAGCTCACGTATAAAAGAGGCCAGCGAGCTAATTGACGCCCTTGAGATGAGAAAAGCGACGCTTTATAAGATAGGGCTCATGATAGTTGAGTATCAGTATGACTACTTTTTGGGCGGCGACATAAAGCCCATGAAGCTAAAAGACCTAGCAGATGAACTTGGGCGTAACCCTTCAACCATCTCAAGAGCGATCGCAAACAAATATCTAAGCTGCTCAAGAGGCACTGTCGCACTTAAAAATTTCTTTTCAACTGGCTTTGACGATGAGACCTCAAACGCTGCGATAAAAGAATTTTTACTAGAGCTTATCAAAAATGAAGACCACAAAAAGCCACTTTCTGATCTAAAAATCCAAGAGCTCATACAAGCTAAATTTAACATCCAAATCGTTCGCCGAACTATCACAAAATACCGCAAGATCCTAAACATCGGCAGCTCAAGCCAGAGAAAAAGAGTCTATCAGATAAACGGCTAACTACCACTCATTTACAGCAAAAAGTATGGCCTTGCGCATCTGCGTAAAAAGTTCGCTACTAAGCTCTTCGTACTCTTTGCCACGTTTTTTATATTGTGCCATACCTGCTACATCGTCGTTCCAAGAGCTCATACCGCCAAAGACATCAGCTAAGCTTGCCGCAGTAAAAAGGGCTAAATTTTTCTTTGGCATAAGCGGTGCATTAAATATCTTTTGATCATCATTGTTTGAAGATCCAAGTGATTTTAAAGCCCTGCGAAAACACTCACCAAAATTCTCACACTCTATCATCTGCAAAGGCCGCTATCTTGGTAAGTATGGCCATAAAAACCTCTGTGTTGTCGCTAAAATTTTCTAAATTTACATCTTTTTCAAGACCTAATTCTTTATATATTATGTCCCAGCCTCTTTGGTCTTTGTTGTATTTCCAGTAGGGCACAAAGCAGCTTATGTGCTCTTTAAAAATGCAAATGATCGATTTTGCGGTAGAGTTTGAAAAACTAAGCAATAAACGTTCATCTGATGAGCTGGTTAAATTTGTAGCAAGTCTTACATCGCTTAATCCAAGTTTTAATGCATGCTCAAACCACTCATTTACACCATTTGACCTATGGCCTGAGAGAAAGTGAAAATTTATACTATTTTCATAGTTAGTGTCATTGTATAGGATAGGAGAATTTGACTTTATGACCTGCTTTGCGGCAACAATAATGGCGCATATATTAAACATTTCACCATTCATCTTTGCTCCCTTTAATAGCCCTTGTGGCAAGCCGTGCTCTAGCCAACCATCACAAAATTTTCTTGATTTTTAAAGTATGGTTTTAGGCTCTCATAAGCAGATTGAATATTTTTAAATTTCTTTGCATATTCTTCTTGTATGAGAGGATTTTTGTTGGCGTGCCTGTCTGGATGATAGATATTTACGAGTGAAAGATAGCTCTGCCTGATGGTTTCAAAGTCATCATCTTTTTTGCAACCTAAAATCTCAAAATTTTCCTCAAGCAAATTTGCAAGCACAGAAAATCTGCTTACAAATTTAGATGAGCTTTTTATTTTTATGCCTTGTTTAAAGGCTTTGTAGTCTTTTTCATCATAGATAAAATTTACGCTAAATTTTGGATAGCTTCTTTTGTAAAGCAGTTTGTTTAATGTGTTTATGTCGTTATCGTTTGAGATGGTGATGTTTAAAAAATCATCATTTTTTCTAAAAGCAATATTACTTTTTACTAAACTCTCGCTGATGTAGCTAGCAAAATCTCTGCAAAGTGCATCTTTTAGCTCAAATTTGACTTCATTTTTTACAAAATTTACGTTTAGGCTAATGACTGGAGTTAGGGTATTTTTTTGAACAAAGCCAAGCTTTATGGTTTTATAGTTTGCAAAACGAATATCGAGCTTATCATCACTTTGCTTTTCATAAAGTTTTTTTATAAATTTTAAAAAGCACTTGCGTTGTGGGATCTCACTCTCTTCATAAAACGAAATAACCTTATTTTTATTAGATAAAATTTTTGTAAAATTTCTGCTTATCATATCTCTAAGCTCACGAAACAAAGTGTCATTATCAGTTAAAATACTTAGAGATTCTAATGTTTGCGTAACTTTCATTGCCTACTCCACATAAAATATGACATGTTTTAGCAATAAGCATTCCAAATTTATATTTTTCTTATATCTTGGCCTTTAATGTATTCTGCAAATTCGTTTTTTAGCTTATTCTCTTTATATGAGATCGCCTCTTCTTTTGTATGAGAAACGGCTTCTTTTTGAGTTTTTTTGATCTCACCTTGCTCTTTAGTAAGTTCTTTTTTTATCTCTTTTAAACTATCGAAAAAATCATTCATTTTTACTCCTTTTATTTTTATCGGATTTTACTAAAACAGTTATAAAATTAAAATGAATACAATTTTTCTTTAAGGAAAGTTTGGCTAATATCTCGACTTAACTTTCTTGTGCGCTCGTAGCTCAGCTGGATAGAGCATTTGATTGCGGTTCAAAAGGTCAGAGATTCGAATTCTCTCGGGCGCACCATCTTTTTAATTCTTAATGACAAAACTTCATAATTTTTATAGTAAAATAAGCAAAAAAAATTAAAAGAGAAAAAAATGGATTTTCAAAATATTCAAAAACAAATTTCGGTACTAAAAGAAAGTTTGACAGCATTGGAACAAAATAGCGAGCACGAGATCGGCTTGGCAGTTGGGGTTGTTGAGTTTAATAAAAATGCTGATGAACTTAAAAAAAAGCTTACAAACCTAAAAGGCGAAAGCGATTTTTTTAAAAGTGTATTCAATACAGAGGACTATTATGAAAACATTAGTACTTATTTGGAGCAGATAAAGAGAAGCTTAAATTATAAAATTGAAAAAAATGGTGTGAGCTTTAAGGCAAATGAAAATTTGCAAGAAAGCTATGTTGCCATTTTAAATATAATAGAAATTTTGGTAGCAGAGTATCAAATACAAAACAAAAATAAAGCGAAAAATCTCTTTTCTAGGACAACAGACACTACTCAAATAAAATCAATACTTGCGGAGCTAAATACTCTACAAGAGCGCATACATAATGTTTTGCATATTCATTCTAGGATAGTTTCAAATGTTATTTTGCAAAATTTTAAGATAATTTATACGTTCTTTTATAATTGTATTAAGGCTGCGAAGCAACGCAAAGATGAACTTTTACTGGTAGAGATCGCGGGTATAACTGATAAGATAATAACTATGATAAAACCGGTCTTTAGTGCAAAAATTTTAAATACAAATGAGCTTATTTATCACTACTTAATTTTTGAGCTAAAAGAACTAAAAGCTTGTGCGATAGGCGAGGAGCTAGTTTAAAATTTTATCAATTATCTCTTTTGCTCCATTTGGCAAAAGGATCTCTTTTAGAGCTTTGCTACTTTTGTTTAGATCAAATTTTTCTATCATTCTTATAACTTCGTCTTTATCTAAAATTTCTCCATTTTGCAAGCAAATTTCAGCAATGCCCTTATCTTTTAAAAATTTAGCGTTATAAAACTGATGATTACCAGCAGCATAAGGAAATGGCACAAAGATAGATGGCAAAGCATTTGCGCAAAGCTCCCAAAGCGAGCTAGCTCCTGCTCTTGATATGGCAAGGTCAGCCTTGCTCATCTTATTTTCTATCTCTTTACTAAATTCAAAAATTTCTAAATTCGTTTCATTAAAGCCAAGTTCATCATATCTTTTTTTAAGTTCATCAAAGCCGTTTTTGCCACATTGATGAATTATATTTATGCCTTTTTCTTTAAGATATGGAGCTAAATTTATAGCTAGTTCATTTATCGCTTTTGCACCTTGCGAGCCTCCTAAAAACAAAATAGTCTTTAGCTCCTCTCTCACTCTTGCACTATCGAAAAATTTCTTTGCTACGGGATAAGGATAGGGCGAAGCTTCATCATAAGAGCTAAAAAAGCCTTTCGCGTAGGGCTTTAAAATTTTATTTAGTTTGCCCATTACAGCATTTTGTTCATGGATAAAAAGCGGCACTTTTGAGATGATTGCCGCAATAGCCGCTGGAGCTGCTGAATAGCCACCAACGCTAATGACTGCCTTAACGTCATTTTGCTTAAAAATTTTTCTACATTTTAGAGCAAGATTTACGATATTTGTTAGTGATTTTAGCTTAGCAAAGCCTCTCTTATTTACCACACCACTGCTTGGTAAGAAAAATTTTTTAAAAAAATTCTCGTCATTTTCAAACCAAAATTTATCTTGACCACTAGTTGAACCAATAAAAATGGGCTTGATACCACGAGTATTAAGCTCCTCACAAAAGCTCTTTGCAATCGCTAAATGTCCACCAGTACCTCCACCGCAAATAACAATCATAATTTTGCCCTTTTACTAACCATCAAAACCATGCCGATACCGATACAAATCGCAAGCACAGAGCTACCACCGTAACTAAGAAATGGCACAGCAATACCCTTAATAGGCGTGATCGATGTGATACCATAGCTATTCATTAAAAATGAAAACGATAAGATAAGCCCGACGCCAAGCGTAAATAGATGATAGACTTTATTTTCGCTTCTGGCTGAAATTCTAAAAATTCTATAAAGTAGCGTTATAAATATAGCTACGATACACAAAATACCAAATACACCAACCTCTTCAGCGATACCAGCTAGTACAAAGTCAGTATGGACCTCACTTAAAAAGCCGAGCTTAAATATACCAGCACCAAGTCCTTCTCCAAAAAATTCGCCATGCTTTATAGCGTTTAATGAGTGAGAAATTTGATATGGCTCTGGCGCATCAGCTACTCTTAATACATCTGCAACGCTGTCAGGTAAGAAAGAAAGCACCATATTTTGTATCGTGCCCCACCATGACTTTATACGTAAAATTCTATGCTCAGAGCTGATTATCGCTACTGTCATAACAAAAGCAGCTCCTAAGATACCGATACTAAAAAGTCTCGCACTTGCTCCTGCAAAAAGTGCCATCGTCACAAATGTAAGTGCCAGCACGACCACTTGACCAAGGTCATTTTGCATAACAGCGATAAGAAAGATAGCAACACCAAAAAGAATAATATAAGGCATAAGTATCTTAATCTCATCTAGCAAGGTTCTTTTGCCTTCACTAAATTTTCTAGTAAAACTCCAAGCTAAGAAGTAGACAAAACCGATTTTAAAAAACTCAACTGGAGCTAGTGAAAAGCCAGGTAGTCTAATCCAACGTCTAGCACCACCAGCATCAGTCACCATTGAAGCTGGCAATGCATGCATTAGCCCCATGGCGATACCGCAAGATATAAGAAGGCCAAACCCTATCCAAACAAGCGTTTTTTCAGGATTAAGTCTAGAGAGCCACCACATAATGAAAATTCCGATGCAACCAACAATAAATTGGCGGATAAAAAAGTGAAACTCGTCGTAATTAAAAAATAAAACCGTAAAAACTGGCAAAGATAGTGAAAAAATAATGCTTATAGCGATCAAAGTCGAACAAAGATAGAAAATAATCTTATCAACTGCCAAAATTTAGCTCCAAGTTTAGAAAGTGCCAAAGTATAATAAAAAACGGCTTACAAAGATATTATTTGCTATAATTGCAAGCTTTAAGGAAGGGCATGAAGATAGGTATATTTGACTCAGGACTTGGTGGACTAAGCGTCTTAAACGAAGCTTTAAGCAAGCTTAGCGAGCATGAATTTTTATATTACGCAGATGTGAAAAATGTCCCGTATGGACAAAAGAGTAGGGATGAGATATTAAAATTTAGCTTTGATGCGGTGAAATTTCTCATAAAAAATGGCGCAAACGCCGTTGTAGTAGCTTGTAACACGGCAACAAGCGTAGCAATAAAAGAGCTTAGAGCAAATTTAAGCGTACCGATCATCGGTATGGAGCCAGCTGTAAAAAAGGCTCATGACTTAAGCCATAATGATGCCTTAAAAACGCTTGTCATAGCCACTCCAGTCACCGTAAATGGTGCAAAATTAAAAGAGCTGATCATAAATTTACACGCAAAAGATAAGACTGAGCTGCTCGCTATACCACGCCTTGTAAATTTTGCTGAAAATGGGGAATTTGACACCGAGAATGTGAAATCATATCTAAAAGAAGAGTTAGCTAAATTTGATCTAAGCAAATTTAGCTTTTTGGTGCTTGGCTGCACGCACTTTAACTATTTTAAAGATAGCCTAAGAGAAATTTTGCCGTCAAATATAAGCATAATTGATGGCAACGAAGGGACAATAAACCGCCTTATAAGCGAGCTTGGGCTTGCAATTTCAAATGCAAATTTAACTTCAAATGTGAAATTTTTCTACTCTGGTGCCGAGGTGTACGAGCAAAGCGAACTAGAGAAAATTTCAAGGAATTTAGATAGATTAGAGAAGATGAGGGCGATCTGCTAGGTTAAATTTAGCTAAATGTCACAAGTAATAAATTTATAAAAATACACTAAATTTTATGTATTTTTATATGTATTTAGCCTTTTCTTTGCTTTATTATATAGACCACGCTTATTACTGCAACAACAGCCAAAAGAGCGATCGTGATTATTAAAAGTGTCTGTTTATCAGGATTTGAGCCTAAAAAATAGCCAACTCCAAGTAAAACAGTACACCAAATCCCAGCTCCAAGCGTGGTAAATAGGCAAAATCTAAAAATATTCATCTTGGCAAGTCCAGCTGGTAGGCTGATGTATTGACGAATGCCAGGAATCAGACGTGAGTTAAATGTAGAAATTTCGCCGTGTTTATTGAAAAATGCTTCAAATTTATCCATTTTTTCGTGAGTGATTCCCACAAATTTGCCGTATTTTAAAACGATCTCGCGACCAAAAAAATAGCAAAGATAGTAGTTAAAAATAGCTCCAAGCAGGCTTCCAAGCGTACCTGCAAGAAAGGCCAAAATTAAACTCATTTCACCTTTATGTGCCAAATAGCCAGCAGGTATCATTGCGACCTCGCTTGGAAATGGAAAAAACGAGCTTTCTAAAAACATCATCACAAATATGCCAGCATAACCCCAGCTACTTACGCTCGCAACTATAAAATCAATAACATCATGCAGCATTTAAATTCCTGAAAAATTTTAAAGTGAGCCATTTTAGCAAAGCATAGCTTAAGCTTTTTGACAAAAATAAAGAGAGTTTATAGCTTATTAAAACAAGATGAAAGTAGTAACCCGTCTCACTTTTTTCGTAAAAAAATTTCTCATTTTTAACCTTAATGTAAAAAATGAGATTTTTTACCCCTCAAATTCAATCTCTATTTCGTAATTATCCGTACTCAATCTATGGCTTACGCTTTTGATACTAAATTCGTTTGCTTCTAGCCCCGCTATACCGCTAAATTTAAGCTTTCCGCCCGCTACTATATTTGCGCCGGGCAAAGAACACCTACCGTTTATTCCGCCCTTTTGTAGCTCGTTTAGCTTGGCTTCGCCTTGTCTAAAAGCCTCGTTATCGTTCTTTGGTTGGGCTATTTGCATCTTGTAGGTTTGCTCCCCCGAGCCTACCTTAATGCTTTTAGTTTTTCCCGCTTCTATGTCTTGCCACTCTACTATGACGGCACCGTAGGAATTTCTATTTGCCTCCGTGATCTCCAAGGAGTAAAGCTCGGCTAAATTTAGAGTAAAAGCGGGCAAGCTTTCATTTTTTGGGGTATTACTCGTCTGGGTTTCGTCTCCTTTGGCGTCTTTGGATGCTATAACGATGGTGTTATTTTTTACGGCCATGATAAAGCCGTAATCAAAGCACAGCCCATACAAGAAATCTAGGTCCCCCGCGTCGTTTTGCAAGACGGAAGCGATGTTTTGATCCTGCCCGGACGTTTTTACGGCAAGCTTATTTTCGCCGGCTATTTTCTTTGCTATTTCAAATACGGTAGTGTTCTCCCAGCTTCTGCGCTTTTTGATTTTTTGAGGGCTAGCGAAATTTACTGCCGTCGCTCTTACTTCGGTGGTATAATTTTTATAGTCTCTACTAGCCGTTTGCACGCTAAACGAGCCGCAAAGATAAAGATCGTCCCCATACCCGAGCCAAAGCTTTAAGCTATCGCCGAATACGGGCTTGGCATATATGCCGCTAACACTAAAGCTTATCTCGTCGCTTTTGCTGCCTTCCTTATCGTCGAAATTTAGACTGATGAGATTTGCTTTGATGATCTCCGTAATATCTTTACCGTTTGCTTCGAGCTTGAAATTTGGATGCTTTACCATAGCTTATTTTGCTCCTTGGCTTTCTCTTTTATCTCGGGCAAAAATACCTTGTCGCCAGCTTTAAGTGTAGTGGCTAGTTTTGGATTTAGAGCTAATACTTGCTCGAAAAATCTTAGATGCCCGTAATGGTTATAGACGATAGTATCAAGCCTATCACCGTCTTTAGCTATGTAAATTTTAGTCATAATCTCTCCTAAGCTCCAAACTAAAGCTCTGTGTAAAAAACGCTCCGTTTGGGGTAAATACGGCTTGTTTTTCGCTGATTTTAATAACCGCGAACCTGCCGAAATATTTGCCGTTTCCGTTGGTTAGCGGATAACTTTGCCTTGAGTAAGCTATATCGTAAAGTCTTTTAAGTGCCGTTTGTTTGTCGCCGTTATAGGGCATAGTCTGGCCCTCTATGCTCACGGTTTGGTTTCCTAAATTTGCCGCAAATAAAACGGGGTGATTTTGGATACGATCCTGCGAACTTATGCCAAACTCGGTCTCAAGCGATATGCCGCCTACTTGCTTCCAGTTAAATTTAAATCCGCCCAAATTTAATACCATATCGCTACCTCTGCTCTCTTATTTCGGTGTTGGCGCTGTTAAATTCATCTCTTTTAAGCGCCTCTTTGACGCCTTTTACTATTTGAGCCTTAAAACTCTCTAGGTCAAATTTGCCATTGTTTGAGTTAAGTAAAAAATCACCATTAAAGCTAATGTTGATGGCGCCACCACCTGTGCTAGCTGCCACTAGAGCTGGAGCCTCTGCGTTGGTATCACTATCTGAGCCAAAAATAGAGTTAAAAAAGCCACCGCTATCATCTTTTGGCTTTAGCTCACTACTTGCTTGCTCATCGTCTCCAAAGCCAAAGAATTCTTTTGTCTTGCTCCAAGCACTACTTAGCCCCTTAATGGCCTCACCGACCATGTCATTTATCCAGCCAAATTTCTCAGCTATCCAGTCAAAAAAACCACCAAAGAGCTCATCCCATATCTTGATAACTGGCTCAAAAATAGCGCTTAAAAAGTCGCTCACTCCTTGCCAAAGATCGCTAAAAAACTTTGTCGTGCTCTCCCAATATGGCTTTACACTCTCCCATATCTCAAGAAAAAATGCCTTTACCTCGTCCCAATTTTCTATAAGATAAGCTGCTGCCATACCAAGAGCTACTACTATAGCGCCAATGCCTGTGCTAATAAGAGCAATTTTCATAGCCTTTGTAGCTAGAGTTACCGCCATTAATCCGCTACGCATAACACCACACGCTACACCAAAGGCCTTTGAGGCAGCACTATAAGCAGTAGTGATAGCTAGAGTTGCCCTTAGTCTTGCGCCAACTAGCCAAATGCTAAATGCATGAGCTTTGGCAGCTATCGTGGCACTTGATATACTTACAGCATGAGCCAGCCATCTAACCTTTGCTATTAAGAGCATAGGATTTAAAAATTTCACTACCCTTATAACGCCCAAAAATCCATCTGCTACACTTAAAAGTGCTATCTTGCTAAGAAGCAACACCGGTTTAAAGATCATAAAGCCAGCTGCAGCGCTAACAACTATGGCACTTAGCTTTGGAAATTTTTCATTTAGCGAGCTTAACACTCCAGCTACCTTGCTTAAGATAGAAGCTAATAAATTTGTAAGTGGTAAAAAGGTTTCTCCAAGGCTTGAACCTAGATTTCTCCATGCTTGCGTAACCCTTTCGATACCACTTTTTGTAGTGTTTAGCTTTGTTTGTAGCTCACGCTGCATAGATCCTGTAGCTTCATCCGAGTGTGCCATTTTGATATTTGCTTTAAGGGCATCGATATTTGTTACAAGCCCTGCTATCTCATCGTTAAAATTTCCACCAACCAGATCATAAAGTAGCCCTGCTTGCTTATCTTTATCAGCTCTTGAGATCGCTTCTAAAAACGTAGTTATAGCTCCAGCAGCATCTTTTTGTAGGGCTGTTTTTAGATATGTTGCATCCATGCCTATACTTGCTAGCGCTTCTTGAAATTTTTTGCCTTTTTTATCAGCCATTGAGAGTGTGGAGTAAAGAGCATTTAAGCTAGTGCCTACAACAGAGCTAGCCTTTCCAGTGCTTAGCATTGTAGCACTTATGGCACTAGCACTTTTACTATCTAGGCCTATTAAGCTGGCATTTGCAGCTGTTAGCGAAGTAGCCTCAAATATATCAGAAGCATTTGCATTAGTAACCTTATTGTCGAGCAAGTTTACGCTATCAAAAAAGCTATTAAGCTCCTTTATATCGTTCATCTTAAAGCCAACTTTCATATTATTGGCCGCCTTTGATAAGGCTTCAGAGCTCATCTCAAATGCAACTGAGCCGGTTGCAAGCATCTTTGTGTAAGTTACTAGCTCCTCACCAGCTAAATTTATCTTACCGCCGCCAGCTGCAATGTCAGCTATATTACTAAAGCTCTCTCCAAGCTGTGAGCTTAGCCCTCTCATCTCATTTTTTAGCTTAGCTAGGTTTTCATCGCTATCATCAACATATTTTTTTACATTCGCAAAAGCCGCCTCATCATCAATGGCAAGTTTTATTGGCACTCCTATGGCTACTGAGTTTGTAAGATTGCTAAAATTTGTCGTAAGCTCGCCTAAAAGTGCTTTTTGGCTCTCTCTTATTTGGTTAGATAGATTTGACAATCTAGTGTTGTCTAAAGATGTTATGGCTTTTTTTGCTTCTGCCATCTTACCTTTTAAACCATCAAACCCTTTTTTTAGCTCTGATATTTTACTTAGCCCTTTTACTGCTAGACCAATACTAATACCAACTTGTGCGTTATCCATATCTTTCCTTTAAAATACGATATAATCCCTTTTAAAAAGGATTTAAAATGGCTTTAATCATTCCTATTTTTATCGTTTTATTCTTCTTCGTTTCACCAAGTGGCTTTTTTGAAACGTTTATTGCCTTAGTTTTTGGCTTAGGGATACTTGGCAGCCTTATTGGCACCGCTGGCTTAGCATTAGGTAAAACCAAAGAATTTATAACTCGCTCTTAGCCTTTAAGATCTTTACTGAAATTTCTAAAAACTCACTAAAATCACTCAAACTAAGATTCATTATCTCGCTATATCCATAACCTAAAACATGAGCTATAAGGGCGATATTTTCGTTACTTACTCCGCCCTTACATCTAAAAAATCATTTAACACCTTTTGTAAAGACATAAATTCTTTAAACTCCAAATTTTCAACTTCATCTTGTGTCTTATTGCAAAGCGCAGCTATCATATAGATAGTCTTTGCCATATCGCTACCACCATTTTCATCCGCCATCTTAATGGTTCTTACTTTTGGTGCGTGCATTTGCCAAATTTCATCTTTTATCTTTATCTCTTTCATTCTTGTATCCTTTTGTTGTTTTTACCTGCTTGGCTACATATCAAAGTAAAACAAGCAGGCTTAGTATAAAAAATCACTCTCCTAAATTTGAGCGAACCCCTGCCATATAATCAACTCCGCCTATAACGCATATCATATTTTCACTATCTTTTAACACCATCGGCACACCATCCACATTGATGTCCACAAAATGAGCTGATAGTTTAATAGTAACTTCTAGCTCTTTTCCGCTTTCAAACTCAGATACTTCATAACTGATAATATCTCCAGTAAAGGCTGCACTAAAAGGCACGGTTTTACTTTTGCCGCTTTGGAAAATGCTAGCTTTAAAAAGCCACGGAATGCGGTTGGTAAAGCTATTTAGTCCTAGATTTACCCACATGTTTTTATCTAACACACTAACCGTAAATTCAACCTCTGTTGCCTTTAGCATGCCTGTTGTGTAATTTGTGCTAAGAGCTCCTTTGCTCTCTATCATTTCAAACTCTATTGTGGGAAGCTTAAGCTTTTTTGTTACGCCAAGATAGCCGATGCCATCTATATAAACGTTACCTTCTTGGATTACTTGAGGAATTTGTCTTTTCATTGTTTATCTCCTTTATTTGTTTAACTCATCCATCAAAACGCTACCGTATTTATCCACGTAGATAAAATCAAGTGTAAGCTGCTTAACGATTGGATTGTTTTGCATTCTGACGTCAAGGTAAAATTTACCAGCCGTGATAGTTGCGTCGGTGTTTTTTGCACTCCAGCTAAGCTCATATCCAAGAAGTACCTTTGCTCCAACTAGCTGACGAAGGAGCTCGCTAACTGATCTTTTTGCATGATAAAGCTCACTAGCTTTTCTATCGATCGCAAACAGCACTCCCTTTTGGCAAGCTTGCGAAATACGATCAAATATCCTAACACGTGCTAGATCTTGCCAAATAGTATCTTGATCGCTCGTTTCGCCACCCCAAGCCCTAAAGCCACTCTCTCTAATGATGGTAGAAATTTTTGCTGCCCTTAGCTCATCAGCTGTACAAGTCTCACCTAACTCAAAATCTACATCTATTTGCGTGCCTGAAACTCCTATCATAACCCTGTTTGAATAGCTGTCGCTATATCCAAACTCGCTTGCGCCATCTGTATGGGCTATCATCCCCGCTATTCTCGCACTTTGCCCCTCATAGACATAAGCATTCGTTTCATCATCCCAAACCTTGACATTTGGATAAGCAGCAACTAGCCTGTTTGTACCAAAATCGCCCATTTTAACAATGGCTGCTGCTGCGTCATCTGCTTTTAGATCTACAATACCAGTTGCTTTTAGCCTAGTTGCCATCTTTTCTATCTCGCCTTTAATCGCATCTTCATGGCTAAAGCCAGGTGCGATTATTAAATTTGGGCTATAACCAAAGCGTGATTTAGCTTTAGCAAACGCTGTGACGGCACTTTTACACTCCGTGATCTCATCGTTTGTGTCCTCATCGTCATCTTTTGTAAATACACTTAAAATTATTTGAGTATTTACGGCCTGATCTTCAATACCTTTTAAAGCCCTATAAATAGAGCCTTTTTTAAAAGCTTGGCTCGCATCCTTTTTAGCTTTGTATTTTGCTTCAAGAGCTTCAAGCGCTTTTGCTGTTGTCATATAAAAATGTAGGCCATTTTCTAGCACCTCTTCATACCCTGCTATACCAATAGGTGTAGTACTTTCTACTGCTATTGGTCTTGCTGCCTCAGCTGATACGGTTACGTTTACTCCGAATTTAGCACTCATATTTTCTCTCCTTTAATTAGTCTTTGGCATGCGCTATGTGCCATCGCTCGTATCGCAGTGCGATATACTCGCTCACTCGCTTGCGGACGCACATCAAGCAGTTGATGTGCTGCTTTGCCCGCGCGCTCCCCAAATTTTGCTGCCATTTTTATTCTCCTTTTTGATTTACTTTTTTTAATGGATTTATACACCACACCGTTTTTAGATGTTTCTTATCATCTTTCTGGGTGAACTCTTTAAAATTTAAGGCATTTGCCCCTGCTATATCCATAAGCTTCCATCCGACATAAATGCGACAATAAAAGCCACTTAAAAAGCCTTTGTAGCGGATCGTTTTGTAAAGTCCAAAACGCTCCCTGCCATCTTTTAAAGTGCAAGTAACTTTACAAAAACCACTCTCTTTGCCGCCATTACTGGCAATATTGGGATCACCTATCGTTTGTATGCTATATGGATTTACATCATCTACTTTGACGCCGTTAATCTCACTCGAAAAGCGTCCTATCTTATTACGTAAGAGCCAAAGAAGCCTTGCTTTATACGTTCTATTGACTGGCTCAGGATAGTGCTTCTCTCTCCAGCCACTATCACCATTGATAGCAGCACACTTACCATCGTAATAGTCGTTTGCATCTTCAAACCACCTAAATATCTTTGGCAGATGTTCATCATCTTTTTTACAAAATAGTAATGCGACTGGCACGACCACAAATGCAAGCAACTCAAGCACAAGTTCCACTGAAATGATCACTATAAGACGCAATATCTCTTTACTCTTTAGCATCATTTTCCTTTTTTGACTTCTTGCTTGGCTTCTCACTCTCTTTTGTTTCGCTCTGTTTGTATTCTGGGCACTTAGGACACTCGCTCCAAGTGCAATCGCCGTCTTTATCCAGCTTTGATGCGCAAATTACGCACCTTTTTATTCTTATTCTCATTTTTTATCCTTTTGTGTTGGTCTAGTTTTTACAATGTCGGTGAACTCGTCACCGCTCAAGTACCAGAAAGGCTTCTGACCATTGTCATAGTACATCTTGCCGAAGTCGTCTGGGTGAGTAGCTAAGTGAGCTATTACCCTGTAGATATTCGTCATATTTGAGCTGTCCCAGCCCTCGCACTTTCTCGCCCTGAGAAAAATCACGATAGGGCAGAGTAAAACGCCCACAATTAGCGACAATACGCAGATTATTATGTAACTCACTTTAGCCCCTCCCTTTGAATTATTAATTCCTTATATTCGTTTCGCAAGCTCTCTAATACTGCCGTGTTACCGATAATAAGGGCGTGTTTTATATCATCCTCGCATTCTTTTATATCCGCTTCGAGCTGTGCTAAAGCCTTAGCCCTTTCGTCTATTTTTGGCGTTAAATACTCCTCTATCTCCTTTTGTGTTAAAGGTGTTAAACTAAACTTTTCTACACTTGTAGCTAAAGCTTCTTTGCTGACATTGTCATCATAAGCATAAATTTCATTGTTTTTATCTTTATAATATTTCATCTTTTTGCTCTCCTTTTTAACTTAATTCAGACCAAGTATTTAGTTTTTCATTATTGATCTCCGTAAGTAAATCCCTCTTTTTGTAACTAGGATTTGTCAATGTAGCTAGTTTGTATTTTGAGCCTGCTGGTACTATGAAAGAAAAATTATAGTTTGTGTAATTGTCTAAATCAGATGTTAAAACCATTACCTCATCTACAATCACAGATATCGGTATATCAGTATTATTGGCTTCAATGCTAACACACACTAATATAGGTTTATTTGTAGTATTTGGGTAGTAAGTGTTTAGGTCTCTTTGATCCCACACTTTTTTATAAGTTTGACCTACACCTATTCCGTTTTGACTATTGTCCACAAACTCTCTCACAGCTTTTTCTGTAACAGCTACATCTTCTTGCTTTGCAGTTATGGCATTTTTGAGTTTTGTGATACCTGCTTTTGTTTCGGTAGCAAGTATTGTTTTATCTATTTGTCCAGCTGTCGGAGTATTTACGTTTTTGACCTTGATGATGACCACTACCGCCATATTGTAGGGGCGTGTTTCGTTACCACCTGTTGCTCCTGATTGTATATAGCTATTTTGTCCAACAAAGCCACCGGTTCCACCATTATTTGATTGGCCTATTCCAGGTTGCTGACCGATGCCATGTGAGTGTGATTTGATTTCGTCTTGTTGGACTGCGCCTAATCCCGCAGCGTTACCGCCAATAGACCTCATAAACTTGCCATCGGCAAAATTTGGCAAACTAAAGTTCTCTCCAGAGCCACCATATATGTAACCCAATACATTAAATAGCTCTGGATATTCTGACTTCTTAAGGCTTCTGCTGTCAGCTATTAAAAAGCCAGCAGGGATCGTTTTTTGGCTCGGATAGCTTAGATATGCACCGATTGGCAAGCCATCCGTTAGCTCATTTTTTAGAGCAAATTTATCGTCGCTTTCTTGCTTGGTGTATGCGTCTATCTTGTCTTTTAACTTAAGAAACATCTTTTCGCACCATTTTCTGGTTGCTAACACTATATTGTTATCAACCTTTAAAATGATGCTCTCACTCGCGTTTGCGATTTGGAGTTTAAAATTTAGCGTTATGTCTTTGCTTGACCCCTCGTTTAAAAGTGGCTTATAAGTATCTGCTAGCCTCGCAACTGCAAAGAGCGAGCCATCATCGCAGTATATGCCAGCCGTTTTTATGTAAAATCCGCCAACTTCAGGCGGTATTACCATATCAACATCAAGAATATTGCTATCACTCTCGTCTATCGTTACGGCGTTTATAGCTCCTCTATATTTCTCATTTGGTATTGATGCCGTCTGCTCGCTTAACTCTCCATCGTAATCGCTTACTACAACTTCTTTTAATGCGATCTTTGATCTGTCGCTAGCAGTTTTTAAAAGTTTATTTATGCCACTAGCTGTTAAAAGTGTGTATTGCTTCATTTATCCGTCCTTTATCTTGTTAAAACTCTTATTGCATCGATTGGTATGCTTATGATCTCGTTTACCTGAGTAGTAGCGCCAAATTTAAAGCTTGCTCTTTGGCTTATATTTGATATTACGTAAGGATCTACGCTTATATTTTCACCGCTAAATGTGCAAGAGTAAGCTTTTAAATTTATGCTAGCAGTCGCTTTTATGCTTGCTCCATCATAGACACTGCGCACGTTTTTGTAGGTGTTTATGATCTCATCAGATCTCTTTAGCGTCTGTGGACTTACTCCATTTTTGCTTGCATCAAGCTCTAGTTTGAAGTGATAAGGTAGTCCAGCATAATCAAACCACTCTTTAACCTTGGTATCTGCATAAAGTGCGCTCAATGCCTTGTTTAGACTATAAAAAGTGCCTGAGTAGTAATGTATTTCAAAAGCATTTTTTATGAGCTCTCTAGCTTCATTTTCGCTTAATCCATCAATATCTACATCAAAGCTAGCTGAGAGCACTGGCAGTAAATTTTTTGGAGCTTTGCTTGCAAGAGTATTTATGACGCCAATGTCTAGATCCTCAAACCTTACGCCAAAAAGCAAGTCAAATTTCTTATCAAATTTACTTTTGTGATTAGGTAGTAAGCTCATAATTCAGCCTTTTTGTAGCTTATCTCATAGCTTAAATTTACAAATTCTTTTACGCTTATCTTTTTATCATTAAGCGGTTCTTTAAGACTTACTCTATAAACGCCATTGGTGTGTAGGTTTTTATAGATATAGCTTAAATTTAGATCTTCTCCAAGGCTAAGGCTAGTTGGCAGAGCCGAGATACTCTTAGCAATTTCGTCTTGAAAGAGCATATCTGTTAGCTCAAGAGTAGCTACTACCTTTACATCTATCTTTGTAGCATTTAACACGCTTAGATTATCAGTTAGTGGCCTGACCTTCTCAGCACTTAAAAAGCTCTCCACATCAGCTCTAGTCTCTTCGCTCATGTCGGTAGTTTTTAGATAAATTTGAACTACACCTGCACCGCCATTTAGCACGCTGCACTCTAGCACCTTTGCATTTGCGCTTAGTGTTTGATAAGTATATGCTTTGGCACTGCCTGCAGTTGAGAAACGCTCTAAGCTTAAAACTGCACGCTCTCTTAGCCTATCATCGCTTTCACGCTCGGCTCCGCCTTCAAACTCACTTAGCTGTTTTGCTTTTAATACGAAAGGAAGTGGTGTTTGGATATATTCGCACTTTGCTTTGCTGGTTTTTGTAAACTCATCTAAGATGATCACTCCAACAGCTTTTAGCTCATTTGCTCTTATCACAACTTCACTCTTTAAAATTGCGATTTCACCATTTTCACTGCGTAAAATTAGCCCTTTTGGCAAATATGTATCGCTGCTTCTTGGCATAGAGAGTGCAAATTCACTCTGCGCGGTTGGCTTCTCTCCTTTTAGTCTCTCTATGCCATAAATCGCTACTATGTTATCAAGGTCATCTCCAGTAGAAAATGGCAGCAACATAGCCTTAACGCTATCATTTATCCTGGCTCGCAAGAGCAACTCTCTATAAGCCAATGTTTCAAGTAAAGCCGAATAGTTATCACTTTCAAGTAGTGAAATTTCATCATCAGTTAAATGCTCTTTAAAAAGGTTTTTAACATTATTTAAAATTTCATCATATTTAAGCACTTCAATAACGTTTGGATATGGAAGTTGTTTTAAATTCATGCTCTTACCTCTATCTCATCGCCACTCATAAGCACTACTTTAAAGCTAAGCCTATGATCTTTTAGACCTATAAGACGAACTTCATCGATCTTTACTCTCTTTTCCCACTTCTCAACCGCCTCTATCACAAAGCACGCCAGATCAGCACGAAATTCATCATCTACCTTGCGATCTATTAGCTCATAAATTCTGCTGCCGTATTCAGGTAGCATCACACGAGAGCCAAGCGGAGTTAGGAGTATGTCTTTGATAGAGTTTTCTATATCAATTAGATATTTCATCACTAATCCCTTGCAAGTCCGTTATTTGTATGATCTGTTAGGCTGCCACGTCCGTCACTTACGCTACCACCAAAGCTTGCATTACCGCCTGCTGTGATTGAGCCAGTGATTTTTACATCTCCGTTTATCTCAAAACTACCACTATCACCACCAACTCCAGCTGTATTTATCGCCCCTTGTATCAAAGTGTTGCCAAGTAGCTTGATATTTGGACTTTTTATAGTTGTGTCGCTGGCCTCCACCATCACATTTTTAGCCTTTACATTTGCGTTATCGCAAGTTATGTTTATAAGCTTTGGAGATGAAATTTCAAGGCAAGAGCTAGAGCTTTCATAGCTCATCTTTATGCCATCTTCAAAACTTACATGCACCTTTTTATCAGTAGCGTCTGCCTTGTGAGAACTTTGATAAAGCCCACGAAGAACCACGCCTGAGTTTAACTCATCATGCACAGGCAGCACTAGCACTTGCTCTCCTACACGTATTGGTGAAAAGCTCACTGCATAAGAGTTGGCATGTGCTTGAAATACCGGCAAAAAATCAGTTACCATCGAACCAATGGCAACTTTTGCACGGTCATCTCTTACTTCACTGATAATTCCAACTTCAATCATTTATATGCTCGCTAAATTTTTTATTTCTTGGCATTCTCGTATACTTTACGCTATGCTTGATCTCTTTTACATCTTCATGTATTTCATTAAGCTTCTCTTTGTTTGTCGCGAAATTTGCTGCTAAAATATCGCTTAGCTTTTCAGTGGCGCTGCTTTGTTTATTTATAGCTTCACTATTTTTATTCACCACATCGATCATCAAATCAGTGTTTTTGCTCGTATATCTACTAAGCAGCAAAAAGACCACCACGAAGCCTATAAAACCAAAAATCGCCATAAAAACGATAAATTCATTTAACCCCCATGATCCAGCTAAATTTATTAGTCCTGCTGTCTCTCTTATCTCGTCACTAAAATTTAAGCTACTATTTTCCATCTTCTTCCTTTATTCCAAGGCATTGTTTTAGTTTTTTTTCGCAATCGCGGTAATAGATGGCGATTTGTTTATCCATCTCAAACGTGCCATTATCTTTGGGTTTTAGTGGCATTTTGGCATTGCATTTTACGGGTATATATTTTTCTTTATAAACAACTATAGGCTCAGACACTTGCTTATCTGCACAGCCTGAAAAAAGTAGAATGAGCACCATAAAGAACACTAATATTCTCATTTAAACAGCTCCTTATATGCAGCCAACTCGCTTTCGCAACTTTTATCTTTGACGTAGATTTTCTTTATTCTCTCGACCTCTTTTGACGGGGTATCGTCGATCTTTACCGCAGCAGCCTTTATAGCTTCGTTCTGCAAAGAAAGAGAGGAGTTGCAGGCGTTTAGATTGTTTTTTACCGTAGCGTAGTCCTTGGTCAGTCGCTCGTTTTTCTCTTTTAGATCCCTAATATCTTTATCCAATACGGAATTTACGCTTTGGAGTTTTGAATTTTCCAAAAACAAATTTACGCAAGCAAGACCCAAAAGCGCGGCTAATGCAAAGCCTACAATAGGAAGTTTAGTTATCAAGTAACCCACTTAGCACCTTCTTTGCACGGTTCGGCGTTTGTTTTGCCCAAAGGCTATTTAGCCCATTTTTATAGGCTGCCTCATATTCACCAGACTTTATGAAATTAAGAGTAGTAACAAACTTTTTCACGCCTGGTACGCCCATTTGATAGCACATTTCTATTACCACGTCTTGGACATTTTTTGGCTTATCTTCTAGCCAAGGAAAAGCTTCACAAACGCTAGAGGCAAGCTTAATTAGCTTCATCTCTAAAATTTGATCTGCTACCGCTTTACTCATAGGCTCAGCCTTGCCGCCATTTAAAAAGAGTTCGTCTTTACTAAGAGATGAAACCTTAAAACCATATCCGACAGTAGGATACCCACGAGTATCCTGATATATGTAGCTTCTAAAGCCTTCGTTCTCTTTTATATTTTCTTTTAATGACATTTTGACCTCGATCACTCTTCTTTTGACTCCAAATTATCGTCTTGATCAGAGGATTTGTCCTGATCTTGCAACTGTGTATTTGAGTCATTTTCTTCAAAAACCTCTATCATTGAGGAGTCCAAATACTTTTTAGCTTCGTTTTGATTAAGGGTGATTGTCTCACCCTCTTTAACGAAATTTCCCTTTACGCATATATTGCCTTTAGCTATGTACATCATGCTCGCTCCTTTATGCCTTACTCATAAGGCTAGCCCATTTTTTAACGACTACTTCATAATCAGTAAATACATCAAATACGTATTTTAAGGCTCGCTCTTCAGCGTCATACCAGCGGTTACGACGGATGTCTAAAACTACTCCTAAAACTAAGTTTTTAAGTGGGGTGGCTAGATAAGTGCCTTTTGGCATAAGAGGAGTTATTTCAAATGGAATGCCAAGTATTTGGTTGGCTCCGCCTTGAACGAGATGAAGCGGCGAATTTAGTGCGCTTAGCTCTTTATTGTATTCCTGAACGTCGGAAGGGTTTATCAAAATCCTAGCTTCACTTACGATGTCTGGGTCTATAGATCCAACTAATGCACTCAGTCTATTTGATACCTTTTCTGATGCTGTATAGGTTAATTTAACTGCGTCGCTAGAGTCCTTGACTACTTGTAGCCAGCCTTTATGTAGCGTCTTAAAAGTTCCGTCGTAAGTATCGCTCTCTCCGGTAAAGCCAAGAAGAGCCAAATCGTTACCAAAAGCCTTAGCAAACGCGTCAAAAGTCTCTTTTTCAAAATTAGGGTTTGACTTATTGTCTTCTAACGCGTCTTGCAAGATGCGAGAGAATAGCTGAACGCTTTTGGCATCTAGCTTTGCACCTACTTTGCTTAAAGCCGATCTTTGTGAGTCGTTTGGTTTTTCGCCACTGGCTACGCGCACCAAAATTCCTTTTGCTACGTCCCATGCGTCGAGCTCTTTAGTAAGTCTACCCATTTTTTCAGTATGGATTTTTTGCAAAAAGCCGTTGTTTTGCTTAATAACGTCTATAAAATTATGCGATTGCTCGGGTGTAAGTGAGCCCGAGAGAGTAACGTTAGTGGCATTCATAGAGCCTTTTAAAATATCGTTTAATCCGTCCATTATAGTATTCCTTTGCTTGCTGAAATTTGTGTTTTTTCGATCGTTACGTCTTGTTTTGATTTGCTTAACTCGCTTGTTATCGCGTCAAGTTTAGCGGTTAGCTCGCTTACCGATTTTTCAAGCGTTTCAAGTTTTGCCTCATTTGCACTAATGCCAGCTTTTACAAGCTCGGCAACTCTATTTTCATCCATCGTTTCTCCTTTGTTGTTTGAACTTTCTTTTTTAAAATTTTCGCTTGAGCCGAAAAACTCTTTTAGCGCCGCTATCACGCCGCCTTTTGTGACATCTTCTTTTTCGCTCCCCTTTATCACTCCACTGCCATACATTGATAGTCCAGTTATCGTTCCGTTTTTTATCATCTCTCGCAGCTCCTCATCTTCTATTTTGATACCTACCGCCCACGCTCCCTCTTCATTAAAGAATTCATCTTTGCTTTTTACTATCCAGCTTTCGCATATATAGGCGTCTGCGATATTAAAATTATGATTTACATCTATGCAGTAGCTAAGGTCCGATCTCTTCATAAAGTTATAAGCAGCCCTTTTGATTTCGTCAGCATTTGCAAAATCTCCTTGCGTATCCACTTCGTCCGGGGCATAAACTATCCCATAAACAACTCCTTGTTCTGCATCGCTCTTTTTAAAATCGACTCTTAACAGCTCGTTAAAATTCTCATTTTTGTAGATAATTTTTTTATTGTTAGCACCTGCTGATACCAGCGAAATTAACTTGATTTGCATATCGGTTATCTCTCTAGCCATTACTTACTCCTTATTTTTTCCGCCATTTTCGCCAAAAATAAGATTTTAAAAAACCTAAATAAGACATATATGTCTTATCTTGCTAGAAAGCGAAAAATCTTTATCGTAGAATTGGATTAAAAATTTTTAGGATAAATATGGATAGAATTTTTAAAGCAGCGCAAGGTAGCGCGCAGTTTACCGAAGAGAGTAAAGACTCGCAAGGCTTAATAGAGCCGTTTTTTAGTTTTGATAGATTGCTCGGTCTTTTTTACGCTAATACCTATCACAGGCGAGCCGTGCAATTAAAAGCGTCGCTATTATCCAATATAGAAGACGGCTCAAAGCTTGAAGGCGGTACCATGACGCCCAAAGATTTTTTGTACGCGTTTATACTAAATCTTGAAATTTTTGGAAACGCGTTTGTGGAGATCGCGGGCAAAAACCTTTATATACTTCCCTCTATCGAAGCTAGAGTAAACGAAAATAAAGAAATTTTCCAAGTAAAAAACAATAAATCTATAGCGCTTAACGCCAAGCACTTATATTATTATTCTCCAAACTCTAGGTTTTACGGAGAGCCCGATTATTTGGCGGCTATGCTCTCTATTCTCACCAATCAAAAAGCCGACAGCTTTAATAACGCCTTTTTTGAAAACTCCGCCCGCGCCGATACGGCCATAATCTTTGAAAATTCAGAGCCTGACGAGATGCAGCTTAACGCCTTTAAAGAATTTTTCGGCTCGAATTTTAAAGGGACGGGCAATGCGCACAAAACTTTAGTTTTAACCGCAAACGGCGATAACGCAAAAGTGCGTATCGAGGATCTAAGCAAGGTAAGCGATATTAGTTTTGAAAAGCTTAAAAACCTAAATAGAGACGAGATTATAGCCGCGCACGGAGTACCGCCTAGAATGGTCGGAGTAATGACCGCCGGACAGCTTGGAGGCAGCGGAGAGGTAACCGGACAGCTACACAGCTTTAACGAGCTTACGATCATCCCAAAACAAGAGCAAATAGAGTGGTTTTTCGATAGTATCGGCTATCCTATCAAGCTTAAGCCTATCGATGTAAGCAACTTTAAAGACGACGGAGAGCTGGTAGCCGGACTGGTAAGCAGCGGCATAATTAGTCTAAACGAAGCGCGCGGAATTTTGGGTTATAACAAATAAAACGTTTTAAGCCGTTTTAATAGTAAAACAATGCAAACGTATCTTTAAAATAAGTTCGTTGAAATTGAAGCCATTTTGAAGCGTTTTGAAGCAGGTTTTTAAAAAGGAATAAGATGCAAAATATCATAGATGAAATTAGACGCTACAACAAATTAAAAATGATAGCCGATGACGAGATAATACCGTATATAGAAATGGCAGAGTCTCAGATAGGCAAATACGCCGTAGAAGAGGCGAGCAAAACAAAAGCCGCCGCTTTTTATACGTTAGCGCTTTTAGGACAGAAGCTTTGGCTTAAAATCCAGCAGCGCGCAAATGAATATGACGAAAGCTTAGATACTTTTAAAGACGTTAAGCAGTGGGAGGAGTATTGGATGGATAAATTTTACAAACTTACGACGAAGAAAAATACGAGCGGATATTTTTATGCCGCTGTTTAAGGAGAGAGTATGGAAGTAGAGAATATCAAAACCGAAAAAGAGCTAATTGCGTTTTGCGAAAAATTAATTTTAAAACACGAAGACGATTTTAAAATTTTCGTTTCCGAAAGAAGCGCGCTTAATCATGCGCAGTATAAGGCCGTCTTGACCGTTATTGTTCCCATTAGCTCCGGAGAGGTTGTATTAAAAGAGCTTATGGGTCTAACCCCTCTTTTAAATTTTAAAAACTCAAGCGTAGATGCCACGGATGAGCGGGGCGTTGATATACTAAATTTTGATTTTACGCTTGATTTTATGCGCTCTTGTTTGGAGGATGAATAAATGGCGTATTCTAAGCAGACAAAAGAACTCGTTTTAAATTTAATCTCCTCCGGATACTCGTTGTCTGAAATTAGTAAAGAATACAAGATCGATGTATCTACTCTGTCGCGTTGGAAAGGCAAAGAGGATAAACAAGGCCGCCTAACCTCTCAAAATTTAAAAGCTCAAATCGCAGAGCTTAGCAAAGGCAAAAGTAGCGACAGTAAAGCAAAACAAATAGCGATGCTCTCCGCGTCTTTATCTCGCCTTGAAGGCCAAAAGGCAAAAGAGGCTAAGGTAAAAAATAAGAAAAAGCCTACCACTATAATGAACGCAGACTATGAAAGCCTAAAGGCTAAAGCTATGGACGAGGGCGGGCTTTACGGTTATCAAAAAGATTTTATCAATGACACGTCTCAGTTTCGTATCGTGCTAAAATCCCGCCAAATCGGCTTTTCATACGCTTCAAGCCTAGATGCGCTGCTTGGAGCCGTCGCGGGTCGTAATCAGCTGTTTTTGAGCGCGAGCGAAGAGCAAGCTAGGATTTTAATGAACTACCTAGACGGATGGGCTGAGAAATTCGGCATACTTTTTGCTAAAAATAGCGAATACGAAAAGAGCCTAGATAGCGGCGCTACGATTAGGGTTATGGCTCATAACTTCCGCACGGTGCAAGGTTTTACGGGCGATATTTGGATGGATGAGTTTGCTTGGTATCCAAATCAAAAGCGAATCTGGCATGCTTTCGTGCCCTCAATCGGCGCGGTAGCGGGTCGCCTCACTATCCTATCTACGCCGTTTGAAGAGAATTCGCTATTTCACGAGCTATTCGACAATGAAACAAAATACTATATGTTTTCGAGGCATAGAGTAGATATTTACAGGGCCATAGAGGACGGACTAAATTTCGATCTTGAAACTATGCGGGATCTTTTTGACGCCGATACGTGGGCTAGCGCGTACGAGTGCCAATTCATAGACGACGAAAATGCGCTTTTAAGCGTGGAGCTTATAAAAAGTTGTATAAAAGACTATGCACCGACGCTTCCGGCTAAAAGCGTCCCGCAATATGCAGGATTTGACGTTGGCCGCACGAAAGATAGATCGGCTCATATAGCCGTATACGACGAAGGCGGCATAAAGAAGCTAAGCGTGCTAGATGTTATCGCCAAAGCAAGCTTTGAAGCGCAAGAAAATTTACTCATCGATTTTTTACGGTTTAATCCTTTAGCTATACAAAAGATAGATAAAACCGGTATTGGGATGAGCGTAGCCGAAAAGGTAAAAAGGCGCTTTCCTTCAAGGGTGCAAGGGGTCTATTTTACGCAAAGTAGCAAAGAGGCTATGGCGCTAAATTTAAAAAAGCACTTTGAAGATAAAAGCATAATCATCCCAAACGACCCGGCATTAATAGCCGATCTTCACGCTATAAAGCGAAAAGCGGGCGCTAAAAGCTTTACCTACGACAGCGACCGCAACGAACACGGCCACGCCGACCGCTTTTGGGCGTTAGCTCTCGCGCTTAGCTACTTTGAAAAGGTAAGGGACAAAAGAGGCAAGGCGTATATTATTTAAAAATTTGATATAATTTTTTTAAACCAAAATAAGCTTACTTGACAAAAGAGAGGGGTGGCATGAAAAGGTTTTTGGTTATTTTACTTATGGGTATGTTTGTATTTTGCGGATGCGAAAGCAAAGATGAAAATATTAAAGCAGATATAGAAAAATACGAAGAGCTTCTTACAAATATGTATATATTTTATTACAAAAAATACAACCCAGTAAGGTGTGCCCACACGCAATATAAGGGCTATTTGTTTATAAAATGTTTTGAAGCGGGGGGCGATCATACGCAAGGCGGAGTTTACGTCGTAGACGATACCGCGACGAATAAATTCGGGGGCTTTGATGTTTATGCGATAAACGGAAAGGCCATAACGCATCGCAGTGTTATGCTTAAAAGCGCAAACAAGGAGCTTGAGGATTTAAAAATACTGCCTGCACCTGCACCGAAATGGTTAGATTTGGTTGAAATTCATAATCTTATAGATAGTAGACAAAATTTTGAAGGTGAGTATATCAAACAAAGTCTTTTTGTTGGAGATGCGACAGAGTAACTATGTTTTATTAATTTTTTAAAATCACTTTTATCTCTTTTACTATCTCTTTGCCCACATTTTGTGCTAGCTCGTCGCTAGCGCGTTTCAAGCCGCCGTTTTTGTAGATATTCCAAGCGTTTAACAGATATGGATTTGCCTTTATGCCGGGGTGTTTTACCTTTTTACCAAAAAATAATCCCGCCTTTTTATTGGCTAAAGCTTTTTTATTTCTGGGTTTGATAGTATAAGCTCTTGTACCGCTATGGACATATTTGGCATATTTTATTTTTAAGGTATTACCTATTTTCACTTCACTAGCGTTTGCCTCAAACACCCTTATATCTCTTTTAAGATTGCCTGTTCTTATAGGTGCTGTTTTTTCTTTGGCGACCTGCGCTACGCCCGAACCCACTCTAAAAAGGAAGTCTTTTAAATATTTGTCGATATTTTTCATTTTATACTTTGAAATTTTCTTTTATGTATTCTAATGCGTCTATGAAAGTACCGCTAAAACTCTCTTTTTTTATCCAATTGTCGCCATTTTTATCAAGATCATAAACAACAAACTTACAAGCTTTATTAAACATGGCGATCTTTTTACATTCACTTATAGCCTCATCGCTTGGGAGGACAATGTCATAAATCCAGGTAATATCATCATTAAGCACTTCAAATTGAGCAAAAATTTCAATCTCCATACCTTTACCCAAACTGGCGTTTTTAGCGCTCTCTATCGTCCAGCCGTTACCTAGGCAAATATTGTAAATTTCCATTTTATAATCTCCGCTTTATCTAAAACCGCGCTTCTTTTAAAATATCTTTCCAGATTATCGCTCGGTTTAAATATATTATATAAATAATCACCATCAAATACCATAAAATAGCCGTTTTGGCTTACAGCTACGCTTCTGTTTGCATGTCCTCTGTGTGGAGCTATCTTTAAGATAGAGTTGAGTGCTTTTATGGTATCTGCTGGGCTTACGTTTCTTTTTGATGAACTTACAGAGTGGTTGTAAGTCTTTTTGTTTGCATATCGCTCAACGCCCATTTTATCTATATGTTTTATAATCTCGTTTTCGTAAAAGGGCTGTGTATTTCTCATCTTTACGCCATCTATCTCTTCTTCATCAACCCATACCGGTATGGCTTCCGTGCGGCAGCGAAAGTGATAAGGTGGAAGCCCAAAATTACTATCCATTTTATCGCTTTTGCCCAAATACGCTTCACTTCTCCACGCTGCGGCCGCTTTTTTGCTAGCTAGGCTATTTGCGTTTAGTATTTTTTCCGCTTGTGCTTCAAGATGTGTGGCTGGGATTATGCGTCCGTGCATCGAGCGGCAAATTTGTGTCGTTCTAGCGTCCATAATAGCTAAAATTTTATAATATTTTACGCCGTATTTAGCCCCTTGCGTTACGGTAGCGACGTTTCTAGCCTGCAATGCTATATGATCGCTCACTCCCTTAAAATAACTCTCGTCCGCGCTTATTATAGAGCCAAATTCCCTTTTTAGCTCTGCGCCGATCTCATCAAGCTCTATCTCGCCTTTAAAAACGCCCTCTATCTTATCTTTTAGCCTGCTTTGCAGATTTTCGTTATACTCTTTGCCCATCCAGTAAAAGCTCTTTCTCATCGCCTCCACTGCATCCGCATCTATCTCGTCAAATACGAATGATAGAGTTTTATTCATGCTTTCGGCCACTTTTTTTAGCGCTCTTTTGGATAAGATGATATATAAATTTTCAAGATCGCTAGGAAGCACATCTATGTTTGCACTTTTGGCTTTGTTTAAAAGTAGCTTCTTTAGGGTTTCTTTGTCCGTATTTTCGGTGCTAATAGCTAAAATTTCGGCTGTTATGGTTTCTAGTTTTTCTATCTGCGTAGCGGTGTAGTTTTGTAGCAAAAACTCTATATCTTCGCTTGATTTTAGTATCTTGTATCTAGTTAAAGCTTTTAAAAATCTCATTTTTTACCTTCGATACGCTCTATATATTCGGCGTATTCTATTAGTTCTTTGTCTTTTATGGGCTTTTCTTCGGTCATCCAGCTATATCCACAGCCCTCGCATCTTCTCATTCTTATGTTTTTTAGTCCCTTAATCGTTTTTAAAACGCTCGTTTTTTCGCATGCGCATTTAGGACAAAGCATTTTATTTATTCTCCATCTTCTTTAAAACTATAAGTATTTTTGAGGCCTCTCTCTTTTTTATATACTCTATTTTTAGGTATAAATTTTTAGTTATCCGCTTTATGAAAAATAGCAAGGCTTTGTCGCTTTTATCATTAGCCACTCTTTGCCAAAGAGATTTTATGGCATATATTTGACTTTGCGTTGCAAACTCTGCTGTACTGGACTTTGGATTATCTTTACCGTCCATAACGGCTATTAAATTTATAAGCTCTTTTACTTTTAACTGCGCGCAGCTTTTTACGTCCCAAGCGCTTAAAAATTCTCCCCATGCGTCATTTTGTTTTGCGTGTTTATAAAACGGGTGCGTATGGATGATCGCCAAAAGCTGCTTTCTATAAATTTCTTCTTTTTTGCTCATTTTATAAGCCTCTAAACCATAAATATTTTTCTAAAAATCCACGGCTTAAACCACTACACCTAGCTAGTTTTGACACATTTAGCTTTCCGTTTTTAAAGCGGTAAAAATTAAGATCGTAGCTTAGAACATTATTAAGTTTAGCTTGATACGATGCTCTCTTTTTTTCGTGTAGATTATTAAGATGAATTCTTTGTTTAGTTGTCATTAAATAATCCTAGGTCGGGTTCTTTTTGGATTTTTGTTTCATTGTTTATTGCGCACTTAAAAACATATTCTCCAAGCTCATAATTAACCTCATTTCGCAGTATTTGGCGCTTATTTTTTATGTCCTTAAAAGCCGTTATATCAAAGTCTTTAAAATCGCCTAGTTTAACGTCCGCTATGGCGACCTTAGGCTTAAAATCTTTTTTAGCAATATGAAAATTGCACCAAAAATAGTGCCTACCGAGTAAAACATTAGGAGCTATAAGGGGCGTATAAAAAGGTATTACATTTTCGACCACCCACTTTGTCTGACATCTTTTCTGAAGATATGTTATCAAAGAGTATAGATTAAAGTCAGGTAATTTTCTTGAATTTTTCCATCTAACATTACCAAAATTTAGTTTTGAATGCGTTTGGCACGGCGGCGATGCCCATATAAAATCAAACTCGTCGTAATGCTTTGCTGCATAATCGTACGCATCGGCAATAACAATCTCATCATTTGGATAACGAAAAGCGTAAGCGTGCGCTACGGCTTCGTCAAGCTCGACGGCCGTTACTCTTATGTCAGTTACGTTATCCCACAGTCTTCGGTTTCCGCCAAGACCTGCGAATAAATTTAGAATTCTCAATTATTTTCCTTAAAATTAAACCTTTTAAAGAGCGTTAAAAATAGTTTAAAACGCTCTTTAAAGGGCTTAAAGCCCTTTAACACAAATTTTTAATTTTTCTCGTCTTACAAACCTAGGTAAAAGCCTATTTTTGCTATCTTTTAACTTTTTATATTCACTCCAATAGATTTGAAAATAGCTCTTTATCTCGTTCATTTTCCTATCTCCAGGCTCTCTATCTTAGGCACTATCCTAAAATTATCTTTCACTACTCTTTTAAGACCAAGTTTTACTAGATCCTCGTCTTTTAACTCCGCAAGTGCTTCCTTGTTAGGCTTTTCTTCATATATAATGCACTCTTTACCTAATCCAAATGCCTTTATTGAGCTTAACAAACTTTCAAGCTTGGCTTTTACATTAGGTATTCTTACGCTCTTGCTTATGCGGTATCCTATCTCGCCGAAGGTAAATTCTTTTGAGCGTTTTTCGGCAAATTCAGCCTTATTGTCCTCACAAAATAGTGTGATTTGCTGCTCGATGTAGCTCTTTTCGCTTTCCAATCTTTCAACTTCGCTCTTTCTAGCTTCTTTTATACGGTTACACTCAAGCGTTACTTCGCCGTTAATTTTTTCTATACCTACGCTTACTTCGCATAGTCTTTTTAAAGCGACGTCTACGTCGCTAAAACTATTTATTTGCATCTTTTACTCCTCGTTAAAAATTTTTATTAGGCCTATCACTCGAACAAACTAAATTTAAGCTCACTTAGGCCGTATTCTTTAACCCATGCCGCCTCTTGTGCCATGCCCTTACTCTTGTCGCTCCACTTGCACGGATGGCTGTAGTAGTAGCTGCACACTCTAAGCAGTTCTTCGCAGTTTTTCATTACTCTTTCACGCTCAAGCTCGCTATATATATCCATCCACGCAAGTACGGGCGAGATAGGCTCGTAGCCGTTAGCTCTGACGATAGCGCAAGCCTGCTGCGCTATTTGCTTAGCGTAGTAGTTTCTGTCCCGATCTTTGCACTCGATACTGGCGTAGGGAGTAGAAACAAACACTAATCTCGCTGTTTTCATCTATTCTCCTTTCTTAAAATTTGACTTTATAGGAAGCTCCGCAGAGCTCCCGAAAAATCAAATTTAAGCTGCCGTATCGATCACTTTGCCGTCAGCGGTTCTTATAATATATTTGCCTACTAGCTTGAACATGCTCTTTGAGTAGTCGGCCTTTTGGCCCTTTATCATGCTTGCGCGCCTTATGCCCCATAGTTCACCTTTAGCACTTACTCTCATTTCAAATCCTTTCTCTTCAAATTCTCTCACCAGCCTAACTAGCCCCGCCGCTTGCGTTCGCTCCGCTACGTCATTTTTAAGAAAATTTATCGCCATCACGCTCTCCTTGTTTGATATACTAGATTGGCCGCCACTTTAGCTTCGTATCCCAAAGCCAAATTTAGCGACGTTTTTTCATATAGCCTTGCATTGTCGCCTTCGGCTAAAAACTCCGCTATCTCTCCCTCTATTCCGTTCATTTGACCGATTTTTATGAGCTCGTCCCTGCTTAAAACCATCTCTGGAGAATAAGTAAGCCTGCTTTGCAAATAGCCGCCGAGCTTATCTATGCGTTTTTTAAGCACCCCAAGACCTACTGCTATGACCGCTATGCCTAGTTTGTAGCGTTTACCGTATTCGTAGATTTCTCTTAAAAGCTCAAATTTTTTTTCAAACGTTAAGTCGTTGTCCTTTACGAACAAATCGGCTTCATCCACGATTATTAGCCTTTTTTCGCTCTGTGTTATAGCCTCGCAAAAGTGCTCGAATTTATCGTCCATGTTTCCGCTCGGTTTTTCGCCGATAGTTCGCAAAAGTAGGCTCATAAATGCGCTTGCGCTTAGGCTTTTGCGAGCTTTTACGTATACTCCGTCAAGCTCGTGCGCCGTCATTTCTAGTAAAAAGGTCTTTCCCATGCCGCTTTCGCCTAAAATTAGCTCGAAAAAACTAAGATTAGAGCCATTCATTTTAAAAATCCTATCTCTTATCTTTTCTTGCGCCGTGCTTAGCCAAACTTCGCTTTTAGGCGTCTTAGCCTCTTTTTTTTCGGCGTTTGCCGCCAAAACCCTATCCAAATACGCCTCGATCGCCGTCTCGTAAAGCTCGGCCTTAGACGAAGCGTATTTACCGTTGATAACGCCACTTACTGTTCCCCCGCCTTTGCCTATGGCTTTGCCTATCGTTTCTAGCGTTTCGCCGTAAGCTTGGCAAAGCTCGAATTTTTCTTTTAAACTGATACCCATAAATTCTCCTTTTACATAGCGTTAAGCAACTCTTCATTGCTCATCGCTATTTTTTTGCTTATTTTTCTAGTTTTCTCATTTTTTACTTTGGTTTCGTGCGCGACGCTCGTATATGCGTTCATGGCGTTAGCTCTCTTGTATAGATCAAAGTAATATCCAAACGCTGCTCTTACAGCCTTGGTTACGGCTTCATTTTTAGCGATTTGCGCTTTTACTTTTTCGTGGTCTCTAGGATCGATTCTATCTATGATATTTGCCTCGCATAGCGCTCTATGGCTATCCATATCCACGATATTTACTCTCTCGTAGTCGTTCTCGTTTATGCGAACTTCTACGTTTTCGCCGTTAAATTTGCAAAGTTTCGGATGGCTATAGGTGCGTTTTTGCCCCATTATCGTTAGCGTTACGCCGCTATTTTTTACCTTGATGGCGCGGCGCTCGCTAAATATAAAATCAAGCGTCGTCTCGTCGAATACCGCCTTTGGTTTAGCTTCTAACTTTTCAAGGAAGCTTTTCATAGGATGGATCTTGCGACTTTCGTTATAGTGCTCGTTCCACCACCTGATCCCTTGCTCGAAATAACTAATGAAATCCTGGTAATTTAAAGGATTTTCCTTCATATATTTTTTGATGATCTCTTTTTTATCGTCTCGTTTATCTTTGTGATAACTAGCTCCACCTTGCTCGAAAAACACTATCTCGCTCATACGTCTTTGAACGTGGTTAAAGATATTTTCGATAGGTTTTGCGCGCGAGTTTCCCGGCTTTGCTTTTTTGTGTATCATGTTTGGCGCAAGATCGTCGAAGTCTCTAAATTTTATGCCGCTTAGCTGACTCCTTACCTGCTCGATGTAGTTACTTAGCTCTGGCTTGCCGTTATCGGTGTATATGGCGTCCGCCATGCCAAATCTTAGCGCGCTTTTTAGGCTTCTTCCTACGCTTAGGCGGTTATATTTGCCAAACGTCACGTCTATACCTATGATGGCTCCGCTTCCCATATCTATCCATACGTAAGCGTTTGGATTTAGCACCTCTCCGTCGGGGCCGATAGCATCAAAATCAAATACTATCTGATCGCCGCAAACTAGCTCCATACTCTCGTAGCAGTTTAGATCCCTGATGATATGAGAGGCTATCTCGTTTCTCACCCCTCTATCTCCGGCGGTTGCACGAAGCAGCATGGCTTTTATTTCGCTACTCGCCGTTAATCTCGCAAAACTTTGATAAGAACCTATGTTTAGGTCGTTCTCTTTTGCATAAATTTCAAGCTTTTCATAAACGAACCTTTTAGAGCTCAAAGGGTTGTGCAGCATAAACCCAACTGCCCACTCTAAAGCCTTCATTTCAAAGCTAGAACTCTTAAAACTAGCCCTAAAATCAATGCTTAACTCATCGTCTTCTATCTCTACGTCCTCTTTTTTGTTTAGTTTCGCCCATGCGTAAAGCGTCTTTAGGCTAACTCCGTACTTTTTCGCTACTCCTTGCCCCCACATAGTCTTACTCATGCCTTTTGGGCAGTTTTTTAGCTCTCTGACAGCTTTTAGCTTATTCATGTTTTCTAGATCCTCGATTTTTATCTTTACCTGATCTTGGCTTGCGCTTTTGGCCTCTATTTTTTCGCAAGCTTGCGCTCCGCAAAGCAGATTACGGCTATCGCCGCCGCGCTCGCAGCAGCCGCTACCGTCCATAATATATCCATCGCTAACTGCGCTATCCACAGCGCTGCAAAAATCGGCGCTATCGCTACCGCGGCTATGATC